>NZ_JBEPNM010000014.1:0-131109 GCF_040546285.1 Pantoea sp. UYEF8 | reverse complement strand
CACCTGACCCCATGCCGAACTCAGAAGTGAAACGCCGTAGCGCCGATGGTAGTGTGGGGTCTCCCCATGCGAGAGTAGGGAACTGCCAGGCATCATACCAGTGAAAAAGCCCCGCACGAAAGTGCGGGGCTTTTTTACGTCTGCAGATCCTAAAATCCTGTCAAAAACGTGCATCAGCGGGCTTTTAGCCAGTCAGCAATGAACGCCGCAATCACTACTGGCTGGTTTAAATCCAGTACCGGTACCGACAATGCAAGAGCCTGATCGCTGGCGACGGCGATCACCTGTTCATCCAGCAACTCGTCTACGCCACCTTTGATACCGGCGCGCCACAACACAATTTTTGGCACTGCCTCATTTTTGAATCCTTCTACCAGTACCAGATCCAGTAGAGAATGTTCCATCCGGCTCACCAGGTAAGGCAGATCAATGTGCCCTTCATCAGGTGTTTCACACATTAATGCCCAGCGCTGTGAACTGGCCACGATAACCTGATTCGCCCCGGCTTTCCTGAGGAGATAGCTGTCCTTGCCAGGTGTATCCACCTCCATCTGATGATGCGTATGCTTGATCAAACCGCTACGTATGCCCTGATGGCTAAGGATCGGTATAAGTTGCTGTAGGAGCGTTGTTTTTCCGGTTCCACTCCAGCCGGTGATAGCCAGTAAAGGTAGCGACATATTAAAATCTCTTATCCAGATCATCCGGGGTATTGATGTTGTGAAAGGCGGATTCGTCATCCGGTAACAGCACCGCATGTCCGCCCTGATGGCGTAAAAACTGCATCAGGCGGCGTTCACCGGCCTGGAGATAGGCCTGCAGTGGCGCAGCAACATCGCGGTGGATCAGCGCCAGCGTAGGATGATCGCGCTCCTGTGAGCGTACCCACACTGCTGGGGCGTCGCCGCGTTGTTGCACCAGCTGCTCAACAAAGTTAAGCGGGATAGCAGGTGTATCGCAGGAACTGAACACCGCCCAGTCCCCCTCAATAGCGCGTAATGCGCTATAGATCCCCGCCAGCGGGCCCGGGTAATCTGCAAACACGTCCTGCACGACCCGACATCCGCTTAACTGATAACGATCAATATTGCGATTCGCGTTAATCACCACAATGTCGACTTGTGGCCTTAGCCGTTCAAGGACATGCTGATACAGTGGCTTGCCATTCAGTGGTACCAATCCTTTGTCCTGACCACCCATACGGCGGCCCTGACCCCCGGCCAGAATCACGCCGGTTAACATTGTCATGGCATTATCCTCGCTAATGACATACTGAAAACGGGAGTAAGTGATATGAAATGCCATCGTCTGAACGAATTGATGGAACTGTTACAACCCGCCTGGCAAAAAGAACCCGATCTTAACCTCATCGCATTCTTACAGAAACTGGCACAGGAAGCTGGATTCCGTGGCCCATTAAGTGAATTAACCGATGACGTATTGATTTACCATCTCAAAATGCGCGACGCAGGCAGCCATGATGAGATACCGGGGCTGAAAAAAGATCACGAAGTTGATTTCAAAACAGCGTTGCTACGCGCACGGGGTGTCATTAAAGATGACGAGTAGTGTTATCCTTGGTGGCTAAATACACCGGCCACGACAGGTAAAATGATGAGCGACGCTGCGTTTAACTTTCAGACGTTGAATCCCGACGTGCTGCTGGATGCGCTGTGGGAAACAGGCATACGCGTCGAATCAGGACTGACAGCGCTGAACAGCTATGAAAACCGTGTTTATCAATTTAGTGATGATGAGAAACGCCGTTACGTGGCTAAATTCTATCGCCCACAGCGCTGGCGTGCAGAGCAGATTCTCGAAGAGCATCAGTATGCGCTTGATCTGCTGGCTGACGAAGTACCGATCGCGGCACCGCTGATTTTACAGGGCAACACCTTGCAGAGTCACGCCGGCTTCTTTTTTGCAGTGTTCCCCAGCCTTGGCGGGCGGCAGTATGAAACTGATAATGAAGATCAGATGGAGTGGGTAGGTCGCTTTCTGGGTCGGATTCATCAGACCGGCCGTAAAGCGCTGTTCAGCCAGCGGCCGACTATCGGCCTGGATGAATATCTCCATCAGCCTCGTGCGGTGCTGGAACAGTGTGCATTAGTACCTGCTTCACTGAAAGATGCGCTGCTTCAGTCGGTCGACAAGCTGGGGCACACGTTACAGCAGCGCTGGCATAGTACGTGGCAGCCGCTACGATTACACGGTGACTGTCATCCCGGTAATATCCTGTGGCGTGACGGGCCACTGTTTGTCGACCTGGACGATGCCCGTAACGGTCCGGCAGTGCAGGATCTGTGGATGCTGATCAGCGGGGATCGGCAGGAACAGCGTATTCAGTGGGATATCCTGCTGGAGGCGTACGGTGAATTCAGTGACTTTGATATTAATGAATTGTCACTGATTGAGCCTTTACGCGCGATGCGCATGGTTTATTATCTGGCCTGGGTAGTCCGACGCTGGCAGGATCCCGCTTTTCCGCGCGCCTTCCCCTGGATGACAGATGAAGATTTCTGGCGCCGGCAGATTTCGCTTTTTACCGAGCAGGAGAAGCTGTTGCAGGAACCTCCTTTGCAGCTGACCCCGCAATTTTAATGAAGTAGTCAGGAGAGTTTTTCACGATGAAAAAGATTTGGTTTGCACTGATCGGTTTAGTGCTGGCGTTCAGCGCGTCTGCTGCACAATTCACCGAGGGGAAACAGTACGTCAGTCTGCAGAAGCCCGTTGCAGGCGAACCTCAGGTGATGGAGTTTTTCTCCTTCTTCTGCCCGCACTGCTATCAGTTCGAACGTATTTATCACGTCAATGATGCGGTGAAAAAGAATCTGCCTGCTGAGACTAAGATGGTGAAATACCACGTTGATTTCCTCGGCGGCGATTTGGGACCGGTGGTGACTCAGGCCTGGGCTGTTGCAATGGCGTTAGGTGTGGAAGATAAAGTCACCGCGCCGATCTTTGATGGTATCCAGAAAACGCAGACCATCACCGATCCTGCCAGCCTGAAACAGACCTTTATCACCGCGGCTGGCATTTCTGCGGCGGATTATGATGCTGCCTGGAACAGCTTTGCAGTAAAAGCGCTGGTTGCTCAGCAGCAGAAAGCAGCCGCTGATGTTGATCTGCGTGGCGTACCGGCGATTTTCGTTAATGGCAAATATATGGTCAATAACGGCGGTCTCGATACCAGCTCTATGGATAATTTCGTTGCCGATTACGCGAACGTCGTGAAATTCCTGGTCAGCCAGAAGTAACCTGCTGCCTGACCGTTAAACGCCAGCGCTGCTGGCGTTTTTTTTGCCCTGCGATCGGCGACAGCATTTTTATCCATCTCCTGGGCATAAATTTAATATCCACACAAGGGATCACGTAATTAAAAATGGCGATCGGGTCACGGAAATAAGATAAATGATTGAAATTTAATGATTTAAATCGGGCGGGTTTTATCTAAACACCTAAAAAACAGCGCGTTATAATTTTTACGCACAAAGTTATCCACAGAACGATCGTTGCGATCCTTCACTCAAAAGCGTTAAAAACGCCAGACGCTGCTCGCCTTATTTCACCATTCTTGCCAAGCTGTGGCATCCTTATAGACCAATCCATGGCAACGAAGAATAGACAGACTTATGGCGCAAATCGCAGAAAATCCCCTGATTCTGGTTGATGGCTCATCCTATCTTTATCGCGCGTACCACGCGTTCCCGCCGCTGACCAATAGTGCAGGTGAACCCACAGGCGCCATGTATGGCGTGCTTAATATGCTAAAAAGCCTGCTGACGCAATATAGCCCAAGTCATGTTGCTGTGGTGTTTGATGCTAAAGGCAAAACTTTTCGCGACGAGCTGTTTGAGCACTACAAATCGCATCGGCCACCGATGCCGGACGATCTGCGAGCGCAAATCGAACCGCTGCACGAGATGGTGCGCGCAATGGGATTACCGCTGCTGGCCGTCAGCGGCGTTGAGGCTGATGATGTTATCGGTACCCTGGCGCTTGAGGCCGAGAAAAAAGGCCGGGCAGTGCTGATCAGCACTGGTGATAAAGATATGGCGCAGCTGGTGACGCCGGGTATCACGCTGATTAACACCATGACCAACACTATCCTCGGACCGGAAGAGGTCGAGCAGAAGTATGGCGTGCCGCCTGCTTTGATTATCGATTTCCTCGCCATGATGGGTGATAGCTCAGATAACATCCCTGGCGTTCCTGGCGTGGGCGAGAAGACCGCGCAGGCGCTGCTGCAGGGACTGGGCGGCATGCGTTCGATCTATGACAACCTGGATAAAGTGGCCGAACTCTCGTTCCGTGGTGCCAAAACCATGGCGGCAAAACTTGAACAGAACCGTGACGTGGCGTTTCTCTCTTACCAGCTGGCGACCATCAAAACCGACGTTGAGCTGCCGCTGCCTTGCGAAGAACTGACGGTGACCGAACCGGACGTGGCGGCGTTACAGACGCTGTTCAGCCGTTATGAGTTCAAACGCTGGCTGAACGATCTGCAGGACGGGAAATGGCTGCAGGGTAAAAAGAGCAATCCTCAGGCGCAAAAAGGGCTGCCTGATGAGCCGGTGGCAGTGGTGGAGACCAGCAGCATTTTATCGGCTGATGGCTACGTCACTATCCTCGATCAGGCGACCTTTGAAAGCTGGCTGGAGAAACTAAAGCGCAGCGAGGTGTTCGCCTTTGATCTGGAAACCGATTCGCTGGATACCCTGAGCGCCAATATCGTGGGCATCGGTTTTGCGGTAGCACCGGGTGAGGCAGCCTATCTGCCAGTGGCACATGACTATCTGGATGCGCCTGAACAACTCGACCGCGCTGCCGTGCTGGCACAGCTTAAGCCACTGCTGGAAGATGCCAGCGCCTGGAAGGTTGGTCAGAATCTCAAATACGATCGCGGCGTATTGAAGAACTACGACATTGAACTGGCCGGTATTAAGTTCGATACCATGCTGGAGTCCTACATTCTCAACAGCGTGGTCGGCAAACACGATATGGATAGCCTGGCCGCACGCTGGCTGAACCACAAAACCGTCACGTTTGAAGAGATTGCCGGCAAAGGCAAAAATCAGCTGACGTTTAATCAAATCGCCCTCGAACAGGCGGGGCACTACGCTGCGGAAGATGCCGACGTCACCTTACAGCTGCATCTGAAGATGTGGCCAGAGCTGGAGAAAGAAGCGGGCCCGAAAAAAGTGTTTGAGCAAATTGAGATGCCGCTGCTCACCGTGATCTCGCGTATCGAGCGTAATGGCGTGTTGATCGATCAGGCTATTCTGGCGCAGCACTCGAAAGAGCTTACGTCCCGGCTGGCTGAACTGGAGCTCAAGGCGCATGAACTGGCGGGCGAGCCGTTTAATCTCTCTTCGACTAAACAGTTGCAGGTTATCCTGTTTGAAAAGCAGGGCATTAAACCGACCAAAAAGACCCCGGGCGGCGCACCTTCAACCAGCGAAGAAGTCTTAGCTGAGCTGGCGCTCGATTATCCGTTGCCCAAAGTGATTCTGGAACATCGCGGCTTATCCAAACTGAAGTCCACCTACACTGATAAATTACCGCTGATGATCAACCCGGTCAGCGGGCGGGTTCATACCTCTTATCATCAGGCGGTTACCGCGACCGGACGCTTATCCTCGACCGATCCTAACCTGCAAAACATTCCGGTACGTAATGACGAAGGACGCCGCATCCGCCAGGCTTTTATTGCTGGCAAAGGGAATCGCATCGTTGCGGCCGACTACTCACAAATTGAACTGCGCATCATGGCGCATCTCTCGCAGGATAAAGGATTGCTGGATGCGTTTGCCCAGGGCGAAGATATCCACCGGGCAACCGCTGCTGAGGTGTTTGGCGTCGCGCTGGACAAGGTCAGTGGAGAACAGCGCCGCAGCGCCAAAGCGATCAACTTCGGTCTGATATATGGCATGAGCGCATTTGGCTTGTCTCGCCAGTTGAACATCGGTGCCGGCGAAGCGAAAAAGTATATGGATCTCTACTTTGAACGCTATCCAGGCGTGCTGCGCTACATGGAAAATACCCGCCAGCTGGCCGCCAGTACAGGCTATGTCGAAACCCTCGAAGGGCGCCGGCTGTGGCTGCCGGATATTAAATCCAGCAACGCGATGCGACGTAAAGCCGCGGAGCGTGCGGCGATCAATGCGCCAATGCAGGGAACGGCGGCAGACATTATCAAGCGTGCGATGATTGCAGTTGATGGCTGGTTAGAGCAGGAAAAAGAGAGCGGCGTCAGAATGATTATGCAGGTTCACGATGAACTGGTATTTGAGATCAAGGCTGAGGCCGTTGAGGCCGCCAGCAAGAAAATTCAGGCATTGATGGAAGGCAGTGTGCAGCTCGACGTGCCGCTGCTGGTGGAAGTTGGGGTGGGCGATAACTGGGATGAAGCCCACTAATCTGCATCAATGCGCTGGCGTTGCGGCGTCATTGCGGGTCTGGCATGAGGCATAAGTAAATCGTTTACTTAATCGCTTCAGCCACTGGCAATGGCGCCACAGTCTGAAGGAGATCACTAACTACTTATCGGCTAAGCACTTTTTATGTCATTAAACTACATCGCGAAGCCGTTTTTGTGACGTATATGGTAAAAAAAGTTCTGTTTGATGTAAGTAAGCGACAAAAAAGCCTTTGTGGCTCAGAAAAAATCAGGTAAAGTTCGAGGCGTAGGGTACAGAGGTAAGATGTTCTATCTTTCAGACCTTTTACTTCACGTAATCGGATTTGGCTGAATTTAGCCGCCCCAGTCATTCTGTGACTGGGGCGTTTTTTATTGGGCTTTTTACAGCCTCAACGGACGGAATGTACCGGTCCGGTTTACTCGTCTGCTTCCTGATCGTCGCGTGCGGGCTCAAGGTTGGTGAACCAGCCATCAAGCTTCTGCCGTACTTTATCCACGCCAATCTTCTTCAGCGACGAAAACAGTTCGACCTGCACATCACCCATAAAGGCCAGTGACGCTTCACGCACCATCGTCAGCTGCGCTTTACGCGCGCCCGAGGCAAGCTTATCAGCCTTGGTCAGCAGCAACAGTACCGGGATGCTGCTTTCCACTGCCCACTGAATCATCTGCTGATCCAGATCCTTAAGCGGATGACGGATGTCCATCAACACCACCAGACCCTTCAGCGCCTGTCGTTTTTGCAGATACTCACCTAATGCACGTTGCCATTTCAGCTTCATCTCTTCTGGCACTTCGGCATAGCCGTAACCCGGCAGGTCGACCAGCCGTTTCCCTTCCGAGACTTCAAACAGGTTAATCAACTGGGTGCGGCCCGGCGTTTTACTGGTACGCGCCAGGCTTTTCTGGTTGGTTAAGGTGTTCAGTGCGCTGGACTTGCCGGCGTTGGAGCGGCCAGCAAAGGCGACCTCGATCCCGGTATCAGCGGGAAGATGGCGGATATCCGGCGCGCTCAGGACAAAATGGGTTACGTGATAATTCAGTTCAGACAAAGTGACACTCCAGAAAACGCATTAGGGCAATGGCGCCGATTATACGCGTTATGGCGCGAAAGTGCTCAACCGCTTGGCGGTCGCCTTTTTTGTAAGAGATTTGCCATAGACGTTGCCCGTTATGTCGTTATTTACTTTAATTACTAAAAATAAAAAACATTACTATTCAGTTAATTATGAATATGTAGTGTTTTTTTCCAGCAACTAACCCTGCCGCTTACTTGAGGGTTTTACCAGTTGGTCTACATTAGTGTGCAGTGCACGGCAGCACACATCAGGAAGATGCGTTCAGGGATGTCAGGAAGGCAAAGAGCGATGGAGTGGAAATGGTCAGGGATTGCGGACCGGACAGGGATAAGGAAAAGCTCAGGTGTTGAGCAGGCGCGGGATTGACCGGGATGTTACGAGCCGAAAAGGACTTAAAACATGATTCCTTCGTATGAAGGTATGAAATAAGGCGACAGCTTGAGCTGTCGCCTTTTTTCTTTGGCTACTTTCTGCTAGATTTCGCCGCAATTCTATACTGAATAAAAAAGCCGGGACCGAACACTATGAAGCAACCTGCACGAGCTGCGCACGGCAAACCTGCCGTCAAAGCCAAACGCAAATCGCGTGAAGATATTAATAACGAAGCACGCGATCGTAAACGTGATAAAAAGCATCGCGGCCATGCGTCAGGCAGCCGTGCAAATCCGACAGCGTCGGACAACAACGGTGGCCGCCAGGGCAGCAATGTTAAAGATCCGCGTATCGGTAGCAAAAAACCGGTCGCGCTGATTGCCGATGGCCAGACTGCATCCGCTAAAGTGAAGAAAAGCGTGGCAAAACCCGCGGCTGAGAAAAAAGCACGCCTGACACCGGAAGAAGAGCTGGCGAAGCTGGAAAATGACGAACGTCTGGATGCGCTGCTGGATCGGCTGGAAAATGGCGAAACGCTGTCGGCAGAAGACCAGGGCTGGCTGGACGCAGCACTCGATCGCATCGACGAACTGATGGAGCAGTTAGGCATCGCCATGGATGACGGCGATGACGAGCAGGCGGAAGAAGATATGTACCGTCTGCTGAAAGGTAACTAAGCCAATTTGATCGGCATGCGGTTTCCGCATGCCGCCCCTCTCAGGTAAACGACAATGTTTTGGCCTGGATCAATTTTCGCGCTGCTGACGACATGTTATCTGCTGTGGTTATTGTTTAAACTACGTCGCCTGTCGCGTCTGAAGCAACGTTTACGTCGGGTTTCGTCCCGCTCACCTTTCATCCCTTCTTCATCGCGACCTTCTCTTAGACGACGTCACCGGAAGGAGTGAGCATGCCATCGCTGCAGATTGATTGGGACCAGGCGCTGATTGAGAAATACAATTACGCCGGGCCACGTTATACCTCCTATCCCACTGCGCTGGAGTTCAGCGAGCAGTATGCCGAGCCTGATTTCCTGCGTGCGGTAGCGCGCTATCCAGAACGTCCTCTGTCGCTCTACGTCCATATTCCTTTCTGTCATCGTCTTTGCTACTTCTGTGGCTGCAATAAAATAGTCACGCGCCAGCGTCATAAAGCGGACCGCTACCTGGATGTGCTTGAGCAGGAAATTATTCAGCGGGCACCGCTGTTCCGTCAGCGTCAGGTGCGGCAACTGCACTGGGGCGGCGGCACACCGACCTTTCTCGATAAGGCGCAGATTAGCCGGCTGGTGGCCGTGCTGAAGCAGCATTTTACGGTGGCGGACGATGCCGAAATGTCGATCGAGGTCGATCCACGCGAAATTGAGCTGGATGTTATCGATCATCTGCGCGCGCTGGGGTTCAATCGCCTGAGCATGGGCGTGCAGGACTTTAACAAAGCGGTGCAGCAGCGGGTCAATCGGGTACAGGATGAAGCGGTCATCTTCGGACTGATGGCTCGGGCGCGCGAGCAGGGTTTCAGCTCAACCAGCATCGATCTGATCTACGGTTTACCGCTCCAGACGCCGGACAGCTTCGCCTTCACCCTGGAGCGGGTGCTGGCGCTGAATCCCGATCGGCTAAGCGTATTCAACTACGCGCATCTGCCCGCGCTGTTCGCTGCCCAACGTAAAATCAAAGATGACGAACTGCCGTCGGCACAGCAAAAACTGGATATTCTGCAACAGACCATCGCCACACTGACGCAGCAGGGTTACCAGTTCATTGGCATGGATCATTTTGCGAAGCCGCAGGATGAACTGGCCATTGCCCAGCGCGAAGGAGAGCTGCACCGTAACTTCCAGGGCTACACTACTCAGGGCGACAGCGATTTACTCGGGCTTGGCGTCTCTGCCATTAGCATGATTGGTGACAGCTATGCCCAGAACCAGAAAGTGCTCAATAGCTGGTACAGCAGCGTAGAGCAGCAGGGCAACGGCCTGTGGCGTGGCGTAGCGTTAACCGATGATGACTGTCTGCGTCGTGAGGTGATTAAAATCCTGATCTGCAACTTTTCGCTCGACTTTGCGGCGGTTGAAACCCAGTGGGGTATCCGATTTGCCGACTACTTTGCCGAAGACCTGGCGCTGCTGAAACCGTTAGTGGCGGATGGGCTGGTGGTGCAAGCGGCGACCGGCTTGCAGGTGACGGGGGTGGGACGCTTGCTGATCCGCAATATCTGTATGTGTTTTGATCGCTACCTGCGTCAGAGAGCGCGTCAGCAGCAGTTTTCACGGGTGATCTGAAAACGGGCTGAGATCCCTCAGCCCGTATCAGGATGCTTATTCCATCCCCAGTTCTTTCAGTTTGCGCGTCAGGGTATTACGTCCCCAACCCAGCAACCGGGCAGCTTCCTGCTTATGACCCTGAGTATGGCGCAGGGCGGTTGTGAGCAGCGTGCGCTCCATCTCTGGTTGCGCTTCTGACAGCAGATTCTGATGACCGGAACGCAGCGCGCGGTCGGCCCACTGTGCCAGCAAGGTTGCCCAGCTGTCCGGCAGCGACTGCACCGGATTTTCCGGCGTGCTGGACTCAAACAGTTCGGCAGGCAGATCCTGAATCAACACTTCCTGACCCGCCGCCATTACGGTCAGCCAGCGACAGGTATTCTCCAGCTGACGCACATTACCTGACCAGTGCAGACGGGTGAGCGCGGCTTCGGTTTCCGGATGCAGGATCTTCGCCTCCACCCCTAGCTCACGCGCGGCAACCTGCAGGAAGTAACGCGCCAGCCGCGGAATATCTTCCCGGCGCTCACGCAGTGGCGGCAAATGCACCCGGATCACATTCAGGCGATGAAACAGATCCTCACGGAACTTGCCTTCCTGCACCCGCAGCTCCAGATTCTGGTGGGTTGCGGCGATGATACGCACGTCGACTTTGACCGGCGCATAGCCGCCGACGCGATAAAACTGACCGTCGGCCAGCACGCGTAACAGACGGGTCTGCACATCAAGCGGCATGTCGCCGATCTCATCTAAAAACAGCGTGCCGCCATCCGCCTGCTCAAAGCGGCCCTGGCGAATCTGGTTAGCGCCGGTAAAGGCCCCTTTTTCATGACCGAACAGTTCTGATTCAATCAGGTCTTTCGGTATAGCGGCCATATTCAGCGCGATAAACGGTGCTTTGGTCCGTGGGCTGTGGCGATGCAGCGCGTGCGCCACCAGCTCTTTACCGGTACCGGACTCGCCGTTGATCAGCACGCTAATGGAGGATCGCGACAGGCGACCAATAATGCGGAACACGTCCTGCATTGCCGTGGCCTCACCAATGATATCGGTGGTCGGTCCGCTGACCGGCTGATTACGCGGCTGTTGCTGCTCCTGATAGTGACTGATGGCACGCTCTACCAGCGCAACCGCCTCATCAATATCAAACGGCTTAGGCAGGTAATCAAACGCCCCTTGCTGGTAGGCGCTGACCGCAGCATCCAGATCGGAGTGGGCCGTCATTATGATGACCGGGAGCATCGGGTGACGCTGTTTAATCTGCTTCAGCAGCGCCAGACCATCCATACCGGGCATGCGGATATCTGATAATAAAACGTCCGGGGTTTTGGTCGAGAGGGCATCCAGCACCTCTTTTGCGCTGTCAAAGGTGGCACAGCTTAAACCGGCTCCAGTGAGCGCGCGTTCAAGCACCCAGCGGATGGAGCTATCGTCATCGACGATCCAGACTATCCCTCGTTGCATAGAAACCTCACTGGCGAATGGGCAGGTAAACCGAAAACTCGGTGTGTCCCGGCCAACTGTTAAATTCTATTTTTCCTGAATGTTGATCAATCAGGCTACGGGCGATGGAGAGGCCTAAACCGGTTCCGCCTTCCCGGCCGCTGACCATCGGATAAAACAGCGTATCCTGCAGCTGGGCGGGAATGCCGGGGCCATCATCTTCAATATCAATCCGCGCCACCAGACGGTAACGCGTGCCGTGCAGCGTGAGCTGGAACGCGGTACGGGTGCGAATAATAATGGTGCCGCCCTCGTCACCTAACGCCTGCAGCGCATTACGGACGATGTTGAGTAACACCTGTTCAATCTGATCGGGGTCGTGTGGCAGTTCCGGCAGGCTGGGATCGTAATCACGCACCAGAGAGACGTTATCCGGCAGCTCCATCGACACCAGATTCACTACGCGCTCAGCCACCTGATGAATGCTTTGGGTGATGTGCATGCCGGGCTGCTGCGGCCCTAACAGGCGATCGACCAGATTTCTCAACCGGTCCGCCTGTTCAATAATCACTTTGGTATATTCGTTCAGCGACGGATCGGGCAGGGCGCGTGATAACAACTGGGCGGCACCGCGTAATCCACCCAGCGGATTTTTGATTTCATGCGCCAGGCCGCGCACCAAATCGCGCGCGGCTACCTGCTGAGCGTGCTGTAACTGTTCCTGACTGAGACGACGCTGATTATCCATCGGCGCCATTTCCAGCAGAAGTAAGCCATCGGGCAAACGCTGGGCGGTCAGCGACATGATGTGCGCGCGTCCATCGACTACCAGCGTGACTTCACTGTCGGTAAATCCCTGGCCAGCCTCAAGACTCTCGCGCATCACCTCAATATTCAGCGAAAAGTAGCCGGTCAGTTCCGGTAACGGCGTGCCGAACAATTTACGTGAGCTTTGCGCCAGTAATTGCTGCGCCGCCGGATTGGCATAGTGGATAACCAGGTCGTTATCCACCAACAAAATACTGTTGATTAACGCGTTGAGAATCTGCCCTGCATCGGGCAGAGAGCCAGTTGCCATACAGCGTTCCTCTGCACTAAGTTAGTGCATTTTAGTCTTTAAGCCGAAATGAAGGCGAATGAACGGTGAATTCGCGGAGAAAAAAGCCCATCCGAAGATGGGCTGAAAGTTTCCACGGCAACAAAAACGTCTGACCAATTAAACGCTGTAGTAAAGCTCGAACTCTACCGGATGTGGCGTCATGCGGACGCGGTCCAGTTCTGCTTTACGCAATTCGATGTAAGCGTCGATGGTTTCGTCGGTGAACACGCCGCCACGAGTCAGGAACTCGCGGTCTTCGTTCAGGGCGTTCAGCGCTTCTTCCAGCGAGCCAGCAACTTTTGGAATCTCAGCTTCTTCTTCCGGTGGCAGGTCATACAGGTTTTTATCCATCGCATCGCCAGGATGGATCTTGTTGATGATGCCGTCGAGGCCAGCCATCAGCAGCGCGGTGAATGCCAGGTATGGGTTAGCCGCTGGGTCCGGGAAGCGCGCTTCAATACGACGTGCTTTCGGGCTGGCTACAACCGGGATACGGATTGAGGCTGAACGGTTGCGGGCAGAGTACGCCAGCATAACCGGGGCTTCGTAACCAGGGACCAGACGCTTGTAGGAGTTGGTGGTCGGGTTCGCCAGCGCGTTGATCGCTTTCGCGTGCTTAATGATGCCGCCGATGTAGAACAGCGCCATTTCAGACAGGCCGCCGTATTTGTCACCGGAGAACAGGTTCTGGCCGCCTTTAGACAGTGACATATGGCAGTGCATACCTGAACCGTTGTCGCCAAACATTGGCTTCGGCATAAAGGTCGCCGTTTTGCCGTAGGCGTGGGCCACGTTGTGCACGACATATTTGTAGATCTGAATTTCGTCGGCTTTTTTGGTCATGGTATTGAAGCGGGTTGCCACTTCGTTCTGACCCGCAGTCGCCACTTCGTGGTGATGCGCTTCAACCACCAGACCCATCTGCTCCATCGTCAGACACATGGCAGAACGGATGTCCTGTGATGAGTCAACCGGTGGCACCGGGAAGTAGCCGCCTTTCAGACCTGGACGGTGACCTTTGTTACCGCCTTCGTACTCTTTGCCGGTGTTCCAGGCCGCTTCGATATCGTCGATAGCAACGTGTGAACCAGAGGTCGATGAACCGAAACGGATGTCATCGAACAGGAAGAATTCAGGCTCTGGCCCAAACAGCACGGTGTCAGCGATGCCGGAAGAACGCAGGAAATCTTCAGCGCGCTTGGCAATTGAGCGTGGGTCACGATCGTAGCCCTGCATGGTGCCTGGCTCGAGAATGTCACAACGGATGATCAGCGTAGAATCTTCAAAGAAAGGATCCATGACCGCCGTAGTAGCGTCAGGCATCAGCACCATGTCTGATTCGTTAATGCCTTTCCAGCCACCGATGGAGGAGCCATCGAACATTTTGCCTTCTTCGAAGAAGTCAGCGTTAACCTGGTGAGCAGGGATAGTAACGTGCTGTTCTTTACCTTTGGTATCGGTAAAACGCAGGTCAACAAACTTAACTTCATGCTCGTTCATCATCGAGAGAACGTGTTCAGCGGACATACTCAACTCTCCTGGAAATGGTCATTGTCTACATGGTGAGGGAACGTCGTTGCCGGGAATGCGTTTCTGACTACTGCCATCCCTGACCTGGCTATTCCGGCACGCTCTTCAACCGTCGTCTGACTGGCGTTTGCGCTTAAAAGAGATAAAGCGAATTCTGTGCCAACTTTCTCCGTGTCGGTTAAATCGCCCTGTGGTGCACCTTTTTGTCCTCCGGTCGCTGCACCACGATAGTCTCAGTGCACTGTTATGGTGCTTTTGGTCGATCGTTAAGCACCAAAGTGGTGCAATAGCCCAACTTAGTGCATTTTCTGCACCGGGAACAGTGCGAATTTGCGGCAATGCAATAAACTTTCAGTGAAAAGTGTGATCGTGTTCAGTCTTCCGCTTAATCCGTGTACAATAGCGCGCTATTTCTAATGCCTGAGGCAAAGCTGTGATCGAAAATTTGCGTAACATCGCCATCATCGCGCACGTTGACCATGGAAAGACCACCCTGGTTGACAAACTGCTGCAACAATCCGGTACTTTTGATGCCCGTACCGAAGCAACCGAGCGCGTGATGGACTCCAATGATTTGGAGAAAGAGCGTGGGATTACCATCCTCGCAAAAAACACCGCCATTAAGTGGAATGACTACCGTATCAACATCGTTGATACCCCAGGACACGCCGACTTCGGTGGTGAAGTTGAGCGCGTCATGTCCATGGTGGACTCGGTGCTGCTGGTTGTAGATGCGATGGATGGCCCTATGCCGCAAACTCGCTTCGTGACCAAAAAAGCGTTCGCGCATGGTCTGAAGCCGATTGTGGTTATCAATAAAGTTGACCGTCCTGGCGCGCGTCCGGATTGGGTTGTTGATCAGGTATTCGACCTGTTCGTTAACCTCGACGCGACTGACGAGCAGCTCGACTTCCCTATCATTTTCGCCTCGGCGCTGAATGGTATTGCAGGTCTGGAGCACACCGATATGGCGGACGATATGACTCCGCTGTATCAGGCGATTGTTGACCACGTTTCTCCACCACAGGTTGAAGCTGAAGCGCCACTGCAGATGCAAATCTCGCAGCTGGACTACAACAACTACCTGGGTGTTATCGGTATCGGCCGCATCAAGCGCGGTAAAGTGAAACCTAACCAGCAAGTCACTATTATCGATAGCGAAGGTAAAACCCGTAACGGTAAAGTCGGTAAAGTGCTGACTCACCTGGGTCTGGAGCGTATCGACAGCGACCTGGCTGAAGCGGGCGACATCATCGCCATCACCGGTCTGGGCGAGCTGAATATCTCTGACACCATTTGCGATCCACAAAATGTTCAGGCGCTGCCAGCGCTGAGCGTGGATGAGCCAACGGTAACCATGTTCTTTAACGTCAACACCTCACCGTTCTGCGGTAAAGAAGGTAAGTACGTGACTTCACGTCAGATCCTTGAGCGTCTGAACAAAGAACTGGTACACAACGTGGCGCTGCGTGTTGAAGAAACCGAAGATGCTGACGCGTTCCGCGTATCAGGTCGTGGTGAACTGCACCTGTCTGTTCTGATCGAAAACATGCGTCGTGAAGGTTTCGAACTGGCGGTATCCCGTCCGAAAGTTATCTTCCGCGAAATCGATGGCCGTAAACAAGAGCCATTCGAGAACGTAACGCTGGATATCGAAGAGAACAACCAGGGTTCAGTCATGCAAGCCATGGGTGAGCGTAAAGGCGATCTGAAAAACATGGATCCGGATGGCAAAGGCCGCGTACGTCTCGACTACGTGATCCCAAGCCGTGGCCTGATCGGCTTCCGTAACGAATTCATGACCATGACCTCAGGTACCGGTCTGCTGTACTCCACCTTTAGCCACTACGACGATATTCGTCCGGGCGAAGTGGGCCAGCGTCAGAACGGCGTACTGATCTCTAACGGTCAGGGTAAAGCCGTTGCGTTCGCGCTGTTCGGCCTGCAGGACCGCGGTAAGCTGTTCCTGGGTCACGGTGCAGAAGTGTATGAGGGCCAGATCATCGGTATTCACAGCCGTTCTAACGACCTGACAGTCAACTGTCTGACCGGTAAGAAGCTGACCAACATGCGTGCTTCTGGTACGGATGAAGCGACTACTCTGGTGCCGCCAATCAAGATGACGCTGGAGCAGGCGATCGAGTTCATCGATGATGACGAACTGGTAGAAGTTACGCCACAGTCCGTGCGTATCCGTAAACGTCACCTGACTGAAAACGACCGTAAACGTGCTTCACGTGGTCCTAAAGACGCATAATCTGCGCCTTTAATTGATGAAAAGCCCCGTTATCGGGGCTTTTTTTTTGCCTGCTATTCCTGCCTGTTGCCACCAGGCCAGCGATAAGTGGTGTTGCCTGACAGGCGCATCACGCGCCGGTCAGCGTTTGCGTTTTTCTCTCTGAGGTTAGCTGTTCAGCCTGCACTTTTGCCGCTAGAGTGAATACTCCAGGGAACCGAAGGAGGCGCACCATGTTGTACATTTTTGATTTGGGCAATGTGATCATTGATATCGATTTTAACCGCGTGTTAGGTGTCTGGAGTGACCTTAGCCGCGTGCCGCTGGCGTCACTGCAAAGTCATTTCGAGATGGATGAGGCCTTTGAACAGCATGAACGGGGTGAAATCAGCGATGAGGATTTCGCGTTAGCGCTGTGTGAAATGCTGGAGATAGCCCTGAGCTACGAGCAGTTCACCGCCGGCTGGCAGGCGGTGTTTGTCGACGTGCGGCCTGAAACGCTGGCGCTGATGAACCGGTTGCGGCTGGAGGGGCATCGGGTAGTGATCCTCTCCAATACCAACAAGCTGCATTGCGCCTTCTGGCCGACTCAGTACCCGGACGTACAGCAAGCGGCCGATGCGCTCTATCTGTCGCAGGAGCTGGGAATGCGTAAGCCCGAAGCGCGGATCTATCAGCACGTGCTGGAAGCGGAAGGCGTCAGCGCCGACCAGGCGGTATTCTTTGACGATAACCAGCAGAATATTGACGCGGCGCGGGCGCTGGGGATTAAAAGCGTGCTGGTTACTGACAGCAAAACGGTGCCTGACTGGTTCGCAGGTCAGCCTTAACCCATGACGTCACGTAAATTTCGTCCCGGGCTACATGCGTTCTGGCTGTGGCTCAAACTGCTGTGGAAACGGGTTGATGAGGATGGCATGACGACCCAGGCCGGGAATCTGGCCTTCGTCTCATTACTGGCGCTGGTGCCGCTGATTGCGGTGGTCTTCGCCCTGTTTGCGGCGTTTCCGGTGTTCTCCGATATCAGCGTGCAGTTAAAGCACTTCATCTTTACTAACCTGATGCCGGCTGCGGGTAACACGCTGCAGCGCTACCTTGAGCAGTTTGTGGCCAACGTCAATCGGATGACGGCGGTCGGCGCAGTCGGCCTGATCGTCACGGCGCTGCTGCTGATGCATTCGGTCGATACTGCACTCAATACCATCTGGCGCAGCGATAAGAAGCGGCCGATGGTCTACTCTTTTGCGGTTTACTGGATGATCCTGACGCTCGGCCCGCTGCTGGCGGGCGCCAGCCTGGCCATCAGTTCCTATCTGCTGTCACTGCGCTGGATAAACGCCACCGGCGTGACCAGCCTGGTCGATCAGGTACTGCGCATCTTCCCGTTACTGCTCTCCTGGTTCGCCTTCTGGCTGCTCTACAGTATCGTTCCTACCCAACGGGTGCCGCCGCGCGATGCGTTGATTGGCGCGCTGGTGGCGGGCGCGCTGTTTGAGCTGGGTAAAAAGGCTTTCGCGCTCTATGTTACTATGTTCCCCTCTTATCAGCTGATCTACGGCGTACTGGCCGTGATCCCGATTCTGTTCCTCTGGGTCTACTGGACCTGGTGTATTGTGTTGTTAGGTGCGGAAATTACTGTCGCATTAGCCGACTATCGTCAGTTAAAACAACAGCACAGAGAAAAAGAACGCGAGGAAACATGATTGCATTGATTCAACGCGTGCAGCGCGCCAGCGTCAGCGTCGATCACGTGGTGACAGGTGAAATCGGTGCCGGATTACTGGTGTTACTGGGCGTGGAAAAAGGCGATGACGCACAGCGTGCGGAACGTCTCGCAGAACGCGTACTGGGTTATCGCATCTTCAGTGATGAGCAGGGCAAAATGAACCTGAGCGTCAAACAGGCAGGCGGCAGCGTGCTGGTGGTTTCGCAGTTTACCCTGGCGGCGGATACGCAAAAGGGGATGCGTCCCTCGTTTTCCGGCGGCGCGGAACCGGCGGAAGCTGAACGCCTGTATGAGTATTTCAGCGACTGCTGTCGTCGGCAGGGTATCACCACTGAAAATGGCCGCTTTGCTGCGGATATGCAGGTCGCGCTGGTGAATGATGGTCCTGTAACGTTTTGGTTGCAGGTGTGAGATCGTCAGCCGAGCGGCAAGGGATGAGCCACGCAAGCTCCGAACGAGAGAAACATTTTATGTATCATCTTCGCGTGCCCCAGACGGCGGAAGAGCTGGATATCTATTACCAGTTCCGCTGGGAAATGTTACGAAAACCGCTGCGTCAGCCGCAGGGTTCCGAGCGGGATGCCTGGGATGCCTTAGCCCATCATCAGATGGTGGTGGATGAACAGGGGCAGCCGGTCGCGGTAGGACGTCTGTATATCAATGCCGACAATGAAGCGGCGATTCGCTTTATGGCGGTCCATCCCTCGGTACAGGGCAAAGGTCTGGGTACGCTGGTGGCGATGACGCTGGAGTCGGTGGCGCGTCAGGAAGGGGCTAAGCGCGTTACCTGTAGCGCGCGTGAAGACGCCGTCGCCTTTTTCGCCAAGCTGGGCTACGTCAACCAGGGTGAGATTACCGCTCCACAGACCACGCCGGTACGCCATTTTCTGATGATCAAGCCGGTGGTGACGCTGGACGATATTCTGCATCGCGCCGACTGGTGCGGTCAGCTGCAGCAGGCCTGGTACGCGCATATCCCGCTAAGCGAAAAAATGGGGGTGCGCATTCTGCAGTATACCGGCCAGAAATTTATCACCACCATGCCGGAAGCGGGCAACCAGAATCCGCATCAGACGCTGTTCGCGGGCAGCCTGTTCTCTCTGGCGACGCTCACCGGCTGGGGATTAATCTGGCTGTTGCTGCGTGAACGTCATCTTGGTGGCACCATCATTCTGGCGGATGCGCATATTCGTTACAGCCAGCCGATCAGCGGTCGTCCGGGCGCCATCGCCGATCTCGGCTCGTTAAGCGGCGATCTCGATCGTCTGGCGCGAGGCCGTAAAGCGCGTGTGCAGCTTGAAGTGGAGCTGTTCGGGGATGAAGAGCGCGGGGCGGTGTTTGAAGGGGTTTACATCGTGCTGCCGGCCGATCCTGACGGACCGCTGGAAGAGGGCGGTTCCGGCGCGCGGATTAACTGATGAACAGGGCCGGTAAAACCGGCCCTGTTTTGTTATCGCACCTGACCAGCCCGCAGGGTCTGCTGTAACTGCTGGCTGTCGGTGGTCACCGACAAACTGCCATTGGTGGTCGGCCGCAGCGGCTGACCGGCTTTTAACGCGGCATTCAGCTGCAACTGCAGGTTGCTGTCACCGGTTAACGGCAGCGCCGGCCATCCCCAGTTCTGCAACACATTCACCGGCACGGCACGGCCCGTCAGCTGTAACGCCAGCGGACGATCGGGTTGCTGGCCAACTGTCGCATGCCCTTCCAGCAATCCTTTATCGCTGAAAGCACTTAGCTCAGTTACCTGAATCTGCTGCGGGTCAGCACTCAGCGTAATCGAAGGATGACGCAGATCGGTGCGATTAAAGGTCGATTCCGCCGCATTCAGGCTCAGTTTACCGGACCAGATGCCCCACTGATGCTGACGAGCCAGCAACAGGTTCTCGCCGCTGCCATCCAGCGACGTCAGCTGGAAAGGAAACGCCGGGTTAATATCGATAATCAGATTACGGTTTGAGGTGAAACGCGTCACCAGCACGCTGTCGAGCCAGTCAGGCAGGGGTGCCTGCCAGCGATCGCGCCAGTTCTGCGGCAGGGTATACTCCAGCCCGGCGACGGCAAGGGTCTTCAGCGTCAGGCGTTTATCGGCGCGCGACCAGTCACCCTCAGCCCGGATCACACCGTTGACCCAGCGTGAACTGAACTGTGTCAGCGCGATACCCTGCGGAGAAAAGTCCAGATTGACGATCGGATCGTTAAGCTCCAGCCCGCCGTTAATAAAGTTGCTGGCATTCAGCGCCAGCGAACCGTCATTGCTCTGCCAGTCATTGCCCTGCCAGTTAAGATTGCGCAGGGTCAGATCAAGATCGGTCACCGCCCAGTCAGGCCCCTGCAGACGCGCATCGGTAACATCCAGCCGGGTAATCGCAATCGACGGTACCGCGTCTGCATTACGCAGAAACTCTTTCAGGCTGCTGGCGGTCTGCAGGCGAATATCATTCAGCCGCAGCTGGTTAATTTTCCAGTTGCCCTGCGCGTCACGCTCGCCGTTGCCGGTCATCGAGCCTCGCGCCAGGTCGGCACCGACATTGTTGAACACCATCCGGCCCTGCGAGACGCTTCCCTGAATCAGCACATTTTCGCCGGGCACCTTATTCAGCGTCATGCTGCCTGCACTCATCTGGAAGCGGGCATCACGGCCCAGCATATCGCTGGCGGTGGGTTTCCACGGCAGAATACCGCCGTTCACCTGCTGTGCGAACAGCGGCAGCGCACTGTTGGGGCTGTCGATACGCATGTTGTTGAGTTGCAGGCGCTGAGCCTGAATCGGCAACGCGCTTGTGGGCGTCAGGTTGGCCAGATTAACTTCGCCGTCACGCAGTTCGATGCTGCTGAAGTGCAGCGGATCGCTGAACTGCACCAGTGCCAGGCCCAGATCAACGCGTTTTGCCACCAGAACTGCAGGCTGACCATCGTGACCAAAGCTGAAGTCATCCAGAATGACGTGAGAGGGTGAGGAGAAGTTGTGCTCAATTTTACTCAGGGAGAGATGCCACTCCGTTTTGTCGCTCACCCATCGGCTAAACCAGCCTGCACCCCACTGTGTTTGCAGCAGCACATAGATCACCACCAGGATGAACAGCAGCAGCAAAAGTAAGGTGAGGAAAAACTTTCCAAGAAATTTCATAGCATCCTTCCCGAGTTAAATCCGGTGAGAGGTTGTTATGCCTGAATTACCGTTACAGCTCAACAGCCTGGATGTAAATCCGACTAAATAGCAGACGGGCCGAAGCCCGTCGTGAGCCTTACTTCTCTTGCGGAAAAATCAGGTTAAGCACGATAGCGGTAATCCCACCCGCCGCAATGCCGGAAGAGAGCAGGGTTTTCAACCACTCAGGCGCAAATTGCAGGATCAGCGGCTGCTGCGATACGCCCAGTCCTACCGCCAGCGACAGCGCGATAATCATAATTGCGCGACGGTTGAGCGGCTCGCGTGACACGATGCGCACGCCGGAGGCGGCGATGGTACCAAACATCACAATGGTGGCACCGCCCAGCACCGGCTCAGGAATATGCTGCACCAGTCCACTGACCGCCGGGAACAGGCCCAGCACAATCAGCATCAGCGCCACCACAAAACCGACGTAGCGGCTGGCGACGCCGGTTAACTGGATGACGCCGTTGTTCTGGCCGAAGCAGGAGTTGGGGAAGGTGTTGAACAGCGCTGACACGCAGGAATTAAGGCCGTTAGCCAGCACGCCGCCCTTCAGACGCTTCATGTAGAGCGGACCGCTCACCGGCTGCTCGGAGACATCCGACGTCGCGGTGATGTCGCCAATGGTCTCCAGCGAGGTCACCATAAACACCAGCATCAGCGGAATCAGCAGGTTCCAGTCGAAGCCCAGCCCGTAATAGAGCGGCGTCGGCACCGCAATCAGCGGTTGATCGGCTGGCGTGCTGGCGGCGGGCAACATATTCAGCGCCCAGGCCAGCAAATAGCCGACCGCCATCGCGATTACCAGTGAGGCGACGCGCAGATAGGGATTTTTCTGGCGATTCAGCAGCACGATCACCAGCAGCACCGCACCTGCCAGCAGCAGATTTTTCGGGGCACCAAAACTGTGGTCGGCGATGGCGCTAAAGCCGCCGCCAATCGACGTCAGTCCGACCTGAATCAGCGACAGACCAATAATCATCACCACGATCCCGGAGACCAGCGGCGTAATAATCCGGCGCGCCAGATGCAGAACGCGTGACAGCACCATCTCAGTACAGGAGGCGACCATCAGCGTGCCAAACAGCGCCGCCATCATGGCAGGCACATCAGCACCGCCATTTTTCAGCGCCATCCCGCCCATAATCAGCGGCGTGACGAAGTTAAAGCTGGTGCCCTGAATCGATAACAGGCCTGAACCCACTGGTCCCCAGGTTTTGATTTGCAGCAGCGACGCCACGCCCGACGCGAACAGCGACATGCTGATGATGTGCTGGGTATCCTGGGCGGGCAAGCCCAGAGCCTGACAAATCAGCAGGGCAGGAGTGATCACGGCAACAAACATGGCTAACAGATGCTGACCGGCGGCGAACAGCGTTTGCGGCAGCGGTGGGCGATCTTCAAGACGATAGATCAGTTCACTGTGATGGGTAGAGGGTTGATCTGGCTGCGGATTGGTGGACATCTTCTACTGTTCCCGAAAAATAGTGTGGCGATTGTAATCATCCGCCGGCTAAAAGCAATCGTTTGCCCGGCGAGGATAAAAAACGCCGATCAGACGTTGGTGTAACGGGTGTTCTCCGGCAGCCAGCGTTCAATCAGGGCGCTGGCCTGTTCCGGATAGTGCTGGTGGATATGTCGCGCCACGCGCTGGACTTCAGGCACCATCGCCTGGTCACGCAGTAAATCCGCCACTTTGAACTCGGCGTTGCCGGTCTGGCGGGTGCCCAGCAGCTCGCCAGGCCCGCGAATCTCCAGGTCAAACTGCGCAATCACGAAGCCGTCATTGCTGTCACGTAACACCTGCAATCGCTTCTGGGCGGTTTTGCTCAGCGGGGCTTTATAGAGCAACACGCAATGCGAGGCAACCGCGCCACGGCCGACCCGTCCGCGCAGCTGATGCAGCTGCGCCAGGCCTAACCGCTCCGGGTTCTCGATAATCATCAGGCTGGCATTGGGCACGTCTACGCCCACTTCGATCACCGTGGTCGCGACCAGCAGTTGCAGCTGATTGGCTTTAAACGCCTGCATCACCGCCTGCTTTTCAGCCGGTTTCATCCGGCCGTGTACCAGACCGATATTGAGGTCGGGCAGTGCGGTTTTGAGGGCTTCCCAGCTGGCTTCCGCCGCCTGCGCTTCCAGCAGGTCCGACTCTTCAATCAGCGTACAGACCCAGTACGCCTGACGGCCTTCGCGACAGGCATGTTCGACCCGCGCAATGATCTCATCGCGGCGGGTATCGGGAATGGCGACCGTGGTAACCGGTGTGCGTCCCGGCGGCAGCTCATCAATCGTCGAGGTATCGAGATCGGCATAGGCGGTCATCGCCAGGGTGCGGGGGATCGGTGTTGCCGTCATGATCAACTGATGCGGATGGAAGCCCTGTTCCTCGCCCTTTTCCCACAGCGCCAGGCGTTGATGGACGCCAAAACGGTGCTGCTCGTCGATAATCACCAGCGCCAGACCGTTAAATTGCACCTGCTCCTGGAACAGCGCATGGGTGCCGACCACCATGGCAACCTGTCCGCTGGCAATGGCATCCTGCTGAGCCTGACGTGCTTTTCCTTTCTGTTTTCCAGCCAGCCAGCCGACTTCAATCCCCAGCGGCGCAAACCACTGGCGGAAGTTGCTGGCGTGCTGTTCAGCCAGCAGTTCAGTCGGGGCCATCAGGGCGACCTGTTTACCGTGCGCAATTACGTTCAGCGCTGATAATGCCGCCACCAGCGTTTTACCGGAGCCGACATCTCCCTGCACCAGCCGCATCATCGGGAAGTCATTGGCCAGGTCATGCTCGATCTCTGCCACCACCCGCTTTTGCGCGCCGGTGGGCGAGAACGGCAGCGCGGCCAGCAAGCGATCGCTCAGATCATGGCGCGCCGGCATCGGCAAGGCGTAATAGCGCTGCGCACCGGCGCGTACCGCCAGCATGCTGAGGTTATGCGCCAGCAGCTCTTCCAGAATCAGACGCCGCTGTGCCGGATGGCGACCGCTCTCCAGTTCGCTCAGTTTGAGATCGGGGGGCGGACGATGCAGCGTGCGTAGCGCATCGGGCAGGCTGATTAAGCCGCCGCTCAGCTCCTGAGGCAGCAGCTCGGCAATCGGGCAACTCTCCAGCAGCGTCAGCGCCTGATCGGTGAGATTACGCAGCGTAGCCTGTCGGATGCCTTCAGTGGTGGGGTAGACCGGCGTCAGCGTCTCCTCCAGCGCCACATTGCTGTGTTCGCCCTGGATACGGTATTCAGGATGGATAATCTCGGCACCGCGCTGGCCGCGTTTGATCTCACCGTAGGCGGTAACGCGACGTCCCGGTGCCAGGCTGTTTTTCATGCCGGCATTGAAGTTAAAGAAGCGCAGAGTCAGCACGCCGCTGCCATCGCTGATCTGACACACCATCATCCGGCGGCGGCCAAAAGTAATGTCGGAATGCAGCACTTCGCCTTCTACCGTGGCCCAGATACCGGGCAGCAGATCATCAATGGCGTAGAGTTGGGTACGATCTTCGTAACGCAGCGGGAGGTGAAGCAGCAGATCCTGAATGGTGTGCAGGCCAATTTTGGCCAGCTTTGCTGCCTGGCTGGCACCGACGCCGGTCAGGGTACTGAGCGGAATGGCATCCAGCAGGCGGCCTTTCATCTTTTACTTTTACCGGTTGATTGCATAGTGGCCCACCAGTTGGCGTCAGCTTCAATGTCACCTTCGGCGTTGATGCGCGGATAAGGCAAGCCTTTCTGCCGGGCGACGCGCGCCAGCACCGGAAAACCGCCTTCGAACAGCAGACGCTGCTGCTCATCCTCATCCAGCAGGCTGTAATCACGCTGGTAAAGGCCGGCGTTCTGCCGTTGGCGCTGGGCTTCATACAGGATCAGGGCGGAGGCCACCGAGACGTTCAGCGACTGCACCATACCGACCATCGGAATAATAATCTGCTGATCGGCCAGCGCCAGGGCTTCATCGGTAATGCCGGTTTTTTCCTGACCCATCAGGATGCAGGTGGGGCGGGTATAATCAATCTCGCGGAAGTCGACGGCGTCGGCTGACAGATGCGTGGCTAAAACCTGCATCTTCTGCTGTTTAAGCTGTGCTACGGCGTCGCCAATCGTGCGATGCGTCACCACCTTTACCCAGCTGTTGCTGCCGGCAGAGGCGGACGCCTGGGTGCGCATCCGCTGGCTCGGCCAGACCGCATGCACTTCATGAATGCCCACCGCATCGGCGGTGCGGATCACTGCGGAGACGTTATGTGGTTTATGCACCTGCTCCATGCAGACCGTGAGATCGTGCTGGCGCAGCGCCAGCATCGCCTGAATTCGGGCAAAACGTTGATCGTTCATGCACTAATTACGGTTACGGTGAACTTTGATCACATCCGGCATCACGCGAATTTTACGCATGATATTGGCCAGATGGACGCGATCGCGGGCGGTCAGACGGATAAAGGCGCTGTAAACCCGGCCATCGCGCTCTTCGGTGTTCAGGCTCTGAATGTTAGAACCGGCAGTGTTAATCGCCGCCGTCAGGTTGGCCAGCGCGCCCTGATGGTTAAACATATCGACCTTAATTTCGGCCACAAACTCCTGCTCAGTCACTTTGTCCCATTCAACCGGCATGAATTTTTCCGGCTCTTTCTGGTAACCGCGAATATTTCGACAGGATTCGTGATGCACCACCAGGCCTTTGCCGGGACTGACGTGCGCAACAATCGGATCGCCGGGAATCGGTCGGCAGCATTTGGCGAAGGTGATCAGCACGCCATCAGCGCCTTTGATCGGCAGCTTGCCGCGTTTGCTGTTGCTAATCGCTTTGCTGTCAGCCTGCAGCAGATTTTTCGCCACCACCACGCTCATCGCATTGCCAAGACCAATCTCCGCCAGCAGATCATCCAGCGAGGTCAGCTTCATGCGATCCAGCTCCTGCCTGATATTCTCAGGTGGGATTTCCGCCAGTTTACGACTACCGCCCAGCGCATGGCTCAGCAGGCGACGGCCCAGATTGACCGAGTCTTCGCGTTTGAGGTTTTTCAGTAACTGACGGATTTTGGCGCGGGCTTTGGAGCTGACGACAAAGTTAAGCCAGGCGGCGTTAGGTCGGGCGCCCGGTGCGGTGATGATCTCAATCGTCTGGCCGCTGGCCAGTGACTGCGACAGCGGATAAGGCTGGCGATCGACACGAGCGCCAACGCAGGCATGGCCAATATCCGTGTGCACCGCATAGGCGAAATCCACCGGCGTGGCGCCTGTCGGCAGCTCAACGATGCGCCCTTCAGGCGTGAAGACGTAGATCTCATCAGGGAAGAGATCGGACTTCACGCTTTCAATAAATTCAAACGAACTGCCGGCGCTCTGTTGCAACTCCAGCAGGCTTTGCAGCCAGCGCTGAGCACGAATCTGTGCCGTGGTGCCACTTTCGCCCGCCTGTTTGTAAGCCCAGTGCGCAGCGACCCCCATTTCCGCCATCTGATCCATATCCTCGGTGCGAATCTGCACTTCAACCGGCACACCATGTGGACCGATCATTGAGGTATGGAGCGATTGATAGCCGTTCGCTTTGGGGATGGCGATGTAATCTTTGACCCGGCCCGGACGCGGCTTATATAAGCTGTGCATCTGGCCCAGAACGCGATAGCAGGTATCCAGATCTTTCACGATAACGCGAAAGGCATAGATATCCATGATCGAGTGAAAACGCTGCTCTTTCAGCGTCATTTTGCGGTAGATCGAGTAAAGATGCTTTTCACGACCGCTGACGCGGCAGGGAATGCCCGCTTCCTGCAGACGGCCATCGATCTCAGAAAGAATCTTCTGGATCATCTCTTTACGGTTACCGCGTGCCGCCTTCACCACCTCTTTGATCACCCGATAACGGTTCGGATAAAGAGCTTCGAAACCGAGTTCTTCGAGTTCTGTTTTGAGGTGATGAATACCCAGACGATGCGCCAGAGGACTGTAAATTTCCAGCGTTTCCAGCGCGATACGGCGACGTTTATCCGGGCGTAATGCGCCGAGGGTGCGCATATTGTGAGTGCGGTCAGCCAGCTTGATGAGAATGACGCGGATATCCTGCACCATCGCCATAATCATCTTGCGGAAGTTCTCTGCCTGAGCCTCTTTCTTGTCGCGGAATTTCAGCTTATCCAGCTTAGAAACACCTTCGACCAGCTCCGCAACGCTCTTACCGAAGAGTTGTTCCATATCCTGGTAAGTGGCGGGCGTATCTTCGATTACGTCATGCAGCAGCGCGGCCATCAATGTTTCATGGTCGAGCTTCATTTCCGCCAGAATACAGGCCACGGCAACCGGATGGGTGATATAAGGCTCACCGCTGGAGCGTGTCTGTCCCTCGTGGGCATCACGTGCGACAAGGTAAGCTTGCTGGAGGCGCTTGATATGCTCCTCTGGCAAGTATTTTTCAATCAGTTGATTGAGGCTTTCAAACAGATACAAGGGTGACCTGCAGGTGGCTGTTAACGACGACCTTCAGCGATAGCGGTAACGGCCTGTAATTCAGCGGCTTCCTGCTCTTGCTGTTCCTGACGATCACGCACATCTAAAATCTGATTGGTGACCAAACCTTCTTCGATTTCGCGCAGAGCGATAACGGTAGGTTTATCGTTCTCTTCCGGAACCAGCGGATCTTTGCCGCCTACCTGCATCTGACGTGCACGACGTGCAGCGACCAACACCAGGTCAAAACGATTACCAACTTTTTCTACTGCGTCCTGAACGGTTACGCGTGCCATAGGTGTGCTACTCCACAGATGAAGAAATGACTGGGCATCATACTGAAACTGAATTCAGACTGCCAACAGTTTGCTGATTAAAGCATCATGACGCGCCTTCTGACGCGCCATACGCAGACGTTCTGCGCGAATAATGGTTTTCAGATCGGACAGCGCCAGATCAAAATCATCATTCACAATTAAATAATCATATTCGGCATAGTGACTCATTTCCGCCACGGCCTGTGCCATGCGGCGGGTGATCACCTCTTCGCTATCCTGGCCACGGCCGCGCAGACGGCGATCGAGCTCTTCTTTCGAAGGCGGCAGGACAAAAATACTCCGGGCGCTGGGCATTTTGGCGCGAATCTGCTGCGCACCCTGCCAGTCGATGTCGAGAAATACGTCAACACCGGTCGAAAGAACCTGCTCAATAGCCTGGCGTGAGGTGCCGTAATAATTGTCGAAAACTTTAGCATGTTCGAGGAAAGCGTCTTCCGCAATCATCTTCTCAAATTCATGTTTTTCAACAAAAAAATAGTGTTCGCCATGGGTTTCACCCGGCCGCATGCCGCGGGTGGTGTGCGAAACAGACACCTGCGTATCATACAACGGCTGGGTCTTTAACAGAGCCTGAATCAGGCTGGATTTACCTGCGCCGCTGGGAGCAGAAACAATATAGAGCGTGCCTTGAGCCATGGTTTTCTTGAATTGGTTAAAAGCGGAGTCGATTTCCTGCACAGTATACACAGCTTCCCGGCGCCACGCAGCGTTTGCGCAGCGGCAACGGCTAAACTTTTGCGCGTTGCTGCGCAAATCAGTGTCGACTGAACGTAATGAGTGACGGATTACGCGGCGATCTGTTCCGGATTGGATCACTGTCTCTGGCTGACGCTTACGTCTCTGTGTTGAATGACGCAAAACGTCAGGAGACACATTATGAAAGGATTTGGCGGATTGCTGGTTGCTCTTTTGATTGCGGTGATGCCCGCTTACAGCGCGATGTGTCCCGCCTGGACGCCGGCGCGTGCAGCGACTGAAATCGGCCAGCTGCAGCAGCAACTTCAGCACTGGGATCAGGCTTATTATGGGCAGGGCCTTAGCGCGGTCAGCGATAAGGATTACGATAATCTGCAGTCGCGCCTCAACCAGTGGCTGCACTGCTTCCGCTCTCCCCAGGCAGGTTACGCGGCGCAGCTGCCTGATAACGGTGAGCATCTGCATCCTGTAGCCCATACGGGGGTAAAAAAGCTGCCTGACAAACTGGCGGTGGCCTACTGGATGCAGGATCGCCACGATTTGTGGGTCCAGCCCAAAGTGGATGGGCTGGCGGTTTCACTGGTCTATCGCGATGGCCGTCTGGTTTCACTGTTGAGTCGTGGCGATGGGTTGCGCGGTGAGGAGTGGCTGAATAAAGCCGCCCTGATTCCTGCCATTCCCCAACGAATAAACAGCGATCGCGCGGAGATTGTATTGCAGGGAGAACTGTTCCTGACGATGACCGATCACCATCAGGCGGAGGACGGCGGTAAAAACGCTCGCTCAAAGGTCGCCGGTGCCATGATGAGTAAACAGCCTGTTCCGCTGTTATCGCGCCTGAATATTTTTATCTGGGCATGGCCGGACGGCCCGGCGCAGATGCGCGATCGGCTGGCACAGCTGAGTCAGTGGGGACTGGGCATGGCCGCGCAGTGGAGTCAGCCGGTCAGGGATGAAGAACAGGTCGCGAGCTGGCGTGAGCGCTGGTTTCATGACGGGCTGCCGTTTGTCACGGACGGCGTGGTGATTCATCAGACGTCACGGCCTGCCGGCAAAAACTGGCGACCCGGAGAGGGAGAATGGGCGGTTGCCTGGAAATACCAGCCGCCTGAGATCGCTACCGAAGTGCTATCGGTCGATTTTCCGATTGGCCGCACCGGGAAAATCGCGGTGGTACTGAATCTGCAGCCCGTTCAGCTGGATGATAAAACGGTCAGGCGGGTGAATATTGGCTCGCTGCGTCGCTGGCGGGAAAGCGACGTTATTCCAGGCGATCAGGTGATTGTGAGCCTGGCCGGCCAGGGGGTACCCCGGCTGGATCGCGTTATCTGGCGGGTAGTGGAGCGTCAGTACCCGCAGCCACCCGACGAAACGCGTTATTCCCCGCTGAGCTGTTATCGCTTTAGCGCCGCCTGTCAGAAGCAGATGCTGGCGAAACTGCATTGGCTGAGTCGAAAGTCGGTGCTGAATATTGCGGATGTGCAGCGCAATACCTGGCTGAAGTTGCTGGAAAGCGGCAGCATGCCGCATCTGTTTTCCTGGCTCACCTTAACGCCTGAACAGATCGCTATGGCGGCAGGCATCTCTTCCGTGCGTGCCGGACAACTCTGGCACCGTTTCAATCTGACCCGCCAGCAACCGCTGCGACGCTGGATTAGCGCACTGGGCGTTTCACTGCCCCGCAAAGCCGCGGATGCGCTGCCCGATCAATACTGGGACGACCTGATACAACGGGATGCGGCGGCATGGCAAACTTTACCGGGCGTCGGCGCTGCGCTGGCTCAGCGCCTTGTCGACCAGTTTCACCATGCTGGGCTGCAATCACTGATCGCCTTTTTGCAGCAGCAGGGCATTCCTGCCGCCTCAGTGTTCCGGGTGGGGATAGTTGAAAATCGGCAGGCCGAGGCGGAAACGCAGCGCCAGTAAACGGGCAAAAAAACCGAACAGCAGCGTAATGATGATCACCGCTTCGTGCGCCAGCGTGGTTTTCAGCAGCAGGATGTACATCCAGCCTGAAACGAAGGCGATACCCGCATACAGCTCTTTCTGAAACACCAGGGGAATGCGGTTGCAGAACATATCGCGCAGAACGCCGCCGAATACGCCGGTAATTACGGCGCTGATGGCGGCAATAATCATTGCATGACCGGAATCCAGCGCAACCTGAGCGCCAATAATAGAGAAAACCACCAGGCCAAGCGCATCCAGTACCAGGAACACTTTGCGCAGATGCGTCATTAACGGCGCAGTAAAGGTAGTGATCACCGCAGCAGCGGCAACAATCATGATGTATTCGGGATGTTTAACCCAGCCCAGCGGATAGTGACCGAGCAGAATATCGCGAACTGAACCGCCGCCAATCGCGGTGACTGAGGCGATGATGATGACGCCGAACAGATCCATCTTACGGCGGCCAGCAGCCAGCGCACCGGTCATGGCCTCGGCGGTGATGCCGATGATGTAGAGAACAGTCAGTAACATAGCAGGCTCCAGTTAGACGGCGGCTAGGCTAAGGTATAGCGTAATAAACGGCGACTGAGATTTTATGGTGTCAGGCAGTTGGGATTAGCTGAGTTTATGGGTGCGCCATGTAAAATCAGTTATATCAGCTGAGTGGCTGGAGGCGTGTCCCGTGATGGATAAGAAAAATTCATCAGCCGTAATCCACCGAGCGAGCCGTTATCTCTGCGGTTCACTGAACCCGACGTAGCAGGCTGTACGACAGAGGTCTCTGTCATCCTGCTTCAATCTGAAATAGCGGTGAAGAGCGGACGCTGCGTTCTGGCGCATATCGGTACGCTGACTGCGATGAGTACGGTTGAGAACGGGAAGGGCGTGCCTGAATGGTAAAGCGGGAATCCGATACGACGGCATGAGCCTGGTTTATTAATGCCCGACAGCGGGTGCAGGGATTTTATAACGTCATCCGTGGGTCTGCAGGTCAGCGAGAACGATTATTCTTAGCCGCGGAATAATACCGTACATTAAAAAAAGAAAAAGCGTGCTGGTTCACAGCACGCCAACGCATCCCTGAGGATGCTCAGAGCCCACCATACAGACTTGCTTTATTATTTGTTTCTTGCACGAATCTGAGAGAATTTTTTCAGGCTAAAACGGTATTCCGGTTGGAACCATGAACGACCATAGTAGCAATAAATCAGCATGCGAATTGATGCCATCGCCAGATAACCCCAGATTGCGCAGAGTACTGAGGGAGTCAGCCAGACGGTAAATAAAGTGACGCTCAGCCCGGCTAATACCGAAGAGGTTTCAGCAAATGCGATACGGGTATATTGTTTTTCACGTTGTAATATTGCACGGTACTGCTGGCCCTGGGGGATAATAATAAACACCACAGACACCATCTCCAGCATTAAAGCCAGTTCAGGCTGATCAAACATCCGATTAAGCAGATGGCTGCTGACAAATAACAGACCAAACACCGCTGCACCCATCAACATATTGCCCCAATACAGGATCGAGAGATCGTTGATAGAGAGCATACAACGGCGGATTATCGTATTCGAGAAGCCCCGATCGGCCAGGGTATCGATAGCCAGTAACGCCAGCACTGCAATGGCCAGCAGGTTCAGTTCATTTGCCTGCAGAATTTGCGCCAGTAAAGAAAGCTGCAACACGCCAATGCCAATAATCTTAATCGAAGAGAGGAGAGACCATTTTGCGCTATTCAGACTGCTTTCACGTATTGCCATAATATGCTCGTTAGAGTAGAGGTACTCTGTGAGAATTAAATGTTCGTGTAACGGCAATGAGGTTGCTGTGACACCGTTAGTTAGTGCAACTTTTCCGGCCGAAGTCCTGAAATACCTTGCCAGGCTTGCCATGTTATTATGGATTCAATCAAATGATGCTCGGATAAAAAATAGATATCCCTGGAATATTCGCGGTTTCGTGTCATGGCGGAATCTCCCGCTGTTAATAAGAAGTCCGCCAGATCACGAATAAATCCTGTTGTAGTTTTATATTCTCCTGCCAGCATCCTGCCGGCAATCTCAACAAATTCTTTTTCTGATAACAAAGGATAGGTCGAGCGGTCCATGTCTTTTTTCCTGCTTTATCATTATGGGTATTGCTGTGTGTGGAGTGATTTATACATTGTTTTATTTAAATTAACACCATAAGAAAACTCTGATAACGCGACCGCAGGAATTAATGGTTTCACTCTATGCATGATAAATATTAAATACCTGACAGCAGCGTAATAAATATTTATTAAGGATTAATGTATATCACCGGCAAAGGATGCGACGGGTGTCTGAAAAAACGGCATGAAATCAGGCATTGCAAGGGAGATTGTGGTGATACTGCCAGGAGTTTTCCTGGCGACAATGCTTAAGAATAACTGTTGATAGATTGATAAACAGTACAGGTAATCAGCTAAGGGCTTTATGCTTTTTGACGCAATATTTTTGTATTTTTTTTCATTAACGGCCAGCCTTAAATACAGCAGAAAAAACGCGCTAACTCCTTGATTTACTGAGTCAGCAATTGATTGAGCTTTTCGAGATCTTTGCTAACCCATTCAATATCCTGCTTAAATTTTTCTTCTGAGGTTAATGGCTGGCGGTAGACCGTCACCACCACTTCGGCACCCTGTTCGTTAGCGATCACCCGCATCGGCATATAAATCTCCTTGCCAAAGCCGGTGTCAATCCAGTGATCCATTACGCCAAACGGATTATGGGGAGTGAAGCGAATCTTCACCGTGCCTTGTGGTCCTTTGGCGCGCCAGCGATTTCCTTCAGGTTCGAAGGTGCTGCTGGTTAAGCCGGATGCCCATTTTGGAAAGAACTCGGGTTTCCAGATGGTTTCATACAGATCTAACCAGTGTCGTGGAATCGTCAGGCTCAGAGTACGAGAGGAGAGCATGTTACCTCCGGCAGGGTAGTGGAAAAGGGCATTAAAGCATGCGGCTACGCCAGGTAAAATGTTGCGACGACAGAAGTGTGGGGTGAACAGGGTTTCGTACAAACCGCAGGCAACAACGTGGGCTGTTGCCTGCGATGCAATCAGATGAAATTGCCGCGCGCGGAAACGGCGTGTTGCTCTGCATCACCCTGTTCATGGCGCAGGATAAACGCATCTGATTGCGCCATCACCGCACAGCTGTGGTTCGGGAAGATGCGCACTAAGCTGCCGACTTCAGGGCGGTGCTGCGGACAGAGCAGAAAACCATGCTCTTCGGATAGTTTGGCGATTTCATAGGTCTTGCCGATTGCATCAACCGCGATGCCGAACCCGCTGGCGTTGGTGCCGTGAGGGCCTTTATCTGAACTCAGCATTTTCGAGCCGGCATCTATAATCGCGAAATGCTCGTTTACCGCCACTACCCGGCTGATCACACTCAGCGCCAACTGGTCGACCCGGCTCAGGCCGAGGCGGCAGGCGGTAAGATCGAGCAGTGCATAATTGCCGGGACGGATTTCATCAATGCCGGGAGCAACATTAGCTGCCAGCGCAGTGGGGGTGGAACCGACAGAGATCGGACAGTCGGTAAAAACCGCAGCCTGAAGCGTCGCCTGTAGCTGCTGCATCAACGCCGCCTCCTGGTGGGCAATCTCCGCGATGGCTGCCGGGTTGCCGGCGCCATAGGCGTGGCCGGCATGAGAGATCAGCCCGGCAAAACGTAATCCTTTCTCTCGCAGCGCCTGTGCAATCACTACGGCCTGATCGGTATGCGGATTAACGCCGATACGATGTAATCCGACGTCAACTTTGATCGCCACTGACAGGTCGCAGTCGGGTTGCTGTTGCCTGGCATCCGCAATAGCCGCAACGCCCTGTAGCGTATCGGCAATCAGGGTGATTTTCGCCTGATGCTGTACCGCCAGGCGCAGTAGTTCTGCCACGCTCTGCGCCTGCACCACCGGATAGGCCAACAGCAGATCACGAATGCCGCCCAGAATAAAACTGACACCTTCACTCGGTTTAGAGACCGTTACGCCCCGGGCACCCAATGCCAGCTGACGCCGGGCAATCCAGACGCTTTTGTGGGTTTTGATATGAGGACGAAATGCGACGCCGGCTGCATCAGCCTTGCGCTGCATCTGTTGCAGGTTCTGCTCCAGACGTGCTGCGTCTACTTCGATGTAAGGTGTCAGGCGGTCATCAATCAGTGGGCGCTGCCACTGCTCAGCGGTATTGATATCCATATGATATTTCAACTCTGGCTTGCGGGTGAGTATTCATCATTCCTCAAATAGAGGTCTGATGCCAGCGCGTCATTCAAAGCTAAGAGCGTGGGAGTCATGCAGTGAGACGCGGGAGAAAAGGGAGGGGTGAGCGGAGGTTGGCTGCGAGATAAAACAACAAAGCAGGCGCGGGGCCTGCTTTGGGATCGGACTCAGACGTAGAGTGATGCTTCACCCGGCGGACGGGTTTTAAAGCGGCGATGCAGCCAGAGGTACTGTTCTGGTGCGCGCAGAATCTGGTTTTCGATCACCTTATTCATATAGGCAGCCGCAGCCGACTCGTCGGTGTGAGGATAATTTTCCAGCATCGGTTCGATAATCAAATGGTAGCCATCGTTACCAGGATTACGGATCAGCATAATCGGCACCATTGCCGGTTTAGCCAGACGCGATAACACGAAGGTGCCGTTGGTGGTTGCAGCTTTCTCCACGGCAAACAGCGGAGCGAAGGTGCTGCCTTTCGGGCCGTAGTCCTGATCGGGCGCAAACCACACTGATTCACCCTGCTTCAGCGCATGCACCATACCGCGCAGGTCGCGGCGATCGATCATCGCTTTATTAGAGCGCATCCGGCCTTTGGTCTGAACATACTCCATCGCCAGATTATTGTGTGGACGATACATCGCCATCATTGGCTGACACAGACCACTGATGCGACCGCCCAGTTCCAGCGACATAAAATGCACGCCAATCAGCATCACGCCACGCTTTTCATTCTGCGCAGAGTGTAAATTTGCCAGACCGGAGACGGTAAACAGGCGTTTGACCGCGCGATCGGACCAGAACCAGGCAATGCCGGTTTCGGCCAGCGCCATGCCCAGTGAAGCAAAGTTGCCCGCGATCATTCGCTCGGTTTTCTCTTCACTGATACCGGGGAAGCAGAGTTCGATGTTGCGACGGGTAATGCGCTCGCGGCGCTGCAGGAAATGACGGGAAATTTTACCGGCACCGGCACCAAGGCGCATAAGAACAGGGTAAGGAAGCTGAACCAGCAGCCAGAGTATTCCCAGGCCGAACCAGGTAAACCAATAACGCGGATGCAGCAGCGAACTGCTAAATTTTCCGGTGTTTTTCATTACTAACCTTCATGAGATAAATGGATGTATCGCATAAAGAACACTTCCATAAGTCTCCAGGCGGTACAGCTGTACTGATTTCGACCAACACTTTATCAAAAAGTGCCTTGAAAGACAGGTAATACCAGGAATCTACAGGATTGACCTGTTTCATGGATCGACGGGAAAAGGGGCTAAAAAAAGAGGTTTTAGGAAAAATAATAATTGAATTCAGCCAGTTAATCGAAACGTAGATAAAAATTTTTCCATGAATTTTTGGGCTGGCAGAACAGTCTGGAAATTATTATTTATCTAACTTTACGTAATTATTACGCGGATAGCGCCGAAAAAGTGACCAGCAGGCAAAAAGGCGTTATCGGCTTTTGAGGCAGATCGCTTAAAGGAAACAAAGCGCCCCGGCGGGCGCTTTGATAAGGGAAACGTTACTCGATATTCTGAATCTTCGTATGGTTTCATTTATATGTTGATGATTTTTATGATATTTAATTTTATTTTGTTTTTATTGGTACAGGTTTTGGTACGCGGAATTTTGGTAATGCTTGAGTTTGGCCATTTTGAATATGATGCTGTCAAAGGTATGTTCTTTCAATATGCAAGATTTTTTCAAAAAATCTCAAGCTTTTCTGATTAGGGCCTAGGCTAGGATCTTTGATCACAAGAGTCTTTTTATCCTAGCTCAATGGAAAAAAATAAAAATTGCTTTTTTATTAAAAATACACCCAAACAGTACGTCCAAAGAAAATAAATTCTTTTAACGAGATAATCTAAATGAGCAGGATACAAACATGCAAGTCATCCGTTTTTATAGATAACTTATTGATATTAATTGATTTTTTACTGTATGAAATAAAAAGCCAAGCTTTATCGCTTGGCTTTTCATTAATTGGCGATGAAGAAATGCTCAGATTTATGAGGCCAGTACATACCCTCTACTGAAGTGTAGACCTTAAAACCATGCTTTTTCAGCAATGGTTGTAGTTCTGCGGTGCGATCTTCAGAAACAGAAATTATCGGGCAGTTATCAAAGCGTTCTAAAGATAGACGCATCATATCATCTGCCAGCCCTTGCTCTCGCGCATCAGGGTGAACAAAAAATGTACAAATCTTGTTCTCATCTGACGATACTTTGAGCAGAGCGCATCCATAAACTCGATTCCCATCGTGCGCCACTATAGCTTGACGTTTACCTTCGCCCATTTGACGTACGAAAGTGAAATTAAGCCAAGCCTCAAAATTCGGATATAAGTACGAGACAGGCTTAAGAAAACTACGCATACGCAGTTTTGAAAAACGGGCGGCGGAGAACGCATCCTCAAAAAGGATGTCAACTTTATCTTGCTTTTTCAGCCAGATAGCTCTTTTTTGGTTCATTTCAAACCTCCAACCGTTCCATATGTGACGATACCATTTTAAACAATCTTGCTTTAGATTCGGTTCGTACGTTAAGCATTATATGTTATTTAAAAAACCAGTCACTCAATTTATTCGCAAAAACACTCAAAATGAGAGCAATCACGATGCTTCTCAGTATGATAAACAAGGAGTAGCGCGGATATCGGAATTTAGCAAAGGCTGAAAAGTTATTCAGTCGTTTAGGAGTGCTGCTTACGCTGTCGGGGTTGATAGGTTTTTCTATCTCTTTCCAGTGAAAAATCAACATCTTAGGGACTTTTTGGATAGGCTTAAGATGCTTGGTTTGAAGATATTTCTTCCACAAATCCCCTTCAAGAAAGCGGCACCGCGAATAGCCCTTGTCAGACATAACATATTCTGACTCAACTTCTCTGATTATGAAAAAATGTACAGCATTTAGAGGGACTTTTTCAGTTAAAAAGCAGTTTATACTTTCCGGTGTATTGCGCACTTCGTTTATTCTGAAGTCAATTACTTCAACTGTTTCCTCTGTAGTGAGGAGGAAGCGGTCTGAGGGCTTATAGTATGTTGAAAGTGCTTTTTTGTTTGCACCTTCTAAAATCAATCTGAATCTAAAATACCCGCTGGTTTTTTCTTTTAAGTCAAAATTGCTCAAAGGAAAGCTAATAATAGTACCCTCATCCTCGACATTATGAAGCTCAACACCGTTACCAAAGGAATTGGAATTTACTAGCTCAATATTTGTGAAAAAGCGTATTTCTTCACCATCAGAAAAGGTTATGTCAGAGTGATGATACCTACTGTCACTAAATGTGATGTTTTTTATTTCGGTGTTAAAAATAGCTGAAAGTAATAATACGTCATTGGCAACTTTTAGCCCCATCTGACTATCGTAGCTATTTTCATGAATAATAAATGGAATGTAAATGTTAATTCTAGAATCAATGTTTTTGAATTTAACCCCAATATCTAAAAATGAGCTTGCTTCTCTTTCTTTTAAAAAGCTCGATATATATTTGAATGGTTTTTTTATCATTCCCCATAACATGGGTATGTACTTTATTGGGTAAACCCATTCATTCTCACCTGAAGCTTCTTCCTTGCGAATAATCTCTTTGCTATTAAGTAACCAATAATTGAAATGTAGCTCCAAATGCTGTTTTTCTGTAATTGGATTCATACCTACATCAGGAAGCGGGCCAACAAAACGATTAAGCCAATCATTACAATTCTCACAACATTGGTGAGCTGTGCTGGAGTTGAAGAGACTGTGGCCACAATTTTGACAAGAACCGTGTGTAGAGGATACGTTCTTGGCATCACCAGTCCATACTGCTAAGCTTTTTGCCATGTGAAAATCCACGAAGATTAAGATGGTTAAGATGATTTTATTGAGTGTTAAACCCTTTTATCTCGACAAGATATTAAATTGCAAAAAAATCATCGAGTTAAGAAAGAGAGTGGGCGTTGCATTTCAACCCAACACTAAAATTTATCTTTATGCTTCGTCACCTGTCAAGGCAATTGTTGGTACCGCCAGCTTGAAAGCGGTGGCAAAAGTCCCCTTAGATGAAGCTACTAATGAAAAAAATGATATTTTTAATAAAGCGTGTATAAGCCAATCTGATTTCAATGACTATTTTTTACACGCTGATTTCTGTTATTTCCTTCACCTTGAATCTGTCAAAAGAGCGATTTCACCAGTCTCTTTAAAAACATTACGCTCAATGGGTATTACTCCACCGCAATCATTTTGTTATCTGGTAACGGAAAATATCACAGCAATTGATAGTATTTTGGAGGGTAAATGATAATTGGCGTGTTTGGTATTCCAGGTGTTGGTAAAACTACTTTGTGTAATAAAGTTTCAGATGTATTGCCGGAAGTGCAGGTTTATAGCGCCTCTCAATTGATTAAGATGTTCGATGGTGAGATTTCATATAATAAATTATCTCGGGACAAAGTGAATTCCAACCAAATTAAACTCATCTCTGTAACTAGAGAGTTGAAAAAAAGAGTGTCTTGCTCTTCATATATATTAGATCTCCATAATATTATCGAGACTGAGTTTGAAGATGTTTATATCCCTAAGTGGGTTTTTGAAAGTTTAGGGCTTGATAGGGTGATTTTCTTATATAAATCGCCTTTTCAAATCTTAATGCAAAGAAGCCTTGATCAGAAAGAAAGGTCATTCAAAAATCTTGAAGAGTTAAAGAAGTTACAACTGAAAGCCTTAGATTATTTTAGGGAGATATTTCCTGATGAAATTGCGAAGGTTTTATTTCTTAGTAGCTTAACCATCGGCGAAGCGACTAATGTTCTTTATAAGGAAATTGAGTCTTATCTAACGTAATAAGACATCCTTGGCGCGCAATGCTATCCCCGCCACGCCTGCCCGCTTAACGTATCGCTTTTCATGCAAGTGCAAGTACAAGCTCAGACCGCGTCAGTACTGGCCGTGGTCATACTTCTGACCTGCATCTTTTTCATGCAAATCCATGCAGCTCTTGCATGCATCACTATTTATACTCGTCACTGTGTAGAAAATCTTTAGCTTTGCGCACAAAAATCCCCGCCAGATGGCAGGGATTGAGCAGAATTTTGGTTCAGTGCCGGAAGGCGCTTCCGTAGCGTCCCAGCGTATGCGGCTGGCGCTGAGGCGGCGGGGGAGGCGGCGCCTCGCAGGTTTCTGGTAGCGGCGGTGCGGTAATCACCTTTGTAATGCTCTCGCTGGTCTTGAACGCACATGAGCAGTCGAGATTGGTACACTGATGATAACGTTCCTTAACCTGTTCGGACATATAGCGGCTCGATTTGGCGTGCGCCGGGCTTTTGCAGTACGGGCAGTGCATCATGACCGGTTCTCCTTCTGCTGTATTCCTTCATGCTTTTCCTTACGCACCTGCATCAGCTTCTGGACGGCGGCCGGACTGTTATACAATTGCATATCCACACCGGTCAGTGCGGGGCGATAAATGCCAATTTCCGAGAGCACCGGCTCAGTATTCATATCCAGTCGTGCGCCCTCCGCCTTATTGGTCAGCAGCTTCCCGACTTCACGTGCGAGTATCACTTCCGGCTCTTCATGCTGCGGGTCGGTATGGCGTCCATGGTCATTGAGCCTGAGCGACAGCAGCTTCAGCCGGATGGCGCGTATCAGGGTTGGGCTGACGTTGCGCATGGCGGCCTCCCACTGGCCCTCAACATACTGCGTAAAAGCCATGTTGTGTGCGTTAACGTAAGCGCGGCCGGTATGCACGGCTGCTATCATCTCCCCCTCATGCTCGAATTCCAGCTCCTTAATCAGGCCGGTAAACTCTTCAGCCAGCTCGCGACTGGCGATGCGCTGGCTGTGCTCGGCGCGAAGCTCCGGCGTAATCGCTCCACGCAGGTCACGAAAACGGGTGCGCCAGTTCGTTTCTGCTTCCTTCCCGTTCTCAATGGCTGCCTCTCGCTCTTTTTTGCTGCGGGCAATGGCGGTCGTAATGTCGTTGATTTTCAGCATCTGCGCCGTGTGGGCGGCTCTGGCTTCGGTCAGGCGGGTGACGGCGGGGCTTTTGTTCTCGCTCATGATAATTCTCTCTCTGTAAAGGATGTTTGTATTCTGCCGTGGCCCAGCGGACAACGCCTGCTTTCCCCGTCTGCTCATGGCTCAGCAAACAAACCCGATGGCCCGCCAGGAAAAAGGCTCTGAAGGGGGTGTCGCCTGCGTCTCTGTCGGCAGCGGGGTGTAACAGAGGTAACACGGGTTACATCGATGTTTTAAAAGCGTTTTAAGAAAATAGTTCTGTGTAACAACACGGGTTACAACGGGTAACAGATACGGTGTTACACCTGTTACCCTTTTGCTTTTATGGGGTGTAACAGCGCCAGCGCCCGGCTGACGCGGTTGTTACACCTGTTACCTCTGTTACCCGTAAGAAATAAGACTCACGCGTATTAACCCGGCACCTCGCTGTTAAAGACGTAGAGCCTGCGCACGTTCATCTCTGGGGGGCGAATGCTGGTCTGTAGCTTGCCGTCGTTGGCCGCCAGCAGGTAACCCTTGTCCGCACAGAGTCGCGCCACCTTACGCGGGTCAAAGCCCCGGCAGATCTCCTTCCAGCCCGACGGCATGACGTAGAAGGTGGTCACCGTTTCCCGGCCCTGCGCGGCGTTGCCTTTCTCCACCCTGCGCCAGCCCACCATGTTGCCAGGGCGGTTGCGCTCGTCGTGCCAGTCGGCAAAGCGGCTGTACTGATTGGCGGTGAAGAACGTACGCACCTGCTCCAGCGCGGCCATGTCTTCCTGGTTGGCCGTGTGTCCCCGGTCTTTCAGCCAGGCGTTAAGGCAGACCCGCGTTGCCCGCAGCGCTTCGCCCTCCGGCCAGCCGGTGATACCCATGCGCGTTGCCAGCTCTCCGGCCATTGCTACAAGGGCAAAACGGTTGACCGCGCGACCCACCTGGTTGCCCGCGTCCTGCGGCGCCAGCGCGGCGGTGTATTCTTTCATCAGCGCCTTTGCCTGCGCCGTCAACCCGTTCAGGTCAGCGGTCAGCGCCTTCAGCCACTCGCGGAACGGCGAGCCGTAGTAGCTGGCCGTGGCCCACTCCAGATGCTCCGCCAGCGCTTTGCCGCTTTCAAAACCGTGCAATTCCTCAAACACGCCGAACTTACCGGAGTCGCTGGGTATCTGTATCATCCTGACCTCCATCCCGGCGAAGGTGCGCTCGCCCGCTTTCGCGGCGTGCTCCGTCAGTGACAGCTCGCCCGTGGAGAGGAACAACAGCCGCCACTGCTTGCGGGTGCGCAGTTCGCCGTCCGTTCCGGCCCGCCCTTTGCCCTGACCGTTTGCCAGCATGTAGGCAATATTGCCCGCCTCGCGTCCGTCCACCTCGCGGATTTCATCGAGCATCATCGCCGCGTCGTTGCGGCGGCTGGCGGAGCCTTCCAGCGAGTTGCCGGTAGCTCGCCACGTCTGCCAGTAGTCCGGGCCGCCGCATACCGAGGTGGCCGCCTTCATAGTGGTAGTTTTGCCGTCGGTGGATTCGCCCTTCAGGTGGTAGCCGCCGCCGTCCATGCCAATCAGGCGCAGCAGCGGCGCGGCAAAGGCCAGGCTCACCGCAAAGGCCACGCGGGAGTTGCCGGTGCAGTAGCGGGAAACATGCTCGCGCCAGTCTCCGATCGTACCCGCCACCCGGAAGTCGCGTCCCTGCACCGAAGTGGTCTGAAGAATCACGCTCTCCGCGTGCTCGCCGTTCACCTCGTCCTGCAACACGTAAACCTGCCCGTGCCAGCCGGTACGGCTTACACAGGTAACACGCCGCTCCGGCTTGCACAGCGAGATGTATTCCATCAGACGGGCGCGGGCCTCGCCGGTAGTGCTGATGTATGAGAGGCCGTTAACCAGCAGCACCCGGCGCAGCTCCTCGCCGCTGCCGCTGAGCATCTCCATCGGCATCGCCCACTTGCGGCGCTCACCCCAGGTATCCTCCCACTCCAGCAGGCGACCGAAATTGCCGCCGTCGGCGTCGCAGGTAATTGCAGTCACGCGCAGCGGGTTGCAGATTTTCACGTTCTGGATTTCCGTTTCGCCGTTACGCTGTACCTGCTTTTCATACCAGAGGTAATCCTGGGTCAGCCGGAACCCCTGCGGCAGACGCGTGCGGCCCTCACCGCACATCACCAGATTATTACGGAAGGCTTCACGGGCACGGGTCACACCGTACTCCCGGTGAAAGTCGTTCCAGTCGGCGCGAATCTCGCCCGGCGGCAGCGTTATCCAGCCACCTACTGCCTTCGCCGCCTTTTCCGCGAACGCCTTACCGGGATTGTCGCCGCCATCCTGAAAGTCGTTGTCCCCGGCGAGAATAATTTTTACCTCCGGCCAGCGGGCGCGCAGTGCCTGCGCAACGTTCGGCAGGTTCCCGGCTGACACGGCCGCCACCACGTACCCGGCGGTCAGCTGGCTCACGGTCAGCGCCGTGGCCCAGCCTTCGGTAATCACCGCCTGCACCGGCGGCTCTGCGGGCAGCGGGGCGATCGTCACGAACGCGCCTTTCATGGTACTGCCCGGCAGCAGGCTTTTTTCCCCGCCGGGCGCTATCAGCTGCGCACCGGTTATCGTACCGTCCGTGGTCATCAGCGGCAGCAGTACCGAACCCGCCGGGAACGTTGTGTCGCTGATGCGCTGCGCCCTGCCGGTCAGCGTGACCGGATGGCCGGGAAAGCCTTTTGCTCCCAGATAAGCGCTCTCGCCGTTGTGGCTGTCTGTCAGCAGCGCCTTCACCGCGGCGGCCATGTCGCGTTTCGGGGCTTTTTCCCTGGCAGGCTTAACTGGCATGTCCTGCACGTCGCGGAACTCCAGCACTTGCGCCACAGCCTGTGCCGCTTTCTTCACGCCGTCGCCCGTGACCCGTTTTACCAGGTCAAGGCCATCGCCGTTGCCGCAGTGGCTGCAAATCCACGTCCCGCGCCCCTCGATATCATCAAAGCGAAAGCGGTCGTCTCCGCCGCAGTGCGGGCAGGGGCCATGGCGCCCGTTGTCCGGCACCGTAATGCCCAGCAGCGGCAGGATAACCGGCCAGCGGCCCCGTGCGGCCGTGACAATCTGTGTCACAGTCATAGCTCCCCCTTACCGGACGTACAGCGAAACGCCGGTATCACAAAAATCATCGAAGGCCGCCGGTAATACCTGATACAGCTCCGTCATCACCTGCACGCCGCGATCGGTGAGTACCGGTGGCATGGTCAGCAGCTCCGACCTGACCATGTCGCTCATGAGCGCCAGCGCAGCCGCCGCGCCCTGCGCCTCGCCGTACTCGTTCACCATCATGCTTTCAATATGCAGGGCCACGGCCATTTCGATGCGCTCTACCGACAGCCTGTGCGGCCCCAGAATCTCGCTGCCTGTGTCAGCCAGCACCTTTGCCCGCCAGGCTGAAGCGATGGCGCGACGGTACAGGGCGGTGGTCAGCTCCGCCGGAAAAACCGATACGTGATGGCTCATATCTTTGCCTCCGTCAGCGGAGCGCAGTGGCGCGCTACCTCTTTCAGGTCGGCGTACAGATAGTCCATCAGCGCGGCCACGCCCGGCACGCTGCCGCCGAACGGCAGGCCGTCATTTTGCGGGTGCTGCGCAAACAGCTGTTGCAACAGGTCACAGGCATCTTTGGCCCGCTCCAGTTTCTCGAAAGCGCTTTCCGGCATGCCGTAGGCGTAAAAACGGCGGTTTAACGGCAAGGGGCAGCCCTGAGCAGCATGCTGCCCGTTTGGTGTGTTCATGGATAACTCCGTTACTGAATGTGGTTAAGGCTTACAGAAAGCGTGAATAGTGATCGGCGTCCGGCTCCGGGCGCGGATTGATAAGCCTCTCCCGGTAACGCACAAACGTCACGGATGGATGAAGATACAGAGGGCCGGCACCGCCTTCACCGCCAGCTGCGGCTGGCTGCTGACGGGGAGGCGCAGCAATACGTCGATAACACGCCTCAAACCACGCCAGCGGGCCGGAGGTAAGCTGCCCGTCGCTGTCATAGCGATACAGCACCTCATGACTGAACTCCGGATTGACGGCCGTTACGGTAAACGGGGCCGCCGTCAGGCGGATGATACTGACCGTCCAGCCCTGCTTGTGCTGCCAGCGCTCGCCGGGTTGCGGATACTCACGCATGACGACCTCCCCGGCACGGCAGACGACCAGCAAAAAACAGCACGTAATCGGCGACCAGACGACGGCGGGCGCTGCGCTCGTCGTTCGCCGTTACCCGCAGCATCACCGGACGGCAGGAGCGCTGCGCACGGTTGATTGCGGCAAAGATCCAGGTACACTTTGATGTAGCCATGTATGTGACTCCCAAGTTCATTTGTGGTCAGGCTTTGTGAGGTATTGCGAGTACCTTACAGAGCCGCTTGTTTTCATATGCTTTGTTGTATAAGGTACGTACCTTATAGTGCTTATTAAAGTAAAAGGTACGTACAATGTCAAGAGCAAAAGATCGCACTCCTAAAACTGGCGGCAAGTCGCCGACCTTCCAGATCCGCATTAACCCTGAACTAAGAGAGCAACTCGATCTCGAAGCAGCCAAAGACCAAACTACACTCGGTAACTGGTTTAAAGAGGTTGCCAGACAAGAACTTAAGCGTCGTGGTATTGAACCTAAAGGATGATGTTTTGCGGTGACTCGTCGCCGCATATTTATCAATGCGCACGCTGTTGGCCTATCCATTCTTTTACCTCCTCGGCGCGCCAGGCAGTAATACGAGCGGAAATTTTTATTGGCTTTGGAAACGATCCAGATGCAACCCGCCTCCATAGCGTTGCTGATGAAAACGGCAGGCAATGCATTAACTGTTTTTGTCTGACAAACCCGGTTTCGGGGATGATTCCGTAGGGCGTTTGATTCAAAGCAGGATCTCCTATCTCATTGATTACTATTGAGGTGGAATGAGACTAACGGAGATACATTGATGTATTCCACTGAAAATGGAATTCCATTAAGAAAATTAAAATTCCACTAAAAAAAGTGAATTCCGCCGATTCATTACTGTTAAAGAGGTAAGGGTGAAAGTTTTAAGCTTATGATTTATAAGTGCCTTATTTGAAAGGGGGTTATATTGCCCTTCATTGCCCCTCATTACCCTTTATATACGCATAGGTTCAACATTAATGGCTAATATTGGCAACTGAAAGGCTAATGTTGGCAACTGAAAGGCAAATGTAGGCAATACAAAGGCATTGTTTGGCACATTTCGATATCGGACATGATGCCAAGGCATTCTGAAGCCAGGCGCTATAGCATCATTACTCGTCATAGAGTGAGGTAAGCGACGTCCGCAACTTGTCGTAAAAAGAAGATTTACCCATCCCCTTTTGGCTTATGCCGTTTGATTCTGCATAGTCGCTTAATAGCTTGTGCAAAGGCTCAATGCTTGGAGAACCGGCTTTATTAATCCACTTCGTTGATCCACTGGCTGATTTCTCCATAGCAAGATTGATTGCGAGCAAACCTATAATCTTATGAAGCGATGCATTTTCCTCATTTTTTTTATGGGCGCCACGCTTATCCTGAGCATTTTCTTTAGCGATTAGAAGTGCTTTTTCGCCACCACACTGGAAAACGAGTGCTTCTCCATATCTCTTATATATTTGACTTAGGGATTGAACGCATCTTTCTACCAGAACAGCTGGAGTTACATCTTCCTCAAGAAGGATAAAACAGGATGAGAAAAGGATGGTTGCCTCTATGGGGCAATTAGTCGCGATAGGTTTTGGATAAAATAGATCCAATTCCTTTTGCTTTCCTTGCGATTTAAGGAAAGCATATAAATTCCTGTTAACCCTAACAAGATAATCACAATAGGCCCCAATGATGCGGGTTTTATCTTCCGGTAAATCATCGTTTCTGATGTTAGGATCAACATTAGCTAATGCCCTTGCTAACTCCTTTATTTCAATTTGAGGGTAGTGAGTAAGCCTTTCAATGGCGCTACCCTTTGAGAAACTAAAATGCATTATACTGCCGCCTCTATTTTAGCCAGAAAATCAGCCATTTTATCTAACGCCAATTTCCTTTCATTAAAGTAATTATGTCGGTTGTAGATACCTTCAACGCCTTTGATTCGATGGTTAAGGCAACGCTCTGCCACCACTGGGTCGATACCTAAAAAGGCCAGATGTGTTCTGGCGGTTCGCCTGAAGTCGTGGATAGTAAAGCTTTCAACTCCCTCCATATGCGGTTTAAGCTTTGCCAGCGCTACGGGAAGGGTGCTTTCTGCAATATGAGGTATCATCCTGTTCTGCATCTTTCTTGCAGGGAGAACCCATTCACTGCCTAAAGAGAGTTGCTTTAGCTCATTCAGCCAAACCAAAGATAATTTAGGGAGAGGAATATCTAAATTATCGCCATTTTTAGTGTTCTTTAAATACCAGACACCTTCTTCAAGGTTAAAATCTTCCCATTTAGCTGAACACAGTTCCATTTTCCTACAGCAAAGAAGTAAAAGTAACTTAAAAGTTATTTCATTCTGTCGGCTAAAGCCTTTAGCTATTTTCATCGCGCGGAAAAGTAACGTAATTTCTTCTTCTGAAAGAAAACGATCTCTGGATTTTTCCTGCCCACCTGCATCATTATTATCAAAGGCTGCTGCTGGGTTAACACTTAAATAGTGACGTTTTATGCCATAGTTAAATATGCGCTTTATCCAACGTAAAACATCATTAGCGATAGTTGGCGCGCCTCGTTGAACAATGCTCTGCAACATCATATCAATATCCCCAGGCTTAACGTCTTCTACCTTTATGTTGCCTATGTGAGGATTAATATCTTTTTCAATGCGCCTGCGAAGAATATCGGGGTGTTTCCAGCGTCCAACAATTTGTTTCTCGTAGTACTCAAACGCAAGGTCAGAAACACGACGAGCATTCTTTTCTTTCTCGATCTTAGCAAGGGTAGAGGCCTTACGCTCCTGCTTCTCTCCGGCGACGTCATAGCCTAAAGCGACTCGTGCCGATAGCTCTCTGGCTCTTTCACGTGCTTTTGCAAGAGACAGGTCACCATAAGAACCGATCCACATTGCACGCGCCTTGCCTCCATAGCTGTAGCGAAAACGCCATTTTGGTATTGAGAACTCTTTTCGGTAGCACAGATACAATCCGTTTCCGTCAGAGCGACCCTCAAAGCGTTCCTGCGACCTTAGCCAGGCTTTTATCTGTATGTCTGATAGCTTTCCCATTCTTCCTGCTTGTACCAAAACGATAACGGTAAAAAATGTAATTGGTACATCGTATGGTACAGCAAAAGCGGGAGATTTGGCGAGAGGTGATGATTCTTTGTGAGACAATAAAACCCGTAAAATACGGGTTTTATTACTATTATGACATCATATGAAATCTGATGAGAAGTTACTCAATATTCTGGATCTGTTCGCGCATCTGCTCAATCAGCACCTTCAGCTCAATCGCGGAGGTCGTGATTTCTGCATTGATAGACTTCGATGCCAGCGTATTCGACTCGCGATTAAACTCCTGCATCATGAAGTCCAGACGACGGCCAACTGCCTCTTTCTTCTTCAGAATGTTATAGGTCTCTTTAACGTGAGCATCCAGCCGGTCCAGCTCTTCGGAGACATCAACACGCTGCGCCATCATCACCAGTTCCTGCTCAAGGCGATTATTTTCCAGCTGCACTTCGGCATCTTCCAGCTTGGCGACCAGCCGTTCACGCTGCCATTTGATCACTTCAGGCATCTGCGCGCGGACTTTGCTGACTTCCTGTGAGACGCCTTCCAGACGCTGCTCAATCATCGCTTTCAGTGCGGTACCTTCGCTTTCGCGTGCCGCAATGAAATCATCCAGCGCGCCGTCCAGCGCCTGCAACAACTGCTGGTTGATCACGTCCAGGTCCTGCTCCTGAGCAGACATCACACCCGGCCAGCGCAGAATATCCAGCGGATTAATCGCGCCTTCATCGCTTTGCATCTTCACCCAGTTAGCGGCCTGCACCAGCTGTTTCGCCAGCGCTTCGTTCAGCATCAGTTCGCCCTGAGCACTGGGATCGGCATCATAACGCAGGTTGCACTCAATCTTGCCGCGCGTCAGACGCTGGCGAATGCGCTCGCGGATCACCGGCTCCAGTCCGCGGAACTGCTCCGGCAGACGGATATAGGTTTCCAGATAACGTTGGTTCACGGAACGCAGCTCCCAGGCGGCGCTGCCCCATTCGCCTTTAGCTTCGCGGCGGGCATAAGCGGTCATACTGCGGATCATAAGCGGTACTCATTTTCGGAAAGATGAGGGGAAGTATAGCGAGGGCAGCCACGGCATAACAGGCATAAGCGTCTCACGGCGAAATAACGAATCATTTCCGCTTTATACCACAGGCACTTATGATGATGGCTGGCCGACTATGTGAGGATGCCGATCTATGTTTCGCGTTATTGCTGTTCCCGTTGCGCTGGCTCTGATGCTGGCGGGTTGTCAGGCTCCCCCTTCACCGCCAACTAAACCCCAGCCGATTTGCGCCGGCGGTGACGTCATGATGCAGACCACGCTGTGGTTTGGTCTGAGCAAGCCACAGGGGGGAACGGTGAGTTCACTTGAGTGGATGAACTTCGTGGATAACGAGGTAACACCACGCTTCAGAGCGGGGTTATCGGTATATGACGCCAGGGGACAGTGGCTGGGCGACAATGGCCAGCTGGCGCGCGAAAACAGCAAAGCGCTGATGCTGATCCACGGCTTTGATTCGACTGCGAATGCCAATATTGAAGCGCTACGCACCCTGTATAAAAAGCGCTTTGGTCAGGAGTCGGTGATGCGGGTTGATGCACCCGTCTGTGTCGGGTTCTGAGGCGGGAAACGGCGGCAGACTTGCCGCCGTTGGCTATCAGATAAACAGACCGGCAAAGGCGGCCGACAGCAGGCTCACCAGTGTCGAGCCGTACACCAGTTTCCAGCCAAAACGTGAGACCACGTTGCCCTGCTGCTCGTTCAGTCCCTTGATCGCACCCGCTACAATGCCAATAGAGGCGAAGTTAGCGAACGAGACCAGAAACACCGACAGAATACCCAGTCCGCGTGCGCTCATGCCTGACGCGACTTTTTGCAGTTCAATCATCGCCACAAACTCATTCGCCACCAGCTTGGTCGCCATAATACTGGCCGCCTGCAGTGCATCGGCAGTCGGAATGCCAATCAGCCAGGCAAATGGATAAAACAGGTAGCCGAGCAACTGCTGGAAGCTGTAACCGAACACGGCGGCAAACAGCGCATTCACGGCCGCGATCAGCGCAATAAAGCCGATCAGCATTGCCAGAATAATCATCGCCACTTTAAAGCCAGCCAGAATGTATTCACCCAGCATCTCAAAGAAGCTTTGATCTTCATGCAGTTTATCGAGAGCGATGGGCTGCTGATCCGGGCTCTTCATCGGGTTAATGATCGACAGGATAATGAAGGTGCTGAACATATTAAGCAGCAGCGCCGCGACCACATATTTGGCTTCGATCATCGACATATAAGCGCCAACAATCGACAGCGAGACGGTGGACATAGCGGTCGCCGCCATGGTGTAAAGCCGGCGCGGCGGAATATCGCCCAGAATACCTTTATACGCGATGAAGTTTTCCGACTGGCCGAGGATCAGCGTGCTGACGGCGTTAAAGGACTCCAGCTTACCCATGCCGTTAATTTTCGACAGCAGGGTCCCGACAAACCGAATCAGCAGCGGCAGGATGCGCCAGTGCTGCAATATGCCGATTAAGGCCGAAATAAACACAATCGGGCAGAGGACGCCGAGAAAAATAAATGCCAGCCCCTGTTTGCTCATCCCGCCAAAGACGAATTCTGTGCCCTGTGCGGCAAAGCCGAGCAGTGTTTCAAAGAAGCCCGCCACCGATCCGACCAGCGCCAGGCCACTGGCTGAATGAAGAAAGAACCAGCCGAGTGCGGCTTCTGCCACAATCAGCTGAACGATATAGCGCAGGCGAATCTGTTTACGGTCATGACTGACCAGCAGCGCAAGGGCAAAGATCACCCCCAGCGCCAGCAGGAAATGAAGAATGGCGGCCATAATTTATTTAATCAGAGAGAAAGGAACGCGCATTTAGCCACAGTCAGCCGGGAATTTCATCTGATGATGCGGCGGACCAGCGCAAGAGACAGCGGGCAAGGAAGTCCGTATAATGCGCAGCCAATCATTAGCAAGCCGGAGATTACCCATGCGTCCAGCAGGCCGTAGCGCACAACAGGTGCGTCCAGTCACATTGACCCGCAATTACACCAAACACGCAGAGGGTTCCGTTCTGGTGGAATTCGGTGAAACCAAAGTGCTCTGCACTGCCTCCGTAGACGAAGGGGTTCCGCGTTTCCTTAAAGGCCAGGGCCAGGGCTGGATTACCGCCGAATATGGCATGCTACCGCGTTCAACCCACAGCCGCATGGCGCGTGAAGCCGCAAAAGGCAAGCAGGGCGGACGTACGCTGGAGATTCAGCGTCTGATCGCCCGTTCACTGCGCGCCGCGGTGGATTTGAAAGCGCTGGGTGAATTTACCATTACGCTCGACTGTGACGTGATCCAGGCCGATGGCGGCACGCGCACCGCATCAATCACCGGAGCCTGCGTGGCGCTGGCCGATGCGCTGAACAAGCTGGTCGCCAGCGGCAAGCTGAAAGCTAACCCGATGAAAGGGATGGTGGCGGCAATTTCGGTCGGCATCGTTAAGGGCGAAGCGCTGTGCGATCTGGAATACGTTGAAGACTCTGCAGCAGAAACCGACATGAACGTGGTGATGATGGAAGATGGCCGCATGATCGAGGTGCAGGGCACTGCCGAAGGCGAGCCGTTCAGCCATGAAGAGCTGCTGACGCTACTGGCGCTGGCACGCGGCGGAATTGAAGAGTTAATTCAGGCGCAGAAAGCAGCGCTGGAAAATTGATGTAACAGGCGACCACAGAGTCGCCTTTTCTTTATTTGAGGAGTGAGAAATGAAAGCCTGGCAGCGTCAGTTTATTGACTTCGCCCTGAACAAGCAGGTGCTGAAGTTCGGTGAGTTCACTTTAAAGTCCGGGCGTAAAAGCCCCTATTTCTTTAACGCCGGTCTGTTTAACAGCGGACGGGATTTAGCGCTGCTGGGACGCTTCTACGCGCAGGCACTGGTGGATGGCGGCGTCGATTTCGACCTGCTGTTCGGTCCGGCCTACAAAGGTATTCCGATTGCGACCACCACTGCGGTCGCACTCGCCGATCACCACGACCGCGATGTGCCTTACTGCTTTAACCGTAAAGAGGCCAAAGATCACGGCGAAGGCGGATTACTGGTTGGCAGTCCCCTGCAGGGCAAAGTGATGCTGGTGGATGATGTGATCACCGCGGGTACCGCGATTCGTGAGTCGATGGATATCATCGGTGCGCACAACGCGACGCTGGCTGGCGTGCTGGTTTCGCTTGATCGCCAGGAGCGTGGACGGGGTGACATGTCGGCGATTCAGGAAGTGGAACGTGATTATCGTTGCACCGTGACCGCAATCATTACGCTGGCTGATCTGATTGTGTGGCTGGAAGAGAAGCCTGAGATGGCGGATCATTTAGCCCAGGTGCGGGCGTATCAAAAAGCCTACGGCATTTAAACAGAGGGCGGGCGTGATGCCCGCCTTCCCGTTATACCATCTGGGCAGCAATCAGCGGCCAGCGAGCTTCAAAGTCTGCGGTCGGACTAAAGCGAAACTCCGAGCGGACATAACGCGACAGTAAACCTTCACAAAACGCCAGTAGCTGGCTCGCCAGCAGCGTCTCATCAGACTGAAAGCCTTCACCCTCACGCATTTTGCGCTCACGCATCACCTGGCGCAGCTGCACTTCAATCCGCTCAAACAGTTGATTGATGCGCCCCTGCAGGCGATCCTGCTCAAACATCAGCGCATGACCGGTCAGAATACGCGTCAGCCCCGGATTACGCTCACCAAATCCCAGAATCAATTGCACGATCAGACGCAGGCGCGTCATGGTCTCTTTCTCATCTTTCAGGATCAGATTGATGCGGGTAATCAGACTGTCTTCGATAAACTCAATCAGGCTGTCGAACATCCGTGTCTTACTGGGGAAGTGACGATAGAGCGCCGCTTCTGACACGCCGACCGTGGCTGCCAGTTTGGCAGTGGTAATCCGTTGACTGCCATCACCCGACTCCAGCATTTGCGCCAGCGCCTGCAAAATCTCTTCGCGACGATTTCGCTTCGCGACTTTTTTTTCTGCCATGACCTAAAAGACCCCTGAAATTCACCTTAAACAGGCAACACCTACGCATCTGCCACAAGCACACGTCTCATGGCGATGAGAAAAAATAATTGGCGTAAGTGAAAGTCGGTAGCGTTGGTTATTGACGGCCTGAGTGACCGAAGCCGCCTTCGCCGCGCAAGCTGGCGTCGAAGTCTTCCACCAGATTAAACTCGGCCTGCACCACCGGGACAAAAACCAGCTGTGCCATGCGGTCGCCCGGCTGCAGCGAGAAGCTTTCCTGGCCACGGTTCCATACTGAGACCATCAACTGTCCCTGATAGTCGGAGTCGATCAGTCCCACCAGATTACCCAGCACGATGCCGTGTTTATGGCCGAGGCCCGAGCGCGGCAGGATGACCGCAGCCAGATCAGGATCGGCAATGTGAATCGCCAGGCCGGTCGGAACCAGCGTGGTGGTGCCTGGTGCGATGTCGAGAACATCGTCGATGCAGGCGCGTAAATCTAACCCAGCGGAACCCGAGGTGGCGTAGGTCGGCAGCGGAAATTCTTTACCGACGCGCGCATCAAGGATTTTAACGTCTATTTTTTTCATCATAACGGCTGACAATCTCGTCTAATAATTGTTGGCCAAGGAGAGACTTATCGCTGAGCGGTAAGCGCTTTTCTCCATCCTGCCAAAAAAGGTGAAGAGCATTGGTGTCGCTATTGAACCCTTGTCCGGCTTTAGCAACGTCGTTAGCGCAGATCAGGTCCAGATTCTTGCGCACCCGTTTTTGCCGGGCGTATTCTTCCACATTCTGGGTTTCAGCAGCAAATCCAACCACGAAAGGCCGGTGCTCCTGTAACGCGGCGACGCCGGCAACAATATCGGGATTCTTTATCAGTTGCAGCGTGACGTTATCATCGCCGCCCTGTTTCTTGATTTTTTCGGCCGCAATGTCGACCGCCCGGTAGTCTGCCACGGCTGCGCTTGCAATGAAAATATGTTGTTTATCTATCTCGGCCATCACCGCCGCCTGCATTTCCAGCGCGCTGGTGACATCGACCCGTTTTACCCCCGCAGGCGCAGGCAGCGTCACCGGCCCGCTGACCAGCGTAACGGTGGCACCGCGTCGGGCCGCTGCGGCTGCGATAGCAAAACCCATTTTGCCGGAGCTGTGATTGGTGATGTAACGCACCGGGTCCAGTGCCTCGCGGGTGGGACCGGCGGTAATCATAATGTTGAGATGTTGCAGATCGTTGACGGGCGTGGCCCACTGTATTGCATGGTCGACGATTGCCAGCGGATCGAGCATCCGGCCCGGTCCGACGTCGCCACAGGCCTGGCTGCCGCTGTCAGGTCCCCAAATCAGTACGCCGCGCTGCTGCAGCGCCTGCAGATTTTGCTGGGTCACTGCCGCGCGATACATCTGTTGATTCATCGCCGGCACCACTGCCACCGGCGATGCGGTGGCCAGTACGGCGGTGGTGACCAGATCGTTGGCCATGCCGGCGGTAATTCGGGCAATCAGGTCGGCGGTTGCCGGGGCCAGCACAATTAAATCAGCCCATTTGGCCAGCTCAATATGCCCCATTGCCGCTTCTGCCGCCGGGTCGAGCAGATCGTTAAATACCGGATAACCGGAAACCGCCTGCAGGCTGAGCGGCGTAATAAACGCTTTAGCGCCGTCCGTCATCATCACGCGGACATCGGCACCGCGATCGCGCAGGCGCCGCACCAGCTCAGGTGCTTTGTAGGCGGCAATCCCGCCACTCACGCCAAGAAGAATTTTTTTACCGGCTAATCCTATCATGATGTTGGCCTCACTAAACTGTCTGCCGCCTGCCGCGGCGAATGCACGGACTTTATCACAAAAGCAGTGACGCGCCTTTTCACTGCCTGCGTTTGCGAGCCATCTCGTAAAAAGTCACGCTGCTGATGGTGGCGTTGCGCCAGATGGGTCACTCTGACGTTCGCCACAGGGAGAATGCAGATGAAAAGTATGGCACCGCGGGAGAAGCTAAAGCAGCAGGGCGCACAGGCGCTGAGTGACGTCGAGCTGCTGGCCCTGTTTCTGCGAACCGGCACGCCGGGACAGAACGTGATGGCGCTGGCGCAGCAGATCGTGCAGGAGTTTGGCTCGCTCTATCACATTATGACCGCCAGCAAAGCCGCTTTCAGCGGCATCAAGGGCGTCGGTGATGCCAAGCTGGCACAGCTGCACGCGATTGCGGAACTGGCGAAGCGCTTTTTTGCCAGCCAGCTGGCCCGCGAAAGTGCGATGGAAAATCCTCAGGTCACGCGGCATTACCTGCAAAGTCTGTTAGCCCGTCAGGAGCGTGAGATCTTTATGGTGCTGTTTCTTGATAATCAGCACCGGGTGCTGGTGGCGCAAAAGATGTTTTCGGGTTCCATCAACAGCGTAGAGGTCCACCCGCGCGAGATCGTACGGGAGGCGCTTAAGGTCAATGCAGCCGCACTGATTCTGGCGCATAACCACCCTTCCGGGATGGCGGAACCGAGCCGGGCTGACCGCGATGTGACGCGAAAAGTCAGCGAAGCCTGCCAGTTGCTCGACATCCGTTTGCTCGATCATCTGGTGATAGGTCATGGCGAATATGTCTCGTTTGCTGAGCGAGGCTGGCTTTAACACAGCAAAAATTCGCGCCAGGTGGCGGCTTTTTACCCGATCATTCGGGATCTTTATCTGTTCGGGACTTGAGCACTTGGGCTGAGCGGCGTATACTACGCCACCTTTGAGAATCTCGGGTTTGGCGGTTAGGCCAGCTTAGCGGGTTCCATGGAACTCGCCTGGCGGGCTGCAAGCCTGACGAGGCGGCCAAAACCTAATTTTTAAAGCTCGAGCTGATTTGATTTTTGGAGAATAGACATGTCACGAGTCTGCCAGGTAACTGGAAAGCGTCCGGTGACCGGTAACAACCGTTCCCACGCAATGAACGCGACGAAACGCCGTTTCCTTCCGAACCTGCACTCACACCGTTTTTGGGTTGAGAGCGAGAAGCGCTTCGTTACTCTGCGTGTATCTGTAAAAGGTATGCGTATTATTGATAAAAAGGGCATTGATACGGTGTTAGCCGACATGCGTGCCCGTGGTGAGAAGTACTAAGAGTACTAAGGAACTGAATCATGGCTAAAGGTATTCGTGAGAAGATCAAGCTGGTTTCCTCTGCTGGTACAGGTCACTTCTATACCACCACGAAGAACAAACGTACTAAACCAGAGAAGCTGGAACTGAAAAAGTTCGATCCGGTTGTACGTCAGCATGTGATCTACAAAGAAGCTAAAATTAAGTAATTTTAGTGTTCTGCTAAAAACCCGGCTCCGGCCGGGTTTTTTGTTTGTGCAATCCGCTGAGGAGAGGTTATGCCAGAGTTGCCAGAGGTTGAAACCAGCCGTCGCGGTATCGAACCGCATTTGGTCGGTGAAACCATCCTTCACGCCGTGGTGCGTAATTCACGTCTGCGCTGGCCAGTTTCACAGGAGATCCTGTCGCTGAGCGATCAGCCGGTACTCAGCGTGCAGCGTCGGGCAAAATATCTGCTGCTGGAGCTGCCGCATGGCTGGATCATCATCCATCTCGGGATGTCCGGCAGTTTACGTGTGCTGCCAGAAGAGTTGCCGGCCGCCACCCATGACCATGTTGATTTAGTGATGAGCAATGGCAAAGTGCTGCGCTACACCGATCCGCGTCGCTTTGGCGCCTGGCTCTGGAGCAGCGATCTGGCCGGCAGCAGCGTGCTGGCGCATCTGGGACCGGAGCCGCTCAGCGACCAATTTGATGGCGCTTATCTGTTCGAAAAGTCGCGCGGCAGACGGACGCTGATTAAACAGTGGCTGATGGATAACAAAGTGGTGGTCGGCGTCGGCAATATTTACGCCAGCGAGTCGCTGTTTACTGCCGGGATCCTGCCCGATCGACCTGCCGGCAGTCTGTCGCAGTCAGAGGCCGGAGTGCTGGTCAATACTATCAAAGCGGTGTTACTGCGTTCCATCGAGCAGGGCGGAACCACGCTGCGTGACTTCTTACAGAGTGACGGTAAGCCGGGGTATTTTGCGCAGCAGCTGCAGGTTTATGGCCGGGCCGGGGAACCGTGCCGGGCATGTGGTACGCCGATTATCAGCGGCAGACACGGGCAACGCAGCACTTACTGGTGCCCGAATTGCCAGCACTAAGCTAATTTAGCCAGTAACGCCTGATAGACTGGCGCGGGCAGGAAGGCGGTAACATCGCCACCGTGACGCGCCACCTCTTTGACCAGCGAAGAGGAGACAAAAGAGAAGCCTTCCGACGGCATCAGAAACACGCTCTCCAGCGTCGGCAGCAGGTGACGATTCATGTGCGCCAGCTGCATTTCATATTCAAAGTCCGACACCGCGCGCAGTCCACGAACCAGCACGTTAGCCTGTTGAGAGCGGGCGAAATTTGCCATTAAATCGCTGAATCCGACCACCTCAACGTTAGGCAGATGTGCCACTACCTGGCTCGCCAACGCCACACGCTCGTCCAGACTGAACATCGGCTTCTTGCTGGGACTGGCGGCAATCGCCAGCACTACCCGATCAAACATCTGCGCGGCCCGCGTCACAATATCGAGATGTCCCAGCGTAATGGGATCGAAGGTGCCGGGATAAATGGCTTTAGTACTCATACTCGCCCTTTTGCCGATGCGTGATTCAGCGCCCACAGCGCCGAATACTTGTTAAAGGTATATTGTGCGTTAACCACCGCCAGGATCCAGCCCTGTTTGCCATCCAGAAAGCCCGCGCGTAACAGCAGGGTTTTTACAAATGCACCCAGCGTATGGCTGAAGATAGAAAACAGGCCGCAGCGTTTACCGCGCTGATAACGTTCCGTCGCCCAGGCTTCGGCATACGCCAGTTGCTTGCGCTGAAAGGCGATCAAATCACGACAGGTCAGGTGTTGCAGATCTCCCTTCAGTGCCACCACCGGCGCGTCTTCGGCGTTCAGCGATTCATGCACCAGGTTGTCATTGTAGTGCAACGTCGGGGGGTAAAGCCGCATGACGCGGTCAGGATACCAGCCGCTGTGGCGCATAAAGCGGCCCAGAAACAGGTTGCTGCGGCCAAGGCTGTAAACCGTGCGGCTGGGTGGGGCGATCAATACCTGCTCAATGGCGGCGCGCAGCTCTGGCGTCACGCGCTCATCGGCATCGATCATCAAAATCATGTCGCCGCTGGCGTAACGCTGCGCGCGCTGGCGTTGTATGCCGTAACCCTGCCAGTTATCGCTGCGAAACACCTGCGCGCCCGCCTGGGTGGCAATTTCCACGCTGTTATCTTCGCTACCGGAATCCAGCAGGATAATCTCATCGGCCCAGCTGACGGAGGCCAGACAGTCAGGCAGCAGTTCCGCTTCGTTTTTGGCGATCATCACCACTGAAAGACGTTGGCGTGTTGGCATCAGTGGGCCCGTGGCGGTAAATGGGGTTCGAGTAACTGCAGCAGACGTTGCAGCGCGCCCTGGTTCTGATGCAGCACGTCCACCGCGTGGCGTCCGTAATAACGACGATAGTCATCATCCTGCAACAGGTTGGTGACCTCTTTTTCCAGCGAAATCACGTCGGTGACGGTAATCAGGCCCTGGCCCTGTTGCAGTTTGCTGCAGATATCTTTGAAGTTCCAGGTGTGCGGCCCCATCAGAACCGGAATCGCATGTGCAGCAGGCTCCAGTGGGTTATGTCCGCCCCGTTCAACCAGGCTGCCACCGACAAATGCCAGATCGGCAATACCGTACAGCAGCATCAGTTCACCCATCGAGTCACCAATCACCACCTGAGTCGAGCCAGAAGGGATCTCACCGCTGCTGCGCAGGATAAAGCTGAAGTTACGCTGCTGGGTCAGTTCGCGCGCATCGTTGAAACGTTCGGGATGGCGGGGAACCAGAATCAGCAGTAAATCCGGGAAGGATTGCAGCAGTCGGCGATGCGCATCGAGCACGATCGCCTCTTCGCCTTCATGGGTGCTGGTGGCAATCCACACCGGACGCCGCGGTGCCCACTGACGGCGCAGCGTGACGGCTCTGGCCGCCAGCTCTGGCGTCACTGAGATATCAAATTTCAGGCTGCCGGTAATCGCCAGTTGCGAGCGCTTCAGGCCCAGCTCAAGGAACCGGTCGCCATCTTCACTATTCTGCGCCGCAATCAGCGTGATGCTCTGCAGCAGCTGGCGCATGAATTTGCCCAGCTTGCGGTAGCCTTTTGCCGAACGCGCCGAAAGACGGGCGTTGGCGATCACCAGCGGAATATTGCGCTGATGCAGAATGCGGATGATATTGGGCCACAGCTCGGTTTCCATGATGATCACCAGCCGTGGGTTGACCGTATCGAGGAAACGATTAATCGAGCCTGGCAGGTCATAAGGCAGATAAACGTGATGCACATCTTTGCCAAACGCCGATTGCGCCCGCTCTGAACCGGTTGGTGTCATGGTGGTGACGGTAATCGGCAGGGTAGGATAACGATGACGCAACGCACGCACCAGGGGGATCGCCGCCAGCGTTTCGCCGACCGACACCGAGTGCAGCACAATACCGTCTGGCTTAACTTTGCCGACACAATAGCCATAGCGCTCTGCCCAGCGTTTGCGATAGGCCGGCGCTTTACGACCGCGCAGCCACAGGCGCAGCCAAATCAGTGGCTGAATAAGATAGAGCAGTGCGGTGTAAATGGTCGTCATAGTTACCGTTACGACACGTTCGCGTCTAAAACCAGATTAAAATCAGATGGCGGCATGTTATCAGAAACCCTGCATCCACTCATCCCACATTGTCAGTTGCTTCGCAGCACCTGTTGATACAGCGAAGTCAGCGAGCTGGCCAGTCGCTGCGGCCCATAAGGTTCAATTCTGCGCCGTGCCGCTTCGCCCATGCGTGAGTCGACTGAAAGCGACGGTATCGCCTGAATCGCCTGATTCAGTCCATTGATATCCAGCGCATCACAGACGAAACCTTCCTGACCGGCAGTAATAAATTCCGCGCCGCCGCAGCCGGTGCTGGTAATTACCGGCAGGCCACAGGCCATCGCCTCCAGCACCACATTCGGGAAAGGATCGTAGAGCGTGGGCAGCAGTAAACCATCGGCCGCATGATAGAACGGCTGCACATCCTGCTGTACGCCGACAAAACGCAGGCGATCCAAGCAGTTAAGCTGATTCGCCAGCTGCTGATAGCGCTGCAGCTGTTTATCCTGACCGACCACAATCAGATAGCGATCGCTGCCGGCCAGCGCTTCAATCGCCGCTTTCAGCCCTTTACGCTCAAAACCAGATCCAACATAGATCAGCACAGTCGCGCTATCGGGCAGCGATAACTGCTGACGGGTCGCGTGGCGGGTGGCGTCAGTTGCGGGCTGAAAACGGCTGCTGTCGATGGCGTTATGGATGACGTGGATTTTTTCGGCACCGAGTGAGAAGCAGCGCAGGATGTCGCGTTTTACCATCTCAGAGTTACAAATGACCGCTTTCAGCGTGGGCGAATTAAACATCTCCGCTTCCGCCTGCAGCACATAGCGATGGTAAGGGCTGAGGCTGGCGCTCAGGCGCTGCCAGGACGAAACGATACGCGCACGCTGTTCCAGCCAGACGCGGTGGACACCATCGCCGGCCCGAAAAATATCACAACCGGCGATGCGCTCATGGCTTTGCACAATGTCGAATTTTTCCCGTTCCCAGCAGGCGCGGGCCGCACGGGCAAATCCACGTTCGCGAGAGACCCGTCCCAGTTTAGGTGGGTTACAGATGTGCAGGTGCCAGTCAGGATTCGGCGTGCCCTGCCAGCTGCGCGTGATGATGTTGAGATCCAGCTGTTCGCTGCCCAGCGCTTCCAGCGCTCGCGAGATAAAACGCTCAGCACCGCCATCAGGCCGGTATTTCTGCCGGACAATCGCCAGCCGTAATTTACTCATTCAGATAGCTCCTTGCCGCCGCGACCACATCCTTAACCGGGATGGCAGACAGATAACGCTGGTCAGTTTTGGTATCAATCGAGTCCGGTGACGGCAGCGGACCATAATCGCCCGCCCAGATGACGTGATTATTGTCGCCCCACGGCCGCCAGTGCTGCAGCTTGGTCGGGCCAAATAGCGCAATACAGGGCGTGTTCAGCGCGGCCGCCATATGCATCGGGGCGGAGTCGACGCCAATAAACAGCCTGGCATGATCGATCAGCGCCGCCAGCTGCGGCAGTGTGAACTGGCCTGCTAATGACACCACATACGGCGAGGTGCACAGGGCCTGAATGCGCTCGATCATCGCCAGTTCGTGTTTATCCGGCCCGGCGGTCAGCACCACCGGACGTTCTGGCTGCGCCAGCTGGTCGATGGTGGCGGCAACGCTCTCCTCTTCCCAGCATTTAAAGCCCCAGCGGGAGGTCGGCTGCACCACGATAAACGGCGAGGCGATCTGCTTCTCCGCCAGTCTGGCGAGCACGTGTTGACGATCGGCTTCGCTGTAGTGCATCGAAACCCGCGCGCCCTCGCTGCTGATGCCGAGCGGGGCCAGCGCGGACATATTCTGCTCCACGGTATGCAGTTTGCTGTGATTGAGAGTGGGCACCAGCTGGTTATGGCACAGCCGCCAGAACAGGTTGTCGCGCTTTTTAAACGCGAAGCCGATGCGTATCGGCGCGGCGGAGAGCAGGGTGATCAGGGCGGCACGCCATTGATCGGCCAGATTAATCACCAGGTCGTAATGGCAACCCCGTACCGCACGAATCAAGGCATATTCATGGCCCAGCTTGCGCCAGCCACCTTGCTGCTTCCACTTACGGTCAATCACGTGCAGATGGCGGATATCCGGATGCGCTTCCAGCATCGGACGCGTTTCCTGATAAAGCAACACGTCGATACTGGCCTGCGGATAACGCTGGCGAAGGGCGTTGATCGCCGGCGTCGTCAGCAGCATGTCGCCATGATGGCGCAGCTTGATGAGCAATATATTTTGCGGAGAGACGTTTGCTGGAATCGGACTGGCCATAAACAATTGTTCTCAAATTTTAGTGAACCGATTGTAGGGCAAACCCTTTTTAGGATAAAGCCAGCCTCAAGGGTTATTTGTAACGCCAGCGATAGAGACGACTCAGCCACAGCAGTAGCTGATACCACTGCTTAATCCCGCGGGCATTGCGTAGCATTCGGCGATGCGTCTGGCTGGCAAACAGGTCGGCGATAATCGCCCGGCGTGCGTCACTATCCGGCTCCCGACGTACGCTATGACAGACGCTGAGCGCTTCATGCGTCACCTGATAATGGAACGATGGATAGATTTTTACCTTGCCGCGGTAGCGATGATTCAGCGCTTCCAGCATAGCGGCAATCTTCAGATAGTGACGCTGGTATTCGACATTACGCTGGCCGGTGCGCTTGCGGTTGCTGATTGAGGCGTCATGCATGTAGTAGCGGTACAGCACCGCATCGGTATAGCGCACGCGTTTCGCCAGCAACATGAATTCAGTGGTCCACGGAATGTCCTGATGGTGCAGCCCTGGCTCAAACAGCAACTGATGCTGTTCAATCAGCGCACGACGGTAAATGCCCAGCCAGACCACATGCATATAGCGGTGGGTTTTTAACGCGGTATTCAGCCAGTCGGGACCGCTCAGTACGCCGGTACTGCGCAGGCGGTCCAGCGGAATCAGCGGCTTCACCCGCTGGCTATGTTTGAAATACCATTCGGCATTGCACTGTGCCGCATCCAGATCGTCCTGTTCCGCCAGCGTCACCAGCGTCTGGTACATTTCCGGTTGCATGGTGTCATCAGCATCCGGAAAGGTGACATATTTCCCCTGCGCGATCGCCAGGCCAGCATTACGCGCGCGTGAGACGCCGCCGTTTTCCTGATGAATGACCCGAACGTGGGAGTGATGTTGGGCGTAATAGTCGGCGCGCTCACCGGAACCGTCGGTTGAACCGTCATCGACAATGATGATCTCCAGAGACGTCAGCGTTTGCGCCAGCAGCGACTGCATGAATTCATCAAACATGCTGCCCGCGTTGTACATAGGCGTAATGATACTCAACAGGGGAAGGGTACTCATGACAACGTTTGCACCTGTGCAGAGTGAAAAGCGAAAGGGTTTTGCCTCATCATCATAAACCAGGTCCAGGCCAGCAAAATAAAATAGGGTAACTGATGATTATAAAACTGACTCGGACCCAGGCTGAAGTAAATCACCGGAATTGTTAACAAAAACGCACGCAGAGTCCCTTTTTCCTGAAGCGGTATGCCTGAAACGAGGAATAGCGAACGCCCGTCACGTCACAGATACGTCAGGTGACACAACCGGTAGCAAAAAATGTCCGCGCCGCGCTAACCGAGAAACTTGTGCCGGACATAGTTCATCATCCAGCTGACGCTTTCCGCATATTGCTTCTGATACCACTTAATCTGCGCGAAGCGCTTCATCTCTTTATAATGTTTAGGTAAATCAAGCGACTGTGAAGCCCAGGGTGAGCGCTGGTAATAGTCGTAATAGAGCAACGAAAGATCGCTACCGCCCCAGGCATGCCAGGGTTTGCATTTACCGGTGTAGTGAATCATCACGGTATCGTCCGGAACCTGGAAGCGGTGCCACACCTTGTTCGCGATGATGTCGTAAATGTGGTTGTAACGCTCCGGCAGGATCAATACTTCATCTTCCAGCACAATGTTCAACGCATCCTGATCGGGAAAACCAAACTCCGCTCCGCGGGTGACGAGCACCTCGGTAATGCGGGCCGTGGTCTGACGCGCCATCCAGCGTGGAATATTGATCAGCATAAAGCCGGAGTTGAAGTAGTTGTTGCCCTTGAGACCGAGCTTCGGACACTGATTCTGACGCGCCCGTGGCGTGTCGTTACAGGCACACAGCGTGTAATCGGCAATATCCAGGGTGAATAACGGCGAATAGTCACCCACCACCAGCGTATCGGCGTCGATGTAGATCACCCGATCGCTGAAGCGCGCCACGGTTTCGGGGATCAGAAAACGATAATGGATGCTTTTTGGGTAGCGTCCGACCGCCGGCAACTGATCGACCCAGGCACTGTTGAAAATGTGCAGCGTAATCGCCAGCCGATGACCGGCTGCCAGCGAGCGTAATTTTTCAACATCCTGTTCGCTTAGCGAGTCTGAAAAGATATGGACGTGGAAAGCGGTATCAGGATGATGGCTGAGTAGTGAATATAACGTAATGCCCAGACCACGCGCATAGGCGTGGTTAATGCCAAAGGCAACGTGCACGGGATTTACATCCGTATCAGAGAGCGTGTTGACCAGAAGCTTACTTTGCTGAACAGCATCAGCAACAGGGGTAATTGCCATTACGCTTCACTATTCCAGATTATGAGTAATAAACGTTTGTATTCTAGTCAGTTTATCGTGATCCAGCTCGAATAATTTTTCAGCGGGCTGATCAAACGCATAAGGGGCGGCAAAAATGAACGACGTTGCAGCAATATTATCGGGTCCGATAAACAGTGCATTATGAACCGGGCGCTGTTCTCTGATATCACAAGGGCCATAAAGCACGATTAACGGTATCTGCTGGGCATCAGCAATATAGGCATTGCCGGAGTCAGATGAGATATAGAAATCCATCTGCGCGATGGCCCAGGGCACCTCTTCTAGTTTTAGCTCACCAATCAGGCTCACGATATTTTCTTTCGGGCCGGTTAAGCTCAGCAATTCATCCAGCCACGGCTGTTCAGCAGGCGGCCCGAACACATAAAAGGTACAGGGCAGGTCGGCCAGCGCTTCCATCAGTTGCTGCCAGACACTGGCGGGAATAGTTTTCGCCCGGTTGCCAGCGGAAATACTGATGCCGATTTTAATGCCTTCACGCGGAGTCAGCAGCGCAGCGGGCGGCGCGGGCGGCTGCCATAGCGGCGACGTGGCGTGCTTAGGAAAATCGGTATAGCGGTACTCGCGATTAATCAGTTTCAGGTAGCTGTCGAGGGTTAAATCGGTTTTAGCATGATCCACAATGCCGCTGGCGCTGCGATAGAACACCGCGTGGTAGGACTTACGCACATAGGTGCGCAGAAACTGTTTGTTCGGCGCGTTACACAGCGATGCAAAAAACAGGTTTACGCTGTTGGGCTGCACCAGATAAACATTGTCATAGCGGTTCATCAGGATGAACGCCAGTTTAAGCTTGGCAAAGAAGCTGCGCTTCGCCTCTTCGATCAGAAAATAGCGGCTGACGGTATCATCATGGCGCACCAGCGGTTCTACCGCCTTACTGATCAGCAATTCGGACTGACCCAGCGCGCGCAGCATCGGTGTGATATTAATGAAATCACCGATTTTTGCCGTCTGGATGATTAGATTGCGCCCGGTAGGCCGGTAAAACAGCCGCATCAGCGTGCGAAACGGCACCAGCAGCAGATAGATCAACACATAGTTCATGGCCTGTTTTCCGTAATAACGGCCTGCAGTTTCTCTGCCACCGCGTCGGCAGTCAGCTCCGCCAGATTATGATTCGGGGCGCTCAGCGCCTGTTGATTCTGACCGTAACCGCCGATCAGGCTTGGGTCGGTCGGGCCATACAGCGTCAGGTTAGGGCGATCCAGCGCGGCGGTCAGGTGACTTAATCCGGTATCGACTGACACTACCGCACGCGCGCCAGCCAGTTGCCGGGCAATCGCCTCCAGCGTCAGTTTCGGCAGCACATCGACGTGGTCAAATCCTTCAGCCAGGCGCTGCGCACGCTGGTGCTCATGTTCTGCGCCCCATGGCAACTTAACCCGCAATCCGCTCGGTTGCACCCGGTCAATCAGCTGTCGCCAGTGCGACTCTGGCCAGTGCTTATTGTCACGCGTCGTGGCGTGCAGAAACACCAGATAGTGCTGGGCATCGGCAGGCAGGTGATGCAGGAAATGTCCGGCAATCGCATAGTCGCCCTGGCCGTGCGGTTTCTCATAGCCGAGACTTTTAGCAAACAGTTCGCGCGTCCGCTCGACGGCGTGCTGTTGCTTGTTGACCTCGTGCCGCACGTCATACCACCAGCTGGCAAACGGTTCACGGGCGCTGCGGCTATCCTGGCCATGCTTAACGCCTTTTGACAACCGCGTCACCAGGGCCGCGCTTTTGATCAGCCCCTGCGCATCAATCACAATATCGTACTGACGTGACTGTAACGCGCGCTTAAACAGCACGCGCTCTTCACGTTGCTGGCTGCCAAACCAGTGTTTGCGCCAGCGGCGGATCGCTACCGGCAGCACCTTATCCACTGCAGGATGCCAGCCGGGGATCTGGGCAAAGTTCTCTTCCACCACCCAGTCAAAACGGATGCCAGGAATAGCGTGCATCGCATCGGTCAGCGCTGGCAGTGAATGCAGCACGTCGCCCATTGAAGAGGTTTTAACGATCAGGACGTGCATGGCACCTCCTGCGGCGCGTCGAGTAATGCGGTAAGGGTCTGATGCACGCGCTCAGGTTGAATGTCGATCAGGCTCTGATGATATCCCTGTTCGGCATCGCCTTTGCGTACTTTGTGATAGCCGCTAATCAGGCGAATAACCCGCGCCTGGCGAGCCAGCGGTGGCGTAAAGTCGGGGCTGCTTGGCCCGTAGAGCGCGACCAGCGGACGGTCCAGCGCGGCGGCGATATGCATCAGCCCGGAGTCGTTACTGACCACTGCCCGGCACTGTGCCAGCAGTATTACCGCCTGCTCCAGCTGGGTTTCACCGGCCAGATTACGGCAGTGAATGCGGGCTTCTTGCGGCAGTGCGGCGATAATCTCCTCACCGGTCGGCCGATCTTTTGCCGAGCCAAACAGCACAATCTGGAATCCTTCTGCGATCAGCTGTCGCGCCAGCGCAGCGTAGTGGTAGTGCGGCCAGCGTTTTGCCGGACCAAATTCGGCGCCGGGACAAAAACCGATGATCGGACGCGTCGCCGACAGCTGAAACTGCGCGGCGGTTTCAATTTTCTCCTGCTCCCCGACCTGCAGCTTCGGCCACAGCAGCGGTTGCGGCAGCTGCTGCGCCGACGCGACCGGCGTGTCATAGGCCAGCGCGACGTAGCGTTCGACCATCAGCGGGAAAGCGGCTTTATCCAGCACCCGCAGATCGTTCAGCAAGCCATAGCGCATTTCGCCGCGCCAGCCGACGCGACGTTTGATCCCGGCGAAGAACGGCACCAGCGCCGACTTAAACGAATTCGGCAGCACATAGGCGCGGTCATAGTGGCTGGCGCGCAGCGTTTTGCCTAACCGGCGACGCTCGCCAATTTCCAGCGCGCCATGGCCAAGCGGCATCGCCAGCGCCTGATTCACTTCCGGCATGCGTGACAACAGGGGACGACACCAGGCCGGTGCCATCACATCAATCACCGCATCGGGATGCTCGGCCTTGAGCGTGCGATAGAGACTTTGCGACATCATCATATCGCCGACCCACGACGGGCCGATTACCAGAATTTTCATCGCCGGAGCAGCTTCCTTTATGCGTTACGGTTAAGCCAGGCCATATATTCAGCGACGCCCTGCGCCACGGTTTTGAACGGCTTGTCATAGCCTGCGGCACGCAGCCGGGTCAGATCGGCCTGGGTATATGCCTGATAGCGTCCTTTGAGTTTTTCCGGGAACGGAATGTACTCAATCTGGCCTTTCTGATGGAATTTCAGTACCGCATCTGCCACTTCCTGGAAGGATTCTGCGCGGCCGGTACCACAGTTATAAATGCCGGAGACGCCGTTCTCCCAGCACCACAGGTTCACTGCGGCCACATCATCCACGTGGATGAAATCGCGTTTGAAACCGTCGCTGCCTTCAAACAGTTTTGGATTTTCATCGTTGCTGATTTGGGTGTTGAGATGGAAAGCGACGCTCGCCATGCTGCCTTTGTGGCCTTCACGCGGTCCGTAGACGTTAAAGTAGCGGAAACCACACACCGGAGAGTTCGCTTCCGGCAGCATCTGACGGACGTAGTGATCGAACAGCATCTTCGAGTAGCCGTAGACGTTAAGCGGCTGCTCATACTGGCGCTCTTCAATGAAATTTTCGTTGCGGCCGCCATAGGTGGCTGCTGAAGAGGCATAAAGGAACGGGATCTCGCGCTCAAGACAGAAGTGCAGCAGCTCTTTGGAGTACTGATAGTTGTTCTCCATCATGTACTTGCCATCCCACTCGGTGGTGGAGGAGCAGGCACCCTGATGAAACACCGCTTCGATCGGGCCTAAATCATCGCCCGCCATCACGCTCATCAGGAACTCTTCTTTGTCCATGTAATCGACGATATCCAGGTCGACTAAGTTGGCAAACTTGGTGCCATCCTTCAGATTATCCACCACCAGAATGTCGGTGTGACCGCGATCGTTCAGCGCTTTGACGATGTTGCTGCCAATCATTCCTGCGCCGCCAGTTACGATAATCATGTTGTTACCTTCAACGTTGTGGGGTGAAACAGGAGGTTTCACACACGAATACTTCACATCATAACATTTCATCAGGGTGCAGACAGCCAGATGACTCTGTAACGATTTGTGCGGTATGCGCCATGGCGTGAACTATGCTGCAAAAATGACATTCTGTTGGGTGATTTATCGTGGTCAGGCTCGCTGTTCAGTAAGATGTGCCAAATTTTTGCCATCTGAGGAGAGCAATAATGCCCGCGCAATTTTATCAACAACTTCGTCAGCAACTCGATACTGCCCATCAGGAAGGCCTGTTTAAACAGGAGCGGATTATCACTTCTGCCCAGCAGACGGAAATCGCCGTCGGCAGCGATCCGGCGGTGATCAACTTCTGCGCCAACAACTATCTGGGGCTGGCTAACCATCCCGCCCTGATCCAGGCGGCAAAAGAGGGGATGGACTCGCACGGATTTGGCATGGCATCAGTGCGCTTCATCTGCGGCACCCAGGATAACCATAAGCTGCTGGAAAAACGGCTGGCGGAATTTCTGGGAATGGAAGATGCGATCCTCTACTCCTCCTGTTTCGACGCCAATGGCGGACTGTTTGAAACTCTGTTTGATGCGCAGGACGCCATCATTTCTGACGCCCTGAATCATGCCTCGATCATTGACGGTGTCCGGCTGTGTAAAGCGCAGCGCTATCGTTACGCCAATAACGATATGGGACAGCTGCGGGCGCGTTTACAGGAGGCGCGTGCTAACGGTGCTCGTCACATTGTGATCGCGACCGATGGCGTGTTCTCAATGGATGGTGTGATTGCTAACCTGCCGGCGATCTGCGATCTGGCCGATGAATTCTCCGCGCTGGTAATGGTGGATGATTCGCATGCGGTGGGTTTTGTGGGCAATGCCGGGCGCGGGACCCATGAGTATTGTGAGGTGATGGGCCGTGTCGACATCATCACCGGCACGCTGGGAAAAGCACTGGGCGGCGCATCAGGCGGTTACACCGCGGCGAAAGCGGAAGTGGTCGAGTGGCTGCGTCAGCGTTCGCGTCCTTATCTGTTTTCCAACTCACTGGCACCTGCAATTGTTGCCGCCTCTCTGCGGGTGCTTGATCTGCTGAGCGAAGGCGACGGCCTGCGTCAGCGGCTGTGGGATAACGCCCGCTTCTTCCGTGAGCAGATGACTGCGGCAGGCTTTACCCTGGCCGGTGCCGATCACGCCATTATCCCGGTGATGCTGGGCGAAGCCAGCGTGGCGCAGGAGTTTGCCCGCCTGCTGCAGCAGGAAGGCATCTACGTCACCGGCTTCTTCTATCCGGTGGTGCCCAAAGGTCAGGCGCGCATTCGCACCCAGATTTCTGCTGCCCATACTCAGCGGCAACTGGAACGCGCGGTCGCGGCCTTTACCCGAATCGGCAAACAACTGGGCGTTATCGCCTGAGGAAATGACCATGAAAGCACTCGCCAAACTGAAAAAAGAAGCGGGCATCTGGATGGTGACTGATGCGCCTGTTCCTGAGCCGCGCCATAACGACCTGCTGATAAAAATCCGTAAAACGGCCATCTGCGGGACCGACGTACACATCTACAACTGGGATGACTGGTCGCGAAAAACGATCCCGGTGCCGATGATTGTTGGCCATGAATATGTGGGTGAAGTGGTGGCGGTCGGCCAGGAGGTCAAAGGTTTTTCTATTGGCGATCGGGTGTCAGGCGAAGGCCACATCACCTGCGGCCACTGCCGCAACTGCCGTGCCGGACGCACCCATCTGTGCCGCAATACCATCGGGGTGGGCGTTAACCGTCAGGGCTGTTTTGCCGAATATCTGGTGATCCCGGCATTCAATGCATTCAAAATTCCTGACAACATTTCCGATGAGCTGGCGGCGATTTTTGACCCGTTCGGGAATGCGGTACATACCGCGCTGTCGTTTGATCTGGTCGGTGAGGACGTGCTGATCTCCGGAGCCGGTCCTATCGGCATTATGGCGGCGGCGGTCTGTCGTCACGTTGGCGCGCGCAATGTGGTGATCACCGACATTAATGAATACCGACTGGCGCTGGCGCAGAAAATGGGCGTTACCCGGGCGGTTAATGTGGCAAAAGAAGATCTGCGTGAGGTGATGCATTCGCTGGGGATGACCGAGGGATTTGATGTCGGGCTGGAAATGTCGGGCGCGCCGCCGGCTTTCCGCACGCTGCTTGAGGTGATGAATCACGGTGGGCGGATAGCGCTGCTGGGTATCCCACCGGGTGAGATGGCGATCGACTGGAACCTGGTGATTTTTAAAGGTCTGTTTATTAAGGGGATCTACGGTCGCGAGATGTTTGAAACCTGGTATAAAATGGCGGCGCTGATCCAGTCGGGGCTCGACTTAACGCCGATTATTACCCATCGCTATGCGATTGATGATTTTCAGCAGGGCTTTGATGAGATGCGTTCCGGACGCTCCGGCAAAGTGATCCTCAACTGGGATTAAACATAAAGCGGCCGTTGCGCGGCCGCGTTATTACGCCTGCTTTTTCTCTTCATCGGTCAGGTAGCGCACCTTGCGGGTGTAATCCTGACCTTTGAACATCAGCGGCTGGCGGGGATCGCTAAGGTATTTTTGCCATTCCGACAGTGGGAAGCCGCCGTGTGCGCCCACCACCTCTGCCGGGATGACGGCTGACTGACCGCCCATTTTCTTCGAAACCGGCCAGTTAGCCCATTCACCCAGATTAACGGTCCTGAGATCCAGCATATCCAGCAATACCGCCAGCGGCAGCTGATCGGTCGGCGGCTGGCTGTCATTCATTAAATGCCAGGTATCATTAAACAGCGTCAGCCACAGCGGTGAAATACGCTGCCAGACCGCCCGCGTCGCCGCCAGATAAGCGCCATTGACGTGGTCAACCAGGTAAGGGCGGATGCTGGGCGGGTAATAGGCGGGAATCGCCTCTTTTGGTGCACCTTCCAGTTTGGCAATCATTTTGCCCTGACGGAAGCTGGAGTAGAGATGGCCTGGCTTCATTCTGATGTCAGGCATCTTAAGCAGATTGAGGTCAGAATCGATCATCAGAATGCCGTCGCCTTTGGCCTGCAGGGGGGCCTGCAGTTTGATCAACCGGCTGCGATAGATCTGCTTATAGCGATAGTTTTCCTCGCGATGCGGAACGTCCAGCGTCGCAACCCGGGTTTTAGCCGGCAGTTCACCAAAGGCCGCCGCGGGTTGATCGCTGACGATAACAATCTCTTCTATCTGCGTCGCAAAGCGCGCGGCAAACGTGGCGCTGAGCAAGGCTTCTTCAATGTAATCCGCGCCGGTGCAAGGGATCACCACCGAGGTCACCGTCACCTCACCCTGTACGCCCGCCTGATCGTAGGGCAGGTTATGGCGCGCCCGGATATGGCGATAGCGAGGATTTAAAAAATTAAGCATGGGGTTTTTCTCTGACGACGCTCTGAAGAATATTTTCGACGCCGCTGACGTAGGTTTCAATAGCATATTGTTCGCGCACGCGCTTGCCTGCCGCATTGATCAGTCGCTGACGTAAATCCGCATCCTGCCATAACGCAGTAAGATGCTGGGTCAGTTGCACCACATTGCCGTAATCAAACAGCAACCCGGTTTCATCATGACTGATCAATTCGGCAGTACCGACCACGCGCGAACCGACGACGGCGGTGTTCACCAGCATCGCTTCCAGCACCACCCGTGGCAGACCTTCACTGCGCGACGCGAGAATAAACGCATCGAAGGCGGTGAGATAATCCAGCGCGTTATTCTGGAAGCCGGTAAACACCACGTGGTTCTGAATATTTTCCGCCGTCGCCAGCTGCAGCAGGTGCTGTAATTCAGGCCCGGCACCCACAATAACCATTTTCCAGTCGGCATCCGGATTGGCACGTTTGAAGCGGCCCAGCGCCTGCAACGTATGATGATTGGATTTACGCAGGATCAGCGAGCCGATGGAGCCAAACACAAAGGTGCCAGGAGCCAGTTTAAAGCGCTGACGCACCTCAAGGCGGTCAGGCAGCGGCTGGTGAATATCGATGGCGTTACTGACGGTAAAACAGCGATCTGCATTCACGCCGTGCTTACGTAACGTGGCGTTCACGCCCTCGGAGACCGCAATCACCGCCTGGCAATCCTGATTGACCATTTTTACCAGCCGCGGCTCCAGCAACGGATCAATACGACAGTGCTGGACCACAGCCACATTCAGGCCTCGCGCCGCCAGATACCCTTCAATATTGGTGCTGGGCTGGTTATTCATGTACAGGGTGTCGTACTTGCCGAGCTGTAACAACGAGTTAATTTTGCTGGCGTTGGGGATGATACGCCAGCGCTCATCAATCAGATCGATGGCGCGCTTCTTGAGTTTTTTATTGAAAAACAGCAGCGCGCGCGCCACTTCTTTGACGATTTTGGCCCAGCGCGGTTGTTTGATTTGTGGAATAAAGAATACCGGAATATCCAGTGCAAGCAGCGCGGACTCGATGGTTTCGCCGTTGCCGCGACCGTAGTTGTGGTAGAAGCAGCAGGTGATATCAAATTTTTGACGATCAATACGCTTCAGCAGCTCCAGCATGCTGTTGGTGCCGCCTCCCCATTCTCTGCCGTTATCCAGCAGCAGAATTTTTTGTTTATTAATCGTCATCCGTCTCAATATTCCACACAGCACCTCATGGCCCGACCCGGGATTATAGTAATTTCTACGTAGAAGTGAACGCTAAGCTGCATACTTAGCATTCATAGCAAATTCAGAACAGACTTTTTACCTGCTTAAACAGCGGACTCTGGCTCACGCTTTCACCTACCGCTTCCAGTGCTCGGGTCGCCGGAACAGGTGTCAGCGGCCGTTTCGGCTTACACAGCCCTGGCGGCTGGAAGCGCGGAGAAGCGGGCTTGGTTGGCGCTACCGATGTGGCTGGCGGGCGAGTGCCATTATGCAGCGGCTCGTTCAGCAACTGGCTGGGACGGACTAAAGTAATTTCAGCTGGCAGCGTGGGTAACATCTGCTGCAGCACCCGGACCGTGTTGGGATGCGGATGACCAATTGCGATGGCGTAGCCATCACGCTGCGCCAGCTTTACCGCGCGGCTAAACTGCTGGCGAATGGCGTTAATATCCTGGCTGTCATCCAGAAAAACTCTGCGCTTCAGCACTTTGACCTGGGTACCCTGCGCCGCCGGCACTGCCTGGCTGTTGGCGATGGTCATGCTATCCAGGAAGTAGAGGTTGTAGTGGTTCAGCGCCTGCATCACTTTTTGCATGCCGGGCAGGCTGGAGGTCATTCTGCTGCCCATATGGTTATTGAGACCCACCGCATAAGGCACGTTGCTGACTGCATTACGCATGATGCGTGCTACCTCTTCACTGCTCATCTCCGGCGTTAAGGTATCTTTCTCCAGCGGCTGCTTGCTGAGCGGTGCCATCGGCAGATGGATCAATACCTCGTGGCCACTCTGATGCGCTTTGGTGGCCATTTCACGCGCGTGCGGCGCATTGGGCAGCACGGCAACCGAGATCGCCTGCGGCATCTGCAGAACCTTGTTCTCTTCGGTCGGACGATAACCGACATCATCAATCACAATCGCGAGTTTGCCGGCGTGGGCAGCGTAGCTGAGCAGCAAACTGCTCAGCAGTACGGAGATTTTTCGAAGTTGTAGCAAAACTTATTTTCCTAACCACGGGAGTGGGTTGACGGCCTGTCCCTGACGTCGAATTTCAAAATAGAGCGACGGTGTGCCACGGCCGCCGCTGGTACCGACCAGCGCAATAGGCTGACCGGCTTTCACCTGTGCACCGACGGTCACCAGAGCGCTTTGGTTGTAGCCATACAGGCTCATATCGCCTTTACCATGCTCCAGTACCACCACCAGACCATAGCCCTGTAACCAGTCGGCCATCAGTACGCGACCGTCGGCGATGGCTTTCACCTCGGTGCCTTCGCGCGCATCAATCACCAGCCCTTTCCAGCGCAGCTCACCCTGTAGCTGTTCGCCAAAGCGATGCTCAATACGTCCGCGTACCGGCCACAAGGCCTGACCGCCCGCGCGACCCAGGCCGCCGGTTCGGGCGACCAGCTCGCGTTCACTCTGGGTCGGCTGATAGCTTGATCCTTTGGCTTTCGCCTGCGCCTGACGCTGACGCACTTTTTCCGCTTCACGCGCTTCGCGGGCAGCACGTTCCCGTGCTTCACGCTCTGCCCGGGCGATTTTGTCCTGCAGGCGGGTTTCGTTCTGGCGCATCTCCACCAGATCGGCCTGATCTTTTTCCAGCGCGCTTTCCAGTACCGACAAGGTTTTCTTACGTGCTGCGCTCGCCTGCTGCAGTTTCTGCTGCTGGCTTTGCTGCTGGGCTAACAGGCCTTTCTGCTGCTGTTGCTTCTGCTCCAGCGAGGCCCGCTGCTGGTTCAAATCCTGTCGCGTCTGCTGCAGCGCCTCAATGCTCTTCTGGCGCGCGGCATTCAGGTAACCGAAATAGGCCAGAATGCGCTCGCTGCGCTGACTTTCTTCGCCACCCAGCAACAGTTGCAGGCCATTATGCTGGCCCTGGCGAAACGCGGCGTCGAGCTGCTGTGAAAGCAGCTTTTCCTGTTGTGTCTGCTGCTTTTCAAGCCGGGCGATCGAGCTGGCGAGCTGGCTGATGTCATTGTTCAATGCTGTCAGGCTATTCCGGGTTTCGCGCAGCTGACGGCTGGCCTGAGCGATGATTTTTTCCTGACTCTGCAACTGATCCAGCAGTTTGCTGCGCTGTAGTTTTTGCGCTTTAACGCTTTTCTCTTTTTCGGCGATGTTTTGCTGAATAGATTGCAGTTGAGATTTGCTGTCTTCCGCACTGCGCGCGGCGGTTGGCAATAACAGTACGCCCGCACAAAGCAGGCTAAGGGAGAGGGTGGACAGATGTGTGGACAACGGCAGGTTATCGCCGTTGCGACGGGTCCTTGTGTGCGAAACGGTTGTTTTTCCCTTCATAGGCCAATGATTATTCCACGATGAACCGCCGCTTACCAGTAAACCGCACCGGCATTTGCTTTTCCAGTTATGTCCGGTTTTTACAGGACATCGCCTAAGCGTTACGCCATTTTTGTGCTTTAGCCAGATTTTTTTGGAAAATGCTACTCAAATTGCCACTCTGGCCGCTTAGCATCTGTACATGAGAAGTGGCGCAGGTATACTCAGAACCCTTGTTTTAGCTTATTAGCCCGGTCTGGAGTCGTTACCCCTCATGCAAGAAATTATGCAGTTTGCAAGCAATCACCCCATCCTCAGTCTGGCATGGGTTGTTTTACTCATTCTGGTGATTGTGACTACCGTTAAAGAAATGTTCTCTAAGGTAAAAACCATCAGCCGCGGTGAAGCAACCCGCCTGATTAACAAAGAGGACGCGGTAGTTGTAGACGTGCGTTCGCGCGACGATTTTCGCAGAGGGCATATCTCAGGCGCGCTGAATGTGGCAGCCGCAGAGATTAAAAAAGGCAACTTAGGCGAACTGGAAAAACATAAAGCACAGCCGATCATCGTGGTGTGTGCGACCGGACAAAGCGCGGCCGATCCTGCTGCCCATCTGAGTGCTGCTGGCTTTACTCAGGTATCGGTGCTGAAAGACGGCATCAGCGGCTGGAGCGGTGAAAATCTGCCGTTAATTCGCGGTAAATAATCTTACTGAGGTGCTAAATCATGGCAAATGTTGAGATGTATACCAAAGCGACCTGCCCTTACTGCCATCGGGCGAAGGCGCTGTTAACGCAAAAAGGCGTATCGTTCCAGGAGATTCCCATTGATGGGGACATGGCGAAACGTGAAGAGATGATTAAGCGCAGCGGTCGTACTACCGTGCCTCAGATTTTCATTGATGCGCAGCACATTGGCGGCTGCGACGACTTATTTGCACTCGATAATCGCGAAGGTTTAGATCCTTTACTGCAGGCGTAATTTTACGCCGGACATTCTCACTTATAGGACCTGGTCACATGTCAGAACACAACACTAACGAAATGCAATTCCAGATTCAGCGCGTATACACCAAAGATATCTCATTTGAAGCGCCTAACGCGCCGCAGGTTTTCCAGAAAGAGTGGGAGCCGGACGTAAAACTGGATCTGGATACTGCATCTTCTCAACTGGCTGACGAAGTTTATGAAGTCGTGCTGCGTGTGACTGTAACCGCAACCGTGGGTGAAGAGACCGCTTTCCTGTGTGAAGTTCAGCAGGCCGGTATTTTCACTATCAGCGGTATCGAAGGCACGCAGATGGCCCATTGCCTGGGTGCTTACTGCCCGAACATCCTGTTCCCGTATGCCCGCGAATGCATTACCAGCCTGGTTTCACGTGGTACTTTCCCGCAGCTGAACCTGGCGCCGGTTAACTTTGATGCGCTGTTCATGAACTACCTGCAGCAGCAGCAAGGTGAAGAAGGCGCCGAACCACATCAGGATGCCTGATGACTACTCACGCTTCGATTAGCGTCATCGGTGCCGGCTCGTACGGCACCGCTTTGGCGATTACCCTGGCCCGTAACGGCCATCCGGTGCTGCTGTGGGGACATAACCCGGCGCACCTGGCGCAACTTCAGTCTGACCGCTGTAATACCGCCTTCCTGCCCGATGTGCCGTTCCCTGATAATCTCTCCCTTGAGCCGGACCTGGCGAAAGCCATTGCGGCCAGCCGCGATCTGTTGATTGTGGTGCCGAGTCACGTCTTTGGTGATGTGCTGCAGCAGATCAAGCCGGAATTGCGTGCCGATTCGCGTATTGTCTGGGCGACCAAAGGGCTGGAAAAAGAGACCGGACGTCTGCTGCAGGATGTGGCGCGTGAGATCGTTGGCGAGGCGATTCCGCTGGCAGTGATCTCTGGCCCGACCTTTGCGAAAGAGCTGGCGGCAGGTTTACCGACCGCGATTGCACTGGCGGCGACCGATGCGCAGTTTGCTGACGATCTGCAGCAGAAGCTGCACTGTGGTAAAAGTTTTCGCGTTTACAACAACCCTGACTTTATCGGCGTACAGCTGGGCGGGGCGGTGAAAAACGTGATTGCTATCGGTGCCGGTATTTCGGATGGCATCGGTTTTGGTGCCAATGCACGTACCGCATTAATTACGCGCGGGCTGGCGGAAATGAGCCGTCTTGGCGCGGCGCTGGGTGCCGATCCCACTACCTTTATGGGCATGGCGGGATTGGGCGATCTGGTACTGACCTGTACCGATAATCAGTCGCGCAACCGTCGTTTTGGCATGATGCTGGGACAAGGTGAGGATGTAGATAGCGCGCAACGCATTATCGGACAAGTTGTAGAAGGCTACCGAAACACCAAAGAAGTCAGAGCGTTAGCTGCGCGTGTCGGCGTCGAAATGCCGATCACCGAGCAGATTTATCAGGTGTTGTATTGCGAAAAACCCGCGCGGGATGCAGCATTAAGCCTGCTGGGGCGGACAAGGAAGGACGAAAACAGCAATAGCTAAAGCAGGAAGCGTAGCGTCATCACCTGTAGCGCCCATTCAGGCGCTTTTTTTATCGGGAGAAAACAGCAATGTCGTCTGATGAGTTAGAACTGGTCTGGAATAATATCAAAGCAGAAGCGCGAGCCCTGGCTGATTGTGAGCCGATGCTGGCCAGCTTTTACCACGCGACATTGCTTAAGCATGAGAATCTCGGTAGTGCCTTGAGTTATATGCTGGCTAATAAGCTGGCCAATCCGATTATGCCCGCGATCGCCATCCGTGAAATTGTCGAAGAAGCGTATCGCGAAGACCCCACGATGATTCTGTCAGCCGCCTATGATATTCAGGCGGTCCGTCAGCGCGATCCGGCGGTGGACAAATATTCCACGCCGCTGCTCTATCTTAAGGGCTTCCACGCCTTACAGGCCTACCGTATCGGCCACTGGTTGTGGAACGAGGGACGCCGTGCGCTGGCGGTTTATCTGCAGAATGAAATTTCCGTCTCATTTGCGGTTGATATCCATCCTGCCGCTAACATTGGTCACGGCATCATGCTCGACCATGCGACCGGCATTGTGATTGGTGAAACGGCAGTGGTTGAGAATGATGTCTCGATCCTGCAGTCAGTTACGCTCGGCGGGACCGGCAAAACCAGCGGCGATCGTCATCCAAAAATCCGTGAAGGGGTGATGATTGGTGCCGGGGCGAAAATCCTCGGCAACATTGAGGTCGGACGCGGAGCAAAAATCGGCGCGGGTTCCGTGGTCCTGCAGCCTGTGCCACCGCACACCACCGCCGCAGGCGTGCCTGCGCGCATCGTGGGTAAACCCGGCAGTGATAAGCCGTCAATGGATATGGATCAGCACTTCAACGGCAGCCTGGCGGGCTTTCAGTTTGGCGACGGCATCTAGCCTTTAATCAGTGCGCCAGCGTAATCGAGCTGGCGCCACGCTTCATACACCACCACCGAGACCGCATTCGACAGATTCATACTGCGGCTTTCGGCCTGCATCGGTATACGAATCTTCTGCTGTGCCGGTAAGGCCTGCAAAATCTCAGCCGGCAATCCGCGGCTCTCCGGACCAAACAGTAAATAATCCCCGGCCTGATACTGCACTGCGCTGTGCGCTGGCGTGCCTTTGGTGGTCAGGGCAAACAGCCGCGCGGGCGATTCTGCCGCCAGAAATGCCGCATAGTCTGCGTGGAATTTGATGGCGGTAAATTCGTGATAATCCAGACCGGCACGACGTAAGCGTTTGTCATCCCAGGCAAAGCCGAGTGGCTCAATCAGGTGGAGCTGAAAGCCGGTATTGGCGCACAGGCGAATGATATTGCCGGTATTAGGCGGGATTTCTGGTTCAAACAACACAATGTTAAGCATAAGGCCCCCGATAACGAGGGCCGAAGCATAGCAAATTATTGTCGACCGGAGGAGTAGAGCGGTAACCAGATCGTCAGGCGCAGGCCGCCAAGCGGGCTGTCATCGGCCTTAACCCAGCCGCGATGTTGCTGCACGGCGGTTTCGACGATGGCCAGACCGAGGCCGGTGCCGCCCGATTCGCGATCGCGCGCTTCATCAGTACGGTAAAACGGTCGGAAAATCTGTTCGCGATCTTCCGGGCTGACGCCAGGACCATCATCATCGACATGTACCGTGATACCGGCGATATCGACCGAGAAGCTGACGCTGATGTGGCTGTTTGAATAACGCAGCGCGTTACGCACGATATTCTCCAGCGCACTCTCCAGCGCGTGCGGATTGCCGTAAAGCGGCCATGGACCCGGCGGATAAGGTATGTCCATCTTCTTGCCCATCTGCTCGGCTTCGAAGCGGGCATCTTCCAGCACCCCGTTCCACAGCTGATTCGCCTTCATCGCCTCACTGACCAGCGCATTTTTATGCTGGGTGCGCGACAGCACCAGCAGGTCGTTAATCATGCCATCCAGACGCTGCGCTTCCATCTCAATGCGCTCCAGCTCTTTGCCCTCGCCCTGACGACGACGCAGCAGCGCCGTTGCCAGCTGCAGTCGGGTAAGCGGCGTACGGAGCTCATGGCTGATGTCTGACAGCAGACGTTGCTGACCGGTCATCATCCGTTCCAGCGCACTGACCATCTGATTAAAGCTGGAGCCGGCAGCCAGGAACTCCTGCGGGCCCGATTCCAGTTCCGGATGCTGACGCAGGTTACCGCTGGCGACTTCATCGGCAGCATATTTCAGCTTACGTGCCGGACGAGCCAGGCTCCAGGCCAGCCACAACAACAGCGGCGAACTGATCAGCATTGTCACGATCAGCAGCAATAAGGGGCGATCAAACAGGAGATTGATGAAATCGAGCTGAGAACTGTTGGCTGGACGAATCATGTAGAGCTGATAGTTATCTTCACCGTCCCGAACCGCAAACGGCCCCACCAGTTCAACCCGACCATACTTCTTTTTCTGCGGATGATCCGCATTATCGGACTGGCCGATAAAATTGCGGATAACCTGCATTTCATTATGCTGCGCGCCGATTACCCGGCCTTCGCTGGTCACTAACAGCAGCCGCTGACCCGGCGGCGCCCATTTTTCTACTGCACGGAATAACCGGCGCCACCACATCAGATCGTTAGGCGGATCCTGTGACAACTCGGCTTCAACGTGCTGCTCAATCATGATGCCCTGCCGCTGTTCACTTTCAAGCAGCGAGGTCATCTGTCGGGAATCGAGTTTGGGCACCATTAGCACCAGCATCAATACCAACGCCAGGGTTAACCAGAAGATGGCAAAGATGCGGGTGGTCAGACTGCCAATCATGATGCCGAAACCATCAGGTAGCCCCGGCCGCGTAAGGTTTTAAACCATGGATGACCATCACGACGCTCAGGAAGCTTACGGCGCAGGTTGGAGATGTGCATATCAATCGCCCGGTCAAACGGCGTCAGGCGTTTACCCAGCACTTCCTGACTCAGATGTTCACGCGACACCACCTGACCCAGATGCTGTGCCAGCAGATAGAGCAGGGTGAATTCGGTGCCGGTCAGATCCAGCGTCACATCATCAAAGCTGGCCTCCTGGCGACCCGGATTAAGCCGCAGGCAGTCGACTTCCAGCGTCGGTGAGCTGTTGTCCTGCTGCTGTTGCTGTTCACTCCAGTTAGAGCGGCGCAGAATAGCGCGGATACGGGCCACCAGCTCACGATCGTTAAACGGTTTAGGCAGATAGTCATCCGCGCCCAGTTCGAGGCCCAGTACGCGATCCAGCTCGCTACCGCGCGCGGTCAGCATGATGACCGGAGTCTGATGTTGCTGTCGCAGTTCTTTCAGGGTGTCGATACCGTTCTTTTTCGGCATCATCACATCCAGTAACAGCAGATCAACGGAGTTATCAAGCAGGTTCAGCGCTTGTTCACCGTCGCTGGCTACCACCACCTCAAACCCTTCCATTTCTAACAGTTCTTTTAAAAGCGAAGTTAATTCGCGGTCATCATCTACCAACAGGATTTTATTCATTTTTGTAGCCCTCCGCAGGCAAAATACCGTGTTCCTGGCGCACCTATCCATCGCTTTACGTAGTTTTACACCCCCTGACGGATGTTTGCAGCTATCGCCGTACACTGGCTCTCGTTGAATCGCAAAACGGAACGAACTGGAGTAAACGATGCGCACATTAACCGCCGTCGTCCTTGCCTCAGCGATGGCTCTCAGTCTCGCCAGCGCAGGTGCAAAAGATACGACGACGATTGACGAGATGCATCATGGCGGATTGCCGACAGGCAGTATGACGCAAAATCCGCAAAGCCACATGTTCGAGGGCATCGAGTTGACCGAACAGCAGCGTCAGCAGATGCGTGACCTGATGCAACAGGCCCGACACGAACGCCCGGCGGTCCGTCTTGATGATATCGCCGCTCTGCATGAGTTAGTGACTGCAGACAAATTTAACGAAACGGCCATCCGCGAGAAGGCGGAAACCATCGCCAGAGTTCAGGTTGAACAACAGGTCGAGATGGCGCGTGTACAGAATCAAATGTTTCATCTGCTAACGCCGGCCCAGCAGGCCACGTTGCAGAAGAACTACCAGCAGCGACTGAATGAGCTGCGTCATTTATCGAATTTGCAGTCAGCATCATCACTGCAAGCAGTGAGTAGTACCAGCAGTAACCAGTAACATAGTATCCCTGTTTTCCTTGCCATAGACACCATCCCTGTCTTCCCCCGCATGATGCGGGGGTTTTTTTTATCTTTTTACTGGTTTTTTTGCTTTGACAGTAATCATCACTCCGCAATAAAAACGCCATTTGATTAGCGCTTAGTCAGCCTGCGCTACCGATCACCGCCGTTTAACTCTGTTTACGCACGATGACTGCGCTTAAGCGCACCGGGAGTATTTGCCGCTGCAGGTAATTTATTAACGCATTGATATATATGAACTTATGCGCGGAAGTCATCAGATTAACCTGGGTTTTCAACGGCCTGCATTCCCCGCGTTGCGCTTGCTGGATCAGGTCCAGCTTCTACACTTAATCCTGTCACTGCAGGGAAGTGAAGTGTCTTCGCGAAGTCTCAGGGAGCAACAACCACATTATGTCGTCCTGAATGAATCTATTAACGGAGTAAGTTATGGCAGAGCATCGTGGTGGTTCAGGTAATTTCGCAGAAAATCCGCAGAAAGCATCTGAAGCTGGTAAAAAAGGCGGCCAGAACAGCGGCGGCGGAAATTTCAAAAACGATCGTGAAAAAGCATCAGAAGCAGGAAAAAAAGGCGGCAAAAAGTAATTGCTGTCTCACGCCCTGACGCGGCTGGCAGATGAAATAATGCTGGCCCTGATGTGTTAAGCACTGTGCCCCGTCCTCCTGCTGTGGTCGGGGCTTGTTTTTATTATCGCGTCCTCCCCGGCCGACATCCCTCTCTTTGATCACAATTAAGCGGTCTTCTGACAGCAGTGTTAAACTTTAGCCATTCTTTCATTTGGGTGCGCATCTCCCTTGATGCTGCATACGGAACCTGGCATGCAACCCTCTTATGGTCGACTGGTAAAGCGTGCTGCTCTGGCCGCGACTATCCTTGCGTCTGTGCTGTTAATCGTAAAGATTTTCGCCTGGTGGTACACCGGTTCAGTGAGCTTGCTGGCTGCGCTGGTCGATTCACTGGTCGATATCGCCGCCTCGCTGACCAACCTGCTGGTGGTGCGATATGCGCTGCAACCGGCGGATGAAAACCACACCTTCGGACACGGCAAAGCGGAATCGCTGGCGGCGCTGGCGCAAAGCATGTTTATCTCGGGCTCCGCACTGTTCCTGTTTCTGACCGGCCTGCAACATCTCGCTTCACCAAACGTACTCCGTGCGCCTGGCGTCGGCATCGTGGTAACCGTGGTGGCACTGGCCTCGACCCTGATACTGGTGGCCTTTCAACGCTGGGTGGTGCGCAAAACCCGCAGCCAGGCGATCCGGGCCGATATGCTGCACTATCAGTCAGATGTAATTATGAATGGTGCCATCCTGATCGCGCTGGTGCTGAGCGGTTACGGCTTCGCCCGCGCGGACGCGCTGTTTGCGCTGGGCATTGGCGTGTTCATTCTCTACAGCGCGCTGCGGATGGGATATGAGGCGGTACAGGCGCTGCTGGATCGCGCGTTACCGGAAGAGGAACGGCAGCGGATTCTGACGATAGCGACGCAGTGGCCGCGGGTTCAGGGGGTACACGATCTGCGTACCCGCCAGTCCGGACCCACCAAATTTATTCAGCTACACCTGGAGCTGGAAGATCAGCTGCCGCTGGTGCAGGCACACCGTGTTGCCGACCAGGTTGAGAAAGCATTACGCAAAGAATTTCCCGGTTCGGACGTAATTATCCATCAGGATCCCTGTTCTGTGGTACCGTTCGAGAGAGAAGATTCTTTAGGTTTTTAACTTAAATGAATCAAGCTGATACGAAAGGCATGACGTAACGCTAACATTGCTGCAAAAAATAGTGAAAAGTTGTCTGACCTGAATCAATTCAGCAGCAAGCCTTTGATATACTATCTGCCATCACGTGTCGCGCTAATCGCAAGAATGATGCTCAGCAGCGATCGACAGGCAGGATTAACCCTTAGTTTTGAACAATCCAGAGGTTGTCATGATCAAAAAAATTGGTGTATTGACCAGCGGCGGCGACGCCCCAGGCATGAACGCAGCTATTCGTGGAGTGGTACGTTCCGCGCTGAGTGAAGGACTGGAAGTTTTTGGGATCTATGACGGTTATCTGGGTTTGTATGAAGATCGCATGATCAACCTCGATCGCTATAGCGTCTCCGATATGATCAACCGCGGCGGCACCTTCCTCGGTTCTGCACGCTTTCCTGAATTCCGTAATGAAGATGTGCGTCAGGTCGCGATTGAAAACATGAAAAAGCGTGGCATCGATGCGCTGGTGGTTATTGGCGGTGACGGTTCTTATATGGGCGCCAAACGCCTGACCGAGATGGGCTTTCCCTGCATCGGTTTACCCGGCACCATCGATAACGACGTAGCCGGTACCGATTACACCATTGGCTATTTCACCGCGCTGGAAACCGTGGTCGAGGCGATTGACCGTCTGCGCGATACTTCTTCTTCGCATCAGCGTATTTCGATTGTTGAAGTGATGGGCCGCTATTGCGGTGACCTGACGCTGGCGGCGGCGATTGCGGGCGGCTGCGAATTTATCGTGTTGCCGGAAATCCCTTACACCCGCGAAGAGCTGGTGGCGGAGATCAAAGCCGGCATCGCCAAAGGTAAAAAGCACGCTATCGTGGCGATCACCGAACATATCTGCGATATCGACGATCTGGCACGCTTCATCGAAACCGAAACCAAACGCGAAACCCGTTCAACCGTGCTGGGTCATATTCAGCGTGGCGGCGCACCCTGTGCTTACGACCGTATTCTGGCGTCACGCATGGGAGCCTACTCCATTGAACTGCTGATGCAGGGTTACGGCGGACGTTGCGTCGGCATCCAGAACGAGAAGATGGTGCATCACGACATCATCGACGCGATTGAAAATATGAAGCGTCCGTTCAAGCGCGACTGGCTGGATACCGCTAAACAGCTTTACTGATCCCTTCTGCGGGCGTGCAGCACAGCACGCCCGATCTGCTCGCCTGTATATTCCGCACGGTTATAACAGCTTATTTTTAATTCTTTTAGCTCTGTAATGGTTTATGTCACGCTTAGCCCATAACGATATTGGGAGAGTGCGTAATGAACAAGTGGAGTATCGGAATTACCCTGTTGCTGGCCTCAACCAGCGTGCTGGCGAAAGACATCCAGTTATTAAACGTTTCCTACGATCCGACACGCGAGTTGTATGAGCAATACAACAAAGCGTTCAGTGCGCACTACAAACAGGAAACCGGCGATAACGTCGTGGTCCGTCAGTCTCATGGCGGTTCCGGTAAGCAGGCTACCTCGGTCATCAACGGCATTCGTGCCGATGTGGTCACCCTGGCGTTGCAATCCGACGTAGATGCGATTGCCGAGCGTGGTCGTATCGACAAAAACTGGCTTCAGCGCCTGCCCGACAACTCCGCACCGTACACCTCGACCATCGTCTTCCTGGTACGCAAAGGCAACCCCAAAGGGATCCATGACTGGAGCGATCTGATCAAGCCGGGCGTATCGGTGATTACCCCGAACCCGAAAACGTCTGGCGGCGCACGCTGGAACTATCTGGCCGCCTGGGGCTGGGCACTGGATCACAATAACGGCGATCAGGCTAAAGCACTGGCCTACGTCCGGGCGCTGTTTAAAAACGTTGAAGTGCAGGATTCCGGCGCGCGTGGCGCAACCAATACCTTTGTTGAGCGCGGTATCGGTGATGTGCTGATCGCCTGGGAAAACGAAGCGTATCTGGCGGTTAACAAGCTGGGTAAAGACAAGTTCGAGATTGTTACGCCGAGTGAATCTATTCTGGCCGAACCCACCGTATCGGTAGTCGACAAAGTGGTGGATGAGAAGGGCACTCGCAAGGTGGCGGATGCGTACCTCAAATATCTCTACTCGCCAGAAGGCCAGACCATCGCTGCGCAGAACTACTATCGCCCGCGTGATGCTGAAGTAGCGAAAAAATTCGCCAGCACCTTTGCGCCAGTGAAGCTGTTTACCATTCAGGATAAATTTGGCGGCTGGACCCAGGCACAAAAAGCGCACTTCGCCGATGGCGGCAGCTACGACCAGGTAATGAAACCGTAATCGGGTGCGGCCAGCGCGCCCTGCGCTGGCCGCGTCTCTGTGCTCTCCCGTTCATCGCCATTTGCTGGCCCGCCCAAACAATTCTCCGTGACATTAGCGTATCGCCAGGCGAGGATGCAGGCTGCTGAATCCCACAGGAAGCATTGTTATGCGGCCACGTCGTCGCGCAGTCGGTCTGATTGCGTTTCTGCTGATACTGGTGATTGCGGGCATGCTGGCCGCCGCCCTTCATTTCAAAAAAAACGCCGATGCGCTGTGGCAAATCGTCAGCGAAAAGTGCCTGCCCAATCAGCTGCGGCATGGCGAGCCGGCTCCCTGCCAGCGGGTTGATCTGCAGCATCGCTACGCCACGCTGAAAGATATTCACGGCCCGCTGCAATATCTGCTGATCCCGCTCGATAAAATTACTGGCATTGAAAGCCCGCAGCTGTTGAAGACCACCACGCCCAACTATTTTGCTTTCGCCTGGCATGAACGCCAGTTACTGGCGCAACGGCGCGGCTCACCGATCGACGATCGGGTGCTTTCGCTGGCGATCAACGCACAGTACGGCCGCACCCAGAACCAGCTCCATATTCATCTCTCCTGTTTACGGCCGGATGTGCGTCAGCAGCTTGATCAGCTGATGCCGCAGCTTACGGCGCGGTGGCAGGCGACCACGCTGCGCAATCATCGCTACTGGCTGCGCACGCTGACGCCCGCAGAGCTGGCACAGCAAAGCGTTTTCATCCGTCTGGCGGATGAGGTGCCACAGGCACGTACGGCGATGGGAAAATATGGTCTGGCGCTGGCGGGTTTATCTGACGGACGGCTGGTGTTGATGGCGATTGAGCGTAACTGGCTGCTGCTGAACCGTGGTTCAGCGGAAGAGGTGCAGGATCATCGCTGTCAGATGATCTCGCCAATAAAAAAGGCGGCTTAATTAGCCGCCTTCAGGGTGCGCATTAGCGCTTAGGCATTTTTCGCCGCTGCTGCCGCTTTAACAATCACGGCAAACGCATCGGCTTTCAGTGACGCACCGCCAACCAGCGCGCCATCAATGTCGGGCTGGGTAAACAGCTCAGCAGCATTTTTATCGTTGACCGAACCGCCGTACTGAATGATGACCTGTTCAGCGATCGCCGCATCTTTCTTCGCGATATGATCACGAATAAATTTATGCACCGCCTGCGCCTGCGCAGGGGTCGCTGATTTACCGGTACCGATAGCCCAGACTGGCTCGTAAGCGATGACCGCGTCTTTAAACGCTTCGGCGCCCTGCGTTTCCAGCACGGCATCCAGCTGACGCGCGCAGACTTCTTCGGTTTTACCCGCTTCGTTTTCTGCTTCGGTTTCGCCAATGCACAGCACCGGTACCAGACCCACTGACTTCAGCACTGCGTATTTCTTCGCAATGAATTCGTCGCTTTCTTTATGGTAGGTGCGGCGTTCGGAGTGACCGATGATGATGTATTTCGCACCGATATCTTTCAGCATCTCGGCAGAAACTTCACCGGTGAAGGCGCCAGACAGGTTAACGTCTACGTTCTGCGCACCCAGTGCGATGTGGCTACCAGAGATGGCATGTTTCGCCTGCTCGAGATAGACGGTTGGCGGTGCAATGGCAACGCCACACCCATCAACGCCGGACAGTTCCTTGCGCAGACCGTCGATCAGTTCGGCTGTCATCTGCTTGCTGCCATTCAACTTCCAGTTACCCATAACCAGTGGATGTCGCATTCTATCCTCCGCATAACGCGATACATGAAAAATCACTGCCAGCTGGCAGCGTTGTCTGCCAGACAGTATAGAGATCAAATGTGGCGATGGCTTTGCTTTTCGTCATTTTTGCCCACATCATCAGGGGGTCGCGAGCGCCAGTTTGACCGGTTCAATCGCAAAGGTTAATCCCTTGTCGCCATTGTCAGCCACCACAAAACGCAACGCGCCTTCGACGTGAGCATAGTAGGGCGATCCCTTACCTTCTTTCAGCAATCCATCCAGCTTTTTACGCCCCTCTTCAGCGCTTAAACCCGGGACGAAGAAGCGCAGCGAAGCGGTCATATAGGCCAGCGCTTTCTCCTGTGACGCACTCTGATCCGGACCGGGCAGCGGCAGCCAGGTAATCTGCAGCGTTTTGATTTTGCCGGTTCCCGGCTCCAGCGCCGTCGAGGCATACAGGGTTTCGTTAATCTTGCTGGCGGCGCGCGTCAGGTTGCTTTTGTCACCGCGATTATCGATGGCGCGATACTCCAGCAGCGGCAATGCCGGGTTAGCCAGATTGTACTTTTCGCGAAACTGGCCGATCGTCATATCAAAGGTGGGCGCACCCGCCAGCAGATAAGGCGCAGCGGGCAGCGCGTCGGCCCGATCCTGCGGTTGCGGATCGGCGGCAAATGCCGGAACCGTCAGCGCAAGCGATAACAGCAGTGCGCCAGGCAAATTCTTCATTTTGTCGACCCTAACCAGTAAACTCAGGCCCAAATTAGAACGGTTTTTATCCGCGAGGTCAAAAGCGCGGCGGCTTTAATTTCTGCTGGGACAATAATGCATGACGTTACAACAATGGTGTTTTTCTTATCGTGGCCGGCTGGGGCGACGTGACTTCTGGATCTGGCAGGCGGTCTGGCTGTTGACGACCACCTTATTATTCGTTTTAGCGGCGAATGAGTGGCTGGATACGCAAATGGCCGCATTCGGCGTGGTATGCCTGCTGTGGCCCGCCAGCGCGGTGCTGGTAAAGCGTCTGCACGATCGTAATCGTCGCGGCTACTGGGGATTTTTACTGATTGCAGCCTGGCTGTTGGTGGCGGGAAACTGGAGCATGTTAGACGGCATCCTACCGTGGCTGGTGGGACGGGCCATTCCATTTGTGATACTGGCTGGACTGCTACTCGATCTCGGCGTGTTCCGCGGCACCCCCGGCGATAACCGGTTTGGTGCCGCGGCGCAGCCTGTGCGTTACTGGCAGGCGGCTCACCAGTAATGTTCGCTGGTGATGTGGCCCGGTTTGCGCTTCAGGTGTTTGCGCATCTCGCGCGTCTCCTTAAGCAATTGCTGGGTATCACGCACCATCTGCGGGTTGCCGCACAGCATTACGTGGCTGCTGTCGGCATCGAGCGGTAATCCCACTGCGCGTTCCAGTTCGCCATTTTCAATCAGCGCAGGCACCCGGCCGGTGAGTGAACCGGCGATCTGTTCGCGGCTGACTACCGTCTGGATATGCAGCTTGCCGTGATAAACCTGCTGTAACTGCTGCATCAGCGGCAAAAAACTCAGGTCAGCAGCGTAACGCGCCGCATGAACCAGCACGATATTTTCAAACCGGTCCAGACCTTCGCCCTGCTGGAGCATAGAAAGATAAGGACCGATGGCGGTGCCGGTCGCCAGCATCCACAAGGTCCGGCAGTCCGGTACCTCATCCAGCACAAAGAAACCGGCCGCCTCTTTGGTCACCATTACCTGATCGCCAGGACGCAGCGCGTGTAAATGCGGGCTGAGCTTGCCGTCCGGAACGGTGACCAGATAGAACTCCAGCAGGTCATCTTTAGGCGCATTGACGTAGGAGTAAGCACGCTGGACACGTTCGCCATCAATTTCTAACGCCAGCTTGGCAAACTGGCCGGCGATAAACGGATCGACTGGCGCCTGAACCCGAAGGCTGAACAGCGCATCCGTCCAGTTTTTAACTTCCTTCACTTGAGCATTGACCCACTCGGCCATAATCACTCCCTGGTTGTTGATTATTCAGGCAGATGGCTATTTTCGCGACTGTGCCGCGAGATTGCTACCCTGCGTCCGGACAAAGGCTCTAATCGACAAACTGTTGCGTTACCTTTACAAGCTGGTGCATAAACTTGACGGGCGCAAGTCCGACCCTTTTTCGCTGCCTCTCGCTTTGTCATTTAATCCTGATATTTTTCACGCCATAACGAAACACTCAGCTGGTTAACGGCTGTTTTAACCTCTTTTCTCAGACAGATATGTTACTCAATCATGATGAATAAACTGGGAAATCGCCGCTTGCTGGTGATGCTGATTGTGCTGGTGGCAGTCGGGCAGATGGCGCAGACCATCTATGTACCGGCGATGGCTGCCATGGCTGACGCGCTAAACATACGCGATGGTGCGCTGCAACGGGTGATGGCAGCCTATCTGATGACCTACGGTGGATCGCAGCTGATCTACGGTCCCCTGTCGGACAGTGTCGGACGCCGGCCGGTGATCCTGGCGGGCATGATGATCTTTATGATCGGCGCGATCACCGCATTGATGGCCACGTCGCTTAATATGCTGGTGCTTGGCAGCGCGGTGCAGGGACTGGGAACCGGCGTAGCGGGCGTAATGGCCCGTACCATGCCGCGCGATCTCTACGAGGGACACGCGCTACGCCGGGCCAACAGCCTGCTTAATATGGGGATTCTGGTCAGCCCGCTGCTGGCACCGGTGATTGGCGCTCTGCTGACTCAGCTGTTTGGCTGGCATGCCTGTTTCGCCTTCCTGCTGCTGCTCTGCCTGGCCGTCACCGCCTCTATGGCGCGCTGGCTGCCGGAAACCCGTCCCTACAGTGCGGAAGTCACGCCGTTCTTTAAGCGCTATGTCCGTTTGCTGAGTGACGCCAATTTCGTTCGCTATATTGTGCTGCTGATTGGCGCGCTGGCGGGGATTGCGGTGTTTGAGTCGAGCTGTGGCGTACTGCTGGGCGGCGTGCTCGGCCTGAACAGCCTGACCGTCAGCATTCTGTTTATCCTGCCGATTCCGGCGGCCTTTTTTGGCGCCTGGTTCGCCGGACGCGAGCAGGGCTCCTGGCACTGTCTGATGTGGTGGGGCGTTAATAGCTGCCTGCTGGCTGGGGTGCTGATGTGGGTGCCGGCCTGGTTTGGCGTGATGAATATCTGGACGCTGCTGGTGCCGGCGGCGCTGTTTTTCTTTGGTGCCGGCATGCTGTTCCCGCTGGCAACCTCAGGCGCAATGGAACCTTACGCCTGGCTGGCTGGCAGCGCGGGCGCACTGATTGGCGGGATGCAGAATCTCGGATCCGGTCTGGTGGCGTGGCTGTCGGCGCTGATGCCGCAGCACGATCAGTTCAGCCTCGGAATGCTGATGTTCTTTACTGCGCTGGTGATGCTGCTGTGTTGGTTGCCGCTCTCACGTCAGCCGGAGCGCGGCAACCAGCCGGTTACAGGATAAACGGATGGAGCGCCGGATCTTTACGGTCGAGGTAGTGAATCGACTGGATGCGGCGAATGGTGCGTGACTTACCGCGAATCAGCAGGGTTTCACTGGTGGCGATATTGCCCTGACGCGTGATGCCCTTCAGCAGGTCGCCGCTGGTAATGCCGGTGGCGGCAAACACCACATTGTCGTTGCGCGCCATCTCATCCAGCGGCAGCACTTTACCCGCTTCAATACCCATCTCAGCACAGCGCTGTAGCTCCTGTTCGCCCAGCCGCCGGTTCTCTTCACTGTCACCTTTAACCTGATGACGCGGCAGTAACCGGCCCTGCATATCGCCGTCCAGCGCGCGGATCACCGCCGCTGAAACCACGCCTTCCGGTGCGCCGCCGATGCCATACATCACATCCACTTCACTGTCCGGCATGCAGGTCAGGATTGAGGCCGCGACGTCGCCATCCGGGAAGGTAAATACCCGCACGCCAAGCTGTTGCAGCTCGCTGATGACCGCGTCATGGCGCGGCTTCGCCAGAATCGACACGGTTAACTGTGCCAGCGGTTTATTCATCGCCGCGGCAATATTTCGCAGGTTAGTTTCCAGCGGCAGGTCGAGGTTGATCTGCCCACGCGCAGCCGGACCCACAATCAGCTTTTCCATGTACATATCGGGTGCATGAAGAAAGCTGCCCTTGTCGCCGACGGCCATTACCGCCAAAGCGTTTGCCTGGCCGAGGGCGGTCATCCGGGTGCCCTCGATCGGATCGACCGCGATATCGACCGCATCGCCGCGCCCGGTACCGACTTTCTCACCGATGTAGAGCATCGGCGCTTCATCGATTTCGCCTTCACCGATCACAATCTGACCGTCGATTTCAATCGAGTTCAGTACGTGGCGCATAGCATGGACAGCGGCACCATCGGCCGCATTTTTGTCGCCGCGTCCTAACCAGTGATAGCCTGCCAGCGCGGCAGCCTCGGTTACGCGGGAAAATTCAATCGCAAGTTCTCGTTTCATGGCATCTACCTGACAAAAAACAGGCAGGCAGTGTAACACAGCGGGGGAGAGCGGCGGGGAAAAGGCCCGCGACAGCAACGGTCGCGGGCGTTGATCTTACTCTTGATCTTCCCATGCCTGAGCACGGGCGACGGCTTTCTTCCAGCCGGCATAACGGAAGTTACGCTCGGTGGTTTCCAGGCTTGGACGGAACTCACGTTCAATCACCGCTTTAGAGCGGACTTCATCCAGATCCTGCCAGAAGCCGACTGCCAGACCTGCCAGGTAGGCAGAGCCCAGCGCCGTGACTTCACGCACTTCCGGGCGCTCAACGCGGGTGCCGAGAATGTCAGACTGGAACTGCATCAGGAAGTTGTTGGCAACCGCACCGCCATCCACACGCAGCGCCTGCAGACGGGTATTGGCATCGTTCTGCATCGCTTCCAGCACATCGCGGGTCTGATAGGCGATAGACTCCAGCGTCGCACGGATGATGTGGTTGGCATTGGCGCCACGCGTCAGGCCGAAGATGGCGCCGCGGGCATACGGGTCCCAGTAAGGCGCGCCCAGGCCGGTAAAGGCCGGGACCATGTAAACGCCGTTGGTATCTTTCACCTTCATGGCGAAGTATTCAGAGTCAGCCGCATCGCTGATCAGCTTCATCTCATCACGCAGCCACTGAATGGAGGCACCACCGATAAACACTGCGCCTTCCAGCGCATAGTTCACTTCACCGCGTGGACCGCAGGCGATGGTGGTCAGCAGGCCGTGCGTGGAGGTGACCGCTTCGGTGCCGGTGTTCATCAGCATAAAGCAGCCGGTACCGTAGGTGTTTTTCGCCATGCCAGGCTGAACGCACAGCTGGCCATACAGCGCGGCCTGCTGGTCACCGGCAATCCCGGCGATAGGAATACGCGTACCGCCTTTACCCCCGATGTTGGTCTGGCCGTAAACTTCTGACGATGATTTCACTTCCGGCAGCATTTCACGCGGGATATCCAGGATATCCAGCATGCGCTGATCCCACTCCAGCTTGTGGATATTGAACATCATGGTACGTGAGGCGTTGGTGTAATCGGTGATATGCACCCGACCCTGCGTCATTTTCCATACCAGCCAGGTATCAACGGTACCGAACAACAGCTCACCACGTTTTGCACGCTCACGCGCGCCTTCCACATGGTCGAGGATCCACTTCACTTTGGTGCCGGAGAAGTACGGGTTAATCACCAGGCCGGTGGTGTGCTGGATATACTCTTCCAGCCCCTCTTTCTTCAGCTTGTGGCAATAATCAGCGGTACGTGGATCCTGCCAGACGATGGCGTTATAGATTGGCTTGCCGGTCTCTTTGTCCCAGACGATGGCGGTTTCACGCTGGTTGGTGATACCAATGGCTGCGATCTCATCAGAGCGAATGTCGGCGTGCGCCAGCACTTCAACCAGCGTCGAGCTTTGTGACGCCCAGATATCCATCGGGTCATGCTCAACCCAGCCCGCTTTCGGGTAGATTTGGGTAAATTCACGCTGCGATACCGCTACAATGTTGGCGTCGTGATCGAGGATCACCGCACGTGAACTGGTTGTGCCCTGATCGAGCGCGACAATATATTTTTTATCGGTGGTAGTCATAAATTCTGTCCTGATGATAAAAGGTGAAACTTACGCTTTACGCTGCTGAGCGCGCGCAACCGGTTTTTCTGCTGGAACGCTGGCCGGTTCCTGAGCTGTGCCTGGCAGGTAACGGGCAATCAGTACGCGATAAGCGACTGCACCCAGGCAAGCACCAACCAGCGGGCCAAAAATCGGCACGAGGAAGTAAGGGATGTCACGACCGCCGGTAAAGGCAACGTTACCCCAGCCTGCCAGCCATGCGAAGATCTTCGGTCCGAAATCACGTGCCGGGTTCAGGGCGAAGCCGGTCAGGGGACCCATCGCGCCGCCGATAATCGCTACCAGCAGGCCGATCAACAGGGGTGCCAGCGGACCCCGTGGAATGCCGTTGCCGTCATCCGTCAGGCCCATAATGACCGCCATTAATACTGCAGTGATCACCATCTCAACCAGGAAAGCCTGACCAACACCGATGTGCGGGTTAGGGTAGGTAGAGAAGATGCCCGCCAGGTCGAGACTTTCAACCGTGCCGCGCACCATCTGATGGCTCTGCTCGTAGTCGATAAACAGGCTGTAGTAGAGACCGTACACCAGCGCGGCAGCACAGAAAGCGCCGGCAACCTGCGCCACGATGTAGGGAACGACTTTACGCCCTTCAAAATTGGCGAACAGGCAAAGCGCAACGGTAATAGCCGGATTCAGATGCGCACCTGAAATACCGGCAGTAAGGTAGGCGGCCATGGAAACACCCAGGCCCCAGATAATACAGATTTCCCACTGACCGAAGGCGGCGCCGGCGAGTTTCAGCGCAGCTACACAGCCTGCACCAAAGAAAATGATCAAGCCGGTCCCCAGAAATTCGGCAATACACTGACCTTTGAGCGTGTTAGTTGTCTGACTCATAATAATTGTTCCTGAAGCGAGGTTAAATTTTATCAGTTTTTGTTCTCAGTCCATGAGTCACCCAGCTTTATTGTAGGGCTGATGTAAATTTATCGTTAACGAACATAAACGAGAAATAGCGAAATCGTTTTTTGTGTACTGCGTCATAAAAATGCGCGTTTTCGCGTATTCTGGCTTTCTTAAATCATCATTCAGCACTTACTGCCGCGGCCGGTGCAGGCGGCAAAAGTGCAGCCGCGCTAAGCGCAGCGGAATCTTAGGGATTGGCTGAAAAGTGTTACAGACTGCGCCCGGCGCGCCCGCGTTGCTGGACTTGCGGGGTGAGGCTACATACAATCGGGACAACGTTGCTGGCTTACGCTGGCATCATCAACGCCTTGCAGGAATTTAGGAGAGGTCAGAAAGATGTCATTTGAAGTGTTTGAGAAACTGGAAGCGAAAGTACAGCAGGCGATTGATACCATCACCCTGTTGCAGATGGAAATCGAAGAGCTGAAAGAGCAGAACAACGCACTGCGTAACGATGCGCAACAAGTCGCGGGCAACCACGATGCGCTGATGCGTGAAAATCAGCACCTGAAAGAAGAGCAACACGTATGGCAGGAACGTCTGCGCGCATTGCTGGGAAAAATGGAAGAGGTTTGAAGCCTCAGCTGACGTGAAAACGGGTGCTCAGGCACCCGTTTTTCATGGCTGGCGTTATTCGAGGTCCAGCGCGTCTTCTGACAGAATGATACCGGTGTTATCGGCATAGAGATGGTCGCCGGAAAAGAAGGTGACGCCGCCAAAATTGACGCGCACATCGCTTTCACCAATCCCTTCACCGGCTGCGCCAGCCGGGATCGCCGCGATCGCCTGAATGCCAATCTCCAGCTCTTCCAGCTCATCAACCTGACGAACTGAACCGTAAATCACCAGGCCTTCCCACTCGTTAGTGGCCGCCAGGCGCGCCAGCTGGGCATCGACCAGCGCCCGACGCACTGAGCCGCCGCCGTCAATCACCAGCACCCGACCCCGGCCATTTTCTTCCAGCAGGTCGTAAAGTAAGCCGTTGTCTTCAAAGCATTTCACTGTGGTAATCTGACCACCGAATGAAGTGCGCCCACCAAAGTTTGAAAAAAGCGGTTCAACAACATTCACTTCTTCATGGTAGATATCGCAGAGTTCAGATGTATCGTATTTCATAAGGGTTTCGTCTGTTTGCCACAGGAGCGGTAAGTATATCGCTTTATGCTGATTGTTGGCAAAATCATCAGTGGAAAAAAGCAGCGTTGCATCAAGAGCATGCATAAAAAAGCCCAACCGGATGGCTGGGCTTCAGAAAAGTGCTGATCGCGCCGATTAGAGGATAAAGCGGCTCAGGTCTTCGTCGGCCACCAGTTCATCCAGATGTTTACCGACATAGTCAGCATCAATGGTGACGGATTCGCCGTGACGATCGCTGGCGTCATAAGAGATATCTTCCATCAGACGTTCCAGCACGGTATGCAGACGACGCGCACCGATGTTTTCGGTGGTCTCGTTCACCTGCCAGGCCGCTTCAGCGATACGACGAATACCGTCGGCGGTGAAGTCGATGTTAACGCCTTCAGTGTTCATCAACGCTTTATACTGCACGGTTACCGACGCGTTCGGTTCAGTCAGAATGCGCTCGAAATCGTTCACGGTCAGCGCCTGCAGTTCAACGCGAATCGGCAGACGACCCTGCAGTTCCGGAATCAGATCTGACGGACTGGCCACCTGGAAAGCGCCGGAGGCGATAAACAGAATGTGGTCAGTTTTCACCATGCCGTGCTTGGTTGAAACAGTACAGCCTTCAACCAGCGGCAGCAGGTCGCGCTGAACTCCTTCACGTGATACATCCGGGCCGCCGGCATTCTGGCCGCCGCGCTTACAGATTTTGTCGATCTCATCGATAAACACGATACCGTGCTGCTCGACCGCCTCAATGGCTTCCTGCTTCAGCTCTTCCGGATTGACCAGTTTGGCCGCTTCTTCTTCTACCAGCAGCTTCATTGCTTCTTTGATCTTCAGCTTGCGTGGCTTCTGTTTCTGGCCGCCGAGGTTCTGGAACATCGACTGCAGCTGGCTGGTCATCTCTTCCATGCCCGGAGGTGCCATGATCTCAACGCCCGGACCGCTGGCGGCCAGGTCGATCTCAATCTCTTTGTCATCCAGCTGACCTTCGCGCAGTTTTTTACGGAAAGACTGGCGGGCGGCTGACGGCTCAGGTGCCTGCTCTGGCTGGCCCCAGTTATTTTTCGCCGGTGGGATCAGCACATCAAGGATGCGCTCTTCCGCCATCTCTTCGGCGCGGTATTTGTTCTTTTCAATCGCCTGACTGCGGACCATTTTGATGGCGGAGTCAGTCAGGTCGCGGATGATCGAGTCCACTTCTTTACCGACATAACCTACTTCGGTGAATTTGGTCGCTTCGACTTTAATAAACGGCGCGTTCGCCAGTTTAGCCAGTCGACGGGCGATCTCGGTTTTACCGACACCGGTCGGACCGATCATCAGAATGTTTTTCGGTGTTACTTCATGACGCAGTTCTTCGTCAAGCTGCATGCGGCGCCAGCGGTTACGCAGCGCAATGGCCACGGCGCGCTTAGCGCTGTCCTGGCCGATGATAAAACGGTTCAGCTCGCTGACGATTTCGCGCGGAGTCATCTCAGACATGTTTTAATCCTTACGCCTTGGACGGTAATTCTTCGAAATTAACGTTATGGTTAGTGTAGATGCAGATATCACCCGCGATGTTCAGCGATTTTTCGACGATGTCGCGTGCACCCATCTCAGTATTTTCCAGCAGCGCACGGGCGGCTGCCTGGGCGAAAGGACCACCGGAACCGATGGCGATCAGATCATTTTCAGGCTGGATGACATCACCGTTGCCGCTGATGATCAGCGACGCTGACTCATCGGCGACCGCCAGTAATGCTTCAAGGCGGCGCAGCATGCGGTCAGTACGCCAGTCTTTGGCCAGCTCAACCGCGGCTTTCACCAGGTGGCCCTGATGCATTTCCAGTTTACGTTCGAAGAGTTCAAACAGGGTGAAGGCATCTGCAGTACCGCCAGCGAACCCGGCGATCACTTTATCGTTGTATAAACGACGCACTTTTTTAACGTTGCCTTTCATCACGGTATTGCCGAGCGTAGCCTGGCCATCACCGCCAATCACTACCTGGCCGTTGCGTCGTACACTTACTATTGTTGTCACGGGCAGACCCCTTGTTGCATTCGGAAAAAGGCTCCGCGCACCAGGCGCGGAGGATCATGCAAACAGATATGGGGCAGGTTTGTCGGGTTTCAACCCCCGACGGCGAGCGGAATACAGCTGGAGTGACCGGAACTGCGCAGGCGTTTCAGGGTGCTATCGGCGGTGGCGCGGTCTTTATAAGGCCCGATAACCACACGATTCCAGCCGCCGCCGGTAGTAATCCGGCTTTCAAAACCTTCGAAGGCTAAGCCAGCACGTACCGATTCCGCCTGGTCAGTGCCTTTGAAGGAGCCACACTGCACCATCCAGCGCTGAGAAGAGGCTTTCTCGGCGGGCTTGGCCTTCGCCGTTTCCTGCGGTTTCGGTTGTGACACCGGCTCACGCGTAATCGGTGCAGGCTGCGTCTGGCGCTGTACATTTTGCTGCTGCTGCTGCTGCTGCTGCTGCTGACGCTGTTGTTGCTGCTGCAATTGTTGCTGACGTTGCTGCTGCTGTTGCGCCTGCAACTGCTGGCGTTGTTGTTGTTGCTGTACCTGCTGCTGTTGACGTTGCAGTTGCTGCAACTGCTGCTGATGTTGCAGCGTTTGCTGACGCTGAGCCGGTGTCTGTTCGTTCCACGGCACTTCGTTCAGCTGCGTTGGCTGCTGACGCATGTCGGCCTGCATCTGCTCCAGCAACTGGCGCTGCTCGTCGGTCAGCTGCGTCTGCGACTTCACTTCACCGCCTGATGAGGGCTCGATAGGCGTCGGCACGGTGACCTGGCGATTTTCCAGCTCTTTGATGTACTTCCAGCGCTCTTCTGGCTTAGGCGGTAAGCCATTACCGTTGGCTTTATGATCCGTAATGACCGGCACGTCCTCTTTCTTGTGATGCGCCAGGAACCATAAACCACCGGCAAAGGTCACCAACACCGCAACCGCCAGTACAATCATCAATTTTGATGTTCCCGAACCGCCCTTACTCTTCTTGCCACGGCTGGGGCTTTTTTTGCGACGCGTCCCTGTTGAACGCCCGCGGCCTACATAATCTTTTTGTGCCACTCTCGTTCTGATACCCTTCAAAAAATAGTGCCAAATGGGCGAATCGATGGTTTTTACGCGCCCGGCAAGGAGTCCGCCATGTTACTTAAGGGCCGGAACTTTGACCAGCAGTGTTCGCCTTAAGAATCTACTGAAAAAAGTGCCAGATTTCGCTTATTTTTCACGCTTTTTTGCTGGCGCTGTGCTGCCACGAATGGTCAGCCCGGCATCCAGCAGCCGCGATCCACTGCTGACGCGTTTGCCGTGCAACTCATCCAGCAGCAGCAACATCGCTTCCCGGCCGATCTGATAACGCGGCTGCGTCACGGTGGTCAGCGGCGGCTCGCAGTAACGCGATAGCTCAATATCATCAAACCCGACGACTGACAGATCGTCCGGTATCCGCAGTCCGCTGCGTCTGGCCTGATTCATCGCCCCGAGCGCCATGATATCACTGTGGCAGAACAGGGCGCGTGGCGGTTGTGGCAGCGACAGCAGTTGTTTCATCGCCGCCACGCCCGCTTCAAAGGTAAAATCACCCCGTACAATATAGGTGGGATCGACGGTTAAGCCGCTGCGGCGCATCGCCTGGACGTAACCCTGCAGGCGATACTGACAGAGCGGCATCTCTTCCGGTCCGGCGATACAGGCGATTTGCCGGTGTCCCAACTGCAGCAGATGATTGACCGCTTCAAACGCGGCGGTCAGGTTATCGATGTGTACGGTGGGCAGTGACATTTCCGGCGCAAACTCATTTGCCATCACCATCGGTGGCAAATTGCGCTGTTCATCGACGCTGGCATCAAAGGGGAGCTGTGAACCCAGCAGCACCATGCCATCGATCTGCCGCGTCAGCATCAGGTTCAGAAAGGTTCTTTCCTGCTGATTCTGGTGCGCGCAGTCGCCAATCAGGACCAGATAGCCCTCTGCGGCCGCCGTGACTTCGACGCCGCGAATGATTTCGCTGAAGAAGGGATCGCAGATGTCGGGAACAATCACCAGAATGGTCTGGGTATCGTTACGGCGCGCGTTGCGGGTCAGCCCATGCGGCGCATATCCCACCGCCGCAACCGCCTGCTCAACTTTCTGCCGGGTGGCGGCAGAGACTTTCTCCGGGTTCATCAGCGCACGCGAAACGGTGGCGGTTGAGACGCCCGCTTTTTCCGCTACGTCTTTCATGGTGGCGGCGGGCGGTTGTTGATTCTGCTCCAACACATGCTCCTGACGCGTTATGGCGCGTTCGATTCTGTTTTGCCTGACCTAAAAGCAAGCCGGGCAACATTGTTAACGATTGCCCGGCTGGTTGTTACTTAATTTGCATAAAAATTGTGACTTATGCGACTTTTTTCGATCTGGCTCGCAGTGTCAGCCGTATCAGCTCTCGGTGGGATCGATATCCAGCGTCCATTTTACTTTGCGCGCGGCGGGCAGGGTCGAAACCAGCGGCAATGAGCTGCTCAGTAACTGTTGCAGACGCTGGCGTGAAGGATGCTGCACCAGCAACTGCCAGCGCCAGCGGCCGCTGCGTTTTGGCTGCAGGGCGGGTAGTGGTCCCATAAACCACATCGCGCTGTCATTCAGCGGGCTCGATTCCAGCAGATTTCGCAGCTGCTGCAGAAATTCCGCCGCCTGTTGGTTATCCATATCTTCCGCCCGGAACAGTGCGTGGCGGCTCCATGGCGGCAGGAACACCGCCTGGCGCTCCAGCAGCGCCTGCTGGGCAAAGGCAAAATAACCTTTATGCAGCAGGGTCTGCAGCAACGGGTGTTCCGGATGGTGGGTCTGCAGCAGCACTTCGCCCTGTTTACCGGCCCGGCCGGCGCGACCGGCAACCTGCGTGTAGAGCTGGGCAAACCGTTCTGCCGCGCGGAAATCAGCCGAGAAAAGGGCACCATCCACATCCAGCAGCGAGACCAGTGTGACGTCGGGGAAATGGTGGCCTTTTGCCAGCATCTGGGTACCGACCAGGATGCGGGCGCCGCCGCGATGAACATCGGCCAGATGCTGCTCCAGCGCACCTTTGCGGCTGGTGGTATCACGATCGATGCGCGATACCGGGATGCCGGGAAACAGCGTGCCGAGCTGCTGTTCCAGCTGCTCGGTGCCGACGCCCACCGGCAGCAAATGGGTCGAGCCACATTGCGGACATTGATTAGGCAGCGGTCGCTGGCTGTCGCAATGGTGGCAGCGTAGCTGGCGGTGATGCTGATGCAATGTGTAGTAGCGGTCACAGCGCGAACATTCGGCAATCCAGCCACAATCGTGACACAACAGGGCCGGTGAAAAGCCGCGGCGGTTCAGAAATAGCAGGACCTGATTGTCGGCCTGCAAATGATGACGCATTTTGCCGATCAGCGCCGGTGCCAGGCCGCCAGTCAGCTGCACGCCTTTCAGATCGATCAACTGTTGCAGGGCCGGTCGGGCATTGCCGGCGCGTTTCGTCAGGTCGAGCTGACGATATTTACCGCTGCGTACGTTGTGCAGCGTCTCCAGCGCCGGTGTCGCCGATCCCATCACTATCGGGATGTTCTCTTCATGCGCGCGGAATACTGCCAGATCGCGTGCCTGGTACCGCCAGCCTTCCTGCTGTTTATAGGAGCTGTCGTGCTCTTCATCAATGATGATTACCCCAGGACGCGCCAGTGGAGTAAACAGGGCCGAGCGGGTGCCGATCACGATAGCCGTTTCGCCCCGTCGCGCGCGCAGCCATACCGCCAGCCGTTCACTGTCATTTAAGGCAGAGTGGAGCACATCGATCGGCGCATCAAAGCGCTCACGGAAACGGGCAATGGTTTGCGGGGTTAGGCCAATTTCGGGTACCAGCACCAGCGCCTGCTTGCCGCGTGACAGCACATTCTCCAGCACGCTGAGATAAACCTCGGTTTTGCCGGAGCCGGTGATGCCCGCCAGCAGCCACGCGGCATACTGTTCATCTTCTGCCCGGATTGCGCCGACCGCCATCGCCTGATCGGTATTCAGCCGCAGGCGTTCGCCTTTGATCGCGAAGGTGGTGCGCCAGTCATGCATCTGCGGCTGATGTTCATGCAGATCGCACAGACCTTTAGCCCGCAGCGCCTGCATTGCCGCATCCGTCAGATCGTGTTCGCTGACCTGATGACGATAGAGCGGCCGCTGACGTAAGGCGGCCAGCGCCTGCTGCTGTTTCGGTGCGCGTTTTAAGCTTTCGGGTGCTGTAGCGCGACCCTGCTCGGTGATCACCCATTGCCATAATGGATTGTCCTGCGCCGGTTTACCCTGACGCAGCAGCACCGGTATCGCATGGCTCAGCACTTCGCCAGTCGGCGAATGGTAGTAGCTGGCCGCCCAGTTGAGAATGCGCCACAACGACGGCGGATAGAGTGATTCGCTGTCCAGCACCTCCGCAACGCGCTTCAGTTGCGCTTCCGGCAGATCGCTGTTGTCACGCAGCGCAACGACAATGCCGATCATTTTGCGATTGCCGAAGGGCACGCTCACACGACCGCCAATTACTGGCTGCGCACCCACAGGAGGCAGATAGTCAAACAGGCGGGGCAAGGGGACGGGCAGGGCAACCTGAACAACGGGCATAGCAATCTCTTTCCGGCTCAATCATCGGGGAAGATAGTGTACACGCTGGCCCCGATGGCGGGTATCTCAGCAGAGATTTGCAGCAATCAGAAGTTAGCTGTATAATGTTGCGCCTTCGGTGAGAAAGATCTTGCCGGAGTCCACCCTTTATTGTTCAACCGCGTGTGGTGCTGTGCGGGTTACGACCTGGCACGGAGAGCGACACGGCCTTATCTGAGGTTTCCCATGAAACAAGGTATTCACCCGAAATACGAAGCAGTTACTATCAAATGTACCTGCGGCAACGAGATTCACACCCGTTCAACACTGACTCACGAACTGAACCTGGACGTTTGTGGTAAATGCCACCCGTTCTATACCGGTAAGCAGCGTGAAGTGGCAACTGGTGGCCGTGTTGACCGCTTTAACAAGCGTTTCAGCGTGCCAGGCGCTAAAAAATAAGATTAAAAGGCACCTGAACCTGCGGGTTCGGCGGCAAGAAAAACCCAGCTTCGGCTGGGTTTTTTTATAGCGTTTTTTTACTGGCGGGTAGGTTTATTACAAACTGGTGCCCGGTTCTGATGGTGCTACAGGCTTATTCAGTTCAAGGGTCTGCGTCGTATAGTTGCCATCCAGCTCACGCAGACTCGCGATCTTAGGCGCAGTAATGGTGATTTTATCGGCCTTCATGGTGCCTTTGGTGCAAAATACCCACCATACGCAGGATGAATTACTGATTTTCTCATCGGTAATCAGCGCCAGCGTTCCCGCTTCCATGCTGCCGGTATTATATATCCCGTTTTTGCCCTCTACGCTTAACAGTCCGGTAGTCTGCATCACCCCGCTATTCCGCACCTCTTTAGCCGCGACGGAAGCGCTCTGTCCGATGAGGGCCGCGTCGTTAGAGACTTTTGCAGCAGAAATATATGCTGCACCTTGCGCGGTGACGTCTCCACCTGACAACAGATTAATCTCGTTTACCGCGAGCAGGCTGATATTATTGGCCTGCATTGAGCCGGAATTAAGCAGACTGGTGTTGAATTTAGCTTTAACTTCTTCACCAACCGGTCCAAAGCCGGTCAGCATTGTCAGATCTTTCCCGCTGGTGATTTTACCGGCGTTATCAATATTACCGGCCTGAGCAATGATACCGATATCTCCAGCTGCATCGATTTGCCCATGACTGCTATTAAAGACTGCCCCATCACTGATGATATCAATAGAATCAGTGGCTTTAATTGTGCCATTGTTAGTGAACGAGCCGGCTGTCTGCAGCACTGTCTGATGGGAAGAAAGCTGACCATTATTAATAATTCCGCTGCGAGTTTTGGCGTTAATAAAGCCACTTTCAACGGTGCCGTTGTTGATCAGCGCACCATCAGAGGTGATAGAAAGGCCGACGGCATTTAGTATGCCGTTATTATTTACCCCGGCACCCGCCTCAGTGGTTTGCAGTTGAATGATCCCCGCCGTTACGCCACCCAGCGCGCTGACATCAATACTGTTAGCGTAACGCACGCTGTTTTCCGCTGCCGTCACCTGGCCGGAAGCAATATTGTAATCATAGCTACCGGCGATAGCGTTCAACTGGCTGGTCTCTACCTGACCGCGGATGTTAATTTGCTGCGCCAGCAGGTCGGTATAATCTGCCCCTTTCAGGCCATCACCGCTGACAGCAAGCGAACCCTGTGCCACGTTAAAGCCGGTAAATGCACCATCGCTGAAGGTTGGCGTGCCGGTGGTGAGCGTGGCCCGGCCGGTATTAATAAAGCCGCAGCCAGAACAGCTAATGCCGTTAGGGTTGGCGATAATCACATCAGCCTTCTGGCCAGCAACTTCTATATAACCGTTGAGATAAGATGGATTTTTTGAAATGACCTCATTAAGAATCAGGCTGGCAGGGCCGTCCAGATTACTGTTGTGAGAAAGATTACCGCTTTCACGGATTAAATCGGTGGTGCTGTTATTGATGACCATGCCCTGAGTAGGGACATTGAATTTTTGGTACATATTATGCGAAAGACCATTCGCATCGGCTTTATTGATATTAACCACCGTTGCACCATTTGCATGGGTGTAAAGATCAAGTGCAGCAAAGGAAGACTGACTGCTGAGCGTAGCTAACGTCGCCAGAAATAATAAATTAATTTTAAGACTTTTCATTTTTATCCCTTTAAGTAATGATGTTTTTAAACTCTGTTTAACGGTAGTGATGGTAAAACTTTGCTCCTTTTCTCAGTATTTCCATTGCAGAGAGAAACCCAGCGTAAGGGGATCCGTGTGAAAGCCCTGTGGCTTTTTAAGAGGCGTGCCGGAAAAAAGATCAAGGTAGGTTTGCTGATATTTACCTCGCAAGCCAACGACGCTGCCGATAACCGTTTTCCCGTTGTAATATTGTTGACTCTGATGGCCATAAACCTGACCTGCATCAACGCCGATATAAGGTTGTATGGCCTTGTCGGGAAATATCCAGCTGATGTCGTTGCGCCAGTACCATCCCTTATTATCCTGAAGCGAATTTTCACCATCGAATCCGCGTACCGTCCAGCGATTTGCCAGTGAAAAACGACTCAGCGAAGAAACATTATCGGGTGAATATTGCAGGCTAAAATGGGGAGAATAGTTCAGCCAGTTACCGTAAAAAAGGAAGTTCACGGAGCCTTGCAGATCTAAGGTAACAATCCTGCCTTCTTTATCGATGAGTTTATATTCCTACTCAACAGTCTGATGACTATTAAACCATGGCATCTTTTTTTGGTAACTCAGGCTGGCTGCCAGACCGGCATTATCGTAACTGAGCTGATGTTGCAGTACGGCTTTCCATCCCGCATTTTTCTTATGCATGCTGACGAGATCGAAACCATTGAGCGCATAGCGGGATTCGGTATTGAATATTTGCAGGCCAGCCGTCGTAGTCTGATGTTCGGTACGCGAGAGCAGGCGATTAAGTTGCGCGCTGTAGTAGCTGTTTTTGTTATTCAGCCGCCAGTTGGTCCAGTTACCGATCATATATTGTTGATACTGGCTCTGGCTGGCGTACAGATCGAGCCACCAGTAACCCCATGGAACAGAATAGCCAATCGATTTATTACTGTTACCTTTTACGGTATGTTTTGGCGCGATGTCGTGGCCATAGGAAGCATATAGCGTGTCACTCAGTGAGGTGATGTTATTTAAATAGAGTGCTGCGCCTCCCTGATAACGCCCGGTTGAGACCGAACCCGCATCATTGATCCACGCCCCCACCTGCCAGTATTTATCTTGTTCGCGCTGGATATAAAGATCACTTTTATTTTTCTCACGGCCAGGTGATACATTGATCCTGACCTGCGAACCCGGTACGCGCTGCAGATTAAAACTGCCCTGTTCGAGATCGCTTAGTTCGAGGATGTCGCCCGCTTTCAGCGGCAGGGTATTACGCAGACTGATATAATCGCCGCTGGCTTTATTAACCACGATATTGCCAATTTTACCGGCATTGATTTCAAAGGTTAACGCATGATCCGATAAATTCTGATTGGGTAAGTTAACCCGTGTGGTGATATAGCCCAGCCTGATAATTTCGTTTTGCAGGGTTTTTGCCAGCAGATTTATGCCCGCAATACCCAGACATTGACCTTCGGCCTGAGAGGTAAAATAACGTAATTTTTCAAGGTGAATTTTTTTGCTATCCTGACGTAAATAAACCTTATCAATTTGGTAGCAATTCGATTCGTGTGGAAAACGGATCGCCTGACGTTCAATACCCTTTTTCTCAGATACGCTTTTTTGTGGTTTGGGGATTAACTGTTGTTTGCGAATCTGGTCCTGTAAAAGTGCATTAGCTTCGCTGTTTTTTTCTGCCACCGGCAGCACCGCATTTGCCAGGCCGGAAAAGGAAAAGGCCGAAAGGGTAAACAGATTAATAATTAAAAATAAGCGCTTTTGTTTTTTTGTTATAGATTTCAGTGCCATCATGCTTCCTGCAGACTCATTGCTTTGGCGGAAATCTTACGGAGTCAGCTAATCAGGAACAATAGTAATTCCTCCATTCAGTAATTGAATATAATCTCATCCTGGAATGAAAATATCCCGATAATATAAAAATGCGATGGATGTTATTACTATACGAATAAATCGTACTGAAAAAAGTCAGAATGGCGGGGCAGGCGGGAAGATAGAAAATGCGTCACCACAGATTAAGGTCAGATGAGCGGCACCCTTGCGGAGACTGCTCATCTGAAACAAAGCGATGTTAAGCGAAACAGGCCTGACGGATTAATATTCCCAGGTATCTGGATCGATACCCATGTCGCGCATGATCTTTTTCGCTTCTTCCGGAATCTCATCGCTGCGCTCTTTACGCAGGTCAACATCATCTGGCAGTGGCTGGCCGGTAAAAGCATGCAAAAACGCTTCACACAGTAGCTCACTGTTGGTGGCGTGACGCAGGTTGTTGACCTGACGACGGGTACGCTCATCCGTTAAAATCTTCAGCACGCTCAATGGGATAGAAACCGTAATCTTCTTGACCTGCTCGCTCTTCTTACCGTGCTCGGCGTACGGGCTGATATATTCGCCGTTCCATTCAGCCATGGGATACCTTAATTAATAAACGTTAAAAGTGAGGAAATCAGCGAATTATGCCTGATTTTTCCCTGCCTGACCCCTGATATGGCGGGTTTTCTTCGCTCACAGCGTCTGAATTATCGGGTGAGCGCCAGGCGATGACGCATAATTTTAGCGGTTATTGCGTTTCTGCTCAATCTATACGCAAAGACATTTAGATGTCCAGATGTATTGACGTCTAATTAGAGGGTGATATCCTGTGCCTCAACATTTCACATTTCAGGAACAATAAGCCCCATGACGCGCAAACAGGCAACCATCGCAGTACGCAGCGGTTTGAATGATGACGAGCAATATGGCTGCGTTGTCCCACCGATTCACCTCTCCAGCACCTATAACTTCCTGGATTTCAACGAGCCACGCGCACATGACTATTCACGTCGCGGTAATCCAACCCGCGATGTGGTGCAACGGACGCTGGCCGAACTGGAAGGCGGGGCAGGCGCGGTATTAACCAATACCGGCATGTCGGCTATTCACCTGGTGACGACGGTGTTCCTGAAGCCTGGCGACCTGTTGGTGGCACCACACGACTGTTATGGCGGCAGCTACCGGTTGTTTGACAGCCTAAGCAAGCGCGGTGCTTATCGGGTGAAATTTGTCGATCAGGGTGACCTGAATGCGCTGCAGGCGGCGTTGGATGAAAAACCGAAGCTGGTGCTGATCGAAAGCCCCAGCAATCCACTGTTGCGCGTGGTCGATATCAGTGCGATCTGCGGCGCCGCACGCGCTGCTGGCGCCCTCAGCGTAGTGGATAACACCTTTATGAGTCCGGCGTTACAGAATCCGCTGGCACTGGGCGCGGACCTGGTGATCCACTCCTGCACCAAATACCTCAACGGTCATTCTGACGTGGTGGCGGGCGCGGTCATTGCCAAAGATCCTCAGCTGGCGACCGACCTGGCGTGGTGGGCTAACAACATTGGCGTCACCGGTTCGGCGTTTGATAGCTATCTGCTGCTGCGCGGCATCCGTACCTTAGCGCCACGCATGGCTACGGCGCAACGCAACGCATTAGCAATTGTTGATTACCTGAAGCAACAGAAGCAGGTGAAAAAGTTGTATCATCCTTCGCTGCCGGAAAACGCCGGACACGAACATGCAGTGCGTCAGCAGCGCGGTTTTGGTGCGATGCTGAGCTTCGAGGTCGACGGTGATGAGGCCCTGCTGCGCCGCTTCCTGAAAGCGCTGCGGCTATTTACGCTGGCGGAATCACTGGGCGGGGTGGAGAGTCTGATTTCCCACACCGCGACCATGACGCATGCGGGAATGTCGGCAGAAGCACGGGCCGCAGCCGGCATCTCCGACACGCTGCTGCGTGTTTCTGTCGGCATCGAAGATCACGAAGATTTAATTGCCGATCTGGATAATGCATTCCGGATCGCAGCCGAGGGTTAAGCATGACGATTTCAGCAGGCGCGGGAACGCCGGATATCAGGCAGTTGCATAAATTTGGCGGCAGTAGCCTGGCGGATGCACGCTGCTATCAGCGTGTGGCCAGTATTATGGCGGACTACAGCCAGCCGGGCGACATGATGGTGGTGTCGGCGGCAGGCTCGACCACCAACCAGCTGATTAGCTGGCTGAAGCTCAGCCAGAGCGATCGGTTGTCTGCGCACCAGGTGCAACAGGCTTTACGGCGTTATCAAAGCGAGCTGATTAGCGCGCTGCTGCCTGCTGAGATCGCTGAACCGTTAGTCTCGGCATTCATCCGCGATCTGGAGAAGCTGGCCGCCCTGCTGGATGGCACGCTGACGGACGCGGTGTATGCCGAAGTGGTCGGGCACGGTGAAATCTGGTCGGCCCGCCTGATGGCCGCGGTGCTGAGCCAGCGTGATATGCAGGCCTGCTGGCTGGATGCGCGCGATTTTCTGCGTGCTGAACGGGCCGCGCAACCGCAGGTGGATGAAGGCAAGTCGTGGCCACTGCTGCAAACCCTGCTGGCACAACATCCGCACAAGCGCATCGTGGTGACCGGCTTCATCAGCCGTAACGACGCCGGTGAAACGGTGCTGCTCGGACGTAACGGTTCCGACTATTCCGCGACGCAGATTGGCGCGCTGGCGGGCGTCGGTCGCGTCACCATCTGGAGCGATGTGGCCGGCGTGTACAGTGCCGATCCGCGTAAAGTGTCGGATGCTTGTCTGCTGCCGTTGTTAAGGCTGGATGAAGCCAGTGAACTGGCGCGCCTTGCCGCCCCGGTGTTGCATACCCGCACACTGCAGCCGGTCTCGGGCAGCGACATTGATCTGCAACTGCGCTGCAGCTACCAGCCGGAGCAGGGTTCAACCCGCATTGAGCGCGTACTGGCTTCCGGTACCGGCGCCCGTATCGTGACCAGTCACGATGACGTTTGCCTGATTGAGATTCTGCTGCCGGAACAGCACGATTTCAGCCTGCTGCATAAAGAGATCGATCTGCTGCTGAAGCGCGCCCAGCTACGTCCGCTGGCGGTGGGTGTACATCCCGACCGCCAACTGCTGCAGCTCTGCTACACCTCAGAAGTGGTCAACAGCGCTTTTTCGCTGCTCCAGGATGCCGGTCTGCCGGGCCATCTGCAACTGCGTGATGGGCTGGCTCTGGTGGCGCTGGTGGGCGCGGGCGTCACCCGCAATCCGCTGCATACCCACCGTTTCTGGCAGCAGTTAAAAGACCAGCCGGTAGAGTTTATCTGGCAGTCAGAAGAGCACATCAGCGTGGTGGCGGTGCTGCGCGTCGGTCCGACCCGTCATCTGATCCAGGGATTGCACCAGTCGCTGTTCCGGGCGGAAAAGCGCATTGGCCTGATGCTGTTCGGTAAAGGTAATATCGGTTCGCGCTGGCTGGAACTGTTTGCGCGTGATCACGAAAACCTGTCGGCCCGTACCGGATTTGAATTTGTGCTGGCCGGTGTGGCCGATAGCCGCCGTAGCCTGCTGAGTTACGACGGACTGGACGCCAGCCGGGCGCTGGCCTTCTTTGATGATGAAGCGGTAGAACGTGATGAAGAATCGCTGTTCCTGTGGATGCGGGCGCACCCGTTTGACGACTTAGTGGTGCTGGACGTCACGGCCAGCACGCCGCTGGCGCAGCAGTACCTCGATTTCGCCAGTCACGGTTTTCACGTCATCAGTGCCAATAAGGTAGCGGGCGCGTCGGACAGCCAGACGTGGCGGCAAATCCGCGATGCCTTTACCAAAACCGGCCGTCACTGGTTATATAACGCCACGGTAGGGGCTGGCCTGCCGATTAACTACACGGTGCGCGATCTGCGCGACAGCGGCGACACTATCCTGGCGATCAGCGGCATCTTCTCTGGCACGCTGTCGTGGCTGTTCCTGCAGTTTGACGGCACGGTGCCGTTCACCGAGCTGGTGGATCAGGCGTGGCAGCAGGGTTTAACCGAGCCCGATCCGCGCGTCGATCTCTCCGGACAGGACGTGATGCGTAAGCTGGTGATTCTGGCGCGTGAAGCGGGATATGACATCGAACCGGATCAGGTTCGGGTTGAATCTCTGGTGCCGGATAACGGCCAGCAGGGTTCGATCGACCATTTCTTTGAAAATGGTGAAGAGCTGAATGAGCAGATGCTGCAACGACTGGAAGCTGCGCAGGAGCTGGGCTTAGTGCTGCGCTATGTTGCCCGTTTTGATGGCAACGGCAAAGCCCGGGTCGGCGTCGAAGCCGTGCGACCGGAGCATCCGCTGGCCGCATTGTTGCCGTGCGATAACGTTTTTGCCATTGAAAGCCGCTGGTATCGTGATAATCCGCTGGTGATCCGCGGTCCGGGTGCGGGACGTGATGTCACAGCGGGCGCCATTCAGTCAGATATCAATCGCCTGGCGCAACTGCTGTAATCCTTTCTTCTCAGGCGCTTCGGCGCCTGTTCTCGTCTTTAATCCTCACCCATCATGAATTTCCTTCAGGTTGAATGAAAATTTATCACCGCCGTTGATCATTTTTTAGTTGACGCTGATGCCGGATTCGGTCATTTTGAACATCTGGACGTCTAAACGTATGGATGTTTACAGATCGACAGTTAACCGATGTGATCGATGAGGATGCAGGATGAGTTTCTTTCATGCCAATCAGCGCGAAGCGCTAAACCAGAGCCTGGCAGAGCTGAACGGGCAAATTAATGTCTCATTTGAATTCTTTCCGCCGCGTACCAGCGAAATGGAAGCGACGCTGTGGACCTCAATCGATCGCCTGAGCAGCCTGAAACCAAAATTCGTCTCTGTCACCTACGGCGCGAACTCTGGCGAGCGCGATCGTACCCACAGCATCATCAAAGGGATTAAAGATCGCACCGGTCTGGAAGCCGCGCCGCACCTGACCTGTGTCGATGCCACGCGAGAAGAGTTACGCACCATCGCGCAGGATTACTGGAACAACGGTATCCGCCATATCGTGGCGCTGCGCGGTGACCTGCCACCAGGCGGCGGTAAGCCAGAAATGTATGGCTGCGATCTGGTCTCGCTGCTGAAAGAGGTTGGTGATTTTGATATATCGGTTGCGGCTTATCCAGAAGTCCATCCGGAAGCCAAAAGCGCGCAGGCCGATCTGATTAACCTGAAGCGCAAAATTGATGCCGGCGCGAACCGGGCGATCACCCAGTTCTTTTTCGACGTCGAAAGCTATTTACGCTTCCGCGATCGCTGTGTGTCGACCGGCATCGACGTAGAGATCGTGCCCGGTATTCTGCCGGTCTCAAACTTTAAACAGCTGCAACGCTTCGCCACGCTGACCAATGTACGCGTGCCGGGCTGGATGAATGCAATGTTTGCCGGGCTGGATGATGATGCTGAGACGCGCAAAATGGTAGGTGCCAACATCGCGATGGATATGGTGAAGATTCTGTCGCGCGAAGGCGTGAAAGATTTCCACTTCTACACGCTGAACCGTGCCGAAATGAGTTATGCCATCTGCCACACTCTGGGGGTGCGTCCCGCCGTCGCGGCCGCCTGATTCGACCGCTCCAGCCAATAAAAAAGTCGGGCTTATCCCGACTTTTTTGTTATCAGTAGCAGGCGCGAATACCGCGCCTGCACCGGCTTAACCGGTATTACGCATGCCGGCTGCCACACCCGCAATGGTCACCATTAATGCCTGCTCTACGCGTGCATCCGGCTCATCACCACGGGCTTCCTGAGCACGTGAACGATGCAGCAGTTCCGCCTGCAGCACGTTAAGAGGATCGGTATAGACGTTACGCAGCGCAATCGACTCAGCAATCCACGGCTGATCGGCCATCAGGTGAGAGTCGTTAGCAATGGTCAGTACCGCTTTGATATCCGCATCCAGCTGGTCGCGCAGCTGTTTGCCCAGCGGCCAGAGTGATTTTTCGACCAGCCGCTGATCGTAATATTCCGCCAGCCACAGGTCGGCTTTCGAGAACACCATCTCCAGCATGCCGAGGCGAGTGGAAAAGAACGGCCAGTCGCGGCACATCGCTTCCAGCTGATCCTGATGGCCCGCCGCCATCGCCTGTTGCAGCGCCGCACCGGCACCCAGCCAGGCAGGGAGCATCAGACGGTTTTGCGTCCAGGCGAAAATCCATGGAATCGCACGCAGCGACTCTACGCCGCCGGTCGGACGACGCTTGGCCGGACGTGAGCCCAGCGGCAGTTTACCCAGCTCCTGCTCCGGTGTCGCTGAACGGAAGTAAGGCACAAAATCTTCGTTTTCACGCACATAGCCACGATACATCGCACAGGAGTCGGCAGAGAGCTGATCCATGATGTCGCGCCATTCGCGTTTTGGCTCCGGCGGCGGCATCAGGTTCGCTTCGAGAATCGCGCCGGTGTAGAGCGACAGGCTGGCGATGGTGACTTCCGGTAAACCATATTTGAAGCGGATCATCTCGCCCTGTTCGGTGACGCGCAGGCCGCCACGCAGGCTGCCCGGTGGCTGTGACAGCAGAGCCGCATGTGCCGGTGCGCCGCCACGGCCGATGGTGCCGCCGCGTCCGTGGAACAGCGTCAGCGAAATCCCGGCCTTTTCACAGGTTTTGATCAGCGCATCCTGCGCCTGATACTGCGCCCAGCTGGCTGCCATGACGCCGGCATCTTTCGCTGAGTCAGAATAGCCAATCATCACCATCTGTTTGCCCTGAATAAAGCCGCGATACCAGTCAATGCTCAGCAGCTGGCTCATCACGTCGTTGGCATTATTCAGGTCATCGAGCGTTTCAAACAGCGGTGCCACCGGCATGGCATAGTTGATGCCCGCTTCTTTCAGTAACAGGTGGACCGCCAGCACGTCAGACGGCGTTTTCGCCATTGAGATAACGTAAGCGGCGATCGAGCCCTGTGGGGCTTCAGCCGCAACGCGGCAGGTTTCCAGCACTTCGCGCGTCTCATCGCTGGGTTCCCAGCTGCGCGGCAGTAGCGGACGTTTTGAATTCAATTCGCGGATCAGGAAGGCCTGTTTGTCCGCTTCGGACCAGCTTTCATAATCGCCGAGGCCGAGATAGCGGGTCACTTCCGCAATGGCTTCGGTATGACGGGTGCTCTCCTGGCGCAGGTCGATACGTACCAGCGGCACGCCAAAGCACTTCACGCGGCGCAGCGTATCCAGCAGCTGGCCGTTGGCGATGATGCCCATGCCGCACTGCTGCAGTGACTGATAAATGGCATACAGCGGATCCCACAATTGGTCGTTGGAGACCAGCAGGTCCGCCGGACGCGGCAGACGTTCGCCTTTCAGTCGACGTTCAAGGAATGCCTGCGTGGTCATCAGCTGACTGCGCAGACGTTTCAGGATCATCCGGTAAGGTTCCAGCGCGTCCGGATCGCCGCTCAGTTCGCGCACTTCTTCGCTGCACTCCGACATCGACAGCTCAGAGATCAGCACGCCAATGTCACGCAGGAACAGATCGGCCGCTTTCCAGCGACTCAGTTGCATCGCGTGGCGGGTAATGGCGGCTGTGACGTTAGGGTTGCCGTCACGATCGCCGCCCATCCATGAGGTGAACTGCACCGGCACGAAATCGACCGGCAGTTTAATCCCGAAGGCTTCTTCGACCTGCTCGTTCAGCTCGCGCAGAAAAGCCGGAACGCCTTCCCATAAGCTGTTCTCGACCACGGCGAAGCCCCATTTGGCTTCATCAATCGGGGTCGGACGATATTTGCGGATCTCGTCGGTATGCCAGGCCTGCGCCACCAGCTGGCGCAGACGGCGCATAATCTGGTTACGTTCGTAATCGGAAATGTCACTGTGATCGAGTTGCTTGAGGCAACTGTTGACCTCCACCAGCTTGTGAATCAGCGTGCGGCGGGTGATTTCGGTCGGGTGCGCAGTCAGCACCAGCTCCAGCGACAGCGACTCAATCGCCTCACGGATCGCGGTTTCGCTGATGTCTTTCTGCTGTTTCAGGGTTTCGAAGGTCTTTTTCAGCAGTTCAGGATGGTTTGCGCCTTCACCGCTGTGCGAGATGGTCTGGTACTGCTCAGCCACGTTGGTGAGGTTCAGAAACTGGCTAAACGCGCGGGCCACCGGCAGTAACTCGTCATTGGAGAGGTTTTGCAGCGTATTAAGCAGTTCCTTACGATGAGTGTCATTACCTGCACGGGATGACTTGGAGAGCTTACGGATGGTTTCCACCCGGTCGAGGATGTTCTCGCCCAGCGCATCCTTAATCGTATCCCCGAGCAGTTTGCCGAGCATACTGACATTACTTCGCATTGCGGAATATTGTTCGTTCATTGGACCCTGACACCCTTATCGTCTTGAAAAACTTCTACACCCGACCCTTTTCAGGCAGCAGAAAAAGCAGCAACTTTATCTTCCCGGTAATGTACGGGGAATTTGCTCAGTTGCCGCCTGTCTGCAATCTGAAAATATCTGGATAGTTACCCGGTGGGCATAACAACGTCTTTTATCTAGCCACGTAAACCTGTCCACGTCAAATGCGTTAAAGTGGGGCGAACGTGCGGCTAACTAACCGAAATTCATGGAATTTATTTGGGACGGAGCGGGATAAGTTATTCTTATTGTTAAATCCCGCAGAATGACCGGGCATTTTACTGATATCACAGTGAAATGCCCCATTTGCTGTTAATCAGTGACAAAAATGCTGCACAACCTGACTGATAAGCGCCCGCGTCGGCTTAATAAATGCGGTATCAATAAATTCGTCTGGCTGGTGCGCCTGATTGATTGAGCCCGGACCCAGTACCAGCGTCGGGCAGAGCTGCTGAATAAAGGGTGCCTCGGTGCAGTAGTTCACCACTTCGGTTGGCGTACCGAGTAATTTCTCGACCACGCTGACCAGTTCATGGTTCGCCGGGCATTCGTAACCCGGAATCGGCGGATGCAGCTCTGCGACCGTCACACGGCCAGGCCAGCGCGCACTGACCGGGGCCAGCGCGTCGTTCAGCAGTCCATCCAGATCGCTGAGCGATAAGCCCGGCAACGGCCGGATATCCATATGCAGTTCACAGCAGGCGCAAATGCGGTTAGCCGCATCGCCACCGTGAATATGCCCGAAGTTCATCGTGGGATAGGGAATAGCGAAACCATCGTGGTGATAGCGCTCTTTTAGCGTATTGCGCAGTTGCATCAGATGGGTGATCGATTCATGCATCAGTTCAATGGCGTTGACGCCGCGCGCCGGATCGCTGGAGTGGCCCGACTTGCCTTCAATACGGATCACGTTCGACAGGTGCCCTTTGTGCGCGCGAACCGGCTTGAGTGAGGTCGGTTCGCCAATGATGGCGCAATCCGGACGCAGCTGGGTCGATTCAGAAAAGTATTTAGCGCCGGCCATGGTGGTCTCTTCATCGGCGGTGGCGAGGATGTAGAGTGGCTTGCTCAGCGTCGTGACATCCACATCCCGCAGCGTATCGAGAATAAAGGCGAAAAAGCCTTTCATATCTGCGGTGCCGAGGCCGTAGAGTTTGTTGTCGTGCTCGGTCAGGGTAAAGGGATCGCGGGTCCAGCGGCCATCGTCGAACGGCACGGTGTCAGTATGACCGGCTAACAGCAGCCCGCCTGCGCCGTCACCGGTCCGGGCCAGCATATTAAATTTATTGCGGGTGCCGGGCACCGGCTGAACTTCAACGCTGAAGCCGAGGTCGCGAAACCAGCCAGCCAGCAAATTGATTAAAGTTTCATTACTCTGGTCCAGTGCGGCATCGGTTGCGCTGATTGACGGTGTGGCGATCAACTGGCGGTAGAGTTCGATAAAAGGCGGTAATTTTGTCTTCACTGTTGACGGTCCTTGAGTTAGGATGTATCAATATTCATGCATTAATAGTGAATAAAAATACATTAACGTCGTCTGCATGTGAACCTTAAATCGCTGCAAACGACATTGTGGGCAACGGGGCAAGGCCGCGACCCGGAACGTGTGACTGTAAAAAGGGTTACAGCCTGATGTTGAATACGCTGATCGTGGGTGCCAGTGGTTACGCTGGCGTAGAGCTCGCCACCTTCCTGAATCGCCATCCAGATATCAACATAACCGCTTTAGCGGTTTCGGCGCAAAGTCCCGATGCGGGTAAGCGCTTGTCCGATCTGCATCCGCAGCTGAAAGGGGTAGTGGATCTGCCGCTACAGCCGTTGAGCCATGCGGCGGAATGGGCAGATAAAGTGGATGTGGTTTTTCTGGCGACGGCCCATGAAGTCAGCCACGATCTGGCTCCGGAATTTCTCAAGGCCGGTTGTGTGGTATTCGACCTGTCCGGTGCCTTCCGCGTCAATGATCCCGCGTTTTATACCCGCTTCTATGGCTTCACCCATCAGCATGGCGACTGGCTGGATAAAGCGGTCTATGGCCTGGCGGAATATCAGCATCAGCAGATTAAGCAGGCACAGCTGGTGGCCGTGCCGGGTTGTTACCCGACGGCGGCCCAGCTGGCGCTGAAACCGCTGGTGGAGGCGGGCCTGCTGAATACGGCACAGTGGCCGGTGATCAACGCCACCAGCGGCGTGAGCGGCGCAGGGCGTAAAGCCAGCGTCGGCACCAGCTTTTGCGAAGTCAGCCTGCAGCCTTACGGTCTGTTCAACCATCGTCATCACCCGGAAATCGTGGCGCATCTTGGTACGCCGGTGATTTTCACGCCGCATCTGGGCAACTTCCCGCGCGGTATTCTGGCGACGATAACCTGCCGGTTAAATCCGGGCGTGAGCCGCGAAGACGTGGCGGCAGTGTTCCAGCGCGCGTATCACGATAAGCCACTGGTCCGGCTCTACGAGCAGGGCGTTCCGGCACTGAAAGCGGTGGTGGGTCTGCCTTATTGCGACATCGGTTTTGAGGTACAGGATGAGCACCTGATTGTGGTGGCCGCCGAAGATAACCTGCTGAAAGGCGCCGCGTCGCAGGCAGTCCAGTGTCTGAATATCCGCTTCGGCTTCCCTGAAACCACCTCACTGACCTAACGGACGAGTAAACCATGACCAATCCATTGATTATCAAGCTGGGCGGTGTGCTGTTAGACAGCGAAGAAGCGCTGGCCCGTCTGTTTGATGCGCTGCTGACTTATCGCAGTGCCCATCAGCGTCCGCTGATTATTGTTCACGGTGGCGGTTGCCTGGTGGATGAGCTGATGAAAAAGCTGGCGCTGCCGGTGAAGAAAAAGAACGGCCTGCGCGTCACGCCGGCCGATCAGATCGACATTATTACCGGTGCGCTGGCGGGAACTGCCAACAAAACCCTGCTGGCGTGGGCCAAAAAAACCGGCATCAACGCGGTTGGCCTCTGCCTTGGCGATGCCGGAATGGTTAACGTTACCCCGTTTGATGAAGAACTGGGCCACGTGGGTCACGCCATGCCGGGTAACCCGGCGCTGATGAACACCCTGCTGGCCGCTGGTTATATGCCGGTCGTCAGTTCTATCGGCATCACTGACGACGGCGAACTGATGAACGTCAACGCCGACCAGGCTGCGACGGCGCTGGCATCGACCCTTGGCGCTGATTTAGTCTTGCTGTCAGACGTCAGCGGTATTCTCGACGGCAAAGGTCAGCGCATCGAAGAGATGACCGCCGACAAAGCTGAGCAGCTGATTACCCAGGGCATTATTACCGATGGCATGATTGTGAAGGTGCACGCTGCGCTGGATGCGGCGCGTACGCTGGGCCGCCCGGTGGATATCGCCAGCTGGCGTCACGCTGAGCGGTTGCCTGACCTGTTTAACGGCGTGCCGATTGGCACCCGGATTCTCGCTTAACGACTCTGATTCAAGGATTACGAAATGCAAACGCAAGGCATCAAAAAAATCGTTCTGGCTTACTCCGGTGGTCTTGATACTTCCGCCATCATTCCGTGGCTGAAAGAGAACTACGGCGGCTGTGAGGTGGTGGCGTTTGTGGCCGATATCGGTCAGGAGCGCAGCGATCTTGAAGGCGTAGAGAAGAAAGCGCTGCAGTCCGGTGCCTCTGAGTGTCACGTGGTTGATCTGCGTGAAGAGTTCATCAGCGATTACGTTTACCCGGTGCTGCAGACCGGCGCTCTGTATGAAGGCACCTATCTGCTGGGCACCTCGGTGGCGCGTCCTATCATCGCGAAAGCTCAGGTTGAGCTGGCGCTGAAAGTGGGCGCGGATGCACTCTGTCACGGTGCAACCGGTAAAGGTAACGATCAGGTGCGTTTCGAAACCACCTACACCGCGCTGGCCCCGCAGCTGAAAGTGGTCGCGCCATGGCGTGAATGGAACCTGCGGTCACGTGAAGCGCTGCTGGACTACCTGAAAGAGCGCAACATTCCGACCACCGCGTCGCTGGAAAAAATCTACAGCCGCGATGAAAACGCCTGGCACATCTCCACCGAAGGCGGCGTGCTGGAAAGCCCGGCTAATGCACCGAATAAAGATTGCTGGGTCTGGACCGTCGATCCTTTAGAAGCGCCGGATCAGCCGGAAGAAGTCACCGTGACCGTTGAAAAGGGTCGGGTAGTGGCAGTGAACGGCGAAAAACTGAGCCCGTTCCAGTGTCTGGAAAAACTCAACGTGATCGGTGCGAAACACGGTGTGGGCCGGATCGATATCGTTGAAAACCGTCTGGTCGGCATCAAGTCCCGTGGATGCTATGAAACCCCAGGCGGCACCATCATGGTTAACGCGCTGCGTGCGGTTGAGCAGCTGGTACTGGATCGCGATAGCTTCAAATGGCGTGAGCAGCTGGGTCAGGAGATGTCTTACGTGGTCTACGACGGCCGCTGGTTCGCACCGCTGCGTAAGTCAATTCAGGCCGCTGCGGAATCACTGGCTGAAGAAGTGAATGGCGAAGTGGTGTTGCAGCTCTACAAAGGTCAGGCCACGGCGACGCAGAAGCGTTCACCGAACAGCCTCTACTCCGAAGAGTTCGCAACCTTCGGCGAAGACGAAGTTTACGACCATCGTCATGCTGGCGGATTTATCCGTCTGTTCTCGCTCTCTTCGCGCATCCGCGCCCTGAACGAGCAGAAGAAGTAATTCTCAGGCGAGGTACGCCTCGCCTCACCGTTTGAGATCAGGGGCGGCATTTATGCCGCCCTTTGTTTAACGATTTGAAGGAGTTTTCCCATGGCACTTTGGGGTGGACGGTTTACCCAGGCAGCAGATCAACGTTTCAAACAGTTCAACGATTCGCTGCGCTTCGATTACCGCCTGGCGGAGCAGGACATCATGGGTTCTGTCGCCTGGTCCAAAGCGCTGGTGACGGTGAATGTCCTGACCCAGGATGAGCAGCAGCAGCTGGAAGCAGCATTGACTGCCTTGCTGGCGGAAGTGCGCGCCAATCCTGAGCAGATTTTGCAGAGCGATGCTGAAGATATCCATAGCTGGGTAGAAGGTCAGCTGATCGACAAAGTCGGTGCGCTGGGCAAAAAACTGCACACCGGCCGTAGCCGTAACGATCAGGTCGCTACCGATCTCAAGCTGTGGTGCAAAATGCAGGTCGACGCGCTGCTGAGCGCAACGCGTGAGCTGCAGCAGGCGCTGGTTGCGACCGCAGAAGCGAACCAGGATGCAGTGATGCCGGGTTACACCCATCTGCAGCGGGCGCAGCCGGTTACGTTTGCGCACTGGTGTCTGGCCTATGTCGAAATGCTGGCGCGTGATGAAAGCCGCCTGCAGGATACCCTGAAACGGCTGGATGTCAGCCCGCTGGGCTGCGGCGCGCTGGCGGGTACCGCCTACGAAATCGATCGTCAGCAACTGGCGGGCTGGTTAGGTTTCGCCTCGGCGACCCGCAACAGTCTGGATACGGTTTCTGACCGCGACCATGTGCTCGAGCTGCTCTCTGACGCCGCGATCGGCATGGTCCATCTGTCGCGCTTCGCCGAAGATATGATCTTCTTCAACACCGGTGAAGCGGGCTTTATCGAACTGTCCGACAAGGTGACCTCCGGCTCATCACTGATGCCACAGAAGAAAAATCCGGATGCGCTGGAGCTGATCCGGGGCAAATGCGGCCGGGTACAGGGCGCACTGACCGGCATGATGATGACGCTGAAAGGTTTGCCGCTGGCCTACAACAAGGATATGCAGGAAGACAAAGAGGGATTATTCGACGCGCTCGATACCTGGCTCGACTGCCTGCATATGTCGGTGCTGGTGCTGGATGGCCTGCAGGTGAAGCGTCCACGTTGTCAGGAAGCGGCCGAGCAGGGCTACGCCAACTCGACTGAACTGGCGGATTATCTGGTGGCCAAAGGGGTTCCGTTCCGTGAAGCGCACCACATTGTCGGAGAAGTGGTGGTAGAGGCGATCAAACAGGGCGTGGCGCTGGAAGCGCTGACACTGGCGCAGTTACAGCCGTTCAGTGCAGTCATTGAGGAGGATGTCTATCCGATTCTGGCGCTGCAATCCTGTCTGGATAAGCGTAATGCGCTGGGTGGCGTTTCACCGCAGCAGGTTGCTCATGCCCTCAGCGAGGCAAAGCAGCGCCTGGCATAAAAATACAGGCTGGCAAAGCGCTTGCTTTGCCAGCCTTGCAGCAGTCAATCCTCTCCCGTGCCTGATCACCATTCTTATCTTTTATCTGCAGTTTACCCCCACACTTATAACGCACCCCCGGCACAGTACTTAACTGAATGTCAGGAGAATGTGGTTTGCGTATAAACGCGCTCTTTTAACACTCGAAATAACATTTGCCCGTTTTATGGAGTTTTTACTATTTCTTAAGCTAAAAAATGAAGCTACTTTATCAACGCATCGAACAGGTGTTTATTTAATGTATTTTTTGAGCCAGGAGGGCTTATGCGTGAATTAACGATTGATGAGACGTTTGCTATTTCAGGTGCGACAACTACACCTAATGATATTGCGTTTTTTATTGGCGATCATCTGGCCAGCGCAATTCTCGGCGGCGTAGCCGCTGCTGTTGGCGGCGGTGTAATTGGCTTTCTGCACGGCGGTGATGCAATGGGAATCTTTGGGCTGGGATTCATTGGTCAGATAGCAGGCGCTATTGGCGGCGCAATAATTGGCGGAGTAGGTGGCGTTATTGCTGGCTAGCTGGTTTCGCTTTCTTACAGTCTTCCTCTGGCTAATCTGCTGGCGCAGACGATTATTTCCGGTGGAGTTAAATAATAATTACATTCATTTTTTTATAATTAAACAGGAAATAGTGTATGCGTGAATTAAATGCTTTTGAAGTCAGTTCCGTTTCCGGTGCTTATGGTGATAACTTTCTGGCCAATATTGCAGAAGGTGCAGTATGCGCCATTGGCGGCGCGGTCATAGGGGCCTGGACGTTAGCCATTTTAGGTGGCCGTGGTGCAAGCTCTTCGGATGTGATCGGTATCGGTGGTGGCCTGACTTCTCTGGTCGGCATGATCGGCGGGGCGATTGCCGGCGCAGTCGCAGGTGCTGTTTATGGCACTTATGTTGGCTATGAAGCGGGGCTGGTTATGGCGCAGGACCTGCTGACTGATATAATGAAGGGAATGCCTGGGGCCTGATATCTGCCGCCCGGGGATGTTCGCAAGGCAAAAAAAAGCGGGCATGTTACATGCCCGCCAACCTCTAGCTTCAGAATTACTACTTTTTTTATAGGCACATCATCAAAGGGCCAGCACTCCCGGCTGACACAGAGATAGGTTTACGCTGACAGCAGGAACTGCTCCAGGTCATCACTGCCGCCAATATGACGGCCACCGATAAATACCTGCGGCACCGTTGCCCGGCCAGAAACGGCACGCAGGCTGACGGTCGTGGCATCCTGTCCCAGCACGATCTCTTCGTACTGAATTCCGTGGTCCATCAGCAGCTGTTTTGCTTTGGTGCAGAACGGGCAGCCTGGCTTGGTAAAGACCGACACTGACTCCTGCACTTTAAATTCCGGCGCCAGATAACGCAGCATGGTATCGGCATCTGACACTTCAAACGGGTCGCCTGGCTTGTTCGGCTCAACAAACATTTTCTCAACTACGCCGTTACGCACCAGCATCGAGTAACGCCATGAGCGTGGGCCAAAGCCGAGATCGGCTTTCTCAACCAGCATCTCCATGCCGCGGGTGAACTCGCCGTTGCCATCAGGGATAAAGGTAATGTTTTCTGCCCGCTGTTCCGCTTTCCATGCATTCATCACAAAGGTGTCATTAACGGAGACACACAGAATGCTGTCCACGCCGTGCTGTGCAAAAACACCTGACAGCTCGTTGTAACGCGGCAGATGGCTGGATGAGCAGGTAGGAGTAAACGCGCCCGGCAGAGAAAAAACGATCACCGTATTGTTGTTAAACAGCTCATCGGTGGTTACATCGACCCAGCGATCGCCCTGGCGGGTGTGAAAAGTGACCTGCGGAACGGCTTTACCTTCCTGACTTGCAAACATTTTTTCTCCTTAATGGCGAACCGCTTATTTTGATGCGTGCATTATTCCCGCCCACCCTTGATAGGGCTAATCGTTCATTGCTATTCTATCTATCGCCACGGACTATCGTGGTCTGGAGGGTAATAATGAATATTCGTGATCTTGAATATCTGGTTTCGCTTGCTGAACACCGTCATTTCCGCCGCGCTGCGGATGCGTGTCATGTCAGCCAGCCCACGTTAAGCGGGCAGATCCGTAAGCTTGAAGATGAGCTGGGTGTGATGCTGCTGGAGCGTACCAGCCGTAAAGTGCTGTTCACTCAGGCCGGCTTGCTGCTGGTGGATCAGGCACGAACGGTGCTGCGTGAAGTGAAAGTGCTGAAAGAGATGGCCAGTCAGCAAGGGGAAGCGATGTCAGGCCCGCTGCATATCGGCCTTATTCCAACCACCGGTCCTTATCTGCTGCCACAAATTATTCCGATGCTGCACCAGACGTTTCCAAAACTGGAAATGTATCTGCATGAGGCGCAAACCCAGCAGTTGCTGGCACAACTCGACAGCGGCAAGCTGGACTGCGCAATTCTGGCGCTGGTCAAAGAGAGTGAAGCCTTTATCGAGGTGCCGCTGTTTGATGAGCCAATGAAGCTGGCGGTCTATGCCGATCATCCATGGCGCGATCGCGATCGGGTGCCGATGTCCGATCTGGCTGGCGAGAAACTGCTGATGCTGGAAGATGGCCACTGTCTGCGCGACCAGGCGATGGGCTTCTGCTTTGAGGCGGGCGCGGATGAAGATACCCATTTCCGGGCCACCAGTCTGGAAACGCTGCGTAATATGGTGGCGGCAGGCAGCGGCATTACGCTGCTTCCGGCGCTGGCGGTACCGCCAGAACGTATCCGCGATGGCGTGTGTTATCTGCCTTGCTACAAACCGGTTCCTCAGCGCACCATCGCGCTGGTCTACCGGCCGGGTTCACCTCTACGCAGCCGTTATGAACAGCTGGCAGAGGCAATTAAAACCCACATGCAACATCATTTCGACACGGCGTTAAAACAGGCGGTTTAAGCCGTTTAATGCCGCCACGCGATAGGCTTCGGCCATGGTAGGGTAGTTAAAGGTGGTATTCACGAAGTACTCAATCGTGTTGCCACCGTTCTTCTGCTCCATGATCGCCTGACCGATGTGGATAATTTCGGCCGCCCGCTCGCCAAAGCAGTGAATACCCAGAATCTCTTTGGTTTCGCGGTGGAACAGAATCTTCAGGCTGCCAACGTTCATACCCACAATCTGCGCCCGCGCCAGATGCTTAAACTGCGCACGACCCACCTCGTAAGGCACTTTCATCGCTGTCAGCTGCTGCTCGGTTTTACCCACGGAGCTGATTTCCGGAATGGTATAAATGCCGGTCGGGATATCTTCAATCAGGTGCGCGGAGGCTTCCCCTTTGACGATGGCCTGTGCGGCAATCCGGCCCTGATCATAAGCAGCCGACGCCAGGCTCGGATACCCAATCACATCACCGACCGCATAGATGTGCGGCTGTGCAGTCTGGTACATGCTATTCACTTTCAGCAGGCCACGGCCATCCGCTTCCAGTCCGACATTTTCCAGTGACAGCGAATCGGTGTTACCGGTACGGCCGTTGGCGTACAGCAGACAGTCAGCTTTGACCTTTTTGCCCGATTTCAGATGGATAATCACGCCATCTTCCACTCCTTCAATCTTCTCGAACTCTTCGTTGTGACGAATCACCACGCCGCTGTTCCAGAAGTGATAAGAGAGGGAGTCAGACATCTCCTGATCCAGGAACGCCAGCAGACGATCGCGGGTGTTGATCAGGTCAACCTTGACGTTCAGGCCGCGGAAAATCGACGCATACTCACAGCCAATCACCCCGGCACCATAAATGATTACGTGGCCCGGTTCGTGATGCAGGTTAAGGATTGAATCTGAGTCGTAGACACGCGGATGGGTAAAGTCGACGTCATCTGGATGATAAGGACGCGAACCACAAGCGATGACAAACTTCTCCGCAGTCAGCCGTTCACGCGTGCCGTCAGGTTGTTCAATCTCAATAGTGTTGGCGTCAACAAAACGGGCATCCCCCTGATAAAGCTCACAGCGGTTACGCTCATAAAAACCCTGACGCATCGCCGTTTGCTGGCTGATCACGTTTTCAGTGTGATTAAGAATGTCAGCGAAGGAGGAGCGGAGCAGTCGGGTGTGGTCGCTGTAGAGCGGATTCTGGTTGAATTCGATGATGCGACTGACGGCGTGGCGAAGTGCTTTAGAAGGAATGGTGCCCCAGTGCGTACAACCGCCGCCGATGTTGTGGTAGCGTTCGATCACTGCGATGCGCGCTCCCTGCTTCACCAGCCCCATCGCCGCACCTTCACCGCCGGGTCCTGAGCCAATCACAATGGCATCGTAATCGTAAGACTTTTGCATACCGATACGTCCTATTATTTATACATTTTTACAACGAGATTCTAACATCTCGCCGCGCACTTCTGAATTCTATCAGCGATTTTCATCACAGTTTGGCAAAGAGTGAGGTTCACAGGCGGTGACAAAGTTTGCTGCTCTGTACGCTGAAAATTTTGTTATAGTGCCCCCTCAACACCGCAAAAGGCTGAGAGAATGGGCGTCAGAGCGCAACAAAAAGAACGTACACGACGTACACTGATTGAAGCAGCTTTCAGTCAGCTCAGCGCCGAACGCAGTTTTGCCAGCCTGAGTTTGCGAGAGGTTGCCCGTGAAGCGGGCATCGCCCCGACCTCGTTTTATCGTCATTTTAAGGATGTTGATGAACTGGGTCTGACTATGGTGGATGAAAGCGGGCTGATGTTGCGACAGCTGATGCGCCAGGCGCGCCAGCGTATCGCCAAGGGCGGCAGCATCATCAAAACCTCGGTTTCCACCTTTATGGAATTCATCGGCAATAACCCCAATGCCTTTCGCCTGTTACTGCGTGAACGCTCCGGCACCTCTGCCGCTTTCCGTGCTGCGGTCGCGCGTGAAATTCAGCATTTTATCGCTGAACTGGCGGATTATCTTGAGGTCGAAAATCGCATGCCGCGCAGTTTTACCGAAGCGCAGGCCGAAGCGATGGTGACTATCGTCTTCAGCGCCGGGGCAGAAGCGCTGGATGTCGATGCCGAACAGCGCCGTAAGCTGGAAGATCGTCTGGTGCTGCAACTCCGCATGATCGCCAAAGGCGCCTATTACTGGTACCGCCGGGAACAAGAAAGACTGGCGGTCACCCTGGAAAAACCCGAAGAGCATTGAATAAGGATCAGGCCATGACCCACCCGAGTTCCCGCGATAAAGGCACATTGTTACTGGCTTTTATTACCGGTTTAGCGATTAACGGCTCGTTTTCCGTGCTGTTCAGCGCTTTTGTTCCGTTTTCGATTTTTCCGCTGATCGCGCTCGGCCTGGCTGCCTGGTGTCTGCATCAGCGTTATCTGAACACCAACATGCCTGACGGTATGCCGGGACTGGCGGCGGCGTTTTTCCTGCTGGGGATCCTGGTTTATAGCGCACTGGTGCGGGCAGAATATCCGGATATCGGCTCGAACTTCATTCCGACCATTTTGATGGTGGCGCTGCTGTTCTGGATTGCGACGCGCTTCAAGCGCAAACGCAATCAGTAAAGGCGAGAGATGAAACAACGGGAACCTCAGGGTTCCCGTTTTTTTTCAGGCTTTGCGCGTCAGAAGTACGCCGCATTCCATATGGTGGGTATAAGGGAACTGATCGAACAGCGCCAGCCGTGTCACCTCATGCGTCTGCGACAGCGTCTCTAAGTTGTCGCTCAGCGTTTGCGGATTGCAGGAGATATAAAGGATGCGCGGGTAACCCTGCACCATCTTCACCGTCTCGTCATCCAGTCCACTGCGCGGCGGATCGACAAAAATGGTTTCACATTCATAACTGGTCAGATCAATCCCTTCCAGTCGATTAAAACGGCGTACGCCGGTCATCGCCTGGGTGAACTCTTCGGCGGCCATACGGATGATCTGCACATTATCGATCTGATTAGCGGCGATGTTGTACTGCGCCGACGCTACCGACGGTTTGGCAATTTCAGTCGCCAGCACCCGGCGAAAATTACGCGCCAGCGCCAGTGAGAAGTTGCCGTTGCCGCAGTAAAGTTCCAGCAGGTCACCCTGCGAACCCTGAGTGACATCCAGCGCCCACTCCAGCATCTGAATATTCATCGCAGCGTTTGGCTGGGTAAAGCTGTTCTCAACCTGACGATAGATCATCTCACGTCCCGCCACCGGCAAACGTTCATCCACATAATCCCGATCGAGGCAGATTTTGGTTTTGGTGGCGCGGCCAATCAGCTGCACATCCAGGCCTTCGGCGCGCAGTTGATCGCGCAGTTCGCTGGCGGCCAGCTGCCACGCGTCATCCAGCTTACGGTGGTAGAGCAGCGAGATAACAATCTGATTGCTCAGAGTCGACAGATAGTCGATCTGAAACAGCTTATGGCGCAGCGTGCGATTGTCGCGGATCGCCGCGATCATTTTTGGCATCAGCTGGTTGATCAATTCACTGGCGGCAGGGAATTGATCGACGCGGATCCGCTCGCGGGTCTGCTGATCAAAAATGATGTGATAGATGTCATCGCCATCGTGCCACAGGCGGAATTCCGCACGCATGCGATAGTGGCTGACCGGTGAACGGAACACCTCCACCTCGGGCGCAGCAAACGGCGTCATCATCGTCTTTAAACGACTGACTTTTTCCGCCAGTTGCGCGTCATATTGTTCAATAGGGAGATGTTCGGGTGTCATGTTCCGTCCTGATTAATAGCTTACCAGCGGGCGATTGTAGGGATTCACTTGCTGATGTCCAGTCCCGCAGCGATAAGAAGTTTGGAAGTCTGGACTTCCGTATCGCCACTCCGTAGACTGCGTTCGCCGGCCTCAAGCCCGAGTTAATAGGGAATCCAGTGTGAATCTGGAGCTGACGCGCAGCGGTAAGGAATGTCGTGGTGAGTGCATTTGCAGACACTGTCCTGCGGGATGGGAAGTCATCACCACTTATGGTTCCCAGCCCGAAGACCTGCCGGTGTCCGTCGCTACTCGTACGATCATCGCGTGCTATTGATTGTATGCCTGCGGCATCCTGTTTTGTTTTTTGGATGCGATTAAAAATGACTAAAACGACCGCATCGCTGTTCGCCTTTAGTGCAACGGCGGTTTCTCTCTGGGCGCAAAATGGTTTTGCTCAGGGGAATGATGATACGCAAATAGTAACCGCCAATCGTTTCGCTCAGCCGGTATCCAGCGTGCTGGCCCCTGTCACGGTGGTGACGCGTGACGAGATTGACCGCTGGCAAGCCAAAAGCCTGACGGATGTGATGCGCCGCCTGCCCGGCGTCGATATCACCCAAAGCGGCGGTATGGGGCAGCAAAGCTCACTGTTTATCCGTGGCACCGAGTCCCGGCACGTCCTGATTCTGATCGATGGTATCCGGCTCAATCAGGCTGGCATTACCGGCTCATCCGACCTCAGCCAGATTCCTCTTTCGCTGGTGCAGCGTATTGAATATATCCGTGGCGCGCGTTCGGCGGTCTACGGTTCGGATGCGATTGGCGGCGTGGTCAATATCATCACGGGCCGTGCGCAACCGGGAACCACGCTGACGGCAGGCGTCGGGTCCAACGGTTATCAATCTTATGATGGCTCTACCCAGCAGAAACTGGGCGACGCGACCAGGCTGACCCTGGCCGGTAACTATACCTATACCAAAGGGTATGACGTGGTGGCTGGCTATCCCAACGCGTATGGTCCGGCACAGCATGACCGCGATGGGTTTATGAGCAAAACCCTGTACGGCAATCTGGAGCATCAGTTCAGTGATGAACTCAGTGGCTTTGTGCGTGGATACGGTTTTGATAACCGCACCGCCTACGACGGGTCAGATAGCTATGATGCCAGCTACAGCAACATTATTGGCCTGGCTGATACCCGACAGCTCTATAGCCAGACCTGGGACACGGGGTTGCGCTTCAATCATGATGTCTATTCGTCCCAGCTTATCGCCAGCTATGGCCGTACCAAAGACATCAATTACGATCCGCGCAACGGACGCTACGGGGCGGCGTCGACTTTCGACGACGTGACCCAATACAATCTGCAATGGGGCAACAGCGTGCAGATTGGGCAGGGCACGATCAGCGCCGGTGTTGACTGGCAGAAAGAGACGACGGAACCGGGCACCAACTATCTGGCAGACAGTTATGAACAGCGTAACACCGGCCTCTATCTGACCGGCCAGCAGCAGTTTGGCAGCGTGACGCTTGAAGGCGCGGTGCGCGGTGACGATAACAACCAGTTTGGCTGGCATAATACCTGGCAGACGGCGGCTTCCTGGGAATTTATCTCCGGGTATCGCGCTTTTGCCTCTTACGGTACCGCGTTTAAGGCACCGAACCTCTCTCAGGTCTACAGTCCTTTTTATGGTAACCGCGATCTCGATCCTGAAAAAAGCAAGCAGTGGGAAGGTGGATTTGAAGGTCTGACCGGGCCGCTTAACTGGCGGGTCTCCGGCTATCGTAATGACATCGATAACCTGATTGATAGCGACCCGTCGACCTATCGCTACTACAACATTAAGCAGGCGCGTATTAAAGGTGTGGAAGCGACCGCTTCATTTGATACCGGGCCGCTGGCGCACCAGCTCTCTTACGATTATGTCGATGCTCGTGATGGCAGCACTAATCAGCCGCTCATCCGTCGTGCTAAACAGCAGGTGAAGTATCAACTCGACTGGACGCTGTATGATTTTGACTGGTCAGTGACTTATCACTATCTGGGCGACCGTTATGATACCGACTTCAACAGTTCGCCCAGCCGTCGGGTGAAGCTGGGCGGGGTTAGCCTGTGGGATCTGGCCGTCTCATATCCGCTCACTTCACAACTCACGGTTCGTGGTAGAATTGCCAACCTGTTCGATAAAGATTACGAGACAGTGTATGGCTATCAAACCCCAGGACGAGAGTATTACCTCAGCGGCAGCTACAGCTTCTGATTTGCGACCCACCGTGCTGGTATTCGACTCCGGCGTCGGTGGGCTTTCCGTCTATGATGAGGTCCGGCAACTGCTGCCGGATCTTCACTATTTTTATGCCTTTGACAACGCCGGCTTTCCTTATGGAGAGAAAAGCGAAACCTTTATTGTCGAGCGCGTGGTGGCGATTGTTGATGCCATTACCCAGCGCTACCCGCTCTCTTTAGTCATCATCGCCTGTAATACGGCCAGCACCGTCTCACTGCCTGCTTTGCGTGAGCGCTTTGCTTTTCCGGTAGTCGGCGTAGTGCCGGCGATCAAACCGGCGGCGCGTATGACGCGCAATGGCGTGGTGGGCCTGCTGGCAACGCGTGCTACGGTGCGTCGTCCTTATACTCACGAGCTGGTGGCGCAGTTTGCTGGCGCCTGCAATATCGAAATGCTGGGCTCGGCGGAGCTGGTGGAGCTGGCTGAAGCCAAGTTACATGGCGAAGAGGTTTCGCTGGAAGCCGTTCGCCGGATTGTTCAGCCGTGGCTGCGAATGGCGGAGCCGCCGGATACCGTGGTATTAGGCTGTACCCACTTTCCTTTATTGCGTGAAGAGTTGCAGCAGGTATTACCGGAAGGCACCCGTCTGATTGATTCAGGTGCAGCGATAGCGCGCCGTACGGTCTGGCTGCTGGAACACGAGGCGCCTGAAGTACGTTCTTCGCAACAGAATGTGGCTTTTTGTACCGAACTGGATGGCGAAGCTGTTCAGTTATCACCCGTTTTACAGCGTTATGGCTTCCCGTTGCTGGAAAAACTGGCGGTTTGACGGCTTTTAGTTGAAAAAATCAGCACTCAGAATTTTATTTGAAATTAGCACTTGTCAGCCTCCGGAAACTCCCTATAATGCGCCTCCACTGACACGGCACAACGGCTTACGAAGCGCTGGGTTAAGTAGGTTCGAAATCATACGAACCAGTGAGTTAAGCAGAAATAAACGCTTGACTGACAATGCGGAAAGCGTATTATACGCAGCCCGCGCCACACGAAGTATGTGGCACTGCTCTTTAACAATTTATCAGACAATCTGTGTGGGCACTCGCAGGATTGATATCAGCGTCTCCGGACGTAAAAAATATCAAGTCTCACGAG
>NZ_JBEPNM010000013.1:0-135450 GCF_040546285.1 Pantoea sp. UYEF8 | reverse complement strand
ACTTTTGCTTTGCCACGGAACGGTCTGCGTTGTCGGGAAGATACGTGATCTGATCCTTCAACTCAGCAAAAGTTCGATTTATTCAACAAAGCCCTACTTAGGGCGAACTTTTGAGTAGTGGCTGCTGCAAAAGGTGCGTAATAGTTTTTGATTGTGGTGTGCACAGAGCAGCCGCCATCAGCGCCGGAGCAACCACCACCACTCTCTGTATAGGTTTTAGTCGTGTAGTAGCCATAAGAACCGTCAGGAAGCTCACTGACATTAACTCTTATCGTGGCATTACCTACCCCCTCATGCGTGGGTAATACCTGACTGGTCTGAGTAACGTTCAGCCCCTCCCGCGTATTCAGCAAATGTCCGGTATTGATTGTAATATCGCCGTTTTGGGTCTCAATCGTTCCGGAGTTATTAACCACCTCGCCATTAGCATTGCCCGTTGCATCGCGCTGCATCCATAGGCTGTTGCCAGCTAAGATATCGGCTTGCTGATTACGAATGCTGTTAGCGAACAGATACAGATTCTGTCCGGCGTACAGCAGTGCGGTGTTGACGATATTGCCGGGGGAAGTGATGGTGAGATTGCCGCGCGTGCCGGTAAAGCCATTAAGATCGACATCGCTGCGGCTGGTAAGGGTTACGTTCCCGCCACCCTGAAGCGTACCTGCGCCGTTCATCATAATACGACTGCCGCTAAGGCTACTGTCGCCGGTGCCGGTGGTGATTTGACCGTTATTGGTCAGATCGCCGCCGGCACTTAGCGTCACCGCCTGACCCTGCAGGGTTGCCTGATTATCAATCGCACCGTTACTGACGATGGAGAGGTGATTTCCTGCTGCCAGAATATTACGGCTGGTAAAACCGTTAACTAACTGCAGGGCGGCATCGCCCAGCGCCACAACCTGACCAAGCTGGTCAAACCCGTGGCTTTCAAGCAGCAAATTGCCGCCGCTGAACAATTTACCGCTCGCTTGCTGCGTCACCTGTGAGGCTTTAACGTTGAGCTGGTTGACGCCCAGCAGCGTGCCACCGTTAGTCAGCTGCGCATAATTTACCGTCAGATTGCCGCCTTGCGCGGTGCCCTGATTCTGTAATTGTGTGCCGGTCAGCGTACCCTGTTGATCCGCCAGCAGCGTACCGCTGTTGCTGGCATTATCGGCATTAAGTATCAGTTGAGCGGCCTGTAACCAGCCGCTATTGGTTAACTGCGGCGTGGTCAGCGTGATGTCGGCAGAAGAAAGTAGTTTGCCGCTATTGTTGGCCAGTCCGTATGCGGTGATGCGGCTGGTGGCGCCCTGAATCAGCCCATAGTTATAAAGTTCAGGTGTGGTGAGGGTCAGTCCGTTCTGACTGAGCAGAATGCCGTTGGCATTGTTGGTTAGCCGACCGCTGGCCGTCAGCAGCAGGCTGCTGTCGCCCTGTAAGCGACCGTTGTTATCAACCGCACCGCTGGTCAGTATCAGCTCTTTACCCTGTATCTGTCCGCCGTTGTTAACCGCCGCTGCCTGCAACGCCAGCTTGCCGCCGGTTAATAGTGAGCTGTTCTGCTGCTGGGTTAATGCGTCGCTGAGGGTGACGCCGAGTGCATTAACGCCTGAAATAGCACCACCATTATTAAGCGTTACGCCCTGCAACGACAGGTTTTGGGCTATCCACTGTCCCTGATTAGCGAAGTTGAGCGCATTGAGCGTTGCGGTGCCATTAGCGGTAATTTTACTGCCTGCAGTGGAGGTAAGGGTATCTCTGAGAGTGAGTTGCAGGCCGTCAGCGCTTTGGATCGCGCCGCCATGAGTCAGGCTGGTGGCATCCAGCAGAATTTGCTGGCCCTGCCATGTTCCGTTATTAGTGACCGCGTCACCCTGGAGTTGCAGCGTTCCCTGGGTTAGCAGTTTGCCGCCCGCATTATTGGTTATCATGCGCGCTGGCTGAGCCTGTGCGACTAGCATCCGCAAGTTACGGGTCTGGGCTGGGGCAAGCGTCAGCGATTGCAGTCCAATCAGACTGCCCTGATTAGTGACGTTCGCCGGGGTAATGGTTAGCGTATCGCCCTGCACGGTACCACTGTTATTAAGCGCACCACCGTTAAGATTTACGGCTTTTTCTGCCAGTAACGATCCTTTGTTTACCAGGCTTTGAGCATTAACCTGTGCTGTTCCCTGTGACAGCAGTTCACCGCTATTACTTAACTCACCGCTAACCGACGCCATCAGGCCGCTGCTGCTCAGCAGAGAACCCTGATGTTGCCAGCTACCGGCGCTGATGTGCAGGTTATCGCCCTGTAACGTCCCTGCCGTATCCAGACGGGTAGCCTGCAACCACAGATCGCCAGCCGTCAGTGCTTTACCGCTGGCATATTGAGCCAACGTACCGTTAGCCTGGATATCCAGTGCCGCGCTTCCCTGCCACAACCCGCGGTTCTCCAGCGTATCCCCGCGAAGGTCCAGGTTATCCGCCATCATTTTACCGCTGTTGAGCAGAGTGGATGCCGCAAGCGTGGCGCTGCCGCCTGAGCGCAGATCGCCGCGGTTATCCAGCAGCCCGTCAGACGATCCACTCAGTGACGCAAACCCGTTCACCGTGCCGCTGTTAGTCAACGAGTCGAAATGATAAGTGAGATTATTGCCTTGCCAGACACCCTGATTGCTGGCAGTGACGCCCTTCAGCATGAGTTCGCCACCGCTAAGTATCTGACCCGCGCTGAGATTGTTGAGCTGACGGAAGTCGCCGGAAACACCGGCATCACCCTGCAATAACCCCTGATTATTCAACGTATCACCGGTTGCGCTAAGCTGCTGAGCCGTAAACGTACCGGCATTGTCCAGCCTGTCAGCGTGCCACTCAGCCCGCTGCTGCGCTAACAACAACCCTGCGGCGTTGTTGTTCAGCGTGCCGTTCAGCTGGGCATTGATGCTGGCGGCCGTGAGCTGACCACTGTTGCTAAAGTCGCGTCCAGTGAGGCTAAAGTTGCCAGCGACCTGAAGCAGTCCGTTATTAGTCAGCTCAGCCGGAGCAAGATCAAGATCGCTGCCGCTAATCAGCTGGCCGCCGCTGGCATTAATAATATTTTTACTGTCCAGCATCAGCGCACGGTTGCCTTGCAGCAAGCCTGCATTGGTCAGCTGTGCTGCGGTAACGCTGAGGCGAGCTGCAGCCAGGGAGCCGCTGTTGCTGATTTCGCTGCTGAGCAGGTCGAGGTTGTGTTCGCTTAACAGCGTGCCGCTGTTTACCAGCGATCCGCTAACGTCGGCAGTAAACTGCGCGTCCGCCCGCGCGCTGCCCGCATTGTTTAAATTTTGCAGCGTCAGGCCGAGTTGACTGGCCTGCAGTGAACCCTGGTTATCCAGCGTGGTGGCCTGGGCTTGCAGGTTACCGGCGGTAAGCAATTGTCCGCTGGTCTGGTTGACGAGCCGATCGCCTTTCAACGTAAACGCGTTATTTCCCTGAATCAGGCCGCTGTTAATTAAATCACTCTGTAACGTGAGAACCTGGGCCATCAGCCAGCCACTGTTATCCGTCTTGCCAGCCTGCAACTGAACCTGCTGCTGACCAAGTATTTTGCCGCTGTTGCTTAACGTCTCTGCTGTCAGTTCAGCGTCGGCCGCACTTAAGGCATTACCCCGATTCAGCCAGTCGCGGGCCGTCAGTTTTAGCTGCTGACCTTGCAACAACCCACTGTTATCGAGCCGATCGGCCGCGGTCGTTAGCTGGCCGCCACTGAGTAACGTTCCGCTGTTGGTCAGCTGCTGACCGTGAGTTTGCAGAGACTGCTTACCCTGCAACATCCCACTGTTGTCTACTACGCCACTGTTAATACTGAGCCGATCTGCTGCCATCTGGCCGGCATTATCCAGTGAGGCATTCTTTAGATTCAGATCGTGATCGGCCAGCAGCAGACCAGACGGCCGGTTGATGAGATTAACGTTATTTGCGGTGATATCGGTGGCGTTGATTTCACCAGCATTGGTCAGGCTATTGCCATCCAGCGTCAGCGAGGCGCCACTGGTTATCAATCCGTAGTTAGTGAATTCCGGCAGATTAAGCGCAAAGCTGTTGTCTGAACTGACGGTGCCATTGCCGCGGTTAATCAGGCGGCCAGCGCTGAAACGCAGCGCGTGCGTGCCCTGAATCAGCCCGTCGTTGTCTGTGGATGCGCCAGCCAGTTGCAGTGCTTGCCGGCTCAGGATGCTGCCCGTGTTGTTCAGCGTCGCGGCGATAAGATCAGCGTCACCCAGGCTCAGCACATTGCCACTATTCTGCCAGTCGTTTGTCCGGAACGTTAGCTGCTGCCCCTGCAGCATGCCGCTGTTCAGCAGATTGCCTGAGGTGATCGCCAGCTGACCGTCACTGACTATCCTGCCGCTGTTGGTTAACCGCTCGCCTGCAGTCTGGATCGCCTGCTTTGCCTGTAGCGTCCCGTTATTGTCCACCTCTGCACTGCTAAGGCCCAACTGCGTAGCCGTCACTTTTCCGTTATTGCTGAGTGAATCGTTGGTCAGCTGCAGCGTATGCTCCGCCAACAGCGATCCGCCCTGCTGGTTGATCAGATGGGCAGTAGACGCTGTAAGATCCGCTGCGTTTATTTCGCCATTGTTGGTCAGATTCTGGCCGCCCAGTGACAGCGTCGCCCCACTGGAGATAAGCCCGCTGTTATTGAGATCCGGCAGGTTGAGTGCAAAGCTGTTGTTTGAGCTAAGCGTACCGCCTGCCTGATTATGGAAGCTGTTTCCGGTAAAGCTGAGCGCATTCGTGCCCTGTAGCAGGCCGTGGTTGCTGGTTGTGACGCTGTCTATTGTCAGCACAGGGGCTGAAATTACCCCCTGGTTCAGCAGATCATGTCCACTGAACGTCAGGCTGCCGGAGCCAGCGATCGTTGCACCGCTGCTGTTTTGCAATGTAGCCGCGTTTACGCTGGTTGCGCTGCCGGTAAGCATGCCGCCATTATTGACCTGCTGTGCCGTCGCCGACAGGGTTTTGCCGGCGGTAAACTGACCGCTATTGCTGAGCTGACTTTGCGCCTGAAGCCGGATATCGTCGCCTGCATTAGCGATAGCGAGCTTATCTGCGGTGATGGATGCGCCATTCAGCTTAATGCCGCGTCCGGCAGTGATACTGCTGTTGCCGGATGTCAGACTTCCCGTTGCCGAGACGGTAATGCCGGCATCACTGACCAGCTTAGTGCCGCTTAACGTGGCATCCTGTTGCGCAGCTACGGTGATTTGACCGGACGCTTTGTTTTCGCCGGTCAGCGTTACCGAAGTTGCTTTCGCCGTAAGTGCCCCGCTGCTCAGGCTGTTATTGATCACCAGTTTGCCGCTGGCATCCAGCTGAATATCACCCTGTTTAGCCACCAGATTGCCGAGATTTACCCCGACGCCCTTCTCGCTCGACACCAGGTGAATACGGTTGGCATACATGCCGCCCAGCGCGCCGGTATCCACCGCCACCGACGGTGCTGCATCTTCACCGGCAATCGGCGTTACGGAACCATCCGCACCGACGCGGTTGGCCCCGGTTGTGACCGTTAAATCTTTGGCGTGAATACCGGCGTTGATTTCGGTGGCGCGCGCAATAATTGACAGCGCATCACTCTGACTGCCGTCCAGTCCTTTGCCTTCAACGGTGATCGAGCCTTTAGTGACATCCAGAGAAGAGAGATTGCCGTTTGCATCCAGCTGCGGTTTACCGGTGGTAAGCGTGACGTTCGGCGTGTTGATGAAGCCGCAGCCGTTACAGGTAATGCCGTAAGGGTTGGCGACCATCACATTGGCCGCTTTGCCCGCCACTTCGGTATAGCCCTGCAGCTGTGATCGGTTCGCGCCGGTGACTTCATTGATGATCGCCTGCGCTTCATGGCCCGCTTTCAGATTGGGGTTGTTCTGGATCAGACCGCCGAGTTGCGTTGAATTAAGCTGGCCGGTGGTATTATTCAGGATCAGTCCTTCCTGCCCGACGTTGTACTGCTGGTACTGATTATGGGAAATCCCCGCGCCGTTCGGCGTCGCGATGTTGAGCACCGGCACGCCGTTAGCCGCCGCATCCAGTTTTGTCCCTGGGGTGACAGGCGTAATGGCCGCTGAAAAAGCAGGCAAAAGCGGCTGAAAGGCGACCAGACCACATACCAGATAACTGAGCAGACGGCGTGACAGTGAAACGGGTTGACGATTATCCATAATCTTTGCCTCTTAAAAAACCAGGGTGACGCGGGCGTAAACGTTGAGATGATCCGGGGCCAGATAGCTGGGATAGCTGACCGGAATGCCCAGCGTGAACTGGGTTGAGACGGTTTGATTGCGGGTGCCGATGCCGATTGCACTGCCCCATAAAGAACCTGAACCGTAAGGATCCTGCTGGTCACGCTTCAGCCAGCCGCCATCCAGCGCCAGCGTGCTGTTAACCTGGCCGATAACCGGTAACGTCAGCAGGGTATAGTTCAGTTCATTGCGCAGATAACCGCCGACGTTGCCAGAGAGATACTGCTCTTTAAAGCCACGCACCGAACTTTCACCACCAATAGTCAGGCGTTCACTGCCATACAGACGATCGGGCGTCCACTGGCTGTAAAAGCTGCTGAGCCACCACACATCCTGTGTTACCGGGCGCTGGAAACTGCCGCTGAGGCTCCATTTACGAAACTCTGCTTTTGGTAACGCGTCCGATTTACCCGCATCGCTCTCCGCATCAAACCACGGCATTCCGCGGCTAAACGTCGGATTAAACGTGGCGACGCCACCAAAGATTTTTTGGGTATGATTAACGCCAGCCTGCAGGCTGGTCAGCTTGCGACTGCTGCTCTGAAGCAGTGTGCTGTTGAGGTAGTTGTGGCTGACATAGTGATTCAGACCGAGTTGCACCCCGGTTTTGACATCTCCATTACGGAACAGTACCCATGATCCATTCAGACGATGAGAAACGTTGTCTCCGTTGCTTAGCCAGCTGAAGTTGTTGTTAACGAAGCTGCTGTGGTAGTTGCTCCAGCTGTAACTGTAATCCAGCAGACCGTAGCCATACGGCACGCTGACGCCTGCCTGGAGATTTTGCGCGTCACGCCACTCACTAAAGGCGCTACTCCGCCCTCCACTGACAAACCAGCGATCGGCAATGCCCAGCAGATTATTTCCTGTCAGTGACGCGGAAAGTTGCCCGGTGCCGGTGCTCTTCTGTCCGCTATTGTCAGCGTTAAGCATCAGGGATAGCGGAAACTGCGGTTTAGCGGTGAGATTCACAATGGAATAGCCCGGCTGTGGCGCAGGCTGGATTTCGATTTGTACCGGCGTGTTTCGCACCCGATTAATCTGCTCCATGCCCTGCTCTATATCCCGCAGGTTAAGGATCCTGCCTTCCAGACCCGGGAATGCCATTTTTAGCTGGCGAGAGGCACTGCCCTCAAGACGAATACTTTCCAGTTTACCTTCCAGCACCGTGATACTGAGCTTACCTTGTGTCAGGTCCTGTTCGGTTAAAAAAGCGCGGCTGGTGATATAACCGCGCTGAATATACCATTCGGAAATATTACGTATGAGCTGTTTAATTTCACTTAAATGCAGACACTGATTCAGATAAGGTTGCGTGAGACGTGTAGTGGTCGCTTCAGATAACAGGCTTGCGTGCGCAATAATAATTTGCGGGATTGGAAAACAGGGGCCCTGTGGATCATCCTTAGACAGTGCAGGCAGTGTAATCTGATGCGCATTTAGCAGCGTATCGCGCTGCTGCTGATTATCCTGCAGGCGTTGTTGCTGTTGTTCCTGAATCTGATCGCGGTCTGCCGGGCTCAGCGGCGCAGCTGAAACCTGAAAAGTTATTAGTGCGGCAAGCAATATCCGCCACTTCCCTGTTTTGGCTATCATAGTTAAATGCTTAAGTAATTGTGATTGTAAATAATCCATTTGTAATGAAAAGCAGAATAACATCTCAACAATCGGATAAAAGTGATAATGAACAAATAACGAGAATAGTTTTTTACAGCTAAAATAATGAGTGGGATGTCGTTACTTAAGTTAAATAGTCAGGTGTTTTGAATATTCTTACTTGTTGAATCGCTGGGTGAACTATTAATTGTTACGCTGAGGGTATTTCATCGGATGTCAGAATTTACTGTAATTATTAACCAATCATTTACCAGAATTTCTTTCTCCCGACAGATTAGTGGTAGAGATAACGCGAATATCCGCCTTGAAAAGCGCAAAAAACAGTACCAGCCTGGCGCTGGTGGGTTTTGACGTTTAATCGCTACCACAGCGAAAATCAGGGTTTACCGACTGATTCCGACATTGCTGCGTAATGACGAGTCGCATGCTCCCGGCTTTACCCGTCAGAAATATTATATTCATATAAATCAATGCATTGATTGCCAATAAGCTTTCATCGTCGCCAATTGTGATGAAATTGTGATCTGCCTCGCCAATCACATTCATCATGTGTTGTTATATTGGTTATGAGTCATCTCGTCACTAAATCATTTGGCTGATTATCCATGACCCGCGCCGTTCAGGGACATGCGGCTTTCTGCTGGCGTTATTTCGACGAGCTGCTCGTAACCCTACAACCCTGAAAATTAAAAAAGGTAACGATATGGAAAGCCAGGATCTGCAACGCAAGCTCGGCTTCTGGGCCGTGCTGGCAATTTCCGTCGGAACCACCGTCGGTTCCGGTATCTTCGTTTCGGTGGGTGAAGTTGCAAAAGCGGCGGGCACGCCGTGGCTTACCGTGCTGGCATTTGTTATTGGCGGGCTTATCGTCATTCCCCAGATGTGTGTCTATGCGGAACTCTCTACTGCCTATCCTGAGAACGGCGCCGATTATATTTACCTGAAAAACGCCGGCAGTCGTCCGCTGGCATTTCTGTCTGGCTGGGCCAGCTTCTGGGCGAATGATGCGCCGTCACTCTCGATCATGGCGCTGGCGATTGTCAGTAATCTGGGCTTTCTGATCCCACTCGATCCGCTGAGCGGCAAGCTGGTAGCGACCGGGCTGATTCTGGCTTTTATGTTGCTGCATCTGCGTTCGGTAGAAGGCGGAGCCACCTTTCAGACGCTGATCACCATCGCCAAAATCATTCCTTTTGTCATCGTGATCGGCATCGGTATCTTCTGGCTAAAAGGTGACAACTTTGTCGTCGCGCAGAGTACGGTAACGACCAGCGCGACAGCAGGCTTTATGGCACTGCTGGCGGGAATTTCAGCCACCAGCTGGTCCTATACCGGCATGGCGTCGATCTGTTACATGACCGGCGAAATCAAAAATCCGGGCAAAACGATGCCACGCGCCTTGATTGGATCCTGCCTGCTGGTTCTGGTGCTCTACTCGCTGTTAGCGCTGGTGATTTCAGGGCTAATGCCGTTCGACAAACTGGCTGCATCCGAAACGCCGCTCTCCGATGCTCTCACCTATATACCGGCGCTCGGTAGCGTAGCGGGTATTTTTGTCGCGGTGACGGCCATTATTGTCATCCTCGGCTCGCTCTCCAGCTGTGTGATGTATCAGCCCCGGCTGGAATATGCGATGGCCAAAGACAAGCTGTTTTTCAAAAGCTTTGCTCACGTTCATCCCCGATTCAACACGCCGGATGTCTCGATCATTTTGCAATGCGCACTCGGTATTTTCTTTATCTTCGTTTCCGATCTCACCAGCCTGCTCGGCTACTTTACGCTGGTAATGTGTTTTAAAAACACCCTCACCTTCAGCTCCATCATCTGGTGTCGCAAACGCGACGATTACAAACCGCTGTGGCGCACGCCCGCCTTCGGTCTGATGACCTTCGCCGCTATCGCCTCCAGCCTGATTCTTGTGGCGTCTACCTTCGTATGGGCGCCTGTTCCGGGGCTTATCTGCGCCCTGATTGTCATCGCTACCGGTCTGCCCGCTTACGCCTTCTGGGAAAAGCGCAATCGCCGTCTGGCTCACGTTTCTTAACCCTGTCTGGAGAGTTGTTTCATGTTGAATATTGATAAACGCAGTGTGGATTTTCTGGTAACTGAAAATATGGTACCGGAAGTTGAAAAGATTCTGGAACGGGATGTGCCGCGCGTTGACGCCATGGTTGATGAGATGGTACAGCGCGGAATCGATCGCATCTACTTCGTTGCCTGTGGGTCACCGCTCAATGCCGCCCAGACGGCAAAGCACCTCGCCGATCGCTTCTCCAGCCTGCAGGTTTATGCGCTGTCCGGCTGGGAATTTTGCGATAACACGCCGCATCGTCTCGATGCGCGCTGCGCGGTTATTGGCGTCTCGGATTACGGTAAAACCGAGGAGGTGATTAAGGCGCTGGAGTTGGGTGCGGCCTGCGGTGCGTTCACGGCTGCCTTCACTAAACATCACGACAGCCCGATTACCCAGGCGGCTGACCATGTTCTGGCCTATGAAGCGGATTGTATCTGGGAGATACACCTGCTGCTCTGCTACAGCGTGGTGATCGAAATGATTACCCGTCTCTCACCGCATACCGAGATCGGCAAAATCAAAAATGACCTGCGTAAGTTGCCGCAGGCGCTGGGGCATCTGGTGCGCACATGGGAAGATAAAGGCCGTCAGCTTGGTGAACAGGCGAGTCAGTGGCCGATGATCTATACCGTATCGGCCGGTCCGCTGCGTCCACTCGGCTATAAAGAGGGCATTGTCACCTTAATGGAGTTTACCTGGACGCACGGCTCGGTGATTGAGAGCGGCGAGTTTCGTCACGGGCCGCTTGAAGTCGTCGAGCCTGGCGTACCTTTCCTGTTTTTGCTGGGCAGCGATGAGAGTCGTCATACCACCGAGCGGGCAATTCGCTTCGTGCGCGAGCGCACCGATAAGGTGATCGTGATTGATTATGCGGAGATTTCTCAGGGACTGCATCCGTGGCTGGCACCTTTCCTGATGTTCGTCCCGATGGAGTGGCTCTGCTACTACCTCTCTATTTATAAAGATCATAACCCGGACGATCGCCGTTATTACGGCGGATTGGTTGAGTATTAATCCTTTTGCCCGGCCTGATGAGGGCCGGGCGTAGCGACCAGGAGAAGCGAAATGAAAAAGGATAATGCAGCTGAAGGTGCAACAGCGCAGCCTGACGGGATTATGCGGTTGGCGACGGTAGGCGATAACTGCGTGGATATCTATCCTCAACTCAACAAAGCCTTTTCCGGCGGTAACGCGGTGAATGTCGCGGTCTACAGCAGACGTTACGCCATGCAGTCTGCCTGCGTGAGCTGGGTCGGTGACGATGCGTATGGCGCGCTGCTGAAGCGCGACCTGCTGCAACAAGGTGTCGATATTTCGCATCTTCACACTAAAGCTGGCGTGACCGCGCAGACCCAGGTTGAGCTGCGCGACAACGACCGCATTTTGGGCGATTACACCGAAGGTGTTATGGCGGATTTTACACTGACTAATGAAGATCTGGCATGGCTTAACGGCTTTGATATGATCCATTCGGCTGTCTGGGGGCATGCGGAATCGGCGCTGCCGGCGTTAAAAGCGGCGGGCAGGATCGTCTCCTTCGACTTTGCCGATAAATGGGAAAACCCGCTGTGGCAGAGTTTACCGCCGCATCTTGACTACCTGTTTGCGTCGGCGCATGTCGAATCGGCCTGGCTACGTGACCGACTGCAAACCGTAGTAGAGTGCGGCGCGGGCGTCGCGATTGCCACGCTGGGCGAAAATGGCAGTCTCGCCTGGGATGGTAAGCAGTTCTGGCGTATGCCGCCTGAACCGGTGAGCGTGGTGGATACGATGGGGGCCGGTGATTCTTACATTGCTGGCTTTCTCTGCGCGGTTGCTGCCGGCCTGCCGATCGTAAAGGCCATGCAGCAGGGATCGTGCTGTGCCGCCCGCACACTGCGCTATCATGGCGCCTGGTAATCCCTGCGTTGGCGTGACGCTGGGCGCGCCAACCCCTATGACTCCGCCCTAAAGCCTCCTATAATCACCTCCACTGTTTCCAACTGTCAGGGTCGACTCATGCCAGCGACGGCGCGATATTCACATCAATTGCTCTATGCCACGGTACGTCAGCGCCTGCTGGATGATATTGCGCAGGGCACTTACCTGCCGGGCCAGCAAATCCCGACCGAAAGCGACTTATGCAGCTTGTATAACGTCAGCCGCATTACCATTCGTAAGGCGATAACCGAGCTGGTTAACGATGGCGTATTGATCCGCTGGCAGGGGAAAGGCACCTTTGTGCAGAGCAAAAAAGTTGAGAACGCGCTGCTTACGGTGAGCGGTTTCACTGATTTCGGCGTCTCGCAGGGAAAACCGACGCGTGAAGAGGTGATTGAACAGGAACGTGTCAGCAGTGATCCCTTCTGCGAAAGGCTTAATATTGCTGGCAATGGCGAAATGTTTCGCCTGCTGCGGGTGATGTATCTTGATAACGAGCCGCTGTTTATCGACTGTTCGTGGATCCCCCTCTCGCGGTATCCCGGCTTTGATCAGGTTTATCGCGTCGGTGCGTCAACCTATAAACTTTTCCATGAAAAATATGACAGCCGCGTGGTCAGCGACAAAAAAACCATCGATATTTTCACCGCCACCAAAGCCGAAGCGCTCAGACTGCAGTGCGAACTGGGCGAACCGCTGTTTCGCATCAGTAAGATCGCTTACGACCAGCACGACAAACCGGTGCACTATTCAGAGCTGTTCTGTCGGGCAAACCGTGTAAGCCTGACAATTGATAACCATCGTCACTGAAAATCGCCGTATCGGCTGGGATGATGCTGAACCCAACCCTGAAGCTACATCGCGTCTGGATACCAGCCGCACGCGATCGCGTCTGGATGATCCCGCTATTCCAGAGCTGCGACACAATTACCGCCAGCGTGACGGAATGGATGTCGCTCACCCGGATGTGGCGTTACTGCACCAGGTGAGCTGACCGGCTTCGGCTACCTCAATTCAGCGCCTCACTGGCCGCTTTGGCAATGGCAATTTCATTTGGGTTGGCTGAGCCGCTGACGCCAACCGCACCGGTGACCTGACTATTCAGGGTGACCACCGACCCGCCGCCCAGCGGCACCATTCCCGGCAGCGTGGCGATGGCAGGTTCAGCGCCATTGGCACGCGCCATGTAGCGATCGGTTGAGGTGCGATAAAGCGCGGCGGCACGTCCTTTCTGGATCGAAGAGTCGATACAGCCGATAGGCGCATTATCCATTCGCTTAAACGCCAGCAGTTGGCCCGATTGATCCAGCACCGCGATGCAAACCTGCGCATTCAGGGTTTGCGCCTGCTTTTCAGCCCGGGCAATCATGTGCTGTGCATCTTCAGCGCTGAGGATCGTCTGGGTCAGGGTGGCATCAGCCGTCGCTGTCCAGAGCGTGGCGAGCATGCAGAGCGAGGTACAAAGTGTTTTCTTCATTGTTTCTCCTTTTACCGGTTCATTTTTTTGGCGCGATACTGCTTCAGCAGCAGGCAGATAAGCAGCAGCACCAGCAGACACAAAACGATCCACGGCGCGCGCTGCAGCCAGGGGTTGTTTTTAGGCTGTAGCAATACCTTTTCTACCTGCGCTTCGGTGACAGATTGATCGGGCTTACCAAATCGGGTTGAAACGTAATCCAGCAGGCGTGTCAGCTCGCCACGGCTCATCTGATGGGCGAAGGCAGGCATAAAAGCGTGCCCGGCCTCGGTGGTACGATTGACCCCTTCAGCAACGGTCATAATCAGATTGGCGGGATCGGCCGCAATCACTGCAGAGCTGCCGGTTAATCGCGGAAAGGATTGCGGATTATCGTGAGTGCCTTCGCCCTCTGCCCCATGACAGCTGGCGCAGGCGGCATTGTAGAGCTGCGCCCCACTCAGATGATTGCCGGATATCGCATCCTCAAGCGTTGCCGCCGGCCCGGATTCAACCGACACCACGTTAAACTTGTCCGGCGCGGAAAGAGCCTGAGGTTTTGCCGGCGCTTCTCCCAGCGTTAACAGATAGCGGGCAATAGAGTGACGGTCATTATCAGTAAGACGTGAGAAGGAATTCTCTACGGCAGTGCCCATTTCACCCGCCGCAATGGCTTTGCCCGGCAGCGAGCCGGTTTTGAGATAGGTAGTCAGCGCCTGTTCTGACCAGTCATACAAATGGGCCTGAGTCAGATCGGGGGCATTCCAGCTGCCGACTTCGCCTCCACGCAAAAAGCTCCCGCTTTTCTCTGCCATCATCAGGTTGCGTGGTGAATGGCAACTGCCGCAGTGCCCCAGCGTTTTCACCAGATATTCACCGCGCGTTGTGCTGATTTGATCAGGACTTCCGGCGGGCAGGGCTTCCTGAGACAGAAACAGGGCATTCCAGACGGACATCATCGATCTGACAGAGAACGGAAATGGAAGCTGCGTCTCAGGCACGCGGTGATCTTCCGCCGGTACGCCGTAAATCAAGTAGTTGTAGAGTGCGTCAATGTCCGCATCGGTCATCGATGCGAAGGCGGTGTAAGGCATTGCCGGATAGAGATAACCGCCATCCGGTCGTCGGCCTTCCCGCATTACGCGCCGAAAGTCGCTCAGTGAATAACGGCCAATGCCATTCAGCCGTGAGGGAGAAATATTGGTGGCGATGATATCGCCCAGAGGAGATGAGATCCGGTAACCGCCAGAAAAGGGGTTGCCGTTATCGGGATTGCGGTGGCAGGCCGAGCAATCACCTGCAATCGCCAGATATTCACCGCGCTTAAGCGTCGCCTCATCAGGGGGTGCCCGCACCAGCACCGGAAGCAGCAACAGAAAGACCAGCGTCATTCGCATCATTACAACTCCCGAATCAGGGTGTCAGCCAGACGGAGCGCCAGCGCGATGCCGGTCAGCGTCGGATTCACCGTGGCTGAGGTTGGCATGACCCCGGTGGTGGCGAGAAACAGATTCGAATGATCCCAGCTGCGACAGTGCGCATCGACCACCGAGTCGCGTGGGTTGTCGCCCATAATCGTGGTGCCCATGATGTGATACTGATTACGCCATCCTGTGGGTGCCTCAACTATTTCGCCATTAAAGGCCATCAGAAAATTAGCGAAATCCCGGTAAGCCTGTGCACGCATGCCGCGGACATAACCGTCCAGCTGATAGTTCACCTGCAGCATGGGTAGTCCGATAGCATCACGCCGGCTCGGGTGCGGAATCACGCGATTGGTGGGGCTGGGCAGAGTTTCACTCATGGTGCTGATGTTCATGATGCGCGAAGCGCGATCGCGAATCGCCGCATCAAGTTCACGTCCCATCAGCCCTTGCTTTAGCAGTGACGGTGTCACGTCAATATTCGGCACCAGATTGCGCAACGAATAGCGAATGGCAGAGTGTTGGGCACGGCTCGGCTCATCGCGTCGGGTGGCAATACTGCCGTGCTGAACGGAACCACGGCCTGTCCAGAGGGGTTCATCCGCCAGAAACGTCATGCTTAAACCGGTGTGATCCATCAGATTGCGGCCAACCTGATCGGAACTGTTCGCCACCTCCGACATCAACAGCAATTTTGCAGTTTCCAGCCCATGGGCAGCCACGATGAATTTTTTCGCGCGGAGTCGCACATTACGGCCGTCAGGTTTGCGGTAGTGCACCGCGACGATCTGATTGCCAGCGCCCTTCTCCAGCTGCCAGGCGACCGATTCAGTGCGCAGATCAACGCCCAGCGCCACCGCTTTATCGACATGCATATCACCGGAATACATGGCACCGATGGGACAAACCGGTTCGCAGTTGTTGTTGCCGGCACAGGCTGGACGACCATCGTAAGGCTGCGAAATCCGGGCATGCGGTTCATGTATCACCTGGTAACCGAGCGGCCCAAGTCTGGCCTGCATCCGTTGCACCATGTAGGGTTTGGCTTCCGGTGGCAAAGGATAAGGCGCGGAACGCGGTGGCCATGCCGCCCGGCCCTGACCGCTTTGATCCTCATCAGCGCTGCCCACTACGCCAATTTCACGCTCGGCGAGAAGATACCAGGGTTCGAGATCGTCATAATCTATCGGCCAGTCGCGGCCAACGCCGTAAACGCTTTTTAGTTTGAAATCATTCGGCAACAGCCGCCAGCAGGCGGATGCCCAGTGGCGGGTACTGCCGCCAGCCACTTTCAGAAAGCTGGTGACATACTGAAAATCCGCATCGCCGTGCGCCTCAATGTAGCCATCGGTATAACTATTGGGTGCCCAGGGCAGGTTCGGATAAGGCGCGCACCAGTTACGCTTGCTGGCGCTGTTGCGGTAATTTTCTACCACTTTCCAGCGCGGAATGTAGGGTCCCGCCTCCAGCATAATCACCGACTTGCCGGCTCTGGCCAGTTGACAGGCTGCGTTGGCGCCCAGTGCGCCAGAGCCAATAATCACCACGTCGGCATCATACTGCGTCATGATTTACGTCCTCTGCATGGCTCAGCAGACGCACCGCATCGGCATGGGTTCTGGCTCGCCCTTCCACCATCGCCAGCCATTCGGGCTGCGGCTCGGTGATAACGCGGGCTGCACGCGGTGAGTCGGTGCCCCAGGCGGTGATGTTTTCCGGCATCGGGGGCGCAGTTACACCCTCTGGCACCGCCTGCCAGTAATCATGTCCGCGCTGGGAATAGGAGGGGCGTGGCGTAATACTGGCCGTTGGCTCATACATCAATGCCGAGAGGAACGTGACAAACTGCGCGTCGTCAGTGGCGCGGGTAATGGCAGGATTACCGGTATAGCCCAGATACCACGGCGTGATAATGGACAGCGCGGTTGTAACCTCCTCTTCAGAGAGCTGCGCGAGACGCTCTTCCGGCGACAGGTGGATATGGCGACGTAAGCGTTCAGCCAGCCGCGTAAGTTGCTGGTCAAAATCGTGCGTCTGGCGGGATAGCAACAGATAGAGACGCTGACAGATGGCCGGATCCAGTCCCTGTCGACCCGTTAAGGTCTGGCTGACAAAAAGTAATGTCTCTTCACTGCCGGACCCGGCCAGCGCAGCAGGCATGATAGCGGGCACGCTGATAATGACGCTTGATGAAATCATCATGCGCAGGAATGTACGCCTGTTCATTTTTCCTCCAGGTGTAGGTAGGGTAAGAAATAATGCGGATTAAACGGCGTATTTTTTATTTTGAATCCGCTGATTCAGCCATTTATCGATGCTCCAGGGGCCGGCACCGTGAATTATTAGCATCAGGAATCCGGCGCAGCAGGATATATTTTTCAGCCACACCATCAGATGGGCGTGCGAATAACCGGGATAAAAAAGAAATGCGGAAAGCAGAGAAAAAATCACCATGAAAATGCAAACAAAACGGGTTAAAAATCCGAACGTTATGGCGAGACTGCCTGCAACTTCCAGCAAAATAACCCACGGTAGAAAATAATCTGACACGCCGTTTTGACGCATCAAAATTAAGTTCTCATCGTAATGAATTATTTTATCGATGCCGGATGTGAAAAAAAGTGCGACAGCGAGCAGGCGCGATAAAGCCCAGATAAACATTTTATAATTTTTCATTTTTTATTAGCTTGAGGTAAGCGTTGTTATTTTTAAAATAGGCCTCAATCAATAAATTTTTTTTGACTTTTTGTGCGGTGAGTCATTTCACCGCATCGCCATCGCGCTCAAAAAGGTTTCACCACTGCCAGCGTTTTTCAGCCAGCTCAACCAGCAATCGTGCGGCTGGTGTCAGTTCGCTCAGCGATCGGTATTGCCAGCCAAAAGTCCGCGGCATGATCACCAGCGGCAGTGTGATTTCTACCAGCGACGGTGGAGTCATCTCCTCCTGCAACAGGCGGCGCGAAAGAAAACTCAACAGCTGAGTCTGCGCCAATACCTGGCGAAGCGGCGATAAAGTATTACTCTCCATCTGCACTTTTGGCGCGGCATAGCCGCCGCTCAGCAGGCGTTGTTCAAGCCACTGCCGGGTCGCAACCTGCGGCGAGGGTAATAACCACTGAAAACGGTTCAGTTGTTCAGGCGTGGGATGCAAACCCGCCAGTGGATGAAAGCAGCTGGCAGCCACCACCACTGGATCTTCCATCAACGGGCGGGTAATAAATTCATCGCTCTTATCCGGTAAAAATCCCAGGATCAAATCCAGTTTGTTTTCCCGCAGCCGTGACTGCAGCAGATCGTTCAGCCCTACCTGCACTTCAAGCACCACGGTAGGCGCATGCTGCAGTAATTCACGGGTTAAATGCGGCAGCATAAATTCGGCTGCGGTAGCTGCAACACCGAGGCGGATCACCCCGGCGGTTCCCGCGCCGAGGGCATTTAAATCCTGCTGCGTCACCTGCATCAGGTGCAGAACTTTTTGAGCGCGTTCACAAAGTAGTAACCCTGCTTCCGTCAATTGTATCCCGCGTCCCACCTTCAGAATCAGCCGCGTTGAGCATGATTTTTCCATGCGCTGAATGCACTTTGTCAGCGCCGGCTGAGTAATACCAAGGGCTTGCGCCGCTTTGCCAAGGTGAGCGGTTTCACGTACCACCACCAGGTAACGCAGGTCTTTAAGCTCCATTCATTCCTCGCAGGAATCAAATCATAAAGAACAGAGAATATTATTTATCAATTCAACCTGCCAGGCTAAATGAAAATTAACACTGGAGTAACACATGAGCTGGAGAATCCTGATGACCGCCCCGACGTTAGGGGCCGGAGGACAACACGCACTGGCCGAGGCAGGATGCGAAGTACATTACCTGCATGACAGCCAGGATGAGGCCGAGGTTGAGAGAGTGATGGCGCGCATCCCTTTTGATGCGGTTATTTCCCGCACGGTTGCCCTTTCCCGTCGCGCCATCACCGCCTGCCCGAGCCTGAAGGTGATTTGTAAACACGGCGTTGGCGTCACCAATATTGACGTCGAGGCGGCTACCGAACAGCACATTCCGGTATTTACCACGCCCGGCACCAATGCGCAGTCGGTGGCTGAACTGACCATCGGCTTGATGCTGAACGCGGCACGCCGCATAAGCTGGTATCAACAGGAAATCGAGGCGGGTCGCTGGACCCGCAACGGCGGCGGTATTGAACTCAGCGGCAAGACGCTGGGTCTGGTGGGCTTTGGTGAAATTGGCCAGCGGGTTGCCCGTATTGCACACGCAATCGGGATGCGCGTCTGCTTTTACGATCCGGTGGTTGGCGATCAGCAGACAAATCTGCCTGGCGAACAGGTCAGTTCACTGGACAGCCTGCTGACCCAAAGCCACGTAATCAGCCTGCACTGCCCGGTCAATGCGGCAACACGTCAGATGCTGAACAGCTGCACGCTGGCGCTGTTACCGCCCGGCGCGGTGATCATCAACACCGCGCGCGGTGAGTTAATCGATGAAGCCGCGCTGGATGCGGCGCTGCGTAACGGTCAGCTTTTCGCAGCCGGACTGGATACCGTCGCCTCGGAGCCTCTCCCCGCCGATCACCCTTTTCGCACGCTGAACAATCTGCTGCTGACGCCGCACATTGGCGGCTCGACACCTGAAGCGCTGGATGCGGTGGCGCGTTTTGCGGCGCGTCAGTGTCTCGATTTTCTGGCAGGTCATGCGGTAAATCCAGTGACCTGTGTTAACCGAACTGTACTTAAGGAACGCTCATGACAACCGATAACCGCTGGCCTGCTGGCTATTTTATTGGGCAACGTGGATCCCTGCCCGATGCTGACACCATCGACGCCTTCCGCCGTTTACCGGTGCCGAATATCGGAGACTGCATGGGACGCAGCTGCGGCGCATCCGGATTACAGGCTTATCATAATGACCCGCAGCATGTACTCTGCGGCCCGGCGCTGACGGTCAAGGTCCGTCCCGGCGATAACCTGATGATCCACAAAGCGATAGAGATGGCCCAGCCGGGCGATGTTCTGGTCATTGATGGATCGGGCGATCTTACCCAGGCGCTGATCGGTGGGCTGATGCGTACCTCCGCGCTGGCGAAAGGTATCGCGGGTTTTGTCATTGATGGCGCGATTCGGGACATCAACGAATGGGCAGAAGGCGGCGTCGCTCTCTGGGCCCGGGGAAATACGCTGCGCGGGCCCTCGAAGGAAGGCCCTGGCGAGATCAACGTCACCATACAGTGCGCGGGGCTGGTGGTGGCACCAGGCGATTTAATCGTTGCCGATGCGGATGGTGTGATTGCGATTCCACAGCAGCAGCTCGCGTCGTTACTGCCCCGGGTACGTGAACATGAGCAGCGCGAAGCGCGCATTCGCGAAAATAACCGGCAGGGCACCGCCGATCTGGAACGTTTTAACGCGATTTTACGTGCTAAGGGGTGCCCGCTGTGATCAATAAAAAACATACCCGCTCGCTCAGCCTGCTGACACTGCTGTCGGCAATGATGACAACAACCTGTGTCGCTGCCGAGGATCAGCTGCCGGTTCAGTTGCCGACGCAGCAGGACAGTCGTTTGCAGCAGGTTGAAACTTCACCGCGCGTCTGGAATGGCGTTACGGTCAGCGCGGATGGGCGCATTTTTGCTTCGCTGACACAGTCTGAAGGCACCGGTTTGCAGCTGGCTGAAGTGAAGAACGGGCAACTCGAAGCCTGGCCAGACAAGGCGTGGAATCAGTGGGATAGCAAGGACCCGTCCCATCATTTTTTACATGTTAATGCGCTGCGATTTGGCCCTGATGGCGATCTGTGGGTCATGGATGCTGGCAATAAAGGGATCGGTACCGGCGACAAAGCGGTAGAAGGCGGCGCCAAACTGGTACGCATCAATATTCAGACGCGCAAAGTTGTGGCGAGCTATCTCTTCAGGGCTCCCACGCTGAAGCCCGCCAGCTATCTGGATGATGTCCGTTTTAATGGTGATTTTGCCTATATCACTGACCCAGGCGCAGTCGGGCTGGTGGTGCTGAACCTGAAAAATGGCCAAAGCTGGCGCGTGCTGGATAATCACCCGCTCTCCATCGATCATCAACCAATCTATGCTGATGGGAAAAAGCTTTTCTTACGCGACGGGCGTGAAAAGCGGGTAGGACTGGATCAGCTCGAAGTCTCTCCTGATGGCAAATGGCTCTATTACCAGGCTATTCCGGGGCCGATGGCGCGAATAGAGACCCGTTATCTTAATGATGCAACGCTAACGGCTGAAGAGGTTGCCCGTCACACACAGAAGTTTGTTGAAACCTGGAGCACCGGTGGTACCGCTATTGATGCTGACGGCAATCTCTATGCATCGGATATCAACACGCGTTCGGTGAAACGTATTACCCCGCAGGGTGATGTGAGCACGGTGATTCAGGATCCCCGACTGGTCTGGATTGATGCGATGTGGATCTCTGAGGGGCAACTCTGGATGCCATCGGCGCAGATTAACCGGACTCCGGCGACAACCGGCGGTAAGCCGTCTGTGGTGGAGTACCCGGTTAAGCTCTATCGGCTGAGTTTGCCGGTCGCGCCTTCACCGCGCGATCATCAATAATTGACAGGCCCGTTAATTCGGGCCGAATAATCAGGCTTTAGCCAGAAAGTAATTAATCGTTCTCAGGCGTAAGTATCGCCTTTAATCATCATCACTTTGCGTGATTTTAAATTTTTTAAAAACATGTGTCAGCGCACATGAATAATCTTTTTATTGATTGTTAACAGCATCATTTTTTTCTGATAATGGCTGAATCATTAATAATAACGTTAGTGCACATCGCATTGAATTAAAATCCGATACGTTTTCTGTTTGTCGCTGACGGACGGGCGATCTCCCTGCAACAGGATAAAATATGTTACTTATTATCAGTCTGCTCATGATAGCCGTGTTTATTGGTCTGTTAATGACCAAAAAGCTCTCTGCCCTGACGGCATTGATTGTGGTGCCAACCCTGTTTGCATTATTAGCAGGGAATGGTTTAGAGACGGGCGATATGGTAATTAAAGGATTGCGCACCGTTGCGCCAACCGGCGTCATGCTGATTTTCGCCATGCTCTATTTTATGAGCGTAACAGATGCCGGTATGTTCGATCCGATCATTAAGAAAATTGTTTCAGCCGTAGATGGTGATCCGGTGAAAATATTTTTCGGCACGGTGCTGCTGGGTTTTATCGTCGCACTGGACGGCGATGGTGCAACCGTTTATATGATTGTGCTTTCCGCGTTTCTGCCGATCTATGAGCGCATCGGGTTGTCGAAATTAAAATCAGCGTGTTTGCTATTACAGTGCACCGGCCTGGGGAATATGTTTCCCTGGGGTGGCCCGACGGCACGTGCTGCAACAGCCGTACATGCAGAGATCAGCACGCTGTTTGTTCCCTTAATGCTGCCCTTACTGGCTTGTGTGATCTGGACTTTTGTCATGGCGTTTATACTGGGACGGCATGAACGCAAACGAATTGGCTGGAACGGCGATTCGGCAGAGAAGCCCCCGCTGGTCTTCGAAGCTAAAGCCTGTGCAAGCTGGCGCTTCTGGACAAACTGGGTATTAACCATTGCACTCATTACGCTGCTGGTGCTGGACCTGGTGCCAATGGCCTATCTGTTTATGCTGGCGACGGCAATAATGTTTCTGGTTAATTTTCCTCGTCTCGACCAGCAGCAGGAGCAGCTTGGCCGGCATGCTCCGGCGATTCTTTCTGTTGCCAGCTTAATTTTTGCGGCGGCGGTATTTACCGGGATTTTTTCAGAAACAGGGATGGCAAATGCACTCGCGCAGGCGATTGTAAACGTTATTCCTGCGGCGTTAGGTCCTTATTTAGCCGTGATTACCGCCTTGATCAGTATTCCGGTAACCTGGCTGGTTTCAAATGATGTTTTTTACTTTGGTATGTTGCCCGTTCTGGTTCAGGCAGCCAGCCATTATGGTATTGCGCCAGTAGAGATGGCGCGTGCTGCGCTGGTGGGCCAGCCGGTTCATATATTAAGTCCGCTGGTCGCATCGACCTATCTGCTGGTGGGCATGCTGAAACTGGATTACGCCCAGACGCAGCGATTCACGTTACGCTGGTCATTTATTACCAGTATCGTGTTCTTTTTAACCTGCCTGTTACTGGGTGCCTTCCCTTTTTATCAGAACGTTTAATCTTAAAAATAGCAGGATGATCGATTGAAATATCATCTTGCCTGCTTAGGGCAACGTGCATCATATAAATTTTAACGGGTTTAATATCGATGATGAATCTGCCTGGCAGAATCACCTTATCAATCAGATTAATGCTGTTCTGAAAAATGCATGTTCCTTTAATAAAAAAATTAATATTAAAATTTGCAGCACTGTTAATCTATTTTTAATCTGACTGGTACAGCAAAGCCTCTGGTTTTTTAATTAGCGAGTTTGTTAAGTATAAAAAAATAACATGTCAGAACTTTGGCCGCACAATCCCTGGTATGCAGGTGTGAGATGAATGCCAATGCCAATGCCAATGCCAATGCCAATGCCAGAATAGACTCAGGTAAGACGTAGCGCAAAATGGCCTGAAGCTGGCTACCCGCTGGCTTCGGCAATCCTCTCCTGCGGTTGTCGCAGTACGGATCAATGATCGCTGTTCATTACGCAACTGAGTTCGTATAATTGTACTTATACGAAGTCAGATTAATGAAATGCTGTGCGCTCAGGCTGGATACCCGCCAGTCTCAGGGTAAAAAATGGCAACGCTACGTGAATTCTGGCCGGTTATCCCCCTGCCGGTATCACAGAATTGACGTAGCGCGATCACCGGCAAAAAAAGGTCAATAAACGAGCAGAAATGACGAAGTTAATCCCGCTGGCCAATCTGAGTAACCCGCCGCATGCTGACATCACGGAACAGCTAAAACAATTTGTTCAGGACAAAGAGGCTTTTTCACCCAATACCTGGCGGCAGCTGCTGAGCGTAATGCGGATCTGTAGCCAGTGGGCAGAGGATAATCAGCGCAGTTTTCTGCCTATGGCAGCCGACGATCTGCGAGATTATCTGTCGTTTCTGGCAGAGAGCGGACGGGCATCCTCAACCGTGTCGTCACATGCCGCGCTGATCTCAATGTTACACCGTAACGCCGGACTGCCGGCCCCTAATCACTCGCCGCTGGTTTTTCGTGCCATGAAGAAGATAAATCGGGTAGCGGTGATGAAAGGAGAACGAGCCGGACAAGCCGTACCGTTCAGACTGACCGATCTGCTGGCGCTGGATGAGCGGTGGAGCCGTTCACTCCGCTTGCAGGAGCTGCGTGATTTAGCATTTTTACACGTGGCGTACGCGACTCTGCTGCGTATCAGTGAGCTGGCACGACTGCGGGTGCGGGATGTCTCTCACGCCACGGATGGAAGAGTGATCCTCGACGTCGGCTGGACCAAAACCGTTGTTCAGACCGGCGGACTGGTTAAAGCGTTGAGTTCCCGTTCAACGCAACGGCTTGAAGCATGGATTGATGCGGCGGGTCTTGCCAGCCAGCCTGATGCTTACCTGTTTAGTGCAGTGCACCGCTCTGGTCGGGTGATCACTGCCGGGGCGCCGATGAGTACCCGGGCACTGGAACAGATTTTCTCCCGCGCCTGGTCTGCCGCTGGAAATAACGGTCCTGTTAATGCCAATAAAAACCGCTACACCGGCTGGAGTGGGCACAGCGCCCGCGTCGGCGCAGCGCAGGATATGGCCGCCAAAGGCTACTCTATCGCCCAGATTATGCAGGAGGGTACCTGGAAAAAACCGGAAACCCTGATGCGTTATATTCGCCATGTCGATGCCCATAAAGGCGCTATGGTGGATTTCATGGAACAGCACACAGACTGACCGCAGGTAACGGATCGCAGTCTTTCGCTTTGCTGCCAGAAGTTATCCACAGAAAAAGTGGACAGCCTGTGTGTAAGCCGGTACTCACTATCCTGATGTTCTTGTCAGATCAGCGACATAGCCCGATAACGGCTAACTGGCGCTGTTTCCCGCCGATGAGCAGAAATAACGCCCGCGCATCCTCTGTCAGGCGCGGCTTAGCAGGTCGGGCTTTACGGCCACCACTACTTTTCCTTTTGCATGTCCCTGCTGCAAATGGAGCAGCGCCGCGGCCGCCTCATCAAACGGGAATACGCTATCGATAACCGGTCTGATATCTCCCGCCTCAACAGACTGGACGATCTGACGAAGTTGCTGGCCATCAGGCCGGACGAAAAGGAATGAATATGCCACGCCGCGTTTTTTCGCCAATCGTTTTATCCGGCGGCTTAGTAATCCGACGATCGCGGTAATGATGACGTTGAGTCGGCGTGCCCGGGCAAACCCGACGTCTAACGGACCAACCAGAGAGATTATCCTGCCGCCGGGCCTGAGAATATCCGGATACTTTTCAATCTCGTCTCCTCTCAACGTAGCCAGCACCAGATCATAATCCCGCAGTTCCGCCTCAAACGGCTGTCTGGTGTAGTCCAGCACCCGATCTGCGCCGAGGCGAGATACCCATTCAACATTGCCGCTGCTGGTCGTGGTGGCAACCGTAGCACCTGACAGTTTAGCCAGCTGAATAGCCAACGAACCGATGCCGCCTGCACCGGCGGGGATGAAGACTTTCTGGCCTGGCTGCAGTCCGCCGCGTTCGATCAACGCCTGCCAGGCCGTCAGGCTCACCATCGGCAGCGAAGCGGCCTGAATAAAATCGAGATTGACCGGCTTCAGCGCGGCCGCAGTTTCATTCACCAGGGTAAATTCGCTCAGCGAGCCGTAATCACTGTCAAAGGTGCTGGCAATGATCGCATCGCCAGGCTTAAAGCGCGTGACCTGGCTTCCGGTGGCAACCACAATCCCGGCCAGATCGCTTCCGATAACCGCGGGTAAGGTTAACGGCAGCACCAGCTTAAATATACCGGCAGGTATCATATTATCGATGGGATTGAGGCCTGCGGCATAGACTTCAACCAGCAACTGATCTGCCGCCGGCGCCGGTAAGGTTATCGACTGAAAACCGCTCTGAGGTTGCTTGCCGTAACGTTTAAAGGTAAACGCGCGGTGGGTTTTATTCTCCATTGGCTCTCTGCCCTTTCGGTTCAGTGGCCCGTCGGTCGTCGAGCTGAAGGCTATTGCGTACCGCTTTATCAAGCAGGCCGGCGGGTGCAAATCGGCGCAGAAACGCCAGCCTGCCGGCTAATTTGCCGACCGTGTAGCGCCGCTTTGGCTGAGTGCTTTGCGCCACTTTTACAATCACATCAGCCACACTCTCTGGCTGCTCTGCTTTCGCCATCGCCTGACTGACAACGGCGGTTAATTTGTTGCGTATCGCCGCATATTCCTCAAGCGGAAGGTCCGCCTGCTGGCTGTTGCTCTCAAAATCGGTGCGGGTATACGCCGGCTCGATGACAGAGACTCGTATTCCCTGAGTGCGCAATTCGTGATCCAGCGCTTCGGAATAGCCTTCAACCGCATGTTTACTGGCGGCGTACAGCGCGACATAAGGCAGCGGGATGAGGCCGATAATCGAGCCAATATTGATGATGCGTCCCCCGCCCTGGCGGCGCATCTGAGGGATCACGGCACAGGTCATCCGTACCATCCCGAAGAAATTGGTATCGAACAGATGTTTTGCCTGGCCGATTGAACTCTCTTCAGCGGCTGCCGGCGCAATGCCATATCCGGCGTTATTCACCAGCAGGTCGATGCGTCCTTCCCGTTGCAGGAGTTCTTCTATCGCCGCAGTAACCGAATCATCGTTGGTCACATCCAGCATCAGCAATGGAAAAGCGTGGTCGCCTGCTGGCCTGTCGCGCCGGCTGGTCCCATATACCCGGTAACCTGCAGCGATCAGTTTGTCAGCGGTGACTTTGCCGATACCGGATGATGCCCCGGTAACCAGCGCCACAGGTTTAACATTCATATCGGGATCCTTTGATTAAATAATGGCAATGATGAGATTCAGCGGTCAGAAACTGGACCAATGATGATGTTCATAATCTATAATGTCAGTCGCTTTGATTACGATCATCATAAATGTATGATGGCGTCACGATAAGCAGGAGGTAGTCAGCAATGAAAGTGTCTAAACAGCAGGTACAGGCAAATCGGGCGCATATCGTGAAAACAGCGTCAGAACTGTTTCGTGCCCGAGGGTTTGACGGCATTGGCGTGGCAGAACTGATGTCAGCGGCGGGATTCACCCACGGTGGGTTTTACAAACACTTTCAGTCAAAAGCCGATCTGATGACGGAGGCGGTGGCCGGTGGATTTTCTCAGGCAGCCGCGCAGCTGAAAGGGGCAGACAAGGAGGCGTTTATTGCGGATTACCTGTCACATCGCCACCGTGATTCAATGGCCACAGGTTGTATGATGGCGGCGCTGGGCGCGGATACCGCCCGCCAGCCGGACGAGGTTAAACAGGCCTTTGCCGCCGGGCTGGAGAATCAACTGGCCGCGTTAACCACCGAAAGCGGGCAGGCCGCCAGCGACCGGGCGGAATTAATCACCACCATTGCCCAGATGGTCGGTGCCATGGTGTTATCGCGGGCCTGTCCGGATGACGATCCGCTGGCAGAGGAAATACTTCAGGTATGCCGTGCGCACATACTTAATAAGCCGGCTGGGGGCTGATTCCATCTCCGCCAGCGGCCTTTGCAGCACCGCCGGCGGGAGAGGTCAGGATTACTGCGCGAAGCTATCCTGTTTACCACAACTGCTTTTGCAGCCACCGCAGCCCGAGCCGCTGGTGACCACGGGCAGCGTAAGCGGATGTTGTTTTATCCGGTTGCCCGATTTGTGCATGGCCAGCAGGATCAGCGCATTCACTGCGAGCACGCTGATCAGGCAGGTGGCGCTGAACGCAGGATGCTCGGCAAACGTGACGCTCTGATAAAACAGAGTGGCGGTGGTATAGGCGATGTTGAGTCCCCAGAAGAATGAGAACAGCATCCAGTTACGGCCCGCTTCACGGGCAATGGCGCCCATCACCGATACACAGGGAACATACAGCAGGACAAAAATCAGATAGCTGTAGGCCGCAATGCCGTCGCCAAATTTGGCCGACATCACGCTCATCTGGCCCGCCGCCATTTCGCCATCACCTTTGCTGGCATCGATAGGATGGGCCAGCGCATCGATACTGAATGCGGCTGTCAGACCAGCCCAGGTCTCGGTCAGCGAATCCTTCAGCTCGTCAATCAGATTGAATTGCTGTGGGTCAAAGGTGCCACTCTGCACGGCTTCACTGGTATAAAGGCTGTTAAGCGTACCGACCACCACTTCTTTGGCCATGATGCCGCTAACTAAACCGACCGTAGCCTGCCAGTTATCCGGCATTACGCCGATAGGCAGCAGAACGGGGGTGATCTGCTTACTGGTGGTGGCCAGCGCAGAGTGGTTGATATCGTCGACCGGCTGTCCGTTAAACGAGAAGCTGGTCAGCACGCCGATTAACATACTGACCAGGATAATCACCCGGCCGGCCCGTACCACAAACATCTTCAGTCGCTGCCAGGTCTGGATCAGCAGACTCTTCAGATGCGGTCGGTGGTAAACCGGCAGTTCCATGATAAAGGGTGAGGCTTCGCCACCCAGCAAAGTGTGCTTAAGAACTAAGCCGGTAACGATCGCCACCACAATACCCAGCAGATAGAGTGAAAAGACCAGGCTGGAGCCATGGGCGCTGAAGAAAGTGGCAGCGAATACTGCAAAGATGGCCAGTCGCGCTCCGCAGGACATAAAGGGCGCAATCAGTACCGTGAGCAGCCGTTCACGCGGCGTATCCAGAGTACGGGCTCCCATAACCGAAGGCACATTGCAGCCAAATCCAACAATCAGCGGCACAAAGGATTTACCGGGCAGCCCCAGTGATTGCATCAGGCGATCCATGACAAAGGCGGCGCGTGCCATATAACCGGAATCTTCCAGAAACGAGAGGAAAAGGAACATCAGCCCAATCTGTGGGATGATCGGCAGCACGGTGTTGATGCCCGCCCCTATCCCCTGCGCCAGAAAAACGGTCAGCCAGGCCGGAAAATGACAGACGTAGCCCAGCCACTGCGCACCGTGGATAAATATCGCCACCGAGCTGCTGTCAAACAGCGGCTGTAACGCGGCACCGATATTAATCGACAATACAAACATCACGTACATCACCGCCAGAAAGATCGGAATACCCAGCCAGCGGTTCAGCACGATGTTATCAATCCGGCTGGTCAGGCTGCCGGGCGCGGCGTGATGAATGTTACTGACTGCGGCGCACAGTGCGTGGATCGCACGGTAACGGTAATCGGCAATCAGCACCCCGGTATCACCACCGGCCTGCTGAACGATCGCCGGCAACTGCGGCACCAGCGTCGGGCAGAGCTGCTGACTGTTGATATCGCCTTCCAGTAACTGTAATGCCAGCCAGTAACGTTTTTGCGGCGATATCGAAGCAGGCATCAGCGTGCAAAGTTGAGTAATCGCGGCTTCAACATTTTCCGGATAGCGCACCCGCTCTGGTGCGGTGTAGCGGTGCGGATGATCAATCAGCGCCTTGAGCTGTGCGATGCCTTCGCCGCGGGTCGAAGTCAGCGAGACCACCGGGCAGCCCAGCCGCGCTGACAAGGCATCAACATCAATAACGATATTCTGGCTGGCGGCGATATCCTGCATATTGAGGGCCACAATGCAGGGGACACCGAGTTCGAGTAGCTGAAACGTCAGGAACAGATTGCTTTCAAGGTTCGACGCATCCACCACGTTAATCACCAAATCGGCGTGATCGTTGTACAGATACTGGCAGGCGATACTTTCGTCGATTGAGCTTTCAGCCGAGAGCGTGGTGAGAGACCGGGTGCCGGGCAGATCGATAAGCCGTACATCAGACTGAGCAGTAAAAAATTGTCCTTCTTTACGCTCGACCGTCACACCGGCCCAGTTACCGACCCGCTGGCGGGCACCAGTGAGCTGATTGAATAAAGTTGTTTTACCGGTATTAGGATTACCGATCAGCCCAATGGTTATGTTTTTCATGAGACCATTTCCTCAAGAACGATGGCATCGAGGTCACGCTGACGCACCGCCAGACTCACCCGGCGGGTACGGATTTGCACCGGGTCGCCCATTGGTGCGACACGGATAATCTCAATCACCGCCCCCGGGAGCATGCCCATGGTGAGTAATTTCTGACGCCAGGCCGGATTCACCGCGGGCTGATAGCCGAGGATTCGATAGGTACTGTGCATGTTCATCGACATATAACCATCTGGTTGGTGGTAAGAGGCAGTGATTATATAAATGATAAGCATTCCGGAATTTGATCTAAGATCAGGCGAAGCGGATTAATGTCAGGAAACGTCAACTCTGTTTCAACTAACAGCAGATTGAGTCCGTAACGTCAGCATCTGACAGGCTCGCGGGTAGTCAGATACCCGCAAGCCGTGCCGGCCGCCGCTTAAAACCGTGCCCTGCCAGACATGACGGATTTACCGCCACACCAGACAATCAGGGGTCAGTCTGGAGATCGGAAATTATTGTACGGTAAGCCTGTTTTTTAACAGGCTACGTTATCGCAATAGGGTGTACTCCTGCGCTTTACGGCGGTTGCCGTGGGTTTTGTCTGATCAGATAACCTAAATGCGATACTGCTAAGGCGATAATTTAAAAGCGATAGCCACTGGTACTAAATCAATCCCTCACGGACTGATGTGGTTAAATGATGTGCTAAACGAACAATCATTCTCTATATCCAAACTGACCCCTTCAGTATCCCATTCCGGCCAGAGCACCACCTCGAAACCGGAACCCAGGAAAATCCGATCTCACCAGTCGGTTTTTTATTTCAATAAGTTCTTCTCTCGGGATAATGGATTAAAGAACTGATAACGTAAATTGCATACTGCAATAGCAGCCCATTAACACTAGTGCTTTTTATAACATTTCTGCTGCACCTCGAGTTTGGCTATTTATGTATCGTTTCAGGTATAAATTCACTTAATTCTCTTTGCGTTTTAAGTTTGTGGAACGCATCACGAAAATGGATGACTTCACTCGATATCCTCGCAGCCATGTTGTTTATACAAAGGTAATCACGCGTGATGAATATGAGATTTGCACTAACTATAGTGGCACTGGCATGTTTGGTGGCTAACGTACAGGCCTCTGAAAAACTTGCAGGTAATGAGATACTTGCCGTGCAGAAAGGGGGTGTACCCGATAAAGTTTACACCAGGGATAAGCCGACGCTGCGGATAGCCACCTATAATATCGGTAAGAATGAGGCTTCAGATAACGTAGCTGATTTTACGGTACTTAATTCAGCGATTAAAAAAATAAACGCTGACATTATTGCGGTGCCGGAGGTGGATAACAAAACCCAGCGTAGCCATAAAATCGATCAGTTAAAGACTATTGCCGATGCGAATAAAATGTATTATGTGTTTGGTAAGGCGCTGGATTTTGACGACGGCGAATATGGACTGGGGCTGCTATCAAAATATAAAATTTTGCATTCGCAGGTGGTTAAGCTGCCATCGGGCAATGCCGAACAGCGTGTCGCCCTGCTGGCGCAAGTCGAGGTGCCGGGATTTGATTCAGCACCGATAATAATGGTAACGCATCTGGACTGGCAAAAAAATCCCACTATTCGTACCGAACAGGCGCGTTATCTGTTGGATCTGAGTATCGGCGATGCAACTTCTGATTTTAAGGACATTGCCTCTGCAATTAAGATCCTGGCCGGTGATTTCAATTCCACACGCGAAGAGCAGCCGGTAAAAGAGATTGGTTATTTCTTTAATGAAGTCTCGAAACCAGGTATCGATACCCGCAGTTGGCCAGCAGTCAATCCCGCTATTGATATCGACCATATTTTCACCTTCAAAGGGCAAAAGTGGAATGTAAAAAAGGTCGAAATTCCGCATAGTTCTCCATCGTTTAACTGGTCGGCAGCCAGTGATCATCTGCCGGTTATTGCAGAGATTGAACTCACCGAACAGTAAAAAGACATAGGGCTTTCCTGATGGAAGCCCTTTTTCTGGCAGCTTCCGCTGTTTCCCAGATACTCAGTTGCTTGACCTGCCGGTAGTACAGGACTTTCTGATGGTGCTCCTGATCGGACTGGTTGCCTCAGTATTTCCCCAGCATGAGGTGGGAATATCCAGGCTGACAATCCGCAGCTCATGCTGTTCTATCTACTTTTTCAGCAAATTCCAGCGTGCCTGCACGGTGCGTCAGCGGCCCTGGTTCGCTGTTAACCTCCCTTACTCCACCCCCATAAGGGGCTAAACAATACCTTTGCGTACTGTTTTATCCTCTATAGTAGACAAATCATCAAAAGGTAGAATCAAGGCGTGGATAAATATGTACACGATTTTATTTTGCATCTATAATCATCACATTGCCCCTCGCAACAGAGAGGAGCGATTCAAATCACGCGTCATGCGATGATTTATAAATAAAAATTTTAGCTGCCTTTTACCGGCAGTCTTTTTATATAACGGTCCTCTAAAGCGTAAGCAGGAATCAATTACCTATGACATCCACCACTCAAACCATGTCCCAGAAGCTCGCCCGAGACAGTCTCGGTAATGCGGCCACTTTTGAAGGAGGAGTTTACGTTACAAAAAATGGTGTTTCGGAACTCTTCATTCAGACGGCAGCTGAGCGTCAGGCTGAGATCAGGGAGATCGAGCAAGAAAGAAACATAAACGCCCTTTTTAAGCTCGCTATGCAAGCTAAAAAGGAAATCGCAGATGGCAAAGGCATGTCCCCTGACGACGTTCTGGGGAGGTTGCGTGCTGCAAGAAAATAACAGTGAGGCTTTGAGTGTCAGAACAATACCAGGTAGTAATCGCGCCTTTAGCTGAACAGTGTCTCAAAGACATTGAGTCTTATAAGAGCGGGACAGTTGGGGCGCAGCAAGCGGCAGCATTTGTCGACAATCTCCTTATAGAGTCAGTCGAAAACATCAGTCAGGACCCGGAAAGGTATCGCTTCAACGCCTTTCTTTCAGAGCGTGGTCTTCTGTTACGTGAACGTCTTGATGTTGAAGGAGAATATCGCGTTTTATATGATTTTCAGGATGATGCTATCCAGATTCTTCTTTTTATCAGCATGAAGCAGGATTTTGGAACGTTGCTCTACAGATATAACATATTGAAATGACGCTCAAAGCCCGCTAACACGGGCTTTTTCAAACCAGCAGTAAAGACCTCTCTCAATAAGTCCTGCCCGACTGCAAATCCCCATTAATGATTTCAACCGCAATATCCAAATACACACCTGCTGTAGGTTTAGCACATTATTTAACCGCATCAGTCCGTAAGGGATTGATTTAGTACCAGTGGCTATCGCTTTTAAATTATCGCCTTAGCAGTATCGCATTTAGGTTATCCGATCAGACAAAACCCACGCCAAACGGCGTAAAGCGCAGGAATACACCCCATTGCGATAACCTGCCCTGCTGAAAAAACAGGCCTACCGTACAATAATTTCCGATCTCCAGACCGACCCCAAGCACTAAGCTCACCGGGGGCTGGCGGTTGGCTGCTGGTCAGGCAGTTAACCGTTAGCGGATTAGTTACATCATTCAATGCAGCGATATAAACATATCGGGCCTACGGCCCGGCGGCGCGCCTCGTCAGGAGGTCATTCCGGGCGCATGTCTGAGGTTTGCACGCGACAACGATCAGGTCGATCGCCGTACTTTCACATCGCAGCGGACTCTGTATGGAGGGGCTCAGCGGTAACGCCGGGCTACCACAATAAAAACCTTATTATAGGATGATGTAACTATTATCGGTAACCACCTTGCCTGTCACTGGCGGTTGTTCGCAAAACGCGATACGACATCTGTTGCGCAGGCCCCTCCCCGCCCGGCCTGCTTCGGCTATGCCATTTAATCTAAACGAAATCGGCGGCTTATTTCTGCGTCAGCCAGAAACCATCTTCTTCTTTTTCAATCGACATCTCGCTGCCCTGTTTAACCAGATTAACCAGACGAAAAAACTCATCGCCTGAAATATTCCAGCTAAGCCGGATGCGCGCCCGGCTGCCCTGTTCCAGTAGCGTTGCGGCTTGCGTGAATGAAGTGGCGCTGATAACTGTCTGATCCGAACTGTTCATACCTGTCCTTAACCGTTAGCAGCAGAAGAAAGCTGTCCCGGATGCTAAAGGGCGATTCTCTGATGCTGACCCGCCAGGCGAACGATCGCAGCCGGTTTTCTGCCGCTGTATCGCAGCTCACGGGTCACATCTGCCAGCCAACATAGTCGGCTACACCGCCGGTTAAATTTATCGCCAATCGTCTTCGGGGATTAACCGAAGCGTTAAACGAGCGCTATTTTAGGCAGCCGGACAGCGGATTGATGCTGGCAGAAATCTTAAAACCCGGTTTTTAATGTAACCATTACGGCAGCCGGTTCGGCTAATTAACGTCACTGCCTCGCTTGCCGACCCGCAGAAAGCGGAGAAAGCGGAGAAGGTGGCGATGTAATAGGCTGAGCCCGCCGGCAAAAGCGTTTGTCTGGTCGAATTTTTCCGAAAAAAAATGGCCGTAATATATTTCTCTTTCCAACAGATTTAACCGAACCCGTGCAGATACCCTTTTCAAACCGATTACCGGCTGGCCGAATCGTTCACGCTGCGCTATTTCACCGTGCCGTTGTTCAGAAACTGGCCTGCTCAGGCAGGAAAATTTGCCCGAGCCGGGATTATTCCGCGGCTCTTTATCGCCGGGTTAGGGGCTGCTGGACCGAAGCACATAATGGGCGCGATTCAGTGATGTTCTGACAGCATCAGCTGTCACTACTGTAATTCAGCCGCCTTGTTTCTCGGCGGGTGCGCCAGCATTAATACGGTAGCGGAAGTGCATCTCTGCCGGTAAGTAAAGGGCTTCATTGATCAACAATGATCTGGATCATTACAGGCTTATTAAAACAAACTCAGGCCTTAACGTTAACGACCGGTTTAATAAACGAGGGTGAAAATGCAGCGTCCCGACAATACCGGGCGTCATTAACAGACTGTATCAGGAAGTAAAAATGAAATTCTCAGCAACCGTTAAAAAAACGTTATTTCCCCTTGGTTTGCTCACTGCGGTGATACTGGTCGCAGGATGCTCAAGCAATTACGTCATCTCGACCCGCGACGGACATATGATTTCCACCCACGGCAAACCCGCCAAAGATAAAGAAACCGGTTTGATCTCCTATCAAGATACCGACGGTAATACGCATCAACTGGAGCAGCAGGATGTAAAAGAGATTGTTGAAAAATAGCGATTTATTGACTTAAAACGAGACTGCAAAGCAGCCATTGTTACACCAGGGATTACTAAAAATGAAAACAACTGTGATTGGCATCAGCCTGCTGCTGTGTGCTTCGTCATCGGCTATGGCCATCGGCCTGAGCGCAGAGCAGGGTAAAAACTTTACTGCCCTCGACGCAGAAAACGGGCGATCTACAGGCGGACTTTATCTGGATAGCCAGTGGGTTAAAAACACCGATGACGGCGTGCAGATTGGACAGGCAGGCACCGGTTATAGCCTGGAATTAGGCCCGGTAATGCTGTCCGCTGGCATCAAAGCCACCTATATCGGCGGTAAGAAAGGCGATAACGGCGTCGCCTTCCCGGTCGGTGGCGGTATAAGGCTGAATCTGCCCGCTAACTTTGCCCTCTACGGAGAGGGATATTCGGCTCCCGAATCCTTCGCTAACAGCGTTAAAAATTTCGTTGAGGCCGATGGCGGAATCAGCTGGACACCGATGTTGCCACTGACGCTGAAAGCGGGTTATCGCTATGCGGGCGTGGATGGCAAAGATGGACGTCCCGGTCATACGCTGATTGACGGTCCCTTCATTGGTGGCGGTGTTACCTTCTGATCGGCTTACCCTGCTCCCTCTTTTTTCTGTCAACTGGCCGGTACGCTGCAAGGTCTGCCGGCCTGATTTCAGAGTAAACTCGCTGAGAAACCAATGATGAAAGCGTTATTACTGCTGATCTTTACGCTCAGCCTGAGCGGCTGCGTAGAATATAAATGGGTCAAACCTGATGCTTCAGACCAGCAGGAAAACAGAGCTGAGATCGCCTGTCAGGCTCAGGCATTACGCGATTTACCCCCTGACAACGTGGTCAGCGGTAAATACACCTCTAAAGACAGCAAGTACAAAACGACCGACACGGATTACTCCACCCGTGACGCAAATGAAACGCAGCGGGCGATTCTGGTGAAGGACTGCATGTTCAAAAAAGGCTGGCAGCAGATTAAAGTCCAGCAGTAAAAATCGCGCGGTTTGCGTCAGTCACTCAAACCGCGCCTGATAATGTGCCTCGCCCACCCTCGCTTTACTCGCGATTATCACTGTCCGCCCGCCCGACGGTCAGCTGACGCCGCTCACGCCGGCAGCGTTCGGAGCAGTACTTCACTTCATCCCAGCAGTTTTCCCATTTCTTACGCCAGGTCATCGGTTTATTGCAGGTCTGGCAATAGCGGACCGGCAGTGATTTTTTATTTCCTTTAAAAGTCATCAGGGTTACCTCATCAAAGGGGACTGAAACGGTATCAGGACATCAGTCTGAGTGGATGAAGGCACAGAGTTCAGACTCAGCCGCCGCCTCACTGCTGTTCCATTGCGCTCAGTTGCCGGGCCAGCGCGGCATTTTTGACAGAATAATCCGCATGCCGTCCATGCGCGTTATACCTGCTCAGCGCGAAACCGATCTTTCAGGACGCCAGCACTGCAGCGATTAATCTTTTCGCCATGAGATTTTAATAACCGATGACAACATCCTGTTGCACCATAATGGTAAAACCGCATTTGCATCACAAAAAGCATTATCCGCCCTGTTTTTTATCCCTCTCTGCCTGTTTATCGCCTGCTGAGTCGGGTTAAAGTCGGATAAAGTCCGGCGAATTAGCCCCATTGCTGGCAGCTTATCGGTTCAACGGCGGGCCGGGGAAACCGGTTTAATGCGTATAACGCAATAATGTTATCGTATACTGTCAATAATCCCCCTTTAGCTGCTTTATCGCGCATATATAAGCATGCCTAAAACCGAACTAAGGGTTATTATTACCCTGATTAACCAGTTTCAATTGCATCGCGACCCGCCTGCGTTTCCCTTAAGCAGCAATACCCCATTTCGTCGCTCCTCCGTTGCGCCGTCACCGCCCGCGACTGCACAGCATCTGCAGCAGAGTATGACCAAAGTGCCGCCGGTTTTTAGCAGAATCCTCTCCTTAAAAAAATAGGCGAATCATAAAGATAAGTTATTTTTACCGAATGAAAACTATCGTTAAGATAAATTCAACCGTTACCCGCTGCGATACTCCAGTGCGTCATTATCACACTTAACAACGCCGCGTTTACTGTTTCACCTGATATAATATGTTGCGGGTTTTAACTGCCAGCCGGGTGATATCCGGCACAGCCTAAGTGGATAGATTGCTAAAAAAGCGCGGCCTCAGCAGGAATAATGCCGCCACAGGCCGATTTAACTCATGGATAAAACAGGCGGTGTTTTTGTCATTTTGAGCGACCTTACCACCAGGTTTAAGTTCTTTTACCTTTGCGGTGTTATTGCACGTTAATTACAGTTTCAACTCTCTTAAAAAACGATTAATATGTCAGAGTTGAACTATTGGTTCAGTATTGAGATTCTTCGAAGGCAAGCATTTTAAAAAGCAGGTCTGACGAAAAGCATCAGCGTGAACCCGCTCTGTATTTTATTATCTGAACAAGACTATGGTGACTTTGATGAGTGACACTCTCAGCAGCTTGAATAATATCCGTACGCTTCGCGCAAACGCACGCGAACTTGATCTTGCTGCCCTGGAAGAAATGCTGGAAAAACTTTCTGTTGTTGTTAGTGAGCGTCGTGAAGAAGCGCAGGCTTCTGAAGCCGCTAATCGTGAGAAAGCGGAAAAACTGGCTAAATATCGCGAATTACTGCTGCAGGAAGGTATCGATCCTAACGAACTGTTAAGTGGTATGCAGTCGGCGCCGGTTGAGAAGAAAAAGCGTGCGCCTCGCCCTGCCAAATATCAGTACACTGACGAAAACGGTGAAGTTAAGCAGTGGACCGGTCAGGGACGTACGCCTTCAGCGATTAAATCTGCGATTGAAAATGGTAAATCACTGGATGATTTCCTGATCTGATTGCAGTGCATCCCTTGCAGTAAATCCGCCCGATAGATGTCGGGCGGATTCATCCTCACCCGCAGTGACGCAGTAACTTCCGGCCTCGATTATTCTGCCGGGCTGAAAATCAGGAGCTTATCCTCACCCAAGTCTGATTATGTGGTAATTCCAGCCGTCAGCCCTCCCCGAATGCCTGTTCTCATATTCCGACGACGCTCTTGCTTCACTCTGTAACCCAACCGGCCATAGCGCTACACAATAGCGGGCAGTGATTAATCGTTCTGTTGCGAGGTGGCGTTGCGCGCCATGATAATTTCCAGGCCAATTTGCTGACCATAAGAAAGCTCAAGCGTATTCCCGTCAGGATCGGCGAAGAAAGCCCAGTAACCAACCGGTTCGCTGGACTGCTGCGCGGGCCGACGTAATACACCTTCCTGCTGCGCCAGCGCTACTTTGGCATCAATTTCTTCGCGAGTGGCACAGGCGACGCCAATATGACCAAACGGCCCCAGCGGCGTATCCTCCAGGTGAGCCGACTGTACCAGCACCAGCGCAAATGGCCGGGTTAAATCTGACAGCCACGCCACTTTCTGCGCTTCCGCAATGCCAGGCTCGCGATGATGAATAACCTGCATTCCGGCATAACGCTGGTAAAAATCCACACTTTTTTCCAGATCGCGGACCTGCAGAGCAAGATGGCTGAACCCCGTATCGTTTGACATAGTCACTCCCTGAGTTGGTTGAGCGACTACCATGCCACAGCGGTAACGCCGCAAGTGATCAACGGTGCTTAACCGTCTGGCTTTTCACATTCTGCACGATTGCGCCCTTCCCGCTTAGCGCGGTACAGGGCTTCATCCGCCCGTTCAATCAGGTGTGACAATGCCTGCTGTCCGGCAATGCCGCGCTGGGTTGCACAGCCAGCGCTGAGCGTGATCCGTTTTGTCGGCAGTCCGCTGGTAAGGTGCGGAATATTCAGCCGGTAAACCGCCTCAACAATCGCCCTGGCCAGTTTTAACGCCTCTTCAGCGGTGTAGCGCGGCAGAATAATGGCAAATTCTTCACCGCCATAACGGGCCGGCAGATCATTTTTACGCAGTGCAAAATTTTTCAGAATCGACGCGACCGCTTTCAGGCACTCATCGCCCGCTACGTGTCCGTAGGTATCGTTGTAATGTTTAAAATAGTCAATATCGATCAGAATCAGAGAGACCGGCCAGCCCTGAACTCTGGCCTGTTGCAGACTTTCATACAGTCTCCGATCAAAGTAGCGCCGGTTAGCGACGCCGGTTAAGCCATCGCTATTTGCCAGGCTCTGCAGAGAAAGATTTGCCGCGGTCAGCTCGTCACGCAGTCGGGTCAGTTCCCGCTGGTAGCGCAGTGTATGTCGCGCCTGGCGCAGCAAAAAAACGCTAAGCGAAAGGATCACTGCCAGCAGTGCGAGGCTCAGCATCACATCCTGCACCCGGCCATTCATCCAGCGACTAAACAGCGCAGATTTGTCGTAGCCGGCGGCGACAATCAGTGGATAACGTTCAGATCGTGCAAAGCCGAAGATACGTTTTTCGCCATCAAGCGCGGCCTTCCACTGCCCGCTGCCCTGATCGGCAGCGGCCAGCATTTTGCGGAACAGTGGGCTTGAGGAGAGGTTTTTGCCAATATAACTGTCCGGCATCGGACGGGCATAAAGTACCGTGCTGTCTGCCAGCATCAGCACCAGTACGTCGCGCGCGCCCAGCTCGTAATAGCTGTAGAAGCGGCGAAAGTAGTCCACTTTAATGGTCGCGAGCAGGACACCATCAAAACCGTTTGCACCATCATTGACGCGCAGCGATACCGGAATCACCAGATCGCCGGTGGTACGACTGCGGAGCACCGGCCCGACATGCACGCTGTTACGCAGACTGGCGCGGTGATAACTGAAATACTCACGATCGGAATTATTGATACCGATCGGCGTCCGGCTCATCGAGGTAGCGATCCAGCGGCCCTGGGCATCGTAATAGAACAATCCGTGCAGCTGCGGCAGCCGATTTTGCAACAGGCGCATAGTCTGACTTAGCGCATCACCATCGACACGATCGGTCACTATCTGGGTTTGCAGGTCGCGCTGTACTTCGCGCAGCGACAGTTCCGTCTGCAGAAAGGTATCTTCTGCCTGTCGCGCCTGTGACAGGGACAGATTGACCGCCATCTCTTCAGTCTGGTTAACGGCTTCACGCCAGTCTTCACGCAGCGTCCACAGATTGATACCGATGACCACCACGGTGAGTACCAGACCTGATAACGTAATGCTTTTGAGTAGCGGCGAAATCTTTGGCGCGGGTGCCGCATTTTTGCTGCGAAACTTCATGCCCATCCTTATTCAAACCCTTTCACTGAGTTAAGCACAGTTAATGGAGGGCAAAATTACAAATATCATTGTTGTGTTATGCAGAGTGTTTCATTTTTGCGCCCGCATTCTAAACCCTGGTGCATAAAGCCGCCTGCCCTGATTCAGTCTGCCTTGATCTCATCCCCGAATCGGCCGCAACCCTTCAAAAATCAGTGGGATGAATGGTATCCTTACCGCTTACAGTGAATGTGCGCTGTAAATTAATGTGAGTACTGAAGGACCTTTTTTATGAGTGAAAACCTGAGCAGCCTGAATAATATCCGCACCCTGCGCGCGCAGTCGCGCAATATAACGTTAGATGTGCTGGACGAGATGGTGCAGAAATTAGAGACAGTGGTCAGAGAACGACGCGAAGCAGAGGAAGCCCAGGCGGCCGAAGCGCGCGAAAAAGCTGAAAAACTGGCGATGTACCGTGAACTGCTAAAGGAAGACGGAATCGACCCGACTGAACTGTTAGCGGGCCTGTCCCCGGCCACCCGCAGCGGTAAAAAGCGCACCAGGCGCCCGGCAAAATATCAGTACCGCGATGAAAATGGCGAGCTGAAATACTGGACCGGTCAGGGCCGTACGCCATCACCGATTAAAACCGCTCTCGAAAACGGCCAGTCACTGGATGATTTTCTGCTTTAATCCTGGCTGATTCCGTTCCGGAAAATTTGGCCGCGCCTGCACGCTGAATTTTCCGGCACGCTTTTTTATCCGCCGTCGATGTTATGGCGAGCGTCTGGTCATAACTAGCCGTGTTCTGCGGTGGTGACCGGCAACGGCCCGCGGAAAGTTCGCCGCCATTCGCTGGGGGCGACGCCAAATCGATGTTTGAAACGCTGACGAAAAGAGATAGGTGAGGTGAAGCCCACTTTTTCGGCCACGCTCTCAATACTGATATCGGTAGTTTCCAGCAGTTCCTGGCTGCGTTGCAGTCGCTCCGCCGTCAGCCAGTCGCCCAGCGTCATCCCGGTCGCCTTGAAAAAATGGCGCGTCAGCGTTCGCCGGCTCATACCAGCCGAACGCGCCAGTGAATCCAGATCGTGCGGCTGATGCAGGTTGCGCCGCAGCGACTCCAGCAGCGTATTGATTTTGCCGTCACGGGTATTCTCCGGTACCGGGCGCTCAATAAACTGCGCCTGCCCTCCTTCACGATACGGCGGCACCACCATTCTTCTGGCCACCCGATTAGCCACAGCGCTGCCGTAGTGCTGACGGATGATATCCAGACAGCAGTCGATGCCGGCGGCGGTTCCTGCCGAGGTAATCAGGCGATCGTCGCGGGTATAGAGCGCATTACTGTCGAGATGAACCTGCGGAAAGCGCTGGCTGAAGTCACGTTCAAATTCCCAGTGGGTCGCGGCACGGTGCTGGTCGAGCAGACCAGCATAGGCCAGCACGTAGGTACCCAGACACAGCCCGACCACTTCAGCGCCGCGCTGCCAGGCAGCGGCCAGCTTATCGAGCAGCCGCTGATCGGGCTTTTCAGCCGGATTGTGCCAGTACGGCAGAATGATAATATCCGCCGTATCCAGCTGTTCAAGCCCATGTTCCACATTAATCGACAGGCCGATCTCCGACAGAACCGTGCCGGGCTTTTCGGCGCAGATTGTGACACGGAAAAGATCCGGCTGCGGCATCGCTGATCCAAACAGGATGCAGGGAACCGAAAAGTGGAACGGACTGAATCCAGCCGTCGCTACCACTGCAACATTCAACGCAGTCATCTCGCCCCCTTAATCGTCGGCTCCCCCAGCTGGCGAGCAGGAGAAAAGTGCTCTGATCCGGCGTGCCGGTCAGAACGTTATAGTTTCACCGTCCTGTGGGATAAGCACTTTATCGGTTATCCCCTGCTGATCGGTATAGGCCCGCAGCTCGGCACGGGTCAGCAGACAGTGGTTGATCGCTTCCATGTGCGACGCGACCAGCGTTGCTTCAGGCACGATCTCCAGCGTGTGCAGTGTATCCTCTTTTCCCATAATAATCGGGCCATAGAGATCGTTAGTCGCATTACCGATATTCAGCACCACCACGTCCGGCTGAAAACGTTGCAGGCTTCTTACATATGGCTTAACCCAGACAGTATCGCCCGCAACATAGAGCGTTTTTTCCGCCGGATGAGTAAACACCAGTCCGCAGGCATCGCCCAGCAGATCTGCCATGACTTTGTCGGCATACAGCGCGTTGCTGCCATGCTGGCCGTCAGTTTTATAGATCGTCAGGCCGTCGACAAACGCATTTTCTTCCTGCAGCACCTGAACGTTGAGGAAACCCTGAGAGCGAATCAGGTCAGCATCGCTGTGATTCTGGGTATAAATCATCATCGTTTTTGGCACCAGCTGCTGCGCGGCCTCGTCCCAGTGATCGGTATGGGTGTGGGTAAGGATAACCGCATCGACATCCAGCAGCTGCGAAATCGGCATCGGCAGTTCCACCATCGGATTTCTCAGGTGCGGACGGGCGTTGCCGACAAAGCCCGGCCAGGCTTCTTTTTCAGCCAGCATCGGGTCAATCAGGAATTTCTTGCCGGCATAGTGCAGCACCAGCGTGGCGTTACGGACTTGGGTCAATTTCATAATCAGGCTCCGGTCTGTGTTCAGTCGAGTGCAGCCAGCGTCGGCGACGTCATTGCTGCGATGGAGTGACTTTACCCGGTTGCGAACGCTGGCGTGACAGGCTCGATGGACAGTGATCGATGAAATCGGGCCAACCTGCTGGCTCAGCCAAATCCCTCGTCGCAATCGGCAAAATTCGCGCGCGTCGGAGATGACAGTGTCGTCATGTCGCAGCTAAGCTGGATGACACGAAGGCAAAACCGATCGGCTGACGCATTTGGATATCCGCGTCGCTGAGGTTCAGGCCGGGCAGCGAAACCTGACCGCTTTTCCGGCTCAATCTGATCCGCTGCAGGAGTGAATAATGGCTGAACAATGGAAACTGCACTGGCTGGAAGCGTCAGGCGATTTACAGGATTATCAAACGGAGATTACCCGCCAGGCTGATGCGGCATGCCAGATCCTGTCAGCGGTTATGCCGCCACCGCGCCTCGATATTCTGGTTCAGTGCGCGCCAGCGGCGGTGATTCCGGAAACAGGTACCGGCGGCTACGCCTATAGTGCGACGCTGTTTGGTCTGACAATCGATCCGGCTAATCCTCAACTGGCGCAGACACTTAGCAGCGGTGCGCTGATGCGCACTATCCTGCACGAAGTACATCACTGTTTGCGCATGGCGGGTCCCGGATACGGCTGGACGCCAGGCGACGCGCTGGTAAGTGAAGGGCTGGCTGGACAGTTTGTTTGCTGGTTACTGGACTCACCACCCGAACGGTGGGAGCGGGCATCTGAACGGCAGTGGCTGCTGGACAATCCGGTCACGCTGGTGGCGTTGAATAACCCTCATTACGATCATGCTGCCTGGTTCTTTGGCAGCGGAACCTATCCCCGCTGGTACGGTTACACGCTGGGCTATCAGCTGGTAGCCGCGTGGCGCGATCAGCTTCCGGTCTTAACGCCGGAAAAATGGCTTAACGTGACGGCGGAAGAAGTGATCGCCGCCGGGCTCCACTGCGGGCTGGTAACCCGCTGAAAGCAAAAAAAATGCCGCAGAAATCTGCGGCATCGGTTTTCATAAGACGATTATCAGAAATCGGCTTTCAACACCACACGGTAATTAGCTTTACCGGCGCGCACGTGTTCCAGCGCTTTATTGATGTCTGACATCGGGAAGAACTCAACCTGCGGCGCAATATCAGCACGCGAAGCCAGCTTCAGTAACGAACGCAGCTGACCCGGCGAGCCGGTCGAAGAACCGGTTACCGCTTTGTCACCCATGATCAGGTCAAACGCACCCACCTGGAACGGCTTCATCACTGCACCGACGGTATGGAATTTACCTTTAGGTGCCAGCGCCGCGAAATAAGGTTTCCAGTCCAGATCGACCGCGACAGTGCTGAGGATCAGATCGAAACGACCCGCCTGCTGTTTCAGCGCTTCAGCGTCACGGCTGTTAACCACTTCATCTGCGCCCATGTCCAGAATCGATTGTTTCTTGTCTGGCGTTGAGCTGAATGCCACCACTTCCGCACCCATTGCATGCAGAATTTTAATGGCGATGTGGCCGAGACCACCGATACCGATCACGCCAACCCGGCTGGTAGCGGTGATGTTGCTCATCAGCAGCGGTTTGAAGACGGTGATACCGCCGCACAGCAGGGGACCGGCGGTGGTAACGTCCAGTTTCTCCGGCAGCGGGATCACCCATTGCCAGTCGGCACGCAGTTTCTCAGCAAAACCACCCTTGTTCATGATGGTCGGAATGCTGCCCTGCTGGCAGTTAACCTGCTCACCATTGATACAGGCGTCGCAGTGCTGACAGCTTTTCGCGGTCCAGCCAATGCCCACCCGCTGACCAATCGACAGGCCTTTGTTTTTTGCCGCGTCGCCCAGCGCAGAAACCCGTCCAATCACTTCATGTCCGGCAATAACGGGAAACTGTGAAATGCCCCACTCGTTGTCGATCATCGACAGGTCAGAGTGGCAGACGCCACAATACTCAACCTCTACTTCAACCTCTTCTGCTGCAAGTTCAGCAACATCATATTCATAAAGTTCAAGCGCCTGACCAGCCTGCATGGCTGCATAACTTTTAATTTTCATTGGTACCTCTGCGTGGTTAATCACCGTCAAGTGTAACAACTGCAGGCGCGGCTTGCCTGGCCGATACGCCTGCACCGCACTTTGTTGTCTTTTTTGCTGAAAAATCAGCCGTTAACCTGCCCGCCAGACAGAACCTGTAACACTTTTAGCTGCGCCACCGCATCCTGCATCGCATCCATACCCTGGGTTAATTCACGCAGGCTACCGAGGTGTTTAGCGATATCGGCGCGCTCATGACGGGTCTGCTGATTCATGGTCGCCAGGGTGTCAGCGGCACTGATGCTGCGTGCGGCCATTTGGGTCGCGGTCTGCGCACTGTCACTGGCCACCAGCCGGATGCGTGCGATGGTGCTCACCGCCTCACTGATGTTACTGGCGGTAGCCTCAGTCTGCTCTTTGGAGGAGTGTGCCAGCCGACGCACTTCGCCAGCCACCACCGCAAAACCCCGGCCCGCTTCACCGGCACGGGCGGCTTCCACTGCCGCGTTCAGTGCCAGAATATTGGTCTGGAAAGCGATGTTACTGATGCCGTGGGTTATCTCGTTAATCCCGTGCGAAATTTTCTCCAGATCGTCCAGCCCGTCATCCAGCCGGCCCTGCGCCTGCTGGCTCTGGGTGGCGATGTCGCTGATGGCGCGAATGCTGTTTTCCGCCAGGCTCAGGGTTTCGCCCTGACTTTGGGTGGCGCGCTCTAATACCGGCAGTGCCTCCATCAGCGGCGTCAGCGCCTGCTGATAGTTGATCACCCGATCAAGCACCCCCGTCTGTACGCTGTTCAGCGCTTCCCAGCGACGTAATGCCCGTTGCGCATAGTGTGCCGCGTACCCGGCGTACTCCACCGGAAACTGACTCATCGCTTTCACCTCATGATTAAAGAACACCAGCGCCGACAGCGTCTGGTTGATCGGCACGCCAAGGATCTCGCCAAAGCTGGAGAAGCCCGCCGCCGGGATGCCTTTGAAAAAGTGGGCGTTGTGTAACTGACCGGCATTTCCGACGCGACGCAGAATACAGTCGTTCATCAGTATCGCCGCCGGTTTGCCGTGCTGACGGGAAAACGCCTGCCACTCCAGCTGCGTCGCGTGTTTGAAGTCCTTTTCCTGCATCAGGAACAGCCGGTCGCCAAACTCCAGATCGCAGAAAAACTGCACGCTGTCAGACTCAATTTTGGCCACCGAACGAATAAAGTATTCATCCCCGACCCTGACGCCAAAGGTCAGCCCCTGTAGCCGTTCTGTCAGCTGGGTCTGTTTGCAGTTCAGGTGGGTGCATAGCGCGGAAACCAGCGATTGCTGCTGGCCCTGACGGTTAAATACCGAACTGACGGTGCGCGCGATCGGATCGGCCTCGGCGATCAACCAGCTGTTGTCGAGCGGCGTAAAGTTCTGGCTTTTGAACGGGGCAAACGATTTTCCCGCTGCCATCTGGCAAAAAATAATCACCGCTTTGCCCTGTAGTATCTTGCCGCCAACCCCAATCCAGGTGCCGTCAAAGCTGATTTTACCGCCGGCCGATCCGCCAATCGCCAGACAGGGGAAACGTCCGCTGTTGTACCAGGCCTGCATCAGGAAACCTTCCGAGGCAGAAAGACCGTCGCAGTAGATCATCGCGAAGGTCCGATCGGCAGAGAGCGGCATCCGCAACTGCAACCGCTCCAGCTCCTGCTGTATCGCTGTGATCCGCTGGCTGGCGGTGTGGGTATCCTGCACGTGCAGGTCAATAATGTGCGTCTCATGCCGCGCAATCAGGCTGTCAGGCAACCAGAGCCAGCTTCCTTCCTGACCGGCACCGTCGCAATAGGTGCTCTGGCGGCCGCTGCTGCTTAGCGCGCCATTAGAGGAAAGCGTCAGGACCGTCAGGTCAGCGGACGTAAAGCGTTGCCAGGCCTGACTGGCCCGCTGAAAATCCGCTTCAGGCGGCACAAAAGTCATCAGCAGACCGCCTGCGCGCTGGCTTAATCCCGCCGCGCTGAGCGACGCCGGCAACGCACGACAATCAAAAGTGCCATTCGCAGGCTGGCTGCTACGCCCAAAACGGGCAGCAGGCAGGCGTTTCTTTATCGCCTTAATAATCGACATATTATTGTTTTCGCTGTGATAAGAATGATTTTGCGCTAAAGAAAGCGCTTTCTGGTGTGTTTAAAAGGAGGGCTAAAAGCAGGTCCGTACGCGTTCAGAACTCATGGCTGAGGGCCGGAATCATCATTGATCGGCACGCTCAACGCCTGTTCGTTATCGCCAATAGCGGTAAAAGCTTTAACAATTACTGTAGGTGGTGAAAACGATGAAAACAGCGCGTTTAAGCAGCATAAAATAAGCCGGGAAGCGATCCCGGCAACGTTACTGCTTACTCGTCGCGACTTTCATGCCAGTGCTGCTCACAGCGCTCCCGGGCCTCGGCCGGTAAGTCGCGCAGGTCAGGCAGACTGTCGCCGGCGCCATAGCCCATTGAGCCGGTCACTTCTTCCTGCTCATCCTGAGCAGCAAAGCTCAGTGTCTCATCCAGCGCCTGCCATTCGCCGTCCTGTTGACGATAAATCACCGCATGGGTCGGTGTCTGAGCATCAACGCCATAAATTTCATATTTTTGCTTCCGGGAGTCAGAACCAAACTCAAGCGTATCGATTAAGGTTGCATCAGTCATCGCGTTCTCCTTTTTCGTTGAGCTTATAAGGGTAGCCTGGGGATCGCAGGCTCGCTGCCGTTTCCCGCCCGGTGCGCGCTGATAATCAGCCTGAAAACAACATTTTCCCGGGGTTGTATTGGCATAAACGAAGCGGTCATCTATGCTTCGTGGTGTGACTAGCTAGTCCTTTTTATCTAATGGAACGTTGATAGGAGGTCTCTCTATGACACAACAGAAATACCGAGGTGGTGCTGGCAATTTTGCCAACGATCCGGGCCGTGCGAGCGAAGCTGGCAGTGCAGGAGGCAAAGTCAGTGGGGGCAATTTCAAAAACGATCATGAAAAAGCCAGGGAAGCCGGCCGGAAAGGGGGCAGGATCAGTCGGCGTCCTGCCAGTAATTCTGAATAAGGCGCCTTAGGACGTTTTACGCCATGGAATGGCATCTCATCTTAAGCGGCGGACAGCCCGTTCCCCGATTTTATTGCGAAAACCCGCCGTGCCGTGCCGGTAAACCGGTTCATCACGCCTGTGGGTAAAAATCAGCACGTCTGTGGGCGAGCCGGCAGACGTGCCTGTGGTTATTTCGCCGCGCGATGTCGGGTGAGGTAGTGCTTCACCAGCACGAAGAACAGCGGCACAAAGAACAGCGCCAGCACCGTGCCAGCCAGCGTTCCGCCGATGATGCCGGTACCGATGGCGATACGGCTGTTGGCACCCGCGCCCGTCGCCACCGCCAGCGGGATCACCCCGGCGATAAACGCCAGTGAGGTCATCATGATCGGCCGTAAACGGGTCCGCGCCGCCTGCAGTGCCGCCGCGCTCAGCGAACTGCCCTGACGCACCGCCTCCTCGGCGAACTCAATAATCAGGATGGCGTTTTTAGAGGTCAGGCCGACGGTGGTAAGCAGCGCGACCTGGAAATAGATGTCGTTGCTTAATCCGCGTAACGCAACCGCTACTACCGTCCCCAGCACGCCGAGCGGTACCGCCAGCAGCACCGAAAACGGCACTGACCAGCTCTCATACAGCGCCGCCAGACAGAGGAACACCACCAGAATAGAGATCGCATACAACGTGGTGGACTGCCCGCCTGCCTGCTTCTCCTGCAGTGACAGTCCACTCCACGCGCCGGTCGTCCCGGCCGGAAGCTGATCGGCCAACCGTTCAATGGTGTTCATCGCATCGCCGGAACTGTAGCCTTCCGCATTCTGCCCCTGGATTTCATAGGAAGCAGAACCGTTATAGCGATTAAGGCTTTCCGGCCCCATAGTCCAGCGGGTTGAGGCGAAGGCAGAGAACGGCGTCATGCTGCCTTCACTGTTGCGAATAAACCATTTATCCAGATCGGACGGTGCCGAGCGGTACTGGCCGTCACCCTGCACGTACACCCGTTTGACGCGGCCGCGATCGATAAAGTCATTGATATAGGCCCCGCCCCAGGCGCTGGTCAGGGTATCGGTAACGTCATCCAGCTGCAGCCCGAGCGCGACCGCCTTATTAGTATCAATATCAACCTGCAACTGCGGCGTCTGCGGCAGGATATTGGCCCGTACGCCGATCAGTTCCGGGCTTTGCGCCGCGTTTTGCAGCAGCCGATCGCGCAGTTTGCCCAGCTCATCGCGGGTGGTGCCGCCACTGGCCAGCAGTTCATAGGTAAAGCCATTATTCTGTCCGAGGCCCGGCACCGACGGCGGCGTCAGGGCAAATATCTGGGCATCACGAATAGCGGAAAGCGCATACGTCGCGCGGCCGGCAATCGCCTCTGCCGAGTTTTCCTTGCCGGGACGCCGATCCCAGTTTTTCAGCTTGATAAACGCCATGCCGGCATTCTGCGCTGCGCCGCTGAAGTTAAAGCCGTTGATAGTAAACACCACGTCGATGTTCTCTTTCTCTTCAGTAAGAAACCAGTCGACGATCTGCTTATTGACCGCTTCCGTCCGACTGGCAGTGGCGCCCGCTGGCAGCGTTGCCTGCAGCATAATGCTGCCCTGATCCTCGGTTGGCAGAAAGCTGCCTGGTAAGCGGGTAAACATCACAAACAGCACCACGCCCATCGCGGCATACAGCGACACCATAATCAGCGGACGACGCAGAGTGCTGACAACCTTGCGACGATACTGGCGCTCGGTGGCGGCGTAGAAGCGATTAAATCCGCCAAAGAATCCTTTGCGATGCGGCGTGCCGGGGCGGAGCAACATGCCGCACAGCGCCGGCGTCAGGGTCAGCGCTACCAGCACCGAGAAGGTCATCGCCGCGATGATGGTGACTGAGAATTGCCGATAGATCACCCCGGTCGAGCCAGCGAAAAAGGCCATTGGCAGAAACACCGCCGACAACACCAGCGCGATAGCAATCAGCGCACCGGAAATCTCTTTCATCGATTTTTCCGTGGCCTCGCGGGCCGGCAAGCCTTCGTCATGCATGATGCGTTCGACGTTTTCGACCACCACAATCGCGTCATCCACCAGCAGCCCGATCGCCAGCACCATGGCAAACAGGGTCAGGGTGTTGATGGTATAACCGCAAAGTGCCAGCACGCCAAAGGTCCCGAGCAGCACCACCGGCACCGCCAGCGCCGGGATCAGCGTGGCGCGGATGTTTTGCAGGAACAGGTACATCACCACCACCACCAGCGCTATCGCTTCGATCAGGGTGATCACCACATCCTCCACCGAGATTTTGATGAAGTCGGTGCTGTCCAGCGCATACGCCACCTCGTAACCTTGCGGCATCGAGTGGCGATACTCTTCCACTTTGTTTTTCACCAGAGTGGCGGTATCCAGCGCGTTGGCGCCCGGGGCAAGCATCACCCCGATACCGGCCGCCGGATGACCATTAAGCCGGGTGGTCATGTCATAAGATTCACCACCCAGCTCGACCCGCGCCACATCACCGACCCGCACAATGGCGCCGCGGGTATCGCTTTTAACGATGATGTTGCGGAACTGTTCCGGCGTCTGCAGCCGCGACTGCGCCCTGACCGTGGCGGTGAGCTGCTGATTCTGCGGCGAGGGCAGCCCGCCAATTTTACCGGCGGAGACCTGAATGTTCTGCGAACGAATCGCTGCCGTCACGTCGGAAGGCTGCAGTGCGTAGGCGTTGAGTTTGAACGGATCGAGCCAGATACGCATCGCGTATTGCCCGCCGAATACCTGGATATCCCCGACGCCTTCGATCCTTGCCAGCGGCTCCTGCATGTTACTCACCAGCCAGTCACCGATGTCGGTGCTGTTACTTTTGCCGGTGGTGTCATACAGCCCCATCACCAGCAAAAAGTTGGACTGGGACTTGGTCACGGTAACGCCGAGCTGCTGCACCTCGCTCGGCAGACGGGTCAGCGCCTGCTGCACCTTGTTCTGCACCTGCACCTGGGCCGTGTCGGGATCGGTTCCCTGACTGAACGTCACCGTAACCGTCACATTGCCCTGCGAACTGCTGCTGGAGGTGAAGTAGAGCAGATGATCCAGCCCGGTCAGCTGCTGCTCAATCACCTGGGTGACGCTGTTTTCCAGTGTCTCAGCGGAGGCGCCGGTATAGGTAGCACTGATATTCACTGACGGCGGTGCCACATCTGGATATTGCTCAACCGGCAACAAGGTGATGGAGAGCGCGCCAAGCAGCATGATTAAAATGGCAACGACCCATGCGAAGACGGGGCGATAAATAAAAAAACGAGAAAACATCAGCGGGGTCTCTTCCTTTTAGGGCGGGCGCAAAGCCTGCATTCCTGCAGGTTGTGTAACAGCGGTGCAGCGCTGATTATAGTTTGTAACCTTCCCGCTAAACATCCTGACGTTATCATTTGTTAATCCAGCGCAAATCCAGCCGGTTCCGGCAGGCTGTTGCAGCGTGACGCAATAATCCGCCGCCACGGTAAAACCGTTTCAGTCTGAAACCCTGTGGAACGGATTAAGCAAAATAGCGAGGCCTGGCTATCCTGAAAATAAAGGAAATTAAACAGGAGAGAATGATGAAATTTTTCTACTTCGTTTCGCTTATTGCTTCAGCGCTCTATTTATTGGCATTCCTGCCTAAACTCAGAACCAAACGCGAGCCTATTGCCTATTGGGGATGTTGGGCTTACCTCGGTGCTAACGCCATATTCTGGGCGATTTACGGTATCCGGCACTACATCTGATGCAGCGGTCTAAGCAAAGCGGCAAATAGGCTAATCAGCTTAGCTAGCTTACTGATCACGCTGGAAAAGCAAGCCGGATTTTTTCAATTATCCGGCGCATTGCCGCTTCACGCTGCTTTCTATCCCGCCTGCTTGCCGGTCCGGCTGAGTGAGCCCGCCTGGGAACGTGGCGGGACAGCGGCAGGCGAGGCATTTACCGCGGCCTTAATCTGCTGGTCATAATGACTCTCTAACACTCTGAAGGTCTCCTGCGCTTTAATCTGATAGAGCGCGTCGGAGGGATGAATACAATCCGGCGACATCAGCGTTTGCCAGTTTTTAATTTGCTGAATGCGCTGATACTGAGGAACCAGCGGCACATTTTCGTCCCGCGTCAGGCGGTCGATTTGCGCAACATAAGGCGCAACGTTCCACTTTTCCGCCCGGCCGCACAATGGATGAGGCTCCTGAACAATCACCGCTTTCCCGTACTGCTGCGCCACGCGGATCAGCTCAGACATGATCGCCCGATATTGCAGCGGACTGACGATATAGTCAGATTCAGTATCATTGAAGTGATAGTGGCGGGCGTCATTGGTGGCGAAGTTGAGCAGGATAAGATCTGCCGGCGAGGCGGCCATCTCTTCACGCCAGGTTTTGTTATTGCGGTAAAAATTGCGCCCGTTCAGCAGATCCTTCGACTGCGCCGACAGCGCACCTTTATTGATAATCTCTACCTCAGTGCCATATCTGGCCTTCAGCATCTGGTTTAACTGTGCAATTTCATTATTGGGTGTGAGGGTCGCCCGCAATTTACCGTCTTTTCTGACTGCCATCGCGCCTTTGGTGCTGGAACCGCCATAGGCTTCAATAATAAATTTATCCTCCTGCTGACTGGCAAGCGCAACGCCCGCAGATAAACAGAACGCGATGAAAACAAGCAGATGACAAAAAATATTCTTCATTGAGCATAACTCTGGCAGGGCGAATTGAAAAAGATTATCAGCCAGAGTTCACCCGCTGCAAAATTATTTTGCCGTGTCGCCGCTGCGTTATGCGGGTTAAATCGGTATTGCGCAGAAAAAATCGCCAATAAGCGAAACCCGTGGCGCTTATTGATTATCTCTTCCGATGTCCGCCCGCGAAAAAAAAGCCGATTCGGCGACGAATAAACATCAGTAAAACGCTTACTCACTGCACATTTTTTAACCCTATGTTAAGCGAGGCTTTACCCGGTTCGCGGTTTAACCCGCATCCGGTTGCCCGTCCCGCAAGGGCTGCGCCAGAATGGGCGATTAAAAGCAGCAGCAGTGCGTGCTATTCTGATAAAAAAGTGACGCTAAAAAACGGCCAGGCCGGTTTATCATAATTTAACGATCAACAAAAAGGGCATACTGGCGGAATTCTGAAAAGTGTGGCGCAATATGTTAATTAACCTTCAGAGTGATATTCTGCCGCTGTCACTTCATACACTATCGCTTCGTCATTTATTAAGGTAATAAAAATGACTACACCCGCTTTTTTATCGAGCCGGAATATCGGCCTCGATTTTCTGCGTGCTATCCTTATTCTGGAAGGTGTTTTATATCATGCCGCCCGCAGCCTGCCTGGTGGCAATAGCTGGTATTACGTCGCGGATAAAAACCCGTCGCTGATTTTTAGTTCACTGATTGAATTCATCCATACTTTCCGGATGGAGGCGTTTTTCTTTCTCTCCGGCATGTTCTCCGCCATGGTTTTTTTACGCAAAGGCCAGTCCTTTTTCTTTGAGAACCGTCGCAAACGCGTGCTGGTGCCGCTGCTTGCTGCCTTTGCTTTCATTCCCGGCATCATGTACTGGCTGAGCTCGACGATAAAAGGGGTCGATACTTCGGCCAGTGGACTGCTGGCAGCCTACATGCAGTTGCACCATCTGTGGTTCCTGGTCTCGCTGTCGGCCATCTCCTTTTTTGTGCCCGCCCGCCTGTACCAGACGCTGGCGACATTTGCCCGCCGCCTGCCCTTTCCGCTGTGGCTGGCAGCCCTGATAATCGCCGCCAATAGTCTGTTTGTGGTGAAGTTCGCAGTTAAAGATCTGGGCGAGCTGATCACCTTAATTCCAGTGACCGCACGTTTCTGCGTTTATTACGCAGCCGGCTATGCGCTTTATCTTAATCGTGATGCGATTCCGCAATTAGCGAAACATCCACTGCTGAATACCGCCTTTGTCACGCTGCTGGCGATAATCTGTTATAGCGCTTTCTTCCTGACGATGAAATTTAATCTGCAGGGAGTAGCGAAATATATTCCGGTACTGCTAAGCAGCGTCTTTTCGGTGATCTTCTCTTATTGGGTGATCTTCTTTTTTGAAAAGCTGCGGATGAAAGAGAGCCGCATCGTGAACACGGTGGTTGATTCCGCGCTGGTGGTTTATATTCTTCACTACCCTATCGCGATTGGCTTTGCCTGGCTGCTGGACGATTACCTGCCGGATAATTATCCGGTCAGCTATGTGCTGATAGTTACGGCAATTGCTTCAGGATTGAGTGCATTGTGCTATATGCTCATCAAGCGTAATAGTTTCCTGTCGACACTTTTTGGCCTGAAAGCGAAGCCGGCGAAAGCGCTGGTTTCGGTAAGCTGAAATCGTGCTGTTGCTGCGAGCCGATAATAGCGTAGCGATAACCGCGTAAATACGTTTCGCTCCCTCGCTGCGTTTATTTCTCTGCTGGCGCAATTCTGCGCCAGCTTTATTGATCCGCAAACAACACCTCTGCAATCGACATCGTGATACCAGAAACATTTTGAGAAAAAATTTCAGTAAATAATGCGCTGAATCCACCCTGGGTTGGTTATTTGTGTACCAGACTTACAAAAATAACAATACAGACCATGTGGAGCATTATGAAAGAGCAAAATCGCACAACCGGGATTGCCCCTTATGGTGGCGCTGCAGGCGGCTGGGGCGCACTGAAAGCGGTTGCCGATGCCATTCGCGGTCAGATGTCAGTCAAACAGGATGTGATTGCCCTGTTCAAAGTGAACCAGCCACAGGGCTTTGACTGCCCGGGATGCGCCTGGCCCGACCCTCAGCATGCCTCTTCGTTTGAATTTTGTGAAAACGGCGCGAAAGCGGTGTCGTGGGAAGCGACCAGCAAACGCACCACGCCGGCGTTCTTTGCCGCGCATACGGTCACTGAATTATGGCAGCGCAGCGCATTGCACCTTGAAGGCGAAGGGCGACTGACGCACCCGATGAAGTATGATGCGGCCACCGACACCTACCAGCCAATCGAGTGGGAGACTGCGTTTAAAGAGATCGGCGAACATCTGCGCAGTTATGACGATCCCGACAGCGTAGAGTTTTACACCTCGGGCCGCGCCTCCAACGAAGCGGCTTTTCTGTGGCAGCTATTCGCCCGCGAATATGGCACCAATAATTTTCCCGACTGTTCCAACATGTGCCACGAACCGACCAGCGTCGGGTTGCCGGAATCGATCGGCGTCGGCAAAGGCACGGTAGAGCTGGAAGATTTTGACCATTGCGATCTGGTGTTATGCATCGGTCATAACCCTGGCACTAACCATCCCCGCATGCTGGGTACCTTACGTGAAGTCTCTAAACGCGGCGCGACCATCGTTGCGATCAACCCGCTGCGGGAACGTGGCCTCGAGCGCTTTACCTCGCCCCAGAGTCCGATTGAAATGCTCTCCCTCAGCTCGACCGAGCTGGCATCGACCTATTACAAAGTGCGGGTCGGCGGCGATGCAGCGATGCTGAAAGGCGTCATGAAGATCCTGCTGTCGATGCATCAGGAGGCGCTGAGTAAAGGCGAGCCCGGCGTCATCGATGAAGCCTTTATTAATGAACATACCGAAGGGTTCGAGGCGCTGAAGGCCGATCTGGAGAGCACCGACTGGCAGCACATCCTGAAGGTGTCGGGCATGGCACGTGAAGAGATCCAGCACATCGCCCGACTCTATGCCAGCGCTGAGCGGACCATCATCTGTTATGGCATGGGCATTACCCAGCATCAGTATGGCACCCAGAATGTGCAGCAGATTGCCAACCTGCTGCTGCTACGCGGCAACATCGGTAAACCCGGTGCCGGCATCTGTCCGCTGCGGGGCCACTCTAATGTGCAGGGCGACCGCACCGTGGGTATCACCGAGATCCCGCCGCAGTCGCTGCTCGACAGTCTGGAACGCGTTTTTGGCTTCCGTCCGCCGCAGAAACACGGCCACGGCGCTATTCAGGCAATACAGGCGATGCGTGATGGCAAAGCCAAAGCGCTGCTCTGTCTAGGCGGTAACCTGGCGGAGGCCATTTCCGATCCTCAGGTGACCTTCCCGGCGATGCGTAAGCTGGATCTGGTGGTACATATGGCCACCAAGCTCAACCGCTCGCACCTGCTGCTGGGCAAACATAACTACCTGCTGCCGGTTCTTGGCCGCACCGAAACCGATGTTCAGGCTACCGGCGCGCAAAGCGTGACGGTGGAAGATTCCATGTCGATGGTGCATGCCTCGCGCGGCTCACTGGAGCCGGCTTCACCGCACCTGAAATCTGAACCGGCGCTGGTGGCCGCGCTGGCTCAGGCCACGCTGCCGGACAGCGTGGTTGACTGGCGCGCCATGGCGGCCGATTACAACCGCATCCGTGATGCGATTGAAGCCGTCTTCCCGGCGTTTGAAAACTTCAATGAGCGGGTGAAAAAACCGGGCGGCTTCCGGCTCTATAATGCCGCTTCTGAGCGCGTGTGGAATACGCCATCCGGTCGGGCGCAATTCAAGGTGATGCAGGGGATTAATGAAGATCCGCGTTCGCTGAAGTGCCATGATCTGGTGCTGACTACGCTACGCAGCCACGACCAGTACAACACCACGTTATACGGCCTCAACGACCGCTATCGTGGCGTCACCGGTCGCCGCGACGTGCTGTTTATCAATGCCGAAGAGGCGGAGAAACGTCAGCTGCGCGTCGGCGATCGGGTCGATTTAATGGCGCTCGATCCGGACGGTAATCCGACCTCACGCCAGATGAAAAACCTGACGATTGTAATCATCGACATGGCTCCCGGTTCGGTCGGCGCTTACTATCCCGAGGCTAACGTGATGGTGCCGCTCGACAGCCATGATACGCAGAGCGGTATTCCTGCCTATAAAAGTATCCCGGTAACCATGACCAGGGTAACCGACGAGACGACAACCACCTCAGGCATACTGCGTTAACGCTGTGGATTGAGGCCGCGCCGTCACTGCAAAGGTTGCCTGAGACTCAGGCAACCTTTTTTATGAGCATAATTTCACCGTCTCCCTGCCGGGGGTACAACACGATCAGCAGGCTAAGATATAAGTTTCACTAACCTTATGCGTAACATTTTATTTCATCTGCAACGCTTGCTGCTTCTTCAACCGATGTTAAACGTACGCCTGACATTTAGGCATTCCGTGCCTTTTTCCCGCTGGCTGGCCGGCTGAAATTATACCCTGAATCAACATGTACCATTCTTCCGACGCTCCGGAAATGTATCAACCGGGCTTACTGGTTTGCTCCGCCGCCGATCGCGTTACAAGTTTGTTAAACGCCGTCTTTCTTCTCTGTTTATAACGGATAGGCAGCACCTATTACCATCTTTACTCTATTCACAGCGGAAGGAAGATTGCCGATGACAACGTTAAGCAGACGACGCTTTATGGCCTTTGCCGCCGGTGGCACCGTGGCGCTGGCCGCGGGTCAGGTTCATGCCCATGATAATCAGGTCACAGCCTACCCGGCCGGTGCTAAACCCGGCGGGCGCGATCCCGGCCCGCATGACCCGATGCGCGAAGCAGAAAATCCCGACCTGGTTGATCCGCCCGCAACCGACAGCGGCACCTTACCTAACCTGCGTTACAGCTTCAGCGATGCGCACGTGCGTAAAGGCAGCGGCGGCTGGACGCGGCAGGTGACACAACGCGAGTTAGGTATCTCCACCACCATTGCCGGGGTCGATATGCGCCTCAACGCTGGCGGCATCCGCGAACTTCACTGGCACAAACAAGCGGAATGGGCCTACATGACCTACGGAACGGCGCGGGTGACCGCCTTCGATACTCACGGCGGCTGGTTTGTCGATGATATCGGCGTCGGCGATTTGTGGTACTTCCCGCCCGGCGTGCCGCACTCCATTCAGGGGCTGGGACCGGATGGCTGTGAATTTTTGCTGGCCTTTGACGATGGCGGATTTGATGAGGACAGCACCTTTCTGCTCTCAGACTGGTTTAAACACATTCCGCCAGAGATCCTCGCCAAAAACTTTCAGCTCCCGGTTTCTGTCTTCTCTCAGCTGCCGTCGCCCTCAGACGAATATATTTTCGCCGCTACGCCACCTGACCGCGCCGCCTCCGACAGCGTTCAGGGCGGCACCCGATCCACCCTGCGTTTTACCCACCGGATGCTGGCTCAGGATCCGTTAAAGGCACCTGGCGGAACGGTGCGGATTACTGACAGCTCTAACTTCCCGATAGCCCGGCAGGTGGCCGCGGCGCTGGTCGAAATCGAACCCGGCGGGCTGCGCGAGCTGCACTGGCATCCCAATAACGACGAATGGCAATACTATCTGGAAGGCGAGGGCCGGATGGGCGTATTCGCCTCGTCAGGCCAGGCCCGCACCTTTGATTATCGCGCTGGTGATGTCGGCTACGTGCCGTTTGCCATGGGTCATTACATCGAAAATACCGGCAAGGGTCCGTTACGCTTCCTTGAGCTGTTTAAGAGCGACTATTACGCCGATATCTCGCTCAATCAGTGGCTGGCCAGTACGCCACCGGAACTGGTTAAGCAGCATCTGCATCTGGACGATAGCTTTATGGCAGCCCTGTCGCAGAGTAAACGCCCGGTCGTCGGCTAAACGCAATGGCCGGCTTTCCGGCCATTATCAACGGCGTCTTGTGGTAACCCGTACCAGCGTCTCCTTTAACCCTTCTGCCCGCCTGCCGCTGCCCGCGGTTATCTCTGCATAAAGCATTCGTCGTGAAGCCACCGCAGCGCCAGAGTCGTATACACTACACAGCGGCGCATTCCGTGAAAGTTCGCGGTTTATAACGCACATTCTGGTCTTATTTCTTGTGCTGACCTTCAGCGCTCAAAGGGAAGATTGCTATGTTTCACCTGATTTTCAGCTTACCCAGCTGGTACGTTATTGCGCGCGTCATTGTTCCCTTATCCCTGCCGCTGGTCGTCAAAATTCTGTGGTCCATGCTGGTGCTGCTGGCTTCCCAGTATCTGCTGATCAGCCGTTTCACCTCGGGCGGCATTTTCTCGGCTGAGATGCCGCGGATCGTTATTATTCTGTTTAACTGGGCTTACAGCACCGTTCTGTTGCTGGCGCTGACCCAGATGCTGATTGACGCGGTGACGCTGGTGGCCCTGCTGCTGCGCCATCCGCTGGAACTGGTGCCCGGCGTACGCTATCTGGCGGTGCTGTTCGCCATGGGACTGGCCACCGTCGGCGTTTACCAGGCGATACGGGTGCCGCCGGTCAAAGACCTGACGCTGGTGATCCCTGACCTGCCGGCAGAATTTGATGGCTATCAGCTGTTACAGCTGACAGATTTACATATCACGCGGCTGTTTAATGCGGCGTGGAGTGAGGCCACGGTGGCGAAGGCGATGACGCTGGGGGTTGACCTGATCGTGGTGACCGGGGATGTGATTGATGGCAGCCTTGAGCATCGGCGCGCCGACGTCGCTCCGCTGCGCGACCTGCAGGCGCCTGATGGGGTATGGGCGATCACCGGTAATCATGAGTATTTCTTTCATCAGGCGATCTGGACTGAACATCTGGCTTCACTGGGACTTCAGCCACTGCTCAACAGTCATACGGTGATCGAGCGCGGCACGGCGAAGCTGGTGGTGGCCGGTTTGCCCGACGCATCCGCACCGGCCAGGCAGGCACAGGGGCCCGATCTGGCCAAAGCGCTGGAGCATGCGCCCGCCAATGCGCCGGTGATCCTGCTGGATCACCAGCCCCGTAATGCCCGCCATAACGCCGCGATGGGCGTTGATCTGCAGCTGTCGGGCCATACTCACGGCGGTCTGATCGTCGGACTGGACCGGCTGTTTGCGAAACCCAACGGCGGCTTTGTTTCCGGTCTCTATCAGGTGGACGGAATGCAGCTCTATGTCAATAACGGCACCGCGCTCTGGCCGGGCATGGCGGTTCGGCTGGGCCGCCCGTCAGAGCTGACCCGCATCACGCTCAGACGGCAACCCTGATTCACCCGGTCGGGCCTGCTGCGGGACACAGCCGCAGCAGGCCCGGCAAGAGTGATTAGCCGCCCTTCACCACCCGCACACGGTGGCAATCTTCCGGCCCCAGCGGCTCTCCGCTGGCGGATACCACGGCCAGCGGCTGCAACGGCTGTTGGTCACGGTTATCCCTCAGTACCGAATGGGTCTCGCCTGGGGTGAACATATTCTGCTCACCCCACTGACGCATCGCCACGATAATCGGGAACAGCGCGCGTCCGCGTGCTGTCAGCACGTATTCGCTGTAGGCGCTGCCGTCAGAAGCGGGACGCAGATCAAACACGCCCAGCTCCACCAGCAATTTCAGACGTGCGGCCAGGATATTTTTCGCCAGCCCGAGGTTTTTCTGAAACTCGCTGAAGCGGCGGACGTTGTCGAACGCCTCGCGAACGATCAGCAAACACCAGCGCTCACCCACGGCTTCCAGAGTGCGGGCTACCGGGCATTCACTTTTTAACAATGCGGTTTGCTTCGCCATCTTCTCTCCTGCTCTGTTCTGCTTACGTCTGAGTATACCTTAGTGCGGTAATCTGGTTGCTAAAAAAAACCAAAACCGTTAATAATGGCCAACCTGGTTTTAATTTGAAACCAAATCCGCAGGAGGTAAAAATGGCTCAGCCCGACAGCACACCCCGTTCGCTGGTATCAGACGGTGACCGTCTGGCCTCATCAACCCGCAGCAAACCGGTGCCGCTGAAACTGGTGATGCTGCTGGGCGTAACCTGCGCGCTGGCGGTGGGCAACGTCTATTTTGCGCAACCGCTGCTGACCGCCATGGCGCAGACCTTTGCCGTCTCCGCCGGTTCGACAGGCGTGGTGGTAACCGCCACCCAGGTCGGCTATGGGCTGGGGCTGCTGTTTGTCGTGCCGCTGGGCGACCTTTTTAATGGCAGGCTGCTGATTGTCTGCCAGCTGCTGATGCTGGCACTGGCCGTACTGCTGGTCAGCCTTGCCCCGGACTTTTATGCTTTGCTGATCGCCATGAGCCTGGTCGGCCTGATGGCGGTGGTGGTTCAGGTGGTAGTGGCTTACGCCGCCTCACTCTCTTCTGCGGCGCAACGCGGTCAGGTGGTCGGTATGGTTACCGGCGGAGTGGTGCTGGGAATACTTTTAGCCCGACTGACCGCTGGCGCAATCGCCGATCTCGCTGGCTGGCGGGCGGTTTATCTCTCTTCTGCCGCGCTGCTGGTACTGCTGGCCGCGATCCTCTGGCGAACCGCGCCCGGCCAGAGCGTGCCGATGAAAAGGCCCGCCTGGCGAACGCTGATGCGTGCCTTCTTCCGGCTATTTTTGGATGAGCCGCTATTACGGGTGCGCGGAATCCTCGCCATGCTGATTTTTGCGGCTTTCAGCGTGTTCTGGACCGCCATGGTGCTGCCGTTAAGCCAGCTTCACTTTAGCCATACCGAAACCGGATTGTTTGGCCTGGCGGGTATCGCAGGGGCGCTGGCCGCCATCCGGGCCGGACGCTGGGCGGATCAGGGATATGGCCAACGTACCACCGGCATCGGCCTGCTGCTGCTGACGCTCTCATGGCTGCCGCTTGCGTGGCTACATCACTCAATCTGGCTGTTTATCGCCGGGGTGATCCTGCTCGATTTTGCGGTGCAGGCGGTACACGTCAGCAGTCAGAGCCTGCTGCTTCATGGCCGGCCCGACGCAAATCACCGGCTGATCGCTGCCTATATGTGTTTCTACTCTGTCGGTAGCGCCCTCGGGGCCAGCGCCGCCACCCGGGTCTATGCCGGCTGGCAGTGGCCGGGAGTCTGTCTGCTCGGCAGCGCCATCAGCCTGGCGGCACTGCTGTTCTGGTGGGCGACTTTACGTCCCTCTTCTGCTGACGCTCACTCTCCTGCAGGATCGATAAAATGAAAATGCACCATCTGCTGCTGGCGGTAGTGATCACCGCAATCTGGGGAATTAACTTTTCAGTGATTAAACTGGGGCTGAAGGAAGTTGATCCCTTTGTCCTTGCTGGCATTCGCTTTCTGTTGTGCGCCCTGCCCGCGCTGTTTTTTATCGCTAAACCCGCGGTGAAATGGCGCTAGCTGATCGGCTATGGGCTGGTATTCGGCGTCGGCCTATGGGGCATGGTCAATCTGGGCATCCGGCTCGGATTGTCTGCCGGCGTCACCTCGCTGGTGCTGCAATTCAGCGCGCTGTTTACCCTGTTACTGGGAAGTTGGGCGTTTCGCGAACCGCTGTCGCGCTTTCAGTCGGCAGGTATCGCCATTGCGCTCACCGGTTTGTCGTGCATCATTTTTCTGACCGATGGCTCTGTTTCAGTGCTCGGGCTGGGTTGTGTGTTGTTCGGCGCTATCGCCTGGAGCGTGGCCAATATCCTGTATAAGAAAGCGAACAGTCATCAGGTATTCGCTTTTTTAATCTGGTCGAGCCTGTTCGCCCCGATCCCGTTATTCATTCTGTCTTATGCTGTTAATGGGCTGAGTGGCTTTCACGGTTTACTGACTCACGCCCATGGGACAACGCTGCTGTCGATCCTTTTCCAGGTCTATCCCAACACCCTGTTCGGCTATTGGGTCTGGAACGCCTTACTGAAACGCTATCCGGTTTCGACCGTCGCGCCGCTTTCGTTGCTGGTGCCGGTGTTTGGCTTACTGGGATCGTTCTGGATTTTCGACGAGCAGCTGTCAGCGCTGAAACTGGCTGCACTGCTAATTATTGTCAGCGGTCTGACGATCGGCCTGTATGGCGCGCGACTGATGCAGGCGTGGCGTGGCCGATTCGCATCATAATTCACCCATTCCCAGCCGGGAGAGAAGGAGTTCAGCATGATCAGGCTATGTACCGCCTGTGGCACCGCGTATCAGCCACCGCACAGCCCGACAGATCGCTGTAAAATCTGCGACGACCCGCGTCAGTACGTGCCTGCAGGCGGACAGAGCTGGATCGATTTCGATCAGCTGACCGCGCGCCACGCCAATAAATGGACGGCGCACGGCGAGGCACTGCTAAGTATCAAAACTGTGCCGAAATTTGCTATCGATCAACGGGCGTTTCTGCTGCGCACGCCGCACGGAAACGTATTGTGGGACTGCATTGCCAATCTTGACCAGGCGACCCTGGCGCTGGTGAACGCGCTGGGTGGCCTGCACGCCATCGCCATTTCTCATCCGCACTACTACACCACGATGCAGGAGTGGGCCGCCGCATTTAACGCACCGATATATCTGCACGATCGCGATCGCGAATGGATTGTGCGTGACAGCCCGCATCTCAAACTATGGCAGGGCGACTCATTGCCGCTGCTGCCTTCACTGACGCTGTTGCGGCTGGGCGGCCATTTTCCCGGCGGCTGCGTGCTGCATTGGGCCGAAGGTGACGGCGTGATCCTGGCGGGCGACATTCTGCAGGTCACGCCCGGGGCGCATGGCGTTTCATTTATGTGGAGTTACCCGAATATGCTGCCGCTCCCGGCTGCCGCGGTGCAGCGCATAATGCAACGGCTGGCGGGCGTGACGTTCGGGCAGGTTTACGGCGCATTCGAAGGTCAGGATATTCGCCAGCAGGCGAAAGAGAAGGTGATGCGATCGGGGCAAATCTATCTGGACTGTCTGCAGGACCGCGACGGGTAACCGCAGAACCGGGATAAACAGTGGCCAGCTCATTCGCCGAGGAAGCAGACTGTTCAAGCAGTATCGCATTTTGCTGCGTTGCCTGGTCCATCTGGTTAACCGCAACGTTGATTTGCGCAATGCCACTGTTTTGTTCTTCTGACGTCGCAGAGATATCAAGCATCAGCTGATCGATTCGCTGCTCCGCCGCCGGCTGTTTTGCACTATCCATCATGCTTTGATGACGATACAACGCAATGCCGAGCTGATTGGTGGCACTGATCGATTTGTTTAAATCACGGATGCTGGAAATCGCGTTCACCTGCACATATTCAAAACGAGACTGGAAGCCCGATATCACTGATAAAGAAATAATTACCTGCACGATCAGGGACATTGCAAGCAGTGAAAATAGCGATACCAGTCGCTGTGTAATAGTCATAGGTGCTCTCTGTGTAATAGATTAAAAAAAGAACAAGGTGATTAGCTGAATCGATCTTATCTGCGCTGTTTAACCTGACTTTAATTAATTCCCGGTACTATATTTTTTTATTATTACTTGCAAGCCGTGCATTCTGAACGATGCAACGCGGATGATTTAACCGTTATTTATGCCGGAAGGGATACATTATTTTACATCTGCGATTATTGATTTTTTTCTCAGTGCCACAATTAATCTGCCGGGCGTGAGAGTCTGTGCAGCAGTAACTTTCTGGCCCCTGATGATTAGCCCGCTTATTGTGCAATTTTAATTTGGGTTAGCGGTGTGCGGAATTTCTCACAGCGAAACAATATTGTCTGCCAGTGCAGTCAGCAGCCCTGCATTTGAGGGTGATTTTCAGCTTACGCGCCACAAGGCATAAAAAACTCACGGAGGATGGCGGCTGAATTACATCAGAATATCTGATCAAAAAATGGGGGATTCTTTTAGTCACTCTGAACAACAGGCCGGTAATCAGGGCTGATTCTGTCAGGACCAAATTAAACCGGTGATCGGGCTGGCATTAACAGAATAGTGGTCTATGCTCACTGGCCCGACCAGGCTCAGGCCAGGTCCACAGCAATAGCGTTTACAATAAAAAAAGGAGTCATTATGGATTTAGCCACTTTTGAAGCAAGAACCGGCCTTTGGCCACATATGCAATTTACCGATGTGGAATATGAAGTGTGCGGCGATCGTGTCGAGATTTATGCCATTGATGTCAGCCGTCAGACCAAAAGTAAGCTGTTCATCTGCCGCGTACTGAATGAGCAGCAGGCAGAATCGCTGACCGCCCAGTTTAAAGAGTGGTTACCTAAACTGCGGCTTAAAAAACGCAAAGTGGCGGTGAACCTTGCACGTCTCAATTGTGAAAAGAGTTATCCCGCCAGCCTGAATCGTCCGGTCGCGCACTCAGCCAGTCGCCAGTTCTGATCGCGGCGGCGGCCGTCTCTTCAGCCTGATCGCTAGCGGTCAGGCTGGTCGGACACCTGAATCGCTGTTGCCGCAAAGCCTGCCGTTAGCGCTGTTTCCGACAGCTCGAACAGCCGATAGTCACCTGACTCAATCGAGATGTCACGAAACAACGTAATGTGGATCTCTATCCACTGATTAGCGGCCCGCAGAGTATGCGGCCGGTTACGCCGTTCCAGTTCAGCGACAAAATCACGGGTACTTACCGTCCACCTGCCATTGCCGCCGCGGCGCATGACCTGATGGAACGCGCTATGAATCTCATCTGACTGTGGCATTCTTCTTTTCTCACAGAGACTGTATAGATAAACAGTATTACCGATCGCCAATCTGATCAAGCGGCTTCTCTTTTTCGCTGCTTTATTGCTGGTTCTGAAAGGTCTTTTCCTGCCTCTGTAACACTCCAGCCTCTGCTGGGACGCCAGACCCCTGCCTGACGCGCCTGATCGGGGAAAAAGGGGTGCGCCTGCCCCGAGCGATTAATTTTATAATCCTTTAATTTTATTGATTTTTAATTAATTCGCCGCTGAGCACATTCCGCCCGCTGTTCTCCGCTTGCCTTTCTGCAGCGGTGACTTTAAGCCAAATCTTAGAAAACGTTTTCATATAAGCGTAACGCATTGATAAGCAACAACATCACCCACCCTTCGCTTTTTAATCATTTGATATCTAATTAAAAAACTGAGTAAACGTAACGGCAAAGCTGGCGGTTTTGCCCTATCTTTAAATGGCTCTGTAACGAAATCCACTTCATTTACAGAGTGATCTAACTCCTACCCTTGCCCCCTTTTACCGGGGGCTCTTTTTTGCTCGCCGGTTATTTCCGCTGGCTCAGATGTTATTCCACAATACAGGCCTTATCTCCCGCTTCGCTATCCGCTGAAACGTGCTGAATCGTCGCCTGATTGCGGGGATTAGCACGTGCAGAATCAAGTCAAATGCGCATTTAACGATCGATATAGTTAGGAACGGTTATTTATTTGTAACGTTATAATTCAACAATCTGAGTTATTGCCGAAATCACGGATGATATTACGTTGAAAGTAATGCAATTTTTCCTTAATACCGTTTCGGCAGTTTTTTGGCGTCTAAAAATTAGTCAGTAATGGCGTGGAAACTGTCGATAAAAAAGCGTAATAATCCCGTTAACACCCTATTAACCGGCGCCTCACCAGGGAAGCCGTCAACCAATAAAAAAATGTTCTGCCCGTTTTCTTGCCCCTGCCTGTCTGGCAGGGGCTTTTATTTTTCACGGTGTTCCCGCCGTCTCCCGCTAATGCTCTGCCAACAAAACTACCGTTGCCTGTGTGGATAGTGAACCTCTGCCCCGATACTGACGCAAACCATGCGCCCAGCAGAGGCATGAATACCCCGCTGTTGTACCGCTAACCGCTAACCGCTAACGACGCTGTGCTATGGTTGCAAAGCCAACACCAGCCATGTGAGTCCGCCTATGCTTTCCACCATCATTTACCGCAGCCAGCTGACGTCCTGCGTCTCGTCTGAGAGATTGCAGGCGCTGGTCGATCATGCCGGTTCGAAAAATGCGGCCATTCAGGTGACCGGGATCCTGTTATTTGATGGTCAGCATTTTTTTCAGGTGCTGGAAGGCACCATGGAGGCGGTTCTCACTGTCTACCAGCGCATCAGTCAGGACGATCGGCATTTCAACCTGATTGAATTAATGCGGGATTACGCGCCAGCCCGCCGCTTTGGCCACGCCGGTATGGAGCTGTTTGATCTGCGCGACTACCAGGACAGCACCGTGGTTGATGCGCTGCTTAGTCGTGTCACGCTGAATGCCGAGCGGGTGAAAGGCGATCGGGTGGTGAAATTTTTACGTTCGTTTGTTGAAGGGCGCGATAAAGAGACGTTTATTGCGATTGACCCGGCAGATGCCTGGCAACTGATCACTCCGCCATCAGCGGAGGTACCGTTAACTTATCGCCCTGCCCCCGGCCAGCCATGTGAGTTTGCGTTACAGCCGATTGTCGATGTCGCCAGTCGCCGGATTGTCTCCTGTGAAGCGCTGATCCGCGGCCCGCAGGGTGCGTCGCCAGCAGACTACTTTGCCACGCTGCCTGAAGAGATGATCTACCAGGCCGATCTCGATTCAAAAAACTATGCGTTTCAGCTGGCTCGCCACGTGGGCATGCAGCATCAGACCCTGTCGGTCAACCTGCTGCCGATGTCGCTGGTGGTGATTGAGCATGCGGTTGATCGACTAATCCGGCAGATCACCCGACAGGGTTTACGTCCTGAGCAGGTGGTGGTCGAGGTGACTGAAGATGAAGTTATTTCGCGCTTTGATGAGTTTCAGTTTGCCGTTCAGCAGCTGAAAGCCGCCGGGATCAGCCTGGCGCTGGATGATTTTGGCGCGGGCTTTGCCGGCCTGTCGCTGTTAGCGGATTTTCAGCCGGATAAGGTCAAAATCGATCGCAAGCTGATTATGGATATTCACCGCAGTGGTCCCCGTCAGGCCATCGTGCTGGCGATCCTTAAATGCTGCAACGCGCTGGAAATCACCGTCATTGCAGAAGGCGTAGAGAAGATTGAAGAGTGGCTGTGGCTGGAAAGCGCCGGCGTTCGCTATTATCAGGGCTTCCTGTTTGCCCGGCCAGCGCTTAATGCCATTCCGCCGGTAAGCTGGCCTGAGCGGCGTCTTCCGGGATAATCGACTCTTTTTCCGAACTTTGACCTGGCTCACACCGCTTCGCTGCAAACAGCAAAGGCTGTGCCAGGCTTAATCCACCCGCAGGCATAACGCCTGACCGGTAATGATTTAGTCCCCTGGATAACAGCCTTAAAGTGGAGGTTCACCATGAACGAAGATCGCATTGGCGGTAACTGGAAGCAGTTCAAAGGTAAAGTTAAGGAAAAATGGGGCGATCTGACGGATGACGATATGACCGTTGTTGAAGGGAAGCGCGATCAGCTGGTCGGTAAAATTCAGGAACGCTACGGTTACGAGAAAGATCGGGCCGAAAAAGAAGTGAAAGAGTGGGAAGATTCGAACAAATACCGCTGGTAATAGCTGTTCTCGCCGGGCCACGTCGCGCCCGGCACGTCATCTTCCTCCACCTGCTGCACGCTTTTTTCTTCATTCTGCCTTTATCCGATAGTCGCTTAATCTGTCTGCAATTCTTATGGAAATGATTGTTTCTTTATTCGGTTACGGCGCGCATACTGCCGGCGTCATCCCTTTCAGCGGGATCTGAATCCCCTCCGGAAATTTATCATGCCCCAACACTCTACCGACACGGTCTGCGGCCTCGTCGGTGTTCTGCCTGAGACGCTGCGCCGCTGGCGACGTGCCGGACTCATGACGCCTCCTGGCCCGGCCGGTTATTCCGACAGCCAGCTAACGCGTGCGCTGTGTGTGCGCGACATGACCTCGGATGGGCATACGCTTTTTGATATTCACACCTCGCTTCGCTGGCCTGCACTTAAGCTGCAGGGAGGCTGGGCCTGTCGGGAAGAAGAGTTGTTGCAGCTATTACGGCATGACGCCGATGACGACATCACACGTGAATTACGCACGATGGGCGCGAACTACAGTGGCGATGATTATGTGAATCGCTATCTGCGACCGCTAAACCTCTGGCTACGTAGCGACGCCAGTGAAGGGGCAGCAGCACGTCAGCAACGCTTCCACTCTGCGATTGTCACCCAGTGGCAACATCTGGCGCTGGCTGCCCAGCGGCGTAGCACCGTGCCGCTGTTTCTTGAGGCGGTGAGCGTCACCGATGAAACTGAGATCTGGATGGAAGCCATTCGACTGAATGGACAGGGATTTCGGGTTGAGGTGGCTGCAATTGCGTCTGGCGAACCCGCCGTGGCGCATCACCGGTTTGAGCACCACCTGATGTGGTGCAGTGATGGGATCACTCCGCTGATGAACGCGGCGTATCAATCGATGCTGGAGGCAGGCAAACCGGTGATGCTGACCGGAACCGACACCCGGCTCAAAGCAGAAGCAGAAACAACCCTGCTGGCTGCCAGCGCCTGATCCTCGCCCGCTGCGGCAGCGTCGTCGGATAAACCTCCGGCCGGATCTGACGATCAAAAAGGCGGAAGGCCTCCTGAGCCGCCTTCCGCCATACTGTTTAGCTCCCACCGCTTATTCCTGATGTTCCAGCGTCCGGGGTGCCCCGCCAACCTCAATCGGAATACGGCGAGGTTTCTCGCTTTCCGGAATTTCCTGCAGTAATCCTACGTTCAGCAGGCCATCTGCCAGGCTGGCGCCGGTCACTTTCATGTGTTCAGGGATCGAGAAGCTCAGCCGGAAATCGTGACGCGCGATGCCCCGGTAGATCCAGCCGCTTTTCTCATCTTTCGCCTCCTCAGCCCCGTCGGATGCCGTGGTTTCTTTCTTACCGGCGACCGAAAGGCGTCCGCCGCTCAGTTCGATTTCAAGCTCGTGCTCTTTCCAGCCGGGCACGCTCACCGTCAGTGCGTAGCGGGCATCGTCAAGCCGCTGCAGATCGTAAGCCGGTACAGACGCGACCTGACGGTCGCCGGTAAGCTGGCTGAACAGTTTATCAATGCGGCTGAAGCGATCTGATAACGCGGAATCGGCCAGCGATGGGAAGACAGAGATCTGATGTAAAGACATGGTGACAACCTCCTGAATAATGTTCATCCAAAAGCTCATCTGACCGGTTATCAATCGCCGGTCACTGGTATAAATAATGCCTTTCTCTGCGCTTTCAAGTCCCGTAAATAAATTTTTTATCCTAATAAAAGCAATCGTTTATTAAATAATATCGCCCGTGATGAAGCGCTATTTCTTTGAATGGGGAGCGAGGCAAAAGTGCGGATGTCGGCCGGCCAGCAGCAGCAGCAATTCATATTCGCCCTGACTTAACAGCGTCGGGTTTACTGCGGCTTCTTTGGTTTGCCAGACGCGCAGGCTGAGGTCGAAGCGCTCAGCGGCGCTCTGCTGAGAGAGTCCCGCAGCAAGACGAAGTTCACGGACATTATTCTGAACCACTACAGGCTGCTGGGAAGGACGATTAACCAAAAAAAACTCCTTTGAAATGAGTGACCCGCGCAAAAAATTCAACGCCGCTTTTTATCGAAAGCGAAGCGTTATGGACGCGGCCCGGATGTTTTGACATGAGAATAATTGACCATTTTAATTAAATGTCAAATGTCAGGCTTATCTTTTATGTGCAGTCAGTGAATAAGCGAAGCGGCTTAATCTGCCAGTAAATCGTCATTTTTCAGTTTTTTAGAATGTGTTATTTCCAACACCAGGAATTTTCCTGATATTTTCGCGTGCGTTAAATCAGGGATTATTCCGCTACTCTGCCTTCCCATCATTCATCAGGATGGTCGGTTTAACCTGAGGATAATTTTCAGGACCGATAACCAAACAAAGCAGAGGAGAATAAAGCGATGAAAAACCCTATTCAGCGGCGCGTACCTGAAGATCTGTCGCGGGTGGAGATACGAGAGCAATGGCAAATCACTTACTGGACTCAGGAACTGAAAACTACCCAGGAGCGGCTGACACGCGCCATCCGGGAGACGGGTCCGCAGGCTGACCACGTGCGTGACTGGCTGGAGAAAAATCCACCGCCGCGACAGCCGCAGCAGCCAAAAACGACTGGCAAGCGTTAAACGGATGGCCGCCGGAGCGTCAACGTCAGCGTCGTTCTTCCTGCGGTTTACGGCCCCGCAGTGAGGACGGCTGAGAGGGATAATTGAGATCAGTCTGGCTGCCCTGCTGGGGTTTTATCTGTTAATTTAGGATGTTACCCGCCCTGGTCCGTCAGGGCGCTGACGGTTTATTCGCTGAGTTTACTTTTTAACCATTAATATAATCCCAAATTAATTGTCTGCAGAATGAATGATAATTGATTATCAGTCGGCTAATAATCGTTAAGCCTCTTTACAGAGTATTGCGCCCTGACTGTGAAAATAAAAACGGCTGTCGATAAAATTACCGAATCGTAAACAGGCATGAAATGCGTTAAAGAAAATAGTAAGAGACACCCGCCGTCGAGTCACTTATCATCACTGTGAAAACAATAAATATGCGTTATTTCCTTTCGCCCGAACCGCACCTGGTTCCGGTCAGTTACCGTACAATTTCTCTTTTTATTTCGTGCCGTCACCAGACAGTACGAAGGACACACACAGATGCTAAAAAATTTAAACGGCGACGATGAACGCCGTACCCGTGCTTTGCAGGCGCTCAGCCGGCCTGACGAAAGCCGCGACGATGTCCTCAGGAAATTTGTCAGGTTAGCCAGCCAGGCGCTGAGTATTCCGAGCAGTTTTATTTCCGTGCTGGATGATGAATATCAGACGGTACGTGCAGCACACAATTTTGCCCTTGAGCGTTCATCACGCCAGGACTCCTTATGCCGTCACGTGGTCGACAGTGATAGCGCCGTTATCGTTCCTGATACTTATCTTGATGCACGCTTTGTTACTCATCCGTTAATTACCGGCGCTCCCTTTATTCGTTTTTATGCTGGCGTGCCGTTAAAAAACCGCGAAGGTATTATTCTGGGGACCTTATGCGTCACCGATACCCATCCCCACCCTTTTGGTGCCGATCAGGTCACTACGCTGAAATTACTTTCAACGCTGGTCATGTCGTTTCTGGAGGCGTGGCATTCCGCTGGCTTTGCCGATCCGGTCACCGGCCTGCCAAACCGTCAGCGGCTGATCCGCGATCTGCAATATCTGGCCGTGGCGGGCGATACCACGCCGCGCCGTCTGGTGCTGATTGATTGCATCGATATGTCACGCGCTTACGAACTGGCTCGCACCATGGGTATGGGGCCGGTTGAAAATCTGCTCAAAGATATGGCGACCCTGCTGCCGCTGCGCCTGCGCCCGGCGGTCGGTGAAATGATCTATACGGTTGCCACCGGCCGGTTCGCTATCCTGACCCGGGCGGACAGCCGCCTGAGTGCGGCGTGGGTCGCCGGGCGTCTGGAAGGGATCAGTGCCGATATGGACGAAGGATTGTCGGTGGCGCTCACTACGCATACCGGCGAAGCCGACTTTACTGCGGGCAGCGTGCCGGCGCCGGAAGTGCTCCGTCGCGCCGTCAGTGCGCTCAACGAAGCTGTGGGCCGGGGAGTGCCATCGCAACGCTTTGACGCCGCCACCGAAATGCAGCGCACCGAAGATTTCGTTCTGATGACCGATCTCAAAATAGCGCTGCGTGACAATATCGGGCTCTATCTGGTCTATCAGCCAAAAATTTGTCTGCACAGCGGTAAGCCGGTCGGGCTGGAAGCGCTGGTCCGCTGGCATCACCCCACGCGCGGCGAACTCTCCCCGGCGAGTTTTCTCCCGCTGGCGGAGCAAACCGACCTGCTGTCGACGCTGACGGCCTGGGTAATCGATCAGGCGGTAGATCGTCTGCGGCGACTGCGGAATAACTGTATCCAGCTGCCTTTAACCGTCAATGTCAGCGTGCGCGACTTCTCACGCGAGGGCTTTGCCGCTGCGCTTGAAAATAAAATGCTGAAGGCAAAATTGCCGACGTCGCTGCTGGGTATCGAGTGTCTCGAAACCGAACGCATTATTGAAAGTCCCACGGCGTTACGCGGGCTGGAAATGCTCAAACAACGTGGTTTTGGCATTTCACTCGATGATTTCGGATCGGGCTACAGCAATATCAGTTATCTGCGACGGTTGCCGCTTGATGTGATTAAGCTGGATCGTTCACTGATCAGTGAGCTCTCTTCAGATACCGCTTCCCGTATCATCGCCCGTAGCATTATCGCCATGCTGAAAGAGCTGGACTATGTGGTGCTGGCAGAAGGCGTCGAGTGCCCGGATGATGTGACCTCGCTGACTGAATATGGCTGCGATCAGGCACAGGGCTACTTCTACTCGAAACCGTTAACCGAAGAAGCCCTCAATCACTGGCTTCACTGGAAGCTACGCGGCGAATGCCGTTGAGGCTGGCACGGCACAGGTCCGGCCGGGAATAGCCAAAGCGTTGTCTGTAACAGACAGCGCTTTTTTATTGTCGGCGATCAGGCGGGGGAAATCAGGCGCCACGATAGTCATTCAAAATAATTGACCTTTAACAGCAAAATAAGGCTATTTTTCTTTACCGTCATTGCGCCTACTATTCATTCCATCGAGGCAGAACGCCTCTTCCGAATTAAAATGAACTGAGGAAATGACCATGAAAACCATCAAAACTTTCGTTGCTGTTACTGCACTTTCCCTGATCTCTTTCGCTGGTTTTGCCCAGAGCATCACGGCTACCGCCTCTACTCTGGACGCGGCTGAAGCAAAAGTCGCTGCACAGGCGAAAGATGCTGGCGCGTCATACAAAATTACCGGTGCCCGCGTCGACAACCGCGCCTATGTGTCGGCTGAGCTGATTAAATAAGCCCATCTGTTCTGTATAAAGGCTGCCTGCAAGGCGGCTTTTTTTTTGCCTGCTGCTTTTACCACGCTCAGCCTGTGCCCCCTTTTCACACTCCGTCTTAAACCTCATTACTGCCGGTTCAGACGGGCCGCATCGGGTCAGCGTTTAGCCGCTACGGTTAAAAACAGGTTAACGGCAAATTTGCCGTTTCGCTTACTGCCACCTGTGATGGTGCAGTGTGTGCGACAGTGAATAAGGTTAGATGCAACATTATTTGAACAATGTTAGCGTGTGCCCGACAATCACATTAAATCGGAGCTGCACATGCTGACCACAATAATATATCGCAGCCATATTTCGGATGACTTTCCGATCAAAACGGTGCCCGAAATGGTCGTAAATGCCAGCAAAATTAATGCGGCTCACGATGTGACCGGTATTTTACTGTTCAACGGCACCCATTTCTTTCAGCTGCTGGAAGGCCCTGAAGCGGGAATACTCGCCGTTTACCGGCGGATTTGCGCTGATAAACGCCATCACAATGTGGTGGAGTTGATGCGCGACTATGCGCCTTCACGCCGTTTTGGTAACGCCGGCATGGAACTGTTCGATCTGCGCGAGCACGATCGTTCTTCCGTACTGCAGGCGGTGCTCGATAAAGGCACGTCAAAATATCGCCTGACCTATGACGATCGGGCGCTGCAATTTCTGCGTACCTTCGTTGAGTCACGCGAGAAAGAAAACTACTACGAAGTTCTCCCGCCAGGCTACTGGGAGTTTATTTCTGAACGCAGCGATGTGCCGGATTCCAGACCCGTCACCGAAGGGGTCAGCTTTCGCCCGGTCGTCGATCCGCTGGCCCGTCAGGTCACCGCTATCGAAGCGACCACTACCCGTCCGGCAGGATCGCTGTCTGAAGATTCAGCCAGCCAGCAGCTCTATTTTGACGATCTTGAAACGGTGAAAAAGACCTTTGCCCATGCCGGCCTGGTCTGCCCGGACGGCATGACGCTTTACGTCAGCCTGCTGCCGATGACGCTGGTGGTGGTGCCGGATGCGGTGAAGCTGATTGTGGCGGCGATTGAGCAAGCGGGTCTGGTGCCCGAGCAGGTGGTTATCGGGGTCAGCGAAACTGCTGTCATCTCACAGCTTGATGCATTTTCACAAGCCGTGCGCGAGCTTAAAGCGGTGGGGATCAGCTTATCTGTCGACAACTTTGGTGACGGCTCAGCTGGCTTGTCGCTACTGACCCATATTCAGCCAGATCGTATCCGCATCGATGCCGGCATCACCCGCGATGTTCACCGCAGCGGACCAAAGCAAGCGGTGGTACAGGCGATTATTAAATGCTGCTCAGCGCTGGAAATTACGGTGATCGCAGCCGGTATTGTGCAGGCTGAAGAGTGGATGTGGCTGGAAGCGGCGGGCGTAATTAACTTTCAGGGGACGCTGTTTGCCGCTGCTGGACGTTATGATCCAGAGTCGGTGGCCTGGCCGGAATACCGCGAAGCGATGTAATCGCCGCACAGCGGGACAACACCTGAACGGGGCTCGCCGTATGGCGGGCCTTTTTTTATCGTGATCTGCGGCACCTGTTCTGCTATTGATCGCGCGCAGACGACAACCTTGCCGGGAGTGCGTACCACATTGAACCTTCACGTCAGAGCCGCGACCGCCGCCGATACAGCCGATCTGTTTCATATCCGGACTTCCGTGACTGAAAATGTGCTGTCTCACCAGGATCTTCAGGCGCTGGGCATTACCCCGGCCGCGATTGAAGCGATGATTAATACCTCAACCTGTGCATGGATCGCAGTGTCTGGCTGCAAAGCGGTGGGGTTCTCTATGATCCTGCCGGAAGAAGGCTGTCTGTTTGCCGCTTTCGTCCTTCCGGCTTATGAAGGCGCAGGCATTGGCAAACGGCTGGCAGAGGAAGCTGAAAACCAGCTGTTTCTTCATCATGACCTCATCTGGCTGGAAACCGGTGAAGCGACCCGCGCCGCAGGATTCTATCGTCACAGAGGATGGATTACGGCGGGTGAAGCAGCGGCAGAGAAGGATATCCGGATGATCAAACAGTCGTCATGGTGTTCAGCCTGAAGATAGGCGATCCGGTGTTATTCTCAGGGAGAAGCAATGCTTGCCGGGCGACCTCGATTCAGGGGACAGCAAAGACGCTTTAATTTGCATAACCACTGTAGCGAGTAAAAAGCCAGACTAACCACTGTAGCGAGTGACCGTATCACTTCTGAGACGCTGTTTCGCTTTGATAAACCTCAGCACCTGCGGCAAAGATATCGACTATAGCGAGTAAAAATAGCCTGCAAAGATCATCAACAACCACTGTAGCGAGTAATTTTGCGCAATAAATATCCGGGTTTCCGGCGAAAGAGGCTTAGCCGATCAATTCTTCAGCGGATAACCACTATAGTGAGTGCCCGCCTACCGCAACATCGCCACCCATAACCACTGTAGCGAGAAGTCCTTCTCTCTCCGCTATCACTCTCTTACTCAGCGCTGAGCACTGACTCACACAACAACTTATCGCAATTGTTTATGCCTCCTCGCTGCTTTTCGCGCTCAGCCAACCACTGTAGCGAGTAGCCTGAAAGCGGGAAGCCGCTAACCTCGGCGTTATAACGCGCATTGACACCTTCATTCAACACGGCAGCGTGCCCTTTCAGCCCGCTCTGTAGGGTGATCGTCTGCATTCGTTGCAAGCTAACCACTATAGCGAGTGATTCCCTGCCCGGTTTGCAGCCTTTTTTAGCTGTCGGTCTCAGGCAGCACCATCCTGACCGCTCAATATCCACTATAGCGAGAAGCCTCGCATATTTGTGCTAACCACTGTAGCGAGTAAAAATCCGCTTTCAGCCGGGTTATCAACCTGTTGGGAGAGATCATTTGAAGCCAGCTGTGTTTGATAACCACTATAGCGAGTATTGAGTCTGCCCAGCGCTGCTTGTTCCCATTTGATAACCACTGTAGCGAGAAAGTAACAGCGTAACTGAACATTATCCGAACAAAAAAGTAGCTAATCTGGCTTAAAAACCAGCAATTAACCACTGTGAAGTGTAAACCGGCGAGGAAATCGCTGTTTTCAGGCAGTTAAAAGAGGATTTAGACAAGGCAGATGTGGCTGACAACCACTATAGCGAGAACGTTAAGACTGACGAGCGACGTGTGAAGCTGCACAGGAGCAGAACCACAGGCAAGGCTCCCTTTTCAGCGTATGTGGTACCAATACGGATAACCACTGTGATGAGCATCGCAAACGCGCTGGCTGGTAGCAGCAGGCTGAACGAGAGCAGCATAGCGGGGAGAACCGTGTCAGTGATCAATAACAGCAGACATGGCAAGGCTTAGCAGGTAAGCAGGCACCAAGGAGGAAATGAATAACCACTATAGCGAGTGATCTATCTCACCATAGTGGTTAGTACTCACTACAGCGGTTACCTGAAACGGTAGCCTTCTCGCTACAGTGGTTAGTTTGCGACATTGCTCACATTCTCGCGGCTGGTGTCGCAAGGCAGTTAGCCTTTTTTTTCTTTACGGATTTTATTCAGGAGCTCTTTCTCTTCACGCGACACCATCACCAGCTCACTGCTCTCCTCCTCTTCCGGAATGATATCCGGCAGACTCATATCCATGAGCTCCGTATCGCTGTCGATATCGTCATAATCATCCATATCATCGTCAATTAAACCTGACTGACTGAGCGGCAGTTCTGCCGGCCGCAGTTTCGGATGACGATAGTGGACCCAGAAGTAGACTGACGAGCCGCGCTTGGTTTCGGTGTAGTCGAGGTAGCCGATCTCTTTCAACTGCTCCATCGCTTTTCTGACGGTCGCATTTTGCGTGATCACGCGAGAGGTCAGGTTAAGTCTGGCGCGCAGCCGGGCCATTGATATTGGCGCAGGCTTCGGCGGCAGGCTTTCGATGAAGGTATATAACGCCTGGGCGGACTCTTTTCGCGCCAGTTCATTGATGGCTTTGAGCTGCAACAACACTTTACGGTCGAACTGATACAACTCAAAGATCTTGGGATCGGCCTGCAACGTCACGGTATCTTTTTTAATACTGTATTTGGCGGACTGCACCAGGTGCGTCGTGTAGTTTTCGCCGCCCTTGCTGGTGAAGGTTAAGGTATTGGAGGCGATACGCGTCAGGGAAGCGTCCAGACGGTTCCTGAGCTTCGACGAGAGACGAACAGAGGGAATGCCACACAGTTTGGCGAATTCGACAAAAGAAAGCGTTACCGTGTCTCCCAGACACTCGTGCGTGGCAAAAGCACGGATGATCCCCACCCACGTTTTGAAATCGTTATCCATATCCAGCCGGGCACCGAGGATCTTGATATTGTCATACCCCTCCGATCGGACCAGAGACAATTGTTTAAGATCCTGCGTAACGTCCATCGCATTCATCTGGTTTTTCTGACTGCGCGCGGTGGATTTTAGCGTAGGAACAAACAGGCCCAGCCTCATCAGAGCAACCGGCTGAACCGTGTTATTACTGTTGGGCGTCAGGGTAACAACTTCACCGGTACGTTTGTCGGTTTCGCTAAACGCTTCAGCTATGTTCAGGATATCTGGTTCTTTTTTCGGCATGCGGAAGATCCGTGAAGTGAACAAGCGAGAGTCGCCGTTACTCGATACAGTGGATACTAGCACTCACTATAGCGGTTAATCTACTCGCCATAGTGGTTTTTTGTCTCGCTACAGTGGTTGATTTACTCGCTACAGTGGTTAGTGATCCGCTCTCAGAGCAGCGATACCATGGCCTCAGGCCGTATAGGGATCTCTTAGGAACTTATTATGATCTTATGAGGATCTGTTATTGGATCTAACCGGTGGATAAAACGGCTGAATCGCTCTCATTTTGCGGTGGATAAAGAAAATGAACTCTCCGGCCCACTTCCCTGCTCTCAGCTGCGATCCGCTGATGATGCGGTTTATGGCCTGTTTATAGAAACACCGGTTATGCACAGGCAAAAGGGCATTTACTCGCTACAGTGGTTATTGGTCACTCGCCAGCGCGGTTGTTTCTCTCGCTACAGTGGTTATTTTACTTGCCACAGTGGTTATTCTTCTCGCTATAGTGGTTATCAACACCTCCTCAGCCCTTATGCTACAAGGCCCTGGCGGTAGCGGGGATCTATTAAGGATCTCAGTTTGATCTATAGAGGATCGAACAATTGGATCTGACCTGTGGATAATGAGGATAAAAAGAGTAAACATACCGGGAAAAGAGTGGGAGAACTGGCAAGAAGGTTTGAGGAATAGCCAGGGCGAACGTTAAGACTGAAAACCGTCCCTAATCTGCCAGAGCAAATCAAAGGAAAATAAAGCACAAATCTGATAAGGCGAGACTGTACTGACGCTGGATAAAACTAACCAGCAAACAGATGCAGAGAAAACAGCTTTGATTAGGTTAAGTTGATACCTTTTACCGTTTCGCAGCAGAGGTGTTAAAAGAAGCATTGTACTCTTCGCCCTGACTCACTTCAGGTAACCGTCAAACCTGACGCATGCGTAATGCCATGGTTTGATGCATTAACAGCGGTGTCAGCCATATCGATAACCAGCCCGGTGTTTAGTCAGGCACCAGATTCATGGGTAAGAAGTATTTAACGACATTTAGCGACTCTCTCCCCTGCTCAACTAAACCGTTTTATTCATCCTTCTCAGACAAAATTTTCACCATAGAAATATCAATATAAGCATTTGATTAAAAATGACTTTTTTTGGATTTTCATGATGAAAACACCGTGAATTAACCCTGAAAATCAGGATTGCGGAGTTCGTTATTATGGGCGCTGTAGGCTTAACAAAGCGATTCTCAGCACAAAACTTGTGCTCAATGCTTACGTTAATCCATCCGGCTATAGCAGTGAGTAAAAACCATCATAAGTAAAACCGTGAAACTTCCCCCTAAACAGTGGCTGAGAAATGAAGGTTTGAGTTCTGAAGGCCATAAGTTCACTGTCGGATGGAATATCCACTCAATGAGGTTGTGAGGTCTCTCTGGCTGGCAATATATATTTGCTGTCAGACCGGCTCGTTTTAAGCAGGTCAATTCCTCCTCCCCTTTGAGTAGGTAGTTCATACGTGGAATGCTGCTGTTGAAAGAGTCAGCTTTTTAATCAGCCAGAAGAGGGGCTTTTCCAGAAATTAGCAAAAACACCGATCAATCAACCTCAACAGTCTGCATATTTCAGTTTGGATCTGGTGCGTGCGTAGTGGTCATTAAGCAGAAACTCGCAGATAGCCCGACAGCAAAAAGAGCGAAGCGATACTCTCTCTACGCTGCAATCAGTACGCTGCCGTTACGAAACAGTACTAAGTCGGTCAAGATGACTGAGCCACAGCATCTTGTTTGAGGAAATCAACAAATGCGCGCAACGGCGCAGACATGAACCGGCTGGGAAAATAGAGCCAGGGGCCTTCGAATGCAGACCACCATTCTGGCAGTACAGCAACAAGCTCGCCAGTTTCGAAATGGGGCTGTAATTAGTTTTCGAAGGTAGCAATTATCCCTCTGCCCTGTCTGGCAAATTCAATAGCGGCAGCGGCACCATTGACGCCAATGATTAAGCGACCGGCAGGATTCACACTCACGATTTTTCCCTGCCATCCAAATTGCAAGGGTATCAGTGCCCCGCTTGAATACTTCAACCGAATACAGTCATGCTCTGCTAAATCAGCCGGATGTGACGGTAAACCCTGCAAAGCCAGATAAGAAGGCGCGGCCGCCAGTGCGAGCGTCTGTGGGCGGGGACCAATCGGTACGGCAATGTTATCTTTTGCCAGCTGCTCGCCATAGCGGATACCGGCGTCACAGCCTGCTGAGGTTGCGTCTATCAACCGGTCATCAACCATAATCTCCACGCGCAATAGCGGATAGCGCAGGAGGAAAGGGTTCATTATGGGGGGCAGGATATCCGTCATCACTGCACCAGTAACATTCAGTTTTAGCACGCCGCGGACTGCTTGCTGCGTACTTGAAACGGCGGTCAGCACCGATCTCAGACGGTAGAAGGCAATAAACCAAGCTGCTTCGCGGCCATCCGGAAACCATTTTCTTTGAATACGATAATGAAGATCGATAGGTCATCCACAGTTGCCGTCTGTTATTGTCCGGATTTCCGATCAGCCTATTCACATTACCCTCTATTATCAAACGTTATCAATCAGCTTAAAAAGGGAGGGCAAATACGGGTCTCTTTCTGCAGAAGAAAGAGCACCCAAGCTGAATAAACCGGAGTCTGTATGAAAGATAAAACTGTTCTTATTACCGGAGCCAACAAAAGTATCGGCTTTGAAACGGCCCGACAGCTTGGCCTGCGTGGTTACCGCATCTGGCTGGCATGTCGTGATAAAGCGCGGGGCCAGGGTGCGCTGGCAAAACTGATCGCGGAAGGTATCGAAACCCGGATAGTGGTGATGGATGTGACGCAGTTGTCGAGCGTTCAGGCGGCTGCGCAATACATGTTTAAAGAAGAAGGGCAGCTGGATATTCTGATTAATAATGCCGGTATCTCAGGCTTTCTGGGCACTCACCCCAGCGAGCAAAGTATCGATGAGGTTATGGCGGTATATGATACCAATGTGTTTGGTGCCATAAGAGTAACCCAGGCTTTTCTGCCGCTGCTGAAAGCCGCAGTCAGCGCTAAAATTATTATGGTCAGTAGCGGACTGGGCTCACTGGAATGGGTCTCCGACCCGAACCATCCCTATTTTAAGGTCAATGAACTGGGCTATAACAGCTCCAAAACTGCACTTAACGCGGTGACCCTCGCCTTTGCCAAACAGCTAAAGGATCAGGGCATCAGCGTGAATGCCGTCGACCCTGGCTATACCGCCACGGATTTCAATGGACATAGTGGTTATCGGAGCGTCACTGAAGCTGCTGCCGGCATTGTCTGGCTGGCAGAACAGAGTCCGGCGGAAATTACCGGCGGATTCTACTTCGATCAACATCGGGCACCCTGGTAGAGGCCGGCTGAAAGCAGATACAACCAGGATGATGAGCGGGTCTGCATCTCAGCGGCGGTGATATTCTGGCGAAGTTTACGCCTCAACATCTCATTGCCGCGTCTGCTGACTCGTCCGCTTTTGTTCTCTACCCGGCGCTAACCACGTTCTTTCGGTCCAGATGATACAACGTATAAAAAGCGAGAAAGGAAGAACGGGAAACCAGGCAAATAGTCAGGTGAGCAATCTGTCTTGTCATTATAATTTTGCGACCGCTCTCCTCACGGAAATGGCTTAATCGCCATGACGCGTTGTTACCGTCGGTAAAGGAACATCTCAACAGGCTAAACTATCCTGTTACTATTTATGCGCGGTTTAACCGTGGATATGAGAGATTTACCGTCACTGATGCCATTAAAAGCCTCGCGGGCGCTCTCCTGTTCTTTACTCTATCTTCCGACTTGTGCTGACCGTTTCTTTACCAAAATCTCACCAGGGAAATTTACGTGTAAGATCCTGAAATAAATAATTATTTTTTTAGATTTTCACGATGAAAACACCCTTTTTCACCCGCCATTTTGACCAGGATCCTGTCCTGTTATTACGCTGTATGCTGGCTGCGGTTCCTGCCCAGACAAATGAGATCGCAGAAGTTTTTAATAACAGCACCAACGAAGATTCGTCTGCCGCTTATCCCTGCCTGAGTTCGGCTACTGTGTATTAGCCAGGCTTCCCCGCTACTCCCTGCTGTAGTCACCCGATCTGGATGATAAGCCGGTTACGCTGGCTGACTCTGCCGAAGCATTCCATCCGATAGTAAAAAATCCAGGTTTTTGGCATTTTTCTAAAAAATTGGCAGATAGTCGCTTTTTGTGTAGTATGCAAAAAAACATTAACGCAGAGGGGCTTATGAAGCGTGACTATGGTGGTGTGCTGGAGATGGCAACGCGTGCCAACTCCATGTTGCACGGGCTGAGCAATCACATTGAGCAGCAGCGTCAGGAATTTAACCAGACCGGTTTTTATCAGACTTTCTCACGCAATGCCGTCGCTAATATGCCATTGCTGAGTAAGCATGCCGTGGTTGCTGCCATCAGTGACATGGAAGAAGCCGGCTATCAGTTTGGCAAGAAGCAAACCGGTAGCACCTCGCAATATGCATTAACCATCCAGAATGTGGTCGATATTTATCAGCATCGCAAGGTGCCAAAATACCGCGACAAGCACGAAGGCCCGTTTGTGATTTTTGTGGTCAGCCTCAAAGGTGGCGTCTCCAAAACGGTCAGCACCGTAACGCTGGCCCACGGTATGCGCGCCCATCCTTCGATGCTGCACAATGACCTGCGTATTCTGGTTATCGACCTCGACCCGCAGGCATCCAGCACCATGTTTCTCAGCCACACCAACAGTGTCGGCTCTGTGCTGGAAACTGCCGCTCAGGCGATGCTGAACGATCTGGACGCTGACCAGCTGCGTGAGCAGTTTATCAAACCGACGGTGATGCCTGGCGTGGATGTCATTCCCGCCTCGATTGATGACGGTTTTGTCGCCAGTGACTGGGAAGAACTGGTCGCCCAGCATCTGCCTGGCGTTGCACCTTCTGAAGTTCTGCGCCGTAACGTCATCGATCGTCTGGCAGGTGATTACGACTTCATCTTCCTCGATACCGGCCCGCATCTTGATTCCTTTATGCTGAATGCGATTGCTGCCAGTGATGTGCTGCTGACGCCAACGCCGCCGGCTCAGGTTGATTTCCATTCAACCATGAAGTACCTGACGCGTCTGCCAGAGATGCTGGAGCGGATCGAAGCGGAAGGGGTTGAGCCACGTCTGAAGGCGAATATTGGCTTCATGTCAAAAATGACCTCCAAGCACGACCATCTCACGTCACAAAGTTATGCCCGCGAAGTGTTTACCAAATCGATGCTCGATTGTGGCCTGCCGCGACTGGATGGCTTTGAACGCTGCGGCGAATCGTTTGATACGGTGATCAGCGCGAACCCGTCATCCTATCCCGGCAGCGCTGATGCGTTACGCAAAGCTAAATATGAAGCGGAACAGTTCTCAAGGGCTGTATTCGATCGCATTGAATATATCAGGAGCACCCTGTGAGCAAACCCATCCAGCGCATTGGCCGCAAATTCGGTGATTCCGCCATTGCCAGCATGATCGACAGCAGCAGCCAGTCGCGCACCTTTACCCTGAAGTCAGGTATGAAGGCGACCTTTGTGCGGCAATTGATTCCGCATGATGACATCGAAGCAAAGACCTATGTCGACCCGAAGATCAACGGTCGCGATCAGAGCACGCTGACGGCGGAGTCGCTCAAAGAGATCACCCGCACCATTACCCTGCAACAGTTCTTCCCGGCCATCGGGCGCATCACCGCTGACCGGATCGAAATCATGGATGGCTCCCGTCGCCGCGCAGCCTGTATTCTCTCTGGTGCCAGTCTGGAAGTGCTGGTCACGGCGGATGAACTGAGCATCAGTGATGCTCGTCAGCTGGCCGCAGATATTCAGACTGCCCGCGAACATAACCTGCGCGAGCTGGGACTGCGTTTTATGCTGATGAACGAGCAGGGCATGAGTAAGTCGGAGATTGCCAAAGCGGAAGAGATCTCGAATGCCAAAGTGACCCGTGCTTTCCAGGCTGCTTCAGTTCCGGCTGAATTTATCGAACTTTTCCCGGTGGTGGCTGAACTGACGCTGCAGGATTATCAACTGCTGCTTGATGTGTGGGAAGAAGCCAAAGCCGAAGCGGTCGCGGTCGATGACCTGGTCAGTCAGATTCAGGATAAACTGACCCGTGATACGATGCCGGCACAGCTCAACGCCGACGAAAAAAAATCGGCCATTCTCGACTGCTTCAAAACCGCCAGGAAGCAGCTTAAAACGCCGCCGCCAGCCAGCAGGACGGTGACGGAAAAACTGGCGACCTTCAGCACCGCCAATACCTATGCGCGCCGTAAAACCAACGACGAGAAGCGGACCGTGCAGTATGAATTCAGCCGCCTGCCAAAAGAGATCATCGAGAAGATTGATGCTTCGATTAAACAGATTTTGTCATCGATGAAGCAGAACAATTCCTGATTATCGTTAAAACCGGCCTGCCGCCGGTTTTTTTATCCTGGCCGGTCAGATCACTTTCTTCACTATTTATCACTCCCGCTCGAAAACTCGCTGCATTGCTGACCCACCCGGCGTTACAGGGAGGTTAAAGACGGTCATCCTTCCCCTTATTCCGGCGTTACATCTCCCATTACTGCAATTTGATTGTTGAATCCTGACCTATTTGCGGTTATAGCTAAAACGGTTTAGCTTACTCATCTACTTTAAGGAATTTCTATGTCAGTACGCGTGTGGTGTCTGGGTGATGCGGTAGTCGATCTGTTGCCGGAAGAGCCGGGACGTTTAATGCAGTGTCCGGGCGGCGCACCGGCCAATGTGGCGGTGGGTGTGGCGCGCCTGCAGGGGAAGAGTGCGTTTATCGGCAGGGTAGGGGCCGACCCGTTTGGCGACTTTATGCGCCAGACGCTGATTGATGAGCAGGTAGAAACCTCCTTCCTTAAATCCGACCCCGCTCATCGCACCTCAACCGTGGTGGTCGGACTGGATAACACCGGCGAGCGGTCGTTCACCTTTATGGTACGTCCCAGCGCCGATCTGTTTCTTGAGACAACCGATCTGCCGCAGTTCAGCGCCGGGGAATGGTTGCACTGCTGTTCAATCGCGCTGTCAGCCGAACCTTCACGGACAGCCACGCTTACCGCAATGCAGCGTATACGCGCCGCAGGCGGATTCGTCAGTTTCGACCTGAACCTGCGTGATGATCTGTGGCCTGACCCGACACAGCTGCATGCGGTTGTGCATCAGGCGCTGGCCTGTGCTGATGTGGTGAAGCTGTCAGAAGAGGAACTTCAGTTCCTCCATTCTGCCGCAGATCCTGCCGACAGCATGCAACAGCTGGCTGAACGTTTTGCCATTAAGCTGCTGCTGGTTACGCAGGGCAGGGCGGGCGTGATGGCTTGTCACCAGGGGCAGATTTATCACTATCCCACTACGCCGGTGGCCAGCATTGACACCACCGGTGCCGGTGATGCCTTTGTCGCCGGACTGTTGTGGCAGCTGGCGCAGTCGGGTCTGCCCGCCGATGAGCCACAGTTAGCCGTCAGTCTTGCCAGCGCCCAGCGTTGTGGCGCACTGGCAACCATGGCTAAAGGGGCAATGACGGCACTACCCTGGCTGCATCAACTCAGCGACCCGACAGGCTGATTTTCCGGGCTGTTATCACTGGTTTTGCGAGCCATCTCACATTCACTAAACCGGTTTAGCTATTTTCATTGCGCGATGAAATTACCCATGATTATGATTCGCGCCTAAACCGGTTTAGCAAAAAAAGTTTGTGATGATAGCCCTTCCTCAGAGACGCAAAACAATGAAAAAAAGCACGATTGCATTAGCCCTGGCAACCCTGTTCGTTGCTGTGCCGGTCCGGGCAGAGCCGGGCCTCAGCACGATTGAAGCCCGGCTTGCCGCACTTGAACACCGTCTGCAGGTCGCGGAGCAACGCGCAAGCGCGGCTGAAATCCGGGCCGAAGCGGCTGAGAAGCAGGCACAACAGCTGGCAACCGTCCAGCAGCAGACCCCGCCAGCTCCCACTGACGTTGCGCAACGTAGCGCTAAACCGGAACTGAAACCTTCCGCCGATGCGGGCGGATTTGAATTTCACGGCTACGCCCGCTCCGGCCTGCTGATGAACAGCTCGGCAGCGAAAACCCAGGGCGGACCGACGCTGACCCCTGCCGGCGAAACCGGCGGCCACGTCGGGCGTCTCGGTAATGAGCCTGACACCTATGTCGAACTGAATCTGGAACATAAACAGACGCTGACCAACGGTGCCACCACCCGCTTTAAAGCGATGCTGGCCGACGGTCAGCGCACCTACAACGACTGGACGGCTGACAGCAGCGATCTCAACCTGCGGCAGGCATTTGTCGAAATCGGCCAGCTGCCGACCTTCGACGGTGCCTTTAAAGACAGCACCGTCTGGGCCGGTAAACGCTTTGATCGTGACAACTTCGATATTCACTGGATCGACTCCGATGTGGTGTTCCTCGCCGGAACCGGTGCCGGCTTTTACGACATCAGGTGGGGTGATCGGGTGCGCAGCAACCTCTCGGTGTATGGACGGACCTTTGGTGATATCGAAAACAACGAAAACAGCGCGCAAAACTACATCCTGTCACTCAACAACTTTGTCGGCCCGGTTCAGCTGATGATGAGCGGCATGCGGGCCAGAGATAATGATGATCGCGAGGATATTGACGGAAATAAGATCAAAAGCGATGCGGCGAACACCGGCGTACATGCGTTGCTCGGACTGCATAACGACAGCTTCTATGGCCTGACCGACGGCTCGGCGAAAACGGCGCTGCTGTATGGCCACGGTCTGGGCGCAGAGGTGAAATCTGTTGGTTCAGATGGCGCGCTGCTGCCGCAGGCGGATAGCTGGCGTCTGGCCAGCTATGGCATCACGGCGCTGGGAGACGGCTGGCATATTGCCCCGGCGCTGCTGGCTCAGCATAGCCAGGATCGCTATGTCAAAGGCGACAGTTACGACTGGGCGACCGTTAACCTGCGGCTGATTCAGGAGATGACTCAAAATTTTGAGATGCAGTATGAAGGCTCTTATCAGTACATGGACCTGCGCCCGGAAGGGTACAGAAACCGCAATGCCGTCAGCGGCAGCTTCACCAAACTCACCGTCGCACCCACCCTGAAAGCCGGAGACGTAGGCGACTTCCTGAAACGTCCGGAAATCCGCTTGTTCGCCAGCTGGATGAACTGGGATCACCGGCTGGATAACTATGCCAGTGATGATGCCTTTGGCAGTAAGGGTTTTGAGGCCGGAGGGGAATGGAACTTTGGCGTTCAGATGGAAACCTGGTTCTGACCAGACAGCCCCAGCCTGCAGGGGCTGGGCAACCGCACCAATAAAAATGAAACCAGAAGACAGAGGTTAATATGGATTATGCAAAAATTTCCCGCGCGCTACTGCCCTTGCTGGGCGGCCGGGAGAACATCGCCAGCGCGGCGCATTGCGCTACGCGCCTGCGGCTGGTGCTGGCGGACGACAGCCAGGCAGACACCGCGGCGATTGGCCGGATCGAGGGCGTAAAAGGCTGCTTCCGCAACGCCGGGCAGCTGCAGGTGATTTTTGGCACCGGTGTGGTCAACAAGGTCTATGCCGCATTTATTGCTGAAGCGGGGATTAGCGAGTCGAGCAAATCTGAAGCGGCGGATATCGCGGCGCGCAAGCTTAATCCGTTCCAGCGTATCGCCCGTCTGCTGTCGAATATCTTTGTGCCGATTATCCCGGCCATCGTGGCATCCGGCCTGCTGATGGGGCTGCTGGGCATGGTGAAAACCTACGGCTGGGTCAATCCGGATAACGCACTCTACATCATGCTGGATATGTGCAGTTCCGCCGCCTTCATTATCCTGCCGATCCTGATCGGCTTTACCGCTGCTCGTGAGTTTGGCGGCAATCCGTTTCTTGGCGCAACCCTTGGCGGCATTCTGACCCACCCGGCACTGACTAACGCCTGGGGCGTGGCTTCGGGCTTCCATACCATGAATTTTTTCGGTATCGAAGTGGCGATGATCGGTTACCAGGGCACGGTGTTTCCGGTGCTGCTGGCGGTGTGGTTTATGAGCGTACTGGAGAAGCAGCTGCGCCGGATTATTCCTGATGCACTGGATTTGATCCTGACGCCGTTCCTGACGGTGATCATCTCCGGTTTTATCGCGCTGCTGATCATCGGACCGGCTGGTCGTATGCTGGGGGACGGCATCTCTCTGGTGCTCAGCACCCTGATAGCCCACGCGGGCTGGCTGGCGGGGCTGGTGTTTGGCGGGCTCTATTCGGTGATCGTGATTACCGGGGTACACCACAGTTTCCATGCGATTGAAGCCGGACTGCTGGGAAATCCCGCCATTGGCGTTAATTTCCTGTTGCCGATCTGGGCGATGGCCAACGTGGCTCAGGGCGGTGCCTGCCTGGCGGTGTGGTTTAAAACTAAAGATGTGAAGATAAAAGCGATTAGCTTGCCCTCGGCATTCTCAGCGCTGCTGGGGATCACGGAAGCGGCAATCTTTGGTATTAATCTGCGCTTCATGAAGCCCTTTATAGCCGGCCTGATCGGTGGCGCGCTGGGCGGTGCCTGGGTGGTTTCCGTGCATGTCTATATGACAGCCGTCGGGCTGACGGGGCTGCCAGGCATGGCAATCGTCAAGGCGGGTTCCTTGTTCAATTATGGCATCGGCGTGGCGATCGCATTCACCACGGCGTTCGTGGTCTCTTACCTGCTTAAATACAATACGGATGCTGAATAATGGCTTCATCGACACTTTTGCCGGCTATCCTGCAGGCGGTGATGCAGAAGATGCCTGCTGCGCTTAACGACCATCATTATCCCGGCTGGCATCTGGCGCCGGTTACCGGACTGCTTAACGACCCGAATGGATTTATCCATTTTGACGGTCATTATCATCTGTTTTATCAGTGGAATGCGCTGGGGTGCGAGCATAAACATAAATGCTGGGGACACTGGCGCTCTGCCGATCTGCTGCACTGGCAACATCAGCCGATTGCGCTGATGCCGGATGAAGCGTATGACCGTAGCGGCTGTTACTCCGGCAGTGCGGTCGATGACGATGGCGTTCTGACGCTGATTTACACCGGCAACGTGAAATTTGACGACGGCACACGCACTGCGTGGCAGTGCCTGGCTCAGCAAAATAGCGCAGCAGGATTTGATAAGCTCGGGCCGGTTATTGCTTTGCCAGAGGGCTACACCGGACATGTCCGCGATCCGAAAGTCTGGCGACAGGGTAACCACTGGTACATGGTGCTGGGCGCTCAGGATCGGCAGTTGCAGGGTAAAGTGCTGCTGCTGCGGGCGGAAAATCTGCAGCAGTGGCAACTGCTCGGCGAGATAGCGGGCAGCGGGCTGGGCGGTCTCGGGCCGGCGGGTTACATGTGGGAATGCCCGGATATGTTTACTCTCGGCGACAGCACTTACCTGATCTGCTGCCCGCAGGGCGTGGCGCGCGAGGAAAAACGCTTTCTCAACAGTCACCCGAGCGCCTGGCTGAGCGGCACGCTCGATGATCAGACGCCGGCCTATCACCACGGCCCGCTGCACGAACTGGACGCCGGCTTCGAGTTTTACGCGCCGCAGACCACGCTGACCGCTGACGGGCGGCGGTTGCTGGTGGGATGGATGGGCACGCCCGATGGGGAAGAGATGGCCCAGCCCACCGTTGCTCATCACTGGATCCACCAGATGACCTGCCTGCGTGAACTCAGTTCCCGGGATGGCAAGCTCTGTCAGCAACCGATCGCCGAGCTGCAGGCGCTGCGCGAAGCCGGAAAGGTTTATCAGGGACGTGCTGATGACGCGCCTCCGATCGATGCGCAGCGGCTGGAACTGCTGCTGGAAAGCCAGGGCGGAATCGAACTCAATTTTGCCGACACGCTGATCGTGACGTGGCAGCAGGATGCACTGCAGCTGGCGCGTCGCAGTCTGGTCACGGGTGAATGGCACTACCGCTACTGGACGGGCGCCGCCAGCCGGTTACAGATCCTGTGCGATCACTCCAGCGTTGAGATTTTCATCAATGATGGCGAAGGGGTGATGAGCAGCCGTTATTTTCCGACGCAGCCGGCGTGGTTAACCCTGCGTGGCCGCGCAGAACTGCAGGCTCACTACTGGTCGTTACGTCGCTGCATGGTAGAATAAGCGCTTGTTTCCTTAGACGATGCCTTGCCGTGAGAAAAACGAAACGCGTTACCATCAGTGACATTGCCACGCTGGCGGGGGTGAGTAAAGCCACCGCCAGCCTGGTGCTCAACGGCCGCGGAGAAGAACTGCGGGTCGCGAAGGAGACGCGTGAACGGGTGCTGGCGCTTGCCCGACAGCATCACTATCAGCCCAGCATTCATGCCCGGATGCTGCACGATGCCCGCAGCCATACGCTGGGACTGGTGGTGCCGGAAATCACCAACCATGGCTTCGCTGCGTTTTCTCATGCGCTGGAAAATCTGTGCCGCGCCGCAGGATTGCAGCTGCTGATCTCCTGTACCGATGAAAATGCCGGGCAGGAAATGGCGGTGGTCAATAACCTGGTATCGCGCCAGGTCGACGGGTTGATTGTCGCATCCAGCATGTTAAGCGACAGTGATTACGTCACCCTTAGCGAGCAGTTGCCGGTGCTGCTGTTTGACCGTCGCATCAGCGACACGCGCTTACCCTGGGTGATCACCGATGCCATCACGCCCACCGCCGATCTGGTTGAAAGGCTGGCGCGCGCCAGTCCGGATGAGATCTACTTTCTTGGCGGTCAGCCCGATCTGTCACCAACCCAGGATCGCCTGGCGGGTTTCAGCCAGGGACTCACGCGTGCTGGCGTTACGCTGCGTCCGGAATGGATTATTCAGGGTAACTATCACCCGGCCAGCGGTTATGAGATGTTTGCCACCCTGTGCGAACGGCTGGGGCGGCCGCCGAAAGCGCTGTTTACCGCCGCCTGCGGCCTGCTGGAGGGCGTTCTGCGCTATATGAGCGAGCACCGCTTGCTGACCAGCGACATCCGCATTGCCAGTTTTGACGATCACTACCTGTATGATTCCCTCTCCATCCCCATCGACACAGTCGAGCAAAACGTGCCGCAGCTGGCGCAGGCCTGCTTCGCGATCCTGACCAGCCTGATCCGCGGCGATGAGCCAGTAAACAGCCAGCTGGTACTGCCTGCGACGCTTCGTCTGCGCTGTTAACGCCGCCGCAGGTTAATCGATGCCAGCAACGCGACTCCCGCTGGCAGAGGCAACTATCGATTGGCGTCGTGCGGCTTAATGCGCTGAATCAGCGGCCGGATTAATGTTACTGGCTGCGCCGGATGCTGGCGAGCGACGTGAGCAGGCTATTTTTATCGCCTTCGCTCAGGTTGGCCGCCGTCAGTTGCGAGGCCAGCCATGCCCGTTCGGCGTGCGGAAAGCCGCCAGCCAACAGCTGCTGGCCGATCGCGTTGAGCAATTGGCTATCCAGCCGTTGTATCTGTTGCCGGGTATCAGCCAGATCCCTGACGGCGGCGTTATCCGGGACTGATAGCCAGTCCGCCCGATAACGATATTGAATCGCCTTACTGGCATTCATCAGGGCATGAACAAACGGTTCCACCGAATGGGGTTCCAGTCCGGCTTGCTCAGCGTTTTTCAGCATGCTTTGCATCACCTGCTGTTCCCGCGGCAAATCCTCGATCGGGAGATGATGCTGTGCTTTGTAGCCAGCCACCTCTTTCATCACCTGCATCCGTTCATTTAATGCAGTGGAAAGCGTGCCGAGCGCAACGGAAGAGACCGGCCCGGCAAAAACGTTACAGCACACAAACAGTGAAGAGAAAAGAATCGTCGTAAAATGCGTCATTTGCCCGCTCCGTTAATGAAAACTGGCGCTAATTTAGTCATGAAAAAATCGCCGAAGGTAATTATTTTGTTTTCAAAGTATGAATTGCAAACGGTGTCAGTGCGCTAGCGCAGGTGATTAATCCTGATGGGTTTTTCGTCTTTTAACGTCACACAATCTTCATGTTGCTATGCCACGCTGACAGGTTTATCCCGCCGCAGCCGGTGTTGCTCAACAGCCGGTATTAATGATGTTGCCGCCAGCGCAGCTCCAGTTATTGTCAGACAGGGATGCGCTAAGCGAAGGGCGACAGGGCAGGGTGGAGAAGGTTGCTACGGCCGGGTGCAGTAAAGCCACTACCCGCTAATAGGCCGCCAGTGGAGCCTGATGTTGCGATCCGGATCGGTCAGCATCAGGCTGCCAGTGATGTGCTGAGGATGAGGGCTACGCCGCCGATCGTGGCGGCGCAGTCAGTCAGGGGACGAAGATAGCGCGGACGCAACCATCTTCTTTGTGTTTGAACATCTCGTAACCCCGCGGTGCCTGTTCCAGCGGGAAGCGATGCGTCGCCATAAAAGCCGGGTTCAGTTCATTGCGGGCCACGTGTTCCAGCAGGCGGTGCATATAACGTTGTCCATGCTGCTGAGCGGTACGGATTGTCAGGCTCTTGTTGATCATCAGGCCTAACGGAAACTTATCCATCACCCCGTAAACGCCGAGAATGGCAATGTTGCCGCCTTTACGGCAGACGTAGAGTGCCTGACGCAGTGCCGCGCCAACATCGGTTTCAAGATGCAGCATCTGTTTGGTTTTATCGTAAACCTGGCTCAATCCTTCGCCCCGGGCTTCCATACCGACCGCATCAATGCAGCTGTCCGGGCCACGTCCACCGGTTAATTCCAGTAACGCTTCGTTGATATCCACCTGGGTGTAATCCAGCGTCAGGCTGCCGGCATAATCGCGCGCCATTGCCAGCCGTTCCGGATAGCGATCGATGCCAATCACCTGATGAGCGCCCATCAGCCATGCACTTTGCTGCGCCATCAGACCGACACCGCCACAGCCCCATACCACCACCGTGTCGCCAGGGTGGATATTACAAAAATCGGCACCCATGTAACCGGTCGGGGCAGCATCAGAGAGAAACAGCGCCTGTTCATCGGTCACGCCCTCGGGCACCACGAAGCAATCATTGTCGGCAAACGGCACGCGCACATATTCTGCATGCGATCCGGCATAGCCGCCAAAGGCGTGGCTGTAGGCGTAAATACCGCCGGTCGGATGACCGAGTACGGCTTCTCCTTTCTCCCATTGCGGATTGGTGTTGTCACAACAGGAAGGTAAATGATGCTGGCAATACCAGCAGGAACCACAGGAGATAAATGAGGGCACTACCACCCGATCGCCGCGGCGAATATTTTTTACGGCGCTGCCGACTTCGACCACTTCACCCATGAATTCATGACCGAGGATGTCACCTTCGCGCATACTCGGGATCAGGCCATCAATTACGTGCAGATCGGAGCCGCAGGTGGTGGTCAGCCTGACGCGAACAATCGCATCATGAGGATTTATCAGGCCCGGATCGGCCACGGTCTCAACGCTCAAATCGTTAACGCCATTCCAGCATAGTGCGCGCATTTATTTCTCCTTATCCTGACGTTCGGCGTGGCGGCCAGCAGGCTGACCATCCAGCGTGGCGATCTCTCCGGTCTCGGCGAGGCTTTTAAAGCGATGCAGCGCTTTGCTGGCCACCTCTTTCGGCAACAGATCAAACGCTTTGGTCACCTTTTTCCCCAGCGCGCCGCCCGGCGGGATGAAACGCAGGGTGAGCGCCAGTTCAGTGCCCCATTCGCCGGGCGCCGGGCGCAGCAGAAGTTCGCCTTCGTTAGGGATGTCGGCACCCTCCAGCGATCGCCAGGCAATAATTTCGCCCGGCTGGGCTTCGACAATCCGGCTCTCCCAGGCGTAGTGTTTACCCAGCGGGCCTTCGATCTGCCAGTGCGCATCGCTTTTATTGACCGGCGTCACCGTGGCAAAGTGGCTCATAATACGCGGCAGAGTATCCGGCTCCAGCCACAGGGAAAAAAGCTCGGTCGCCGGACGACCGACGGTTATCCAGCGCCGGAGCGTAAGCGTATTATCGCTGGCGGTTGTTTGAGGTTTTTTGGCCAAAAGGTCCTCCGATAGCAGGCTCAGTCGAACGGAAATCACTGAAAATGAGTTAAGAACAGCCTGCGGAATTTTGCGAGCGAAGCCGTAGCGTTGCGGTACGGCAGGTCTGGCCGCAGGTTATGTATCGGACAGCGCGGTGCGGGGCGCAGGAAAACCCCGTTGCGGACGGCGGGATTATGTATAATGCCTGCAGCAAAGAGGCATCTGTTTTAGCAGCAAATAGAGGTAGATATGTCTGCATCTGAAACTTCTACCGGTGGTAAAAGTGTGGTTGAGTTGGTGCTGAGTTTAGAAACTCAGGTGGCAGGTTACCCGCAGGCAAACTGGCACATCGGTCTGAAAAGCAAAACCAAAATGGCGCTGGAAAAGATTAACCGCGCGTTTGATGCAAAACGTATCAGTGCAGAAGAGAGTCTGAATCTGAAACAGCGGGTTTATAGCGTGCAGGATAAATTAATTGAGCTGGCGCTATGGTAAGGCTGTGCATTTAACCGTCAGCGGCCATCACCCGCTGACCTGCACTTAAGTCGGCCGGTGTGAAAAACTGATACTTCAGTACGCAACGCCGCTGGGCATTTTCCGCACTTTTCAGCGAAGGCGTATTGCCGGGAAGGATAGTGCCGGTCAGCAGCACGCTGTCGCCGTAACGCTGATCGAGCTGCTGCAACAGCATCTGCTGGGCTCGCGCTGCCAGTCCGCGGCCGCGGTATTCGGGCAAAATCACCTCATCCAGAATCTGAATCGCCTCAATGAACCCCACGCGGCGCATCGCGCAAATGATCAAGCCGGCCAGCTGACCCTGACTGACAATCAGCGAGACGTTGCCCTGGGCGATATCCTCACGCAGTTCCCGTTTATCGGTTGCCAGCAGCAGATGTCTGAGCTGCGGCAGGGCACGCCAGCTGGCACGATAGGCGCGATTGATAGTGGTCAGACAGACCGGATAATCCTCTCTGGTGGCGGTCACCAGCGAAACATCCTGCCCGGTCGGGGCGGAAAGCGAGTCCGGGCGGCCAAGAAAGATCAGTTGATCGGTGAAGCCGATCGCAGGATGGTCGGCGGGCAGCAGCACGCGCAGCGTTTGCGGGTTCAGCGCCTGCCACGCCTGCATAATGGCGCAGGCAACCTGCTGGTTAATCGGTCCATCCAGCGCGACGACATCGATAAACGGCTGGGCCAGATCGCCGCCGAGATAGCGGGGACCGGTGAGATAACGCTGACCGTCAATGTGGAGTTCACGTTGCAGAAAATAACGCTGTGGCAACCCGGTTTCACGCCAGGGAAAGGCGGCAGAGAAACGGGCATCACGACACCATGCCTGCTGCTGCGTCAGCCACTTAATCAGCCAGCCCCTGAGCCGGTGCGGTGAAACCGGCAGGCTCTGGTAGCGCGACACCATATAATCCAGCATACCCTTTCCACCTTGTTGCCCGTCTCAGGTTCAGCATCGGGGCTGAATGAACGTAACGGCTTAGCGCCGGCTCTGGTACTCCTCTTTCAGCAGACCGAACAGCCAGTCATCCTGCCATTTACCGTTCAGAAAAAAGTTCTGCCTTAAGGTGCCTTCCTGCGCGAAGCCGGCGGAGATTAACGCTTTCCGTGAGGCGATATTCCCAGCGGTAACGGTCGCCACCAGCTTGCGGTACGCCAGTTGGTCAAAACAAAACCCGATCACCGCATTCAGTGACTCGCGACCGTAACCTTTGCCGTGAAAGTCAGCGGCGAGAATAAAACCAAACTCGGCAATGCCGTTACCCCGATCGATAAATCCGCTGAATCCTGTCGGCAATCCTGAGGTTTTTTCTTCCATCACCAGGCAAAGCCAGTGATCACATCCTTTATGCCAGGCGGGCAAGCGAACGTCAAACGAGTGGGTTCTGATTTCGTCGGCAGAGCGTGGATCAGAGATATATTTCATCACCGATTGATCCTGACTGACCGCCAGATAAAACGGCCAGTCCTGCTGACTCAACGGCCGGTAACGCAGCCGCGCAGAGGTGATCACATCAGGTTGCATTATGCTACTCCTTGCAGGCCGAGCTTCAGGGCGAAAGTTGATGCCAGCAAGCTAACACAGCCGCCGGAGAAGCGGGAGTCAAACTCGCCAGCCAGCCGTGCACCGCTGAAGACGGCGGTTGTGGTATCGCTTCCATTTGTGTCGGGATTATTACGATGAGCTGCGTGGTTCGCATCGGTTGAAATTTTTTAGTTAACACATTTCTAATGTAATTGACTGATATATAAGAATTATTATAGATTTGTTTACACTCTGCCACGAAAAGGCAATGTAAATGGCATGTGATAGCGTTTACACTTGCACTGATGTTTCTTTACATTTCCCGCTTTTTATCAAGGTTAAACACATGTCACGGGTATCCCGAACACTCAATTTGTTAACGCTGCTGTTCTCTGTCGCCTGCTCTGCCTGGCTGCTGATCGGCGGCGTCTGGTTGCTATCGCTGGGCGGTAGCGCGTATTACCTGATCAGCGGCCTGGCCATGGCGGGCTTTAGCGTGCTGCTGTGGCGCAGAAAACGCAGTGCGCTCTATCTCTACGCCGCGATTCTGATCGCCAGTGCGCTGTGGGCGTGGCAGGAAGCAGGCAGCGACTACTGGACGCTGGTGCCGCGACTCGACGTCTGGGTACTGCTGGGGATCTGGCTGATTTTGCCTTTCAGCTATCGTCAGTTTGGCCCGGCCGGTAAAAAACCGCTGGCGGCGATGGTTATCGCCTTACTGGCTAACGGAGCGCTGCTGGTGGGCTCATCACTGCACGATCCGCAGGAGATAAACGGCGAACTGCCGCTGACCGATGTTGCGCCAGCCGCTTCATCGGTACCGGCGGAAGACTGGACCGCCTACGGCCGGACGCAGGAAGGCGTGCGTTACTCGCCGCTGAAGCAGATCAATGAGCACAACGTGCAGAACCTGCAGGTGGCCTGGCAATATCACACCGGCGATGTCAAAACCGCGAACGATCCGGGTGAGATTACCAATGAAGTGACGCCGCTCAAGGCGGGCAACATGCTCTATCTCTGCACGCCACACCAGATTCTGCTGGCGCTGGACGCGGTGAGCGGCAAAGAGAAATGGCGCTTTGATCCGAAGCTCAAATCCGATCCGTCATTCCAGCACATCACCTGTCGTGGCGTGTCCTATCACGAAATGCCGGCGGCGCAGCAGAGTAGCGCTTCACAGCCTGCCCACTGCGCGCGTCGTATCTTCCTGCCGGTGGACGACGGTCGTCTGATTGCGCTGGATGCCACCTCTGGTGAGCGTTGCGAGAACTTCGCCAGCCACGGTGAGCTGAATCTGCAACATCAGCAGCCAAATGCCTATCCGGGCGGTTATGAGCCGACGTCACCACCGATTGTCACCGACAAAGTGATCATCGTGGCGGGCTCGGTCACCGATAACCTGTCAACCCGTGAACCGTCTGGCGTGATCCGCGGTTTTGATATCGACAGCGGTAAGCTGGTGTGGGCGTTTGATCCTGGCGCGAAAGATCCGAATGCGCTGCCTGCAGAAGGGGAGACCTTCAGCGCCAACTCACCTAACTCCTGGGCACCGGCGGCGTATGATGCTCAGCGTGACATCATCTATCTGCCAATGGGCGTCTCGACGCCGGATATCTGGGGTGGTCATCGCACGCCGGAACAGGAGCGTTATGCCAGCGGCCTGCTGGCGCTGCACGCCTCGACCGGTAAGCTGGCCTGGTTCTATCAGACAGTACATCATGACCTGTGGGACATGGATCTGCCGTCGCAGCCAACCCTGGCGGACATCACGGACAGCAGCGGCAAGCGCGTACCGGTGGTGTATGTTCCGGCTAAAACCGGCAACATTTTTGTGCTGAACCGTGAAACCGGCCAGCCGGTGGTACCTGCACCGGAAACCCCGGTACCGCAGGGACCGGCGAAAGGCGATCATCTCAACCCGACTCAGCCTTTCTCGCAACTCACCTTCCGGCCGAAGCAGAATCTGCAGGGCAAGGATATGTGGGGTGCGACGATGTTCGACCAGCTGGCGTGCCGCGTAATGTTCCATCGCCTGCGATATGAAGGCCCGTTTACGCCGCCTTCAGAGCAGGGCACACTGGTGTTCCCGGGTGATTTCGGCATGTTCGAGTGGGGCGGTATTGCGGTTGATACCGACCGTCAGATTGCGATTGCGAACCCGATGGCGATGCCGTTTATCTCACGGCTGGTCCCACGCGGACCGGGCAACCCGATTGAGCCTGGTGCGGCGGGTGCTGCTGGTTCCGGTTCGGAATCCGGCGTGCAGCATATGTATGGCGTACCTTATGGCGTTGAACTGAATCCGTTCCTGTCACCTTTAGGTCTGCCGTGCCTGCAGCCGTCATGGGGCTTTGTCTCGGCGATCAATCTGCAGAATCATCAGATTGTCTGGAAGAAACGCATCGGTACGGTACGCGACAGTGCGCCGGTTCCGCTGCCGTTCAAAATGGGCGTGCCGATGTTAGGCGGCCCGGTGACCACCGCTGGCAATGTCTTCTTTGTTGCCGGAACGCTGGATAACTACCTGCGCGCCTACAGTGTGCGTGACGGCAAACTGCTGTGGCAGGCCCGACTGCCGGCGGGTGGTCAGGCGACGCCGATGACCTATGCAGTCAACGGTAAGCAATATGTGGTGATCATGGCCGGTGGACACGGCTCGTTCGGCACTAAAATGGGCGATACGCTTATCGCTTATGCGCTGCCGTAACCTGCGTTAATCTGTAAAATCACGCCCCCGTCGGTCTCGCCTGCGGGGGCTTTTTTTTGCTGACATTAGCGCGCTGACAGGTGAAGCCGTGGCTTCATTGCTACGCTTGAGCTGCCCCCCTTGCCACTGAGAGAGCAAAACGGATGGATCTGAAACAGATTGACGCCTCTGCCTGGACCACACTGAGCGATGCTGCCGCTGATCCGCAGGCGGAATTCCGCTACCTGACGCTGTGTACGGTTGATGCCGCCAGTCGGCCACAGGCGCGTACCGTGGTTTTACGTCAGGTTGATAGCCGCCTGCGCACCCTGACCTTTCATACCGATCTCCGCAGTCCGAAGTGGCAGGAGATGAGCGCCAATCCGCAGGTGACGGTGCTGGGATATGCCCTGCAGACCCGGCTGCAGTTGCGCCTGCAGGGAGAGGTCGGACTGTATGCCGGGGAGAGCGATATTGCGGATGCTGCGTGGTCCCGGTTACCGGCGCGGACCCGCAGCACCTACACCGGCGGCCCGCCGGGCGAGGTGTCTGACAGTGATGAGCAGGCTGCAGTGCCCCCAGCGGATGACGATGCCGGCAGGCAGCATTTCGGCGTAGTGGTGATGCGGGTCAGTGCGCTGGACTGGTATCAGTTACACCGGGAGAACAATCAGCGGGCGCTGCTGATCTACGCCACTGACGGTGCGTTGGTCAGTGGCCAGCAGATCACCCCCTGAGCAGACGGGTTTAATCCCGGTCTACACTGACTGAACAGACTTTTTTGAAACGACGAGGTCAGGGTGGGTTTAATCAGCAATCGGGGTCCGTCCCCGTTTATTCAGGGTTTTCAGTTGCAGGATGTCACGCTGGATAACGGCATCACGCTGCGCGTCGCCACTGGCGGCAGCGGGCCGGCGCTGGTGATGCTGCATGGTCATCCGCAGAATCACCTCTGCTGGCATAAGGTGGCACCAGTGCTGGCGCAGCATTATACCGTGGTGCTGCCCGATCTGCGCGGCTATGGCGACAGTGATAAACCGGCCAGCGATGCGCAGCACCGGCCCTATTCAAAACGGGCGATGGCGCAGGATATTGCGCTGCTGATGACTGCGCTTGGCCACCCGCGCTTTGCTTTTGTCGGACACGATCGGGGAGCCAGGGTAGGCCATCGGCTGGCGCTCGATTATCCGGATCGCGTCAGCGCCTGTACCTTTATCGATATTGCACCGACAGCCACCATGTACCAGCAGACAGACAGGGAATTCGCCACCCGCTATTTCTGGTGGTTTTTCCTAATCCAGCCTGAGCCATTACCGGAAACGCTGATCGGGTCAAATACCGAATTCTTCCTGCGTCAGCATATCCGGGCGCAACTCAAAGTCGCTGATGCCACGCCTGAAGCGATTCTGAAAGATTACCTGCGCTGCTATCAGCATCCGGCAATGGTGCACGCGGTGTGTGAGGATTATCGCGCCAGTGCGACGATAGATTTAGAGGATGATGCTGCCAGCGCAGGAGAGCGAATCCGCTGCCCGCTGCTGTTACTGTGGGGAGAGCAGGGCACGGTCGGCCAGCTGTATGATGTGCCGCAAACCTGGGCTGACAAAGCCTCACATATTCGGGGGCGGGCGTTACCGTGCGGCCATTCGCCGCAGGAAGAGGTGCCATCAGCATTGCTGGCGGAACTGCAGGCTTTCCTGACCTCTGCCGAAGAAAAACAGCCTGATTAATCCGCAACCCCACAGCCGGGGCGAGCCACCGTTAATGATGTCATATTCACTGCCAGCCGCTGCGCTGGCATTTTTTTATCTGCCGCATCGCTTAACGGATTTTAGCGCCACGTTATCCTCATATTTCCATCTTTTTACGCTATTTCCTATCTTTTAGCTTCGCTTGTGCCAGGCTTTAAATTCTCATGAAGCAGTCACTTATGCTTCATGACAGGAAAAGTCACCATTATTTCTCTGCACGCTTATCCCAGCATAACTTTCTCAGGACTACGGGCAGGTTAACCATGAACGATCGACCGCCTGAAAAACCGGAGGCAGGGGAAAATGACCAGCGACTCAGGCTGGCGGAAGAGCAGCTTGAGATTTCGAAGCAGCAGGTCAGTGACGGCCATGTCCGGGTTACCCGGCGGGTGACGGAGCATGAAGAAAAAATCGCCCTGTTACTCAGGCAGCAGACAGCCGAAATAGAGCGAGTCCCTAAATCGGAACGGCTGACGTCAATGCCGGAAATCCGCGAAGAAAACGGCGTGATCATCATTCCTGTGGTTGAAGAGGAAGTTGAGATTATCCGCCGGCTGGTGCTGAAAGAGGAACTGCATATCCGCAAAGTGGTTAACCAGGTTCCGCTGGAACAGGTGGTCACCCTGAAAAAACAGCACGCTCAGATAGACAGACATCAGCAACCAAAACAGTCTGAACCCATCACCGAGGAGAAAACTATGGCGCGTGAAACAATCGTAACGATGTTCAGCAATGTCTCACTGGCAGAAGGCGCAAAGCGCAACCTGATCAAAGCGGGCTTCCTGGACGATGACATTGATATTATTTCCGGAGAGCGCCTGCGTACTGAAGGTCAGGAAGCGCGTCATCCTGGCTTCTGGCAGCGTCTGTTCGGCAATACGCTGGAAGAAGATCAGGCCGAAGTCTATGAAGATGCGATGCGGACTGGCGGCGTGGTGCTGTCGCTGCGTGCAGATGAAGATCAGTTGCCGCGGGCACTGGGCATTCTTGATGCACATGAAGAGCTCACCGAGCGCAGCGCCGCCCTGCCGGAAGATTACGCCGCCGATGATGGCCTGACCACCGCACCGGGTGCCTCGCTGAATCAACCGACGCCGGGCAGCGATCTCACCGGCAATCCGGCCCATAGCGCGACCGTACGTCCTTCGCTGACCGGCGATGAAAGTGAAGAAGACGTGCTGCGTCTGGCCGAAGAGCGACTGGAAGTGGGAAAACGCCTGGTCAGCGAAGGCTCAACCCGGGTACGCCGCTACACGGTCACCGATCAGGTGTCAGAAAATGTGTCGCTGCGTGAACAGCATGCGGAGATTTTCCGCCGTCCGCTGAGCGAAACCGGCGCGCCGGATCAGGTCGACTGGTCGGAAAAAACCATCGAAGTTGAAGAGACCCATGAACAACCGGTGGTGAATAAAACCGCGCAAATCATTGAAGAAGTGGTATTGCGTAAAGAGCAGAGCGATCGGGTTGAAACCATCAATGACTCGGTACGTCGGCAGGAAGTGGATATTGACCGTGCCAGCACGGATAACGTGGCCGGCAACCGCACTGCGACCGATCCGCTGCTCGACGCTACGCAGCAGGCTCGCACCGGTCACGACAGTCCGGCTGTATCGCCGGGTGGCCTCTCTGGCCGGGATCCGGCGCATAAAGAGGGCGTAATCGAGAAGGCAGGCGATAAAATTGCCGAAGCCAAAGATAAGGTTGAAGACAAATTCAAAAAGCCATAAGGCTGCGGCTGTATCCGGCTTAGTCCACTGCCCGTATTAGTGAATACGGGCATTTTTTTGCCTTCAGCGCAGCGGGGCGTTAACCCGCAACGCGCCCGGTTCGCGCAGGACGACAAAAATTACCCCGCGATAGCATCTGGCCTCGCGCCCGTTCAGCAAGGCTGGCAGGCTCACTAGAGCTATTCTGGCTGTTGTATGTTCCGGCAGCCGCTGATCTGATTTCAGACAGTTCTTTGCCGTAAAGAGGACGTTTCTGACCCCACTCTTCCCTTACCAATAAATCGTTCCGGTGGTGTCTGCAATCTGCAGGTGTGCCAGCTATACATATGCTTTGCATCTGCATATACTTTGCCTATGCTTGGGGTGCTTGCTGGTATTGATGCACCCGCTTTGTACAGCATTTACTCTATGGGAGAAAAATCATGCGAACCGTATCAGTATTTAAAAATGGCAATAATCGCGCCATCCGTTTGCCGCGTGATATGGACTTTGAGGGGGTGAGCGAACTGGAGATCATCCGTGAAGGCGACAGCATCATTCTTCGCCCGGTACGTCCAACATGGGGCTCATTTATTCAGGAAGAGAAAGCGGACCCTGACTTTATGACAGAGCGTGAAGACGTTATCAGTGATGAAGGCCGCGTTGACTTATGAGTAAGACTTACATGCTGGACACCTGCATCTGTTCGTTCATTATGCGCGAGCAGCCGGAAGCGGTGATCAGACGTCTGGAGCAGGCGGTGCTGCGTAATCATCGTATCGTGGTATCGGCGATTACCTATGCCGAAATGCGTTTCGGGGCGATCGGGAAAAACGCTTCTCCGCGCCATGGAAAGCTGGTTGATGCCTTCTGCGCCCGCCTTGATGCAATCCTGCCGTGGGATCGGGCAGCGGTGGACGCCACTGCGGAAATTAAAGCGGCACTGGCTTCGGCCGGAACGCCAATCGGCCCTAACGATACCGCCATTGCCGGACACGCGATTGCGACAGGGGCCATTCTGGTGACCAATAATGTCAGGGAGTTTGAGCGGGTACCGGGCCTGGTGTTCGAAGACTGGGTGAAGTAAGCATGGGTTTTCCAGCCCGCTATTTAATCGCTCCGTGGATAAATAGCGGGCTTTATCCGGCTCAGTCTGCTGGCCAACCTGATCAATACAATAATTGGTTTGCTCTTAGCGCAGCGGGGCGTTAACCCGCAACGCGTCCAGTTCGCGCGCATCGTGACTGCAGAAAAAGGTGATCTCGCCGCCACGCTGGCAGGAAAGTTCGCGCAGCCGCTGCTGATTATGCCGGCGTGCCGCGTTATCCATCGCCATCATCCACTGGTAAAAACGCAGCCCCGGCGTGCAGTGGCGCGTCGGCTGGCGCATTTCACCGCGATAAAACCAGGCGTCACCGCCGTGCAACAGCCAGCCATCAGGTTGCTGAATCGCGATACCGGCATGGCCAGGCGTATGTCCCGCCAGCGGCACCAGCAAAATTTCCGGCGGCAGATCGCGCAATCCGTGCACTGCCTCAAAGCCAAACCACTTTTCCCCCTGCGGCTGATAGGTTTCCCAGTTGCTGATCCCGCCCCACTGGCCGGGACGATAGCGCTCACGCGACAGCCAGCTATGCCGCTGATGAGCAGTATCAACCTCTTGCTGAAGCAGATGAATGCGCGCCTGCGGGAAGTCCGTTAAGCCGCCAGCGTGATCAAAATCGAGATGGGTCAGAATAATGTGGCGCACATCCTCAGCCCTGAAACCCAGCGCGGTAATCTGTGCCAGCGCGGTCAGCTCATCGCGGCGCTGAATGTTATTCATGGCGCGGAAAAAACCGGACAAGCGGCTGCCGGGTGCCCGCATATCCTGACGGCCAAACCCGGTATCGACCAGCACCAGACCTTCGCGGTCGGTCTCAATCAGCAGGCAGTGGCACACCAGCTGGGCCGTCAGGCCTTTGCTGAATCCGTCATAGAGCGCGCCGCCCAGCGGGCACATACAGCCACAGTTGAGGTGGTGAATTTTCATCTGGCCTCCATAAGGTCAATACACAAGATACGACGCGGCCCGGCCAGCCTGGCGCGTGGCACGTCTGTCTGGCTTTAGAGTGTAGAAAGGGATGACGCAGTAGGCGGAGCGGTGCAGCGGATAACCGGGCAAAATTGCCGATTATCCGCCAGAAATCTGTGATTTAGCGGTGGAACAGCGGGAATGCGCCGGTCAGGAGTTCGCCAGCTATCAGCACCAGGCTGACCAGAATCCCCCACTTAATCGCAAAGCGCTGGTGATCGCCGATATCAACTTTCGCCAGTCCGACCAGCAGGTAGACCGACGGCACCAGCGGACTGAGCAGGTGGAACGGCTGTCCGACAATCGACGCGCGGGCGATTTCTTCTGCTGAAATGCCGTAACTGGCGGCGGTCTGGGCGATAACCGGCAGGATACCGAAGTAGAACGCGTCATTGGACATGAAGAAGGTGAAGGGCAGGCTGACCAGCGCAGTGAATAGCGCCAGATAAGGCCCGAAGCTGTGCGGGATCACCGCCAGCAGGCTCTTCGCCATCGCATCGACCATGCCGGTGCCGGAGAGAATGCCGGTGAACACGCCAGCGGCAAAAATCAGCGCGGTGACTGCCAGCACGTTACCGGCATGGGCACCAATACGCGCTTTCTGCTCTTCCAGTGACGGATAGTTGAGCATCACCGCAACCGCAAATGCCAGCATGAACAGGATCTGGATCGGCATCAAGCCAATCACCAGCAGCACCAGCAGCACGGTGGTCAGGATGAAATTAGGCCAGAACATTTTCGGTCGGCGATTAGCGGCACACTCTTCGGCATCACCCAGCCCCAGTTCGATATTATCCAGATGGTGATCTTTCAGGGTCATCACGCCTAAACGCTTACGTTCACGCAGGCCAAACAGCACCGCCATCGCCACCAGACTCATGCAGGCCATCAACATCGCGGGCAGCATCGGAATGAAGATATCGAGCGCATCAATGCGCAGTGCGGCTGCGGCGCGCGCCGTCGGTCCGCCCCACGGCGAAAGGTTCATAATACCGCTGGCCAGGTTGACCAGGCAGGTCATCGCCAGCACGTTCATGCCAAGCCGCTGATAGAGCGGTAAGAAGGCGGCGATAGCGATCATATAGGTGGTGGAGCTGTCGCCATCCAGTGAGACCAGTAGGGTCAGCACCGCGGTACCGACCAGCACCTTGAGCGGATCGCCGCGCACGATTTTCAGGATAAAGCGTACCAGCGGATCGAACAGGCCGGCATCAATCATCAGCCCGAAATAGAGAATAGAGAAAGTGAGCATCACGCCGGTCGGGGCCAGCGTTTTGACACCGTCCAGCATCATGGTGCCCAGGCCCTGATAAAAGCCGCCAATCAGCGCAAACAGGGTCGGGATCAGGATCAGCGCAATCAAGGCTGACATGCGTTTGGTCATGATCAGATACATGAAGCAAACAACCATCGAAAATCCCAGTATGGTCAGCAAATTAATGGCCCTCGTCATGGCTAAAAAGTAATAGAAAAGTTACGTAGTGCGATAAAAAATCACGTTATACTTAGCGCATTAATGGTTAACCTGTTGTTTTAATTAACCCTGCACCTAAAAGATGATAATAATTAGTTATCAGGATTTAGCATTTATTTAACAAAAAAGAGTGATCCCGATCGTTATTAAACGGTTGTTAAACGAGATTGTGTGATTGCGATCAACTGAGGCGCACGATTTACCGGCTTTTCAGGGCCAGAGAAGGCGCAAAGCAACGGGTGAGTGTCTGGATGACGGGAGAGGGAACGGCAGCATAGCTGAGCCGGAAAGCTCAGCTATCAGGTGGAGAGTAACGACGTTAACTGCCTAACAATTGCATGATCAATTCAGGCGACTTATTCGCCATTTTCATGACCGCATTCTGGCCCTGCTGAAGGATCTGACTGCGCGCCAGCTGGCTGGCTTCCTCTGCATAGTCAGCATCCTGAATCCGGCTGCGGGCCGTCGAGGTATCCACGCTCTGCTGAGACAGCACCGTGCGGTTGGACTCATAGCGATTTATTTTCGCGCCATAGGTCGACTGATAGCGGCTGACTTTGTCCAGCGCGCTATCCAGCGCGTGCATGGTGCTGCTGATATCACCCGGTGTCAGCAGAGTAGTGTTATTCAGCCCGAGCGCTTTGGTATCCGACGGCGTAGCCGGAATATGATCAGACTGTATCGGCTGACCGAAGTCGGCGCTGGTGATCACTTCTAATGGCTCGCTCTGATGCGGCGGCGTAACCGGACTCGCTTTTGGCTCAGGCAGATTTCCCCAGGTCAGGTTACTGGTGAATGAACCATTGCCGACCACCACCACAATCAGATCTTCGCTGACGGTATCCAGCGTAATGCGCTCCAGCCGGGTGCCGGTATTGGTGCCGTTGTTGAAATCGCCGCTGGCGACATCTTCATAGCGATCGCCGTCACCACTGTAGGTGATATTCATCCCGTTATAGCTGCCACTGTTACTGCCAGCCAGCGACCAGCTGGCTCCGCCTTCCAGCAGCTGCGAACCGTCATAGGCCGCGCCGCTGGCGAAGCCGTTGTTACTGGTCAGCAGGCGAGACTGCGCGGTGGCGTCATCGGTGATGCCTTTACTCATCCAGGTATAATCGGGCGCGCTGCCGTCAATCGGGGTGCCGGCCAGATGCTTACCGTCGCGGGTAAACAGCTGCAGATCATCATCCTGACCCAGTGAGTCAATGGAGATGGTGATGGCGGTCGAGCCGGCCGGGATATAGGCCAGCGGGATCACCCCGGAAGTAAACGAATAGCTCTTTCCCGCAACCGGGAATTTGGTGTTGATCGGCTGGACGTTGCCGAGCAGCGCTGGCGGCAGGTCCGGATCGTTAGTGGCTAACGGGTATTTACCGAAAATCTCCGTCTGGTCGGCAATCTGGTTAATGCCGGCCAGAATCTGCTGGTATTCGCCGTTGACGCTCTGGCGGTCGGCATCCGACAGCGTACCGGTCGCGGCCTGGATAGAGAGCGTTTTAGCCCGAATCAACAGGTCCGCTATGCTGCCCAGGCCACCGCCTGCCGTCTGGGCATAGCTAATGGCATCGTTCAGGCCGCGAGCGACCACACTATCGGCGCCAATGTTGGCCGTCATGCGGTTGGCAATCGCCTGGCCCGCTGCATCGTCTTTGGCACTATTTATCCGCATCCCTGATGATAACCGTTCAATCGTTCTTCCCAGAACTGACTCAGTGCTGTACCGCATATTGTTCGTAAATGCGGCGGTTTCGTTATGGTTGATCGTTAACATAGTCGCTTCGAACAGGGAGTAGGGTCTGTGTTTTATCGGCATGACGATTAGCAGCTTTAACCTGCGAAGACGCATATTGTGGCTGTTATAGCGGTCGTACGGGCAAGTGGCTGAAGGCAGTGGGCTTCTTTGATAAAAAAATTTAACGATTCAGCAAGGGGAAAGCCTGCTACGCGCGGGCGCAGCAGGGGAGGGCGATGCGGCAATCAGTTAAACACCATGCCGCCGTCAATCAGTAACGCCTGTCCGGTCATGTAATCGGAGTCGGGACCGGCGAGGTAGGCGACACAGGCCGCCACATCTTCCGGCTCGGAGAGGCGTCCAAGGGTGATGCGTTTGGCAAACTCACGGGTGCCATAACCGGCGGGCTGACCGGCCGCATCGGAGATCTGCCGGTCAATCTCATCCCACATCGGTGTTCTGACAATGCCAGGGCAGTAGGCGTTAACCGTGATGCCTGACGGAGCCAGGTCTCGGGCCGCTGTCTGGGTCAGGCCCCGTACCGCGAACTTACTGGAGCTGTAAACGGCCAGTTCCGGGTTACCGACATGACCAGCCTGTGAACAGGCGTTGATGATTTTACCGCCGTGTCCTTCCGCGGCGAACGCCTTGATGGCGGCCTGCATGCCCCAGATCACCCCTTTCACGTTGACGTTGTAGACTTTATCCACCACCTCTTCGGTGATCCCGGCGATCGGTGTTGAGGGCGCGATGCCGGCATTATTGACGATGACATCGAAGCCGCCCAGCGCCTGACGAGCCTCCTCAACCGCATGCATCACCTGATCACGCTGGGAGACATCAACTTTCAGCGCCACCGCTTTACCGCCACTCTGAATGATCTTTTCCGCCACCTGGTGGGCAGTGTCAGGATTGAAATCGGCCACGGCCACGGCAAAACCGTCCCGGGCCAGCCGCAGGGCGATAGCTTCACCTATTCCCTGTCCTGCACCGGTAACAAACGCTACGTTGGTTTTCATCATCATATCCTTTCAGGTTGAAATTAAAGAAGCTGGCTCAGATGCAGCTGGCCCATCAGCAGAGGGTTGTCGGCATAATCGACCGGTACCGCCACCACGGCAGGGCCCTGAACATCCATCGCCTTACGCAGGGTCGGTTCAAGTTCTGCCGCACTGTTGACTGCAAAACCGGCGGCACCAAACGCTTCGGCGTAGACTTTGAAATCGATCGGGCCAAAATTCACCCCGGAGACGCGCTGGTATTTTTTCTGTTCCTGCATCGCCACCATGTTGTAGGCGTTGTCGACCCAGACAATGTGCAGAATATTGGCTTGCAGCCGTACCGCGGTTTCCAGCTCCATGCTGGACTGCAGGAAACCGCCGTCGCCCGATACCGACACCACTTTGCGCTGCGGGTCGACCAGCCAGGCACCAATCGCCCACGGCAGCGCCACGCCCATGGTCTGTTGACCGTTGGAGATCATGATCTGGCGGGCGCGGAAGCTGTAGAGATAGCGGGCGATCCAGATGTGGAAGCTGCCCATATCGACGGTCAGGCTGACGTCACTGTTAATGATGTCCTGCATGGCGCGCACGATGCGTAACGGGTGCAGAGCAAACTGATTAAGGCTGGCACCCTGCATCGCCAGTAATTTGCGCTGATGTTGCCGATCTTCCAGCACGCTGGCCGCTTCCGGGCTGAGCTGAAGCGGTGCCGTGATCCGGCTTGCCAGTTTGCGCAATGTGGCAGCGATATCCCCGACCAGCTCGGCGTCCGGCAGATAGCGGTTGTCGGTTTCGGCGGGCATCACGTCAATGTGGATCAGGGTGGCGTTGCCGGTGTTCCACATTGCCGGTTCATATTCCACCGGGCTGTAACCGATGGTAATAATCAGATCCGCCTGTTGCAGCAGCCGGTCGCCCGCCTGGTTGTTGAACAATCCGACGCGTCCGGCAAAGCGGGAGAAATGTTCCTGTCTGACCGCGCCTGCCGCCTGATAGGTGCTGGTGACCGGAATATGGCTGCTGTTTAGCAGATGGTGAATCGCCTCGCTGTTTTCTGGCTGGCTCGCCATCAGGCCCAGCAGGATCACCGGGTTTTTCGCCGCGGCAATGGCCTGGCCGACGGTGTCGATCATCGCATCAGGCGCTGCGCCAAGCACCGGGCGGCCTTTGCTGCTGAGCGCCTTACCGGTGACCGGCTGATCAACGATATCCTGTGGCAGGCTGATGAACGCACCGCCGCCGCGGCCATGTTCGGCGTGGCGAAACGCATTCGACAGACATTCAGACAGCGCGGCCGGGTCGGTTACCTCAACCGCATATTTGGTGACCGGACGAAACATCGAAACGGTGTCCATGCTCTGGTGCACCTGCTTGGCGCTGTCAGAACGCTTCACGGCACCGCCAATCGCCACCACCGGATCGCCTTCGCTGGTGGCGGTTGCCATGCCGGTGATCAGGTTAGAACAGCCGGGACCGGAGGTGACCAGCGCGACGCCAGCGTTGCCGGTCAGCCGGCCCACCGCTGCCGCCATAAAGGCCGCATTGGCTTCATGGCGCACCGGGATGGTCTGAATCGAGGAATCCAGCAGCGAGTCGAAAACTTTATCGATTTTTGCGCCGGGAATACCGAACACGTGGCTCACGCCCTGTGCTTCAAGTTGCGCCACCACCAGGTCGGCACCGCAGGTCCAGAGTGTGTTATCGGTTGGGTTTTTCATCTTCATTCCTCTGTTTAGCTTTCAACTGCACGAATGGCGGCGTCAAGATTGGCGGGATTCAGGTTGGCATTAAGAAAATCGCTGTCCTGCGGCAAATCAACCACCAGCTTGCTGATGGCGCCAAAGGTCAGGGTGCCTTTTTCCAGCGCATAATCGAGAATGTGGCCGCCGCCTTCGCGATCGTCAGTAATGAAATGTTCGTGATAGCCCGCTACGTTGATGCCCTGCATATACTGCGGCGTGCGGAAGCCAATCAGCTCGCCGCCGCGCTGGCTGAAGGTAAAGGTCGGCTGATTGCCAAGCACTTCCGGCATCGAACGGTAAGGGCGGCACTGGCAGGGCACGGTGCGGGTCTCGACGCGGCTAAAGCGTCCGCTGATCCGCAATGCGCAGAACTGGTTATCAGAAGTGATTTCGCTGTCGATCACCCGGTGAATCTCTTCACGTGAGACCGGCCGTTCAAATTCGTACAGATGCTGCGGTTTGAAAAAAGTCATTACCGCAAACGGGGTTTTTTGTTCCGGATCGGCAGGGTGCGCCGTGCCGTCTGAATGCAGCTGATAAACCTGGCTGTCAAAGGCGATCAGTTCGCCATCCAGCCGGTTAAAGGTGCCCAGACCGAAATCCCCCTTGCGCAGCAGATCGGCAATCCGGGTGCTGCCATCGTAAACGCCGCTCAGCAGGGCGCTCATCAGTGAGGTCTGATAGATAACGCTTTCTGGTGCATCCTGTGCCAGTTTTCGCACGGTATGCTTTAGTTGATCCTCACAGGAACAATCAGTTACATAATTGCTCATTTGGTGCCTCATCAGTTAACCGTTAAGCCGTGTTAACCTAAGGTTGAACCGATTCAGTCGGTGGGTCCAATAGCAAAACCTGTTAACTTTGAGACGTTTTTGATATGGAACTTCGCCATCTGCGTTATTTCGTCGCCGTCGCCCAGACGCTTCACTTCACCCGGGCTGCTGAAATGCTCGGGATATCACAGCCGCCACTGAGTCAGCAGATCCTGCGGCTGGAGCAGGAGATCGGGACGCCGCTGCTGAAGCGGCTGACGCGCGGCGTTGAGCTTACCGAAGCGGGTGAGGCTTTCCTCGAAGAGGCACAGCAGATTGTCCAGCTGGCCGATCATGCGCTGGAAAATGCGCGAGGCATTGCCCGGGGGATCAGTGGACAGATGTCGCTGGGGTTTGCCAGTTCGGTGGCGTTTAATCCCCGCATATTTGCGCTGATCCGTCAGTTCACCGCGCGCTATCCGGCAATGGAGCTGCTGACGCGTGAAGAGAACATGGCGCTGCTGATGCAGGATTTACAGGAAGGCTTGCTGGATGCGGCGTTTATCCGCCTGCCGTGCGAGAGCAGCAAGGCGTTTAACCTGCGGGTGATTTCCACCGAGAAAATGCTGATCGCGCTGCCGCGCCAGCACCCACTCAGTCAGGCTCCGGCGGTGGCGCTGTCGGCACTGGCACAAGAAACGCTGGTGATCTTCCCGCGCGAGGTGGCACCCAGCCTGTATGAACTGATCGTCAGCGCCTGCCTGCGGGCCGGCTTTTCGCGCCAGGCTTTTCAGCAGGCACCGCAAATCACCTCTTCACTGGGAATGGTCGGTGCCGGATGCGGTATCGCGCTGGTGCCGGAGTCGATGCGCTGCGTTGATAATCCCCAAATCTGCTTCTGCGAAATCGAAAATAACACCTTATTCACCGACGTGGCATTCGCCTGGCGGCGCTACCATCCGTCAAAAGCGGTGCTGCATTTGCTGTCGATGCTGGCGGAAAAACCACCGGCCTGAGGCGAAGCGGCGTTGATAAGCGCAGGCTATTGAACTGAACACAATAACCGACTGGCTACGCGGGTCCGGGTTGCGAATAATCGAGCCATGACTACATACCGCGTAAGAGTCGGGTTTCACAACCCGTCAGCCCTGACATTCAGGCAACTGGATGAGATTCTGGAGCCGCAGCGATTCTGGAGAACAGCGTCCGCCAGCGGCAGGTTCCGCTATTTTATGGAGTATGAGTATCAATCTGACATCCGCGATCTCTGTTCAGTCTGCTCACTGGCCTACAGCCAGGCCTGTAAGGTCCGGAAGTGCCCGCTGATTCTGGTTGAAGTGATGAAGTAAGCCTGCTGGCCGATCCCGCCGTCGCGTGGCGGGATCGGCGTTCCTGACTGAATCAGCCCGGTTTTCTGTTCATTAACAGGCTCAGCGCGGCGGGCAGCACCGTCAGCGTGACCAGCGTGCCGCTTACCAGTCCGCCAATAATCGCGAACGCCATCGGTCCCCAGAAAACCTGATGCGAAATGGGGATCATGCCAAGGATCGCGGCACAGGCGGTCAGCAGAATTGGCCGGACGCGATGGTGTGCCGCCTGCCGGATCGCCTCATCAGCCGCCAGTCCGGCGCGGGTATTGGCGTCCACTTCACTGATCATGATCACCGCATTGCGGATGATAATACCGGCCAGCGCGATAATCCCGAGCAGGGCCACAAACCCCAGCGGGGTAGCCGCCGGCAACATGGCTAACACGATGCCCGGCAGGCCAAACGGTGCCATGCAGAGTGCCAGCAGCATGCTGGAAAAGCGCTGAAGCTGGATCATCAGCAGCACCAGCATGGCGCAGATCGTCACCGGCAGCAGCGCGAACACCGAACCGTTACCTTTGTCCGATTCCGCCACCACGCCACCTTCCTCAATACCGTATCCGGCGGGCAGGGTGGCACGCAGCGCGTCGACCTGCGGTGCGAGCTGCGCTGACACCGTTTCAGCACGCTGGCCCGGAGCGATATCGGTCTGCACGGTTATGTAAGCCAGCCGCTGACGTCGCCAGATCACCGGATCGTCGACGCCCCACTGCAGAGTTGCCACCTGACTCAGCGGAATTTTCTGCCCGCTGGCGGTGGTGAGCATCAGACCGGCCAGCACTGCCGTATCCTGCCGACCGGCATCATTGCCGCGCAGCACTACATCGATTAACCGGTTGCGGTCGCGCAGCGTGGTGACCACGCTGCCGGACATCACGGTATTCAGCGTGCGGGCAATGCTGTCGGATGAGACCCCGACCGCGCGGGCCGCGGTCTGATTGACCGCCAGGGTGATCGCCCGTTCCGGTTCGCCGGCGGTGAGATTGACCTCACGGGTGAGCGGCGAGCGGGCAATCACGGCCGCCAGCTGATCAGCAGCCTGACGCACCCGGGCATTATCCGTACCGGTAATGCGGTATTTGAGCGGCCAGCCGACCGGCGGACCAAGTTCGAGCGGCGAGACCCGGGTGGTGATGTCGCCGAAGCTGTTTGCCAGTCGTCTTTCGAGCCGCCTGAGCAGCCGATCGCGTGCCGCCAGATCTTTCGCCACCACCACCAGCTGGGCGGTATTTTCATTATCCAGCAGCACATCCATCGGCAGATAAAAGCGCACCGCACCGGATCCGATGTAGCTGGTAAAATTGGCGACGTCAGGGTCGTTATGGAGGCTCTGTTCCAGCCGTTCAGTGCGGCGCGCGGTTTCGGCCTGGGCGGCATTGGCGGGTAGCGTCAGGCTGACCAGCAGTTCGGGGCGATCGGAGGAGGGGAAAAATTCACCCTGCATAAACGTGATGGCGTAAAGGCTGACGGCTAATACCGCCAGCGCTGCGCCGAGGGTAATGAACCGTCGCTGCAGGATCGCCGACAGCAGCCGGTGGTAGGCACGCATCAGGATACCCGGCGGCCGGTGTGCCTTGATGCTGCCCACTGACAGCAGCCAGCTACCGGTCAGCGGTGAAAACAGAATGGCGACCACCCACGAGCAGAGCAGGGCCAGGGCGATCACCACAAACAGCGAGTAGCAATATTCGCCCGCGCTGGAGGCGGCGAATCCGACCGGAATGAAGCCGGCTATCATCACCAGCGTACCGGTCAGCATCGGGAAGGCGGTGGTTTTAAATGCATAGGTGGCGGCCTGCCATTTGCTGTCGCCCGCCTCCAGCCGCGCGACCATCGCTTCCACGGTAATCATGGCGTCATCCACCAGCAGTCCCAGCGCGATGATCAGCGCACCGAGCGAAATGCGTTGCAGCCCGATCCCTGCCAGCAGCATGCCGGTGAAAGTCATCGCCAGCACCAGCGGGATCGCTGCGGCCACCACCAGACCGGCCCGCAGCCCCAGTGACACAAACGAGACGGCCAGCACAATCACAATCGCCTCACCCAGCACCCGGACAAAGCCGCTGACCGCCGTTTTGACCACCGCAGACTGATCGGCCACCCGGGTCAGGGTAATGCCGTGCGGTAGCTGACTGGCTAATCGGGTCATCCGCCGATCCAGCTGCTGGCCAAAGTCGAGCATATTGCCGGTCGCGGCCATGGAAATAGCCAGTCCGATGGCCGGTACGCCGTTAACCCGAAATTCTGGCGCTGGCGGCTCGGCGGATTGCAGGCTGATGGTCGCCAGATCGGTCAGCGGAATAAAACGCTGGCCGATATGCAGCGTCACCGCCTGCAGGCTGGCGACCGAGGTCAGAGTCCCGCTCACCCGCAGCGCGATGTTTTCGCGATCGGTACGCAGGCTGCCGGCAGGCACTACGTCATTTTGCGACCTGAGCGCATCGCTGACCTGTTGTAAATCCAGCCCCATCCCATCCAGCCGGCGCGGAGAAAAGGCAATCACCACCTGCTGCTCCTGTACTCCGAGTAAGCGGGTTTTGCCGATGTCCGGCAGATCGGCCAGACTGCGCCGCAGATTATCGACCCGATCGCGCAGCTCCCGCGAGGTGAAGCCTTCGGCGGTAAAACCATAAATGGTGCCGAAGGTGTCATCAAATTCATCGTTGACGGCAGGACCCTGCACGCCCTGCGGCAGCGAAGGCGCGATATCCTGCATTTTTTTACGCAGTTGATACCAGATGCCTGCTACCGCGGAAGGTGAGGTGTCATCGCGCAGATTGACATAAATCACCGTCTGCCCGGCCCGGGTTTCGCTCTCAACCGCGTCCAGTGACGGGATCTCCTGCACCTTTTTTTCCAGCACGTCGGTGACCAGCTGCACGGTAGTGTCCACGTCCGCGCCCGGCCATTGGGCGGAGATCACCGCCGTTTTGATGGTAAATGCCGGATCTTCGTTACGCGACAGGTGCTCATAACTCAGAACGCCTGTCGCCATCACCAGCAGCATGAAAAAGATCACCAGTTGCTGATGTGCCAGCGCCCAGCCTGACAGGTTAAAGCCGGATGAAGAGGCGTGCGCTTTCATGGCTGCTCCTGCTGTAACGCGACCTGTTCGCCCGGCTGCAGCGTACTGACGCCGGCGGTCACTACCTGCTCACCCGGCGCGATCCCGCCGCTGATGAAAATCTGATCCGCCGTGAAGCGGGCCAGTACCACCGGACGCAGCTGCAACCGCCGGGTCGGGCGATCCACCACCAGCAGCGCCGGCTTTTCACCGGCGCGGGTCACGGCGCTGGCGGGTAAGGCGATCACCGGCGGCTGACCATCGGGCAGGCTGACCATCACCGTGGCACCCAGCGCCATCGCGGGCGGTGGGTCAGTCAGGTTGAGCCGCAGTCGCCAGGTCCGGGTCTGCGGATCGGCCTGCGGACTGATGTCACGCACCCGGCCGCTGACCTGCACCTGCGGGTCGGCAAGCAGCGTCACCTTCAGCGGCGTGGCGTCGTCAGGCCGCAGCAGACCCGGCTCTGACAGATCAAACACCGCATCGCGGGCGTCGCCCGCCGCCAGCGTCATCACGCTTTGCCCGGCGCTGACGACCTGACCTGGCTGAACGTTGACGGCCGTGATCCGGCCAGCGGCAGGTGCCCTGAGCTGGGTCCAGCTGAGCTGATCTCCGGCATTTTTCAGCGCTGCTTCACTGCTGAGGCGACGGGATTGGGCGCTCTGAAAGTCCGCCTGCGCGCTGTCCAGCTGGCTGCGGGCGATAGCACCGCCTGGCATCAGCAACCGCATCCGGTGCAGATTGAGGGCGGCAACACGTTCGGCGGCGCGGGCGCTGTCCAGGTCGGCCCGGGCGCTGCTCAACTGGTTTTGCGCCGGGTTGTCCTCAAGCATGGCCAGCGGCTGACCGGCTGTGACGCTGTCACCCAATTCGACCGTCCGGCGGATAACGCGGCCGTCGAGCCGGAAGGCCAGCGCCACCTCCTGATGGGGATGGATCTCACCGGTCAGGGAGGCAGAGGCATCATTGCTGAAGGGCGGCGCAACCACGGTGTTAACCGGCCGCAGCGGGGCAGCGGGCGGGGCGGAATTATCATCACGGCAGCCGGTGATGATCAGTACGCCCAGCAACACCAACACTATCGGGGCAAAGATGTGAACATTGAGCAGATGACGCCACAGCTGTCGGGCAGCATCCGGAAGTAAGTCTGTCATAACCGGGTTCCTGTAATGAGTTGTGCTCATTGAACCCGGCTTGTGTCCAGAATCCTTCGATGAACCGTCAAGAAACGGTCAAGTTGCGCCGATTCAGCTCACCGGCAGGGTCATACCGATTAACAGACCGCCTCCGGCGGGCAGGCTGGCGTGGAGGGTACCGCCGTGCGCGTCGACTATCGCTTTGGCGATCGATAAGCCGAGGCCGCTGCCGCCGGAGTGGCGGGCACGTGACGAATCTGCCCGGGTAAAGCGATCAAACAGCGTCGGCAGGAAATTAAGATCCACTGCCTGGCCGTAATCGCGGAAGGTCAGAACCGTGGCGCGATCGCTCTGGCTGGCGTGGATCTCCAGCCGTCCGCCCTCCGCGCCGTAGCGCAGGGCGTTTTCGCAGATGATGGTCACCACCTGACCCAGACGAAACGGATCGGCAGTGAGGTAAAGATCCTGCGCCGGCGTCACGCTGATGGCGACACCCGCTTCCCGCGCCTGTGGCATCAGCCAGCCGGTCCGCTCCCGCAGCAGTTCACTGAGATTAAAGCGATCGCGGTTCAGGGTCAGCTGGCCGGCATCCGCCAGTGACAACAGATGCAGCTCATCGGTCAGACGACTGAGCTGCGTCAGCTGTTTCATGATCATCGCCAGCTGCTGCGGCTCAGGCTGGAACACGCCGTCGAGAATCCCCTGTAACCGGCCGATAGCGGCCGTCAGCGGCGATCGCAGTTCGTGCGCCATCGCAACGTGCGAGGCACGCAGTTCGCGCTCGTAGCGCGCCAGCTGTTGCGTCATCTGGTTGAAGTCTTCGGTGAAGCGCACCAGCTCCTGCGGTGCCTCTTTCACCAGCGCTGCCGATCGACCAAATTCCCCTTTTGAGACTGCACGCGCCGCCGTTGCCAGCTGGCTGAACTGCGCAGACAGAGGACGGGCGAAACGCAGCGCCATCAGCACCATAAACGGGATCGTCACCACCACCAGCACGATCACCGTAAGCCAGTCTGACGAAGCCAGCGACGGATCAGAAAAGTTGATGCCCCACCACTGATCGATAATTTGATGGAAGCGGGCCGGATCGCTGGCGGGATGTTGCCGCAGCTGGGTGAACTCCTCCAGCACCGCGGGCGGCATACGGTAATAAACCCAGAATGCCTGTACAGCGAATCGCAGCCACATGCAGATGGCGATCAGCACAACGCTGCCTATCGCCAGAAACAGCACCCGCAGGCAGATCCAGCGCCAGAGTGAAGGATGAGAAGTGTTTTTCATGGTTGTCTGAACCGGTAGCCCACGCTGCGTACCGCCGGTAACACGTCGGTAATACCCGCCACTTCCAGCTTGCGCCGCAGGTTATAGACGTGGGTATCCACCACCCGCTCCAGCGCATCGCTTTCCGGCAGGCAGTGCTCCAGCAGGAACAGGCGGGTAAACGGGCGGGTTGGCGCACGCATCATTGTTACCAGCAGAGAAAACTCGGTTGGGGTCAGATCGAGGCGGCGGGGTTCGGCACCGTCATGCTTTACCACGGCGATCAGCGCCAGCGGATCGACCTCTAACCCGGCCCAGCGTAAGGTTTCCGGCTGCGGTGTTGGGTTCTGACTGCGGCGTAATACCGCCTGAACCCGTGCCACCACTTCGCCTGGGTTGTAGGGCTTAACGACATAGTCGTCCGCGCCATAGCGCAGCGCACCGATGCGGTCCGGTGCATCGCCCATCGCGGTGACCATAATCACCGGCGTGTCGTCGCGCCGCCGCAGCGCCGCCAGCACTTCGGTGCCGTTCATGCCGGGCAGCATGATATCCAGCAGGATCAGATCGGGCTGCCAGCGTCGGGCCGCATCCAGACCGCTCAGGCCATCTCCGGCAATCGTAACGTCATAATTTTCACGTTTCAGATAGGCCTCAAGCACGCCGGCCGCATCCGCATCATCTTCAATAATCAGTACACGTTTTGACTGCATTTTCGCACCACCTTGACTGTTTCTTCATAAATCCCTGGCCGTTCATTGATACGTGCCTCGCATACTCCGGCCAGAAACGCGGCACTGACCCCCTCAGTTCCGCAACGTGATGTGATGATGAGGAAAGGTGATGATAACCGGAAAAATAAAGCTTCACATGGTCTGTTTTTCGCTGAGCATAAGCGCAGCGGCAGCCATGGCCGATCAGGGTACAACGCCCGCGCCCAGCCTGACGCTGGGCATCGCGGGTATCAATGCGCCGCGCTACAGCGGGGCGGATAAACGCCACTGGCAGTTAATGCCGCTGATTCAGGCGCGTGACGGCGCCTTCTTTCTCGATACGCAAAAGGGTGTCGGTTATGACCTGCAGGCGGATAACGGTCTCTATCTTGAACATACGCTGGGTTACGGGCTGGGGCGGGCTGATAGCCACTCTTCGTGGCGTGACGGCGATGATCGACTCAAAGGCATGGGCAAGATTGACGCCACGGTTAATACGTCCCTGGCGGTGGGCTGGTCGATCACATCCTGGCTGACGGTAGAAGGCAAGGCGACCCTGCCATTGAGCGACAGTCAGGGCGTGCAGTATCGCCCCTCTGTCACCCTTATTCCCTGGCAGACCGACAGCGACACGGTCGCCCTGCAGGCAGCAGGCCTGTTCGGCGATGGGCGTTACCTCAATACCTTTTATGGCGTTAACAGCCAGCAAAGTGCGCGCAGCGGTTTTGCACGCTATAACGCGGCCGGTGGATTTTACGGCACTGACACTAGCCTGACCTGGAGCCATCAGTTCACGCCGACGTGGGCCGCCAGCGTGATCGGTGATTACACCTGGCTGGATAAACACGCCTCGGATAGCCCGATCGTTGCACGGCGCAAAGGGGTCTCCACCACCCTTGCACTGAGTTACACCTTTTGATGACGACATGGCGGGGAGGATGAGATGCGCAGCCATCGAACGCTGCTTGCCGCACTGCTGCTGTTGTATCTGCTGGTGTTTGGGCTGCTCGGACTGGCGATCAGCCTGTTTGATGCGCCGCGGGGATAATGCCCGATGAACAGACGGCGAAGCCTGCGGTGACGGGCGGCGTGCGCAGAGGGGCTGCGCCACGCCGCCAGTTTATAACGGTGTTTACCCGGCAGCACATTGGGCTGCCCGCTATCAGGCGCGCGGTTGCCGCTGATACAGATGAATAATCTCTTCAGACAGTTCGCGCGCCAGCATCGACGTCATTAAGTGATCCTGGGCGTGGACCATAATTAAGGTCATCGGCTGGCGGCCTTCACCGGCATCCTGTTCAATCAGCCGGGTTTGCATTTTATGCGCCTGACGGGTGAAGGTATCGGCCTGCTGCAACAGTTCCCGCGCCTGCTCGATCTCCCCCTGACGCGCCGCCTGCAATGCTTCAAAGCAGAGACTGCGCGACTGGCCGGCATTAACAATAATCTCCATTACCGCCTCTTCCTGATCGATCATGATAAATTCTCCGGGTGGTTAAAACCGTTACGGGCCGAGGTCGCCGCAAACCATTCACCGCTTTTTTTCACCGTGCGCTGCTGAGTGGTGATATCCAGCTGAACAAAGCCATAACGGTTCTTATAGCCGTTACACCATGACCAGTTATCGATAAAGGTCCACATGTGATAACCGAGACACTGGCTGCCTTCGGCAATCGCCCGGTGAACCCATTTAAGGTGTTCGGCGACAAAGTCGATGCGGTATTGATCGTTGATCTGTCCGTCCTCAACAAAACGCTGTTCATTCTCTACGCCCATGCCGTTTTCTGAGATAAAGCAGCGTGGATTACCGTAATTCAGCCGCAGGTTGGTGAGAATGTCATAGATGCCGGGCTCATAGATTTCCCAGCCGCGGTAAGGGTTCATTTTCCGCCCTGGCATCTCATAGCTGTCAAAGAACCATTCCGGCATAAACGGCGCAGCGGGATTGATTGCGCTGTCGCGGCATTTTACCCGACGGGGCTGATAATAATTGACCCCGAGCAGGTCGATGACGCCGTCGGCGATCAGCGCCTGATCCTCCGGCTGGGTTGGCGGTAGCTGGTCATACTGCCTGAGCAGCGCCACCAGATCCGCCGGAAATTCGCCGCGCAACACCGGGTCGAGAAAGCTGCGGTTAAACAGCAGATCGGCGTGATGCGCCGCGGTCAGATCGGCCGGGTTCTGCGAACGTGGATAAGAGGGCGTCAGATTAAGCACAATGCCGATTTCACCGGCAAACCGGCCGTCCCGGAAGGCGCGGACCGCCGAAGCATGGGCCAGTACGGTGTGATAAGCCACCGTTGCCGCCCGGCGGAAATCGACTACGTTGGGATAATGGAAGTCATACAGGTATCCGCCCTCAACCGGCACAATCGGCTCATTAAAGGTAAACCAGTGCTGCACCCGATCGCCGAACAGCTCAAAACAGAGGCGGGCGTAGCGACTGAACGCTGCAACGACCTGACGATTCTCCCATCCGCCCAGCTGCTGCATCGCCATCGGCATATCAAAATGAAACAGGGTGATGAACGGCGTGACGCCCTGTGCCAGCAGTTCGTCAATCACATTGTTATAAAACGCCACCGCCTGCGGATTGACGTCGCCATTGCCGTCCGGGATCAGTCGCGACCAGCTGATTGAGGTGCGAAAACTGTTGTGATTCAGTTGCTTCAGCAAGGCGATATCTTCACGCCAGTGCTGATAAAAGGTCGAGGTGTCAGCCGGGCCAATCTGCTGATGGAAACGCGATGGCTGTTGCGTATACCAGTGATCCCAGATGGTGGCGCTTTTGCCGCCGGTTAAGCTATCGCCTTCAGTTTGCAGGGCGGAACTGGCGCTGCCCCACCAGAAGTTATCGGGAAACGTGTAGTGCATGGTGCCTCTCTCCTGCGGGATTAGTGAGTACTGGCGCTTTCAGCCAGGGGGGCTTGCGACTGCGCCTTTTCCAGTTCGGTTTTCATCAGCGATCGTTCGTAGGCGCGCAGGAACGGCAGGTAGCACAGGGCGGAAAGCACCATACAGACCAGGCACATCACCACCGGACTGATGGCCCAGTTGGCTGCCCAGGATGCGCCAATCGGTGCGGGGGTGGTCCACGGCGTCAGCGAAACCACCTGTGCCAGCCAGCCGAGTCGGGTGGCGGTGTAGGCCAGCACGGCGTTCAGCATGGGTACGCAGACAAAGGGAATAAACATCAGCGGATTCATGATGATTGGCGCGCCAAACAGGATCGGTTCGTTGATATTAAAGAAGCTCGGCACGATACCCATTCTGCCGATGGTGCGCAGATGGGTGGCGCGGCTGCGCAGCAGCAGAAAAGCCAGCGGCAGGGTAGAACCGACACCGCCAATCAACAGGTAGTGATCCCAGAAGCCTTGCAGATAGATGTGCGGCAATACCGTGCCCGCCGCCAGTGCCGCCTGGTTAGCGGAGAGGTTAGCCATCCAGAACGGGTTCATAATGCCGGTCACAATCAGCGCACCGTGAATACCGGCGAACCAGAAGATCTGACACAGCAGCACCGACAGCAGAATCGCTGGCAATGAATCAGAGGCGGAGACCAGCGGTGCCAGCAGATGCATGATGGCCTGCGGAATGATCATCCCGGTTTTTGCCTCAATCAACAGATTGAGCGGATGCAGGGTGCCGATAATCACCACCACCGGGATCAAAATTTCAAACGATCGCGCCACCCCGGTCGGAACCTCTTTCGGCAGGCGGATAGTGATATTGTTGTGTTTCAGCCAGGCGTAAACGCGGGTGGCATAAATGGCGGTCAGCAACGCGGTAAAAATCCCCTGACCGGAAAGATATTCGGTAGAGATGGTGTGATTGGAGTAAGGTGCTGCCACCAGTAAAAAGGCCATAAAGGCCAGCAGGCCGGACATCACCGGATCCAGCGAGAACTGTCGTCCCAGGCTGGCGCCGATGCCTACCGAAATAAAGAAGGTCATCACCCCCATGCTGAGGTTAAACGGCAGCATCAGCTGGTCACGGTAGGTGGCGGAAAAATCGAGCCAGGCCCGGGCCACACTGTTGGTGCTGGTGGCTGAGAATGGGGGAAAAATAAACACCAGCATAAAGGAGCCGATGATCATAAACGGCAGCGCGGCGGTAAAGCCGTCACGTATGGCGATGACATATTTTTGCTGGCCCAGCCGGCCGGCCAGCGGCGTAATCGATTGCTCGATCACCGCAATCATCGATTGATAAAGTGAGCTCATAGGGCCGCCTTTTCATTGGCAGCCGTAATCAGCGACAGCGCAAAGTCCAGTACCTTGTCACCCCGTTGCATGCCGTAATCCATCATATCGATCGGCTGTACCGGCACATTCTGGCCTGCCGCTTTGTCGGCCAGGCTTTTCAGCATGTATTTCACCTGCGGCCCGAGTAACACCACCTGATAGCGGGAAAACTGCTCATCAAACTCCGCCACGCCAAACGCTTTAATTTCAACTTCAAGCGCCCGTTGCGCGGCCGCTTCTTCCATTTTCCGCACCAGCATGCTGGTAGACATTCCTGCTGAACAACACAACATGATTCTGTACATGGTTACTGTTCCTCACCTTTGACACCAAAGTGAGGCTGATTGGATATCATATGGAAACCGGTTTCCATTGGCGGTGCTCAGAAGTGTGATTTCGGTCAATAAGCCGATGATGCGGGGTTTTTTTATTGGATTCCGGTCACAAAAATGGCTGTAATAGCGCAGCCTTTTCGGGTATTTGGAAAATCGGTTTCCATAGAATGCTGAAATGGCTATACTTTGCCCGGCGAACAAATGGGCAGTAAGCACAGGTTGGCTTTTTTTGGCATAGCGCCGTTTTCAGGGGAATAACATGTCTACTATCAACGATGTATCACGGTTAGCTGGGGTATCGAAAGCCACAGTTTCCCGGGTGTTGAGCGGTTCACGCGGCGTGAAAGAAGCCAGCCGGCTGGCGGTACTGAAGGCAGTCGAGGAATTGAATTACCGGCCTAACGTAATAGCTCAATCGTTATTCAGCCAGACTACCCACTGCATCGGCGTTATCTGTGCCCAGGAAAACGTAAACCAGATCACCGCCTGGCTTTTTGCGCTGGAAAAGCAGCTGCGCCAGCATCAGAAACATCTGCTGTTGCGCTTTGCCCGCAGCAAAAGTGAGGTTCTGACCGCGCTGGACGAGCTGAGTTGTGGCCTGTGCGATGATGTGCTGATCATCGGCGCGCGCTTTCCTCTTAACATCGATGATGAACATGTCATTCTGGTTGACTGTGCCGAAGCCGAAGGGCCGAACAGTATTCAGTTCGACCACGCGTTTGCCGCTGAGACGGCCTGCAATTTCCTGATCAATCAGGGCCGCCGGCAGATCGCCTTAATTCAGCCTGAGAACGGGGGCACCGCAGGGCAGCTATTACTGGGCTACAAGCTGGCGCTGGAAAACAATCTTCTGCCCTTTAACCGCAATCTGGTGATCACCGAAGCGGTCTCCTCGTCGGTGGCAATTCAGATGCTGCTGAATAATGCCAGCAGCCGGAGTTTTAATGCGCTGCTGGTGGCTAACGAGCAGGAAGCGCAAAACGCCATGGCGCAGCTGCAGGCGTTTAATAAAGCGGTGCCGAAGGACGTGATGGTATTCAGCCTGGCGGGATCGGTTAATTTACCCGGGTTACCGACCATTCCGGCTATTGAATATTCACTCGACCTGCTGGCATCACGCATTGTCGGCTGGTTAACCGCCACTACCCAACAGATGCTGGGTAGTTCGGTGTTACGCGGCGATTTAATCATTCCGGACTGGCGACAGCGCTAAGAGAGCTCACTCTGCTGGCTTTGCAAAAAGTGATAGGCTGCGCCCAGCATGCCGGAGTCGTTGCCGTAGGTGGCGGTATCAATGCGGATATCGATTTGATATTTTTCCAGCTGCTGTGAAAGCTCCTGCAGAAAGGATTCGCGTTCGGTTATACCGCCGCCGATGAAAATGGTCTGCGGGTCAAACACGCTGAACAGGTTATATAAACCGGCGGCAAGATGCTGGTAAAAGGTATTAACCACTTTTTGTGCTAACTCATCACCTTGCTCAAAAGCATCGAACACATCTTTACCGCTGATATCATCGGCGGGCTGGCCGCTGAGCTGAGCGTAATTTTCGCGCAGCGCGGTCATGGTGCAACTCTGGACCATGGTATGCGGCTCGATATTGCTGTCGGTCGGACGCGAGGTCAGCAGACAGCCAAATTCTCCGGCCCGATTGCGTCCCCCGCGGATCAGTGCGCCGTTACAGAACGCTGCGCCACCGAGTCCGGTGCCAATGGTTAACATCAGAAAATCATTCAGCTTTTTCGCTTTTCCCAGCCAGCGCTCTGCCAGCAATGCACAGTGCGCATCGTTTTCAACCGTAGCGGGCAGGCTGGTTTTTTCGGTCAGCCACTGGCTCAGATGAAACCGATCAAAGTCACGCACCGTCCCGCCCATCGCAATATAGCCGTTATCCGGATCGATATAACCCGGCGTGCTGACCGCAATGCCGCTGCAGGACGGGTTCTTCTTTAGCCAGGCGATAATCTGCTCCAGAATCTTATCCCGGTCATTATGGGAGATATCGCTACTGTCGCTCGCCAGAATATTTCCCTGACGATCGATTACGCCCATTTTTAATGAGGTCCCGCCAATATCGAAGGCTGCAATATTCATTCGCTTTCCCTGAGGTTATTGTGGTCGATCTAATTGTAGCGCTGAAATTTAACCGTAAGCGGCGACGGGCGGGCGATATTGTCAGGAAAGGTACAGAAGTATAAAGATAATCGTGCAGGCCCACCGGGGTCTGCATCGTCAGGCAGAGATCGGCAGGCGACCGGGGTTTCAGCACCCGATCTGTCGGGCGCGTAAGCGGTGAGGCGGGTCCCGAAACCGTTAAGCGTGGTAAGAGGACCCGCTGCCGTGCAACAGACAACCGCACGGCAGCGGGACCCGACTCAGTCAGACGTGGTTACCACTTACGCAGCAGGATGCTGGCATTTACCCCGCCAAATCCAAAGCCGTTCGACATCGCATAGGTCAGGTCCATCGGGCGGGCGTTCAGCGCCACCAGATCGAGGTTGCCCGCCGCTTCATCGGGATGATGCAGGTTGAGGGTCGGTGGAACGCATTGATGACGCAGCGCAAGCAGGGTAAATATTGCCTCTAACCCGCCCGCCGCGCCCAGCAGATGCCCGGTTGCTGATTTGGTCGAGGTAATGGCTACCGATGAATCGTCGCCAAATACCGAGCGAATTGCCGCGAGTTCACCGCGATCGCCGACCTGAGTCGAGGTGGCATGGGCGTTGATGTGCTGCACCGCTTCCGGCCCAATCCCGGCCTGGCGCAGGGCCAGTTTCATCGCCCGCGCGGCACCGCTGCCATTTTCCGGGCTGGCGGTCAGGTGGTAAGCATCGGCGCTGGTTCCGTAGCCAACCAGTTCTGCCAGTGGGGTAGCACCGCGCGCTTCGGCATGCGCCAGCGACTCAATCACCAGCAGGCCCGCGCCTTCAGCCATCACGAAACCGTTGCGGTCGCGATCAAACGGCCGCGAGGCGTGATGCGGATCATCGGCAAAGCCCACCGACAGCGCACGTGCGGCCGCAAAGCAGCCCAGCGTCACCCGATCCAGCGCTGCCTCCGTGCCACCACAGATAGCAATATCCGCTTCGCCACTTCTGATCAGTCGGGCGGCATCACCGATCGCCTGCACGCCTGCTGCACAGGCGGTGACGGGGGCGCCAAGCGGCCCGGTAAATCCATGTTTGATCGAGACATGACCCGCCGCCATATTGGCGAGGAAGGAAGGGGCGGTGAAAGGGGAAAGCCGGCGCGGACCGCGAGCGTCAGTGGTACGCACTGCTTCAGCAATAGCGCCAAAGCCGCCTACGCCTGAGGCGATAATGGTGGCGGTGCGTTCGCGCGCGGCCTCATCTTCCGGCTGAGGATGCCAGCCCGCCTGCTTCAGCGCTTCGTCCGCCGCCAGCAGCGCAAACTCGATAAAGCGGGACATTTTTTTGCGTTCTTTAGGCAGGATAAAGGCTTCAGGATCGTACCCTGCCAGCGGATCTTCATCGACCGTTGGGACGCTACCGCCAACCGAAATGCCGGTGCCGGCACTCATCTCGTCGGACAGGCCACGAATCCCCGACTGACCTGCTGTTAAGCGTTGCCAGACCGTTTCCACGCCGCAGCCAAGAGGCGAGACGATGCCCATACCGGTAATGACAATGCGTTCAGACGCCGCTGAATGACTCATGTGTTTCCTCCTGTGGTCAGTCTGTGCTGTGGCAATTCATCTGCTACAGACGCGTGAGTTTTATCAATGCACGCTTTCAACCTTAGCGTGGATGAGGCAACCCTGCGCACCTGGCGCAGAGCGTCGCCTGCAGGCCATCAGGCTTAACGGGAAGAAAACCGGTGAGCGTAACGACAGCAATGACCTGATCGGCCGATCAAAGTCATCGCTATCTTTGATTAAGTGACCGATTTAGTCAATGGTCACAGTTCAGGGCGCCAGGCTGCGTAATACCAGTGCCGCCAGCTGAACTGAGGCCGCTTCTGCCTCATCGAGGTTATACTGCAGCAGCACCGGGCTGGCATAAGGTTTGATCACCCGATAGATGGCTTCTGCCGCTTCATCAGCCGGGGTTTTACGTTCAAATTCGCCCGCCTCTCTGCCCTGACGAAGAATCTGATGAATCAGGTTCAGCACACGTTCTTCATGCGCCTGGGCTGAGGGCCAGCGATCGCGCGAGGCCACTGCGGCGATGTCATACAGTTTACGATCGTGAAAAAACAGCTCGGTGCCGGTCACCGAAAGGGTACGAAACAGGCGGCGGAACTGTTCAGAAGCGCTGGGCGCATCGGCTATCGCCGCTTCCACCCGCTGCATAATCATCGTCAGCCGGCTGGAGCAGATCACTTCGCCAATCGCCTGTTTAGACTCAAAAAACTTGTAGATATAGGCTTTGGAGAAGCCAATTGCCCTGGCAAGATCAGAGACGGTGGTTTTCTCATAGCCGTAATGGGCAAAGTGCTGCATCGCGGCATCAACAATCTGGTCGCGCACGTTGTGCTCGGCAGGGCCGCGGACGCCGGCATCGGTATGCTGTTCTGACATTTTCACCGCCTGATAAGTGAAGTGGGTTATTCAGTGACCACTGGGTTAGATGGTCACATTTTAGGCCTTTTAGCCGGCAAAAGCCATGATTCCCGCTGTGTGGCGATGACCAGGCGGCTAACCTGCACGTGCCCTGACGCGGCAGGTTACTGGCGCAGGCTGTCGATCGGAATGTTCCACTGGTTCAGCTTGTTGTAGAGCGCAGTGCGTGAAATCCCCAGCAGCTTAGCCGACTGCCGCAGATTACCGCCCTGAGCGCGGATGGTCTGCAGTATGCAGGCCCGCTCATTATCCTGCAGCAGGCTGGTCACCTCGACGACGGCGGGGGAGGCGCTGGCAACAAATTCGGCGGGCAGATCGGTCAGCCCGATGGTGCTGCTCTGGCAGAGGTTGACGATCCGCTCGACCAGATTTTCCAGCTCACGGACGTTGCCCGGCCAGTGCCAGGCCTGCAGGCAGTGCATCGCCTCTGTCGTCACCTGCGGCGGGCGTTTGTTCAGTCGCTGACATAGCGCGCTGATAAAGGTATTCACCAGATCGGGGATGTCGCTTCGACGATCCCGTAAGGCTGGAATGGTCAGCGAAATGACGTTGAGACGATAGAACAGGTCACGCCGGAAAGCCCCCTGTTCCACTGCGCTCTGTAGATCGCAGTGGGTGGCCGCCACGATGCGTACATCCACCTTAACCGGATGGGCAGCACCGATGCGCAACACCTCATTCTCCTGCAGTACGCGCAGCAGGCTGGTCTGTGCCTCGAGCGGCATTTCACCAATCTCATCGAGGAACAGGGTGCCGCCGTCGGCCAGCTCAAATTTTCCGGCTGACCCCCCCCGGCGCGAGCCGGTAAAGGCACCGTCAACGTAGCCGAACAGTTCGCTCTGCACCAGATCGCGCGGCAGTGCGCCACAGTTAACCGCCACGAATGACTCCTGTGACCGGCTGCTGGCGTTATGAATCGCCTGAGCAAACAGCTCCTTACCGGTGCCGCTTTCGCCGGTCAGCAGCACCGTGCTGTCGCTGCGGCTACTGGCTCGCGCATGCTGTATCGCCTGTTGCAGCGTGGGCGCATTGCCACGAATCATGTCAAAGGTATAACTGGCGCTGACCCCCAGCACCCGCCGGGTGATCGCCCGGATTCGCTGGTTTTCGCGCAGCGATAAAATACGTCCGCCATCCGGTGCCGGCATCAGTGATACCAGGCAGGAGACGCTGCGTCGGCCATCCGGGCGAAACACCATCTCACGATCGTTACAGCAGGGAAGGGTGAGCAGCGATCCCGATTGCGGCTGCAGCAGCTGGTCGATCAGCGCACCGTCCGTCGCCATGCCGGCAAAAATCTGACGGGCGTAACGATTCAGGGTTTTGATACGGCCGTCGCGATCGCAGACCACCACGCCTTCATTCAGGGTTTCCAGAATCGACTGCTGCTCAGCCAGCAGGCGGCGCAGGGTCAGTTGCTGCCCAATCGCTTCGGCCGCCGCCTGCACCGTGCCCAGCGTGTGAACGTTGAAACTGTCAGGCGTTGCCGTCAGCGTCAGGACGCCGATCATCCGCCCGCTGGCATCACGAATCGGTGCCGCCGCGCACTGCTGGTTACGCTCGCGAAGGGCCATCTTCCAGTTCTCTCCGCTCAGCACATAGACCAGCCGCTGTTCGCGTAAACAGCGTGCGGTGCAGTTGGTGCCCAGCACCTCTTCACGCAGGATGCTGCCGACTGGCGTCAGATCGCTGCCGCAAAAGCTCAGCACCACGCCCTGCGCATCGGTCAGGTTGATGTGGCCATCCGGATTGTAGGCCAGCAGGTTCTCCATCACGCTGCGTGCCACCGCAATCAGTTCACTGTTCAGGCTGAGAATCGCGGCCACCTCGTCCGAGGCCGGCGCGCTGTAGCTGAACCGGGTCGGATCGATGCCGCGCTGCCGGGAGCGTGTCCAGGATTGCAGGATGCTGCTGCGGATCCAGTGCGGTTGTTCACCCGCCTCAAAGGCCTGCCATCCCTGCGCAAGCAGCTGCTCCCAGCGTGCTGCATCGCTGCCTTCAGGCAGGCTGAAAATGGCGTCGCTCTCTTCTTTATTCGGCAATAAATCGTGCAGCGTGGGCATCTCTGCCTCCGGGTCAGAATGGAATGTCCATTTTAATGACATGTTAAGTTGACATGTAAATTTTATTTTCATCCGGCCGCGGTTATCTGAGAGGTCGTTCACATAAAACCCGGTTTAAAAACTGGCACCTGTTTTGCAATCTTCAGGCTAACGCTCACCGGTAAAAATTAACGGGAAAGTTAAGCTGTTATGCGTAAACATAATCTGAAGTTGCTGCTATTTATCTGTTCCATCGCCTCGCTCAGCGGGGTGATCCTTGGCTATGACGCGTCGGTTATTTCCGGGGTGATAGAGCCGTTAACCGAACATCTGTCTCTGTCGCCGTGGCAAAGCGGTTGGGCTGTTTCAAATGTGATCCTCGGTTGTGTGGCCGGTGCCTGGTGTGTTGGCGCACTCTCTGACCGGATCGGCCGTAAGCCGACGCTGGTGATCACCGCCCTGTTATTTACGCTGTCAGCGGTGGGTTCGGCGCTGGCCGATACCCTGACCCAGTTTGTGCTTTACCGATTGGTTGGCGGGCTGGCCGTTGGCATGGCCTCGGCGATTACGCCGCTCTATATTGCCGAGGTGTCACCAAAAGACTGGCGCGGCCGCATGCTTGGCCTGCAGCAGATGCTGATGGTGGGCGGTCAGGTTACGGTTTATGTGGTCAACTATCTTATCGCCCGCGGCATGACTCACAGCTGGATCGTCAGCGAAGGCTGGCGCTGGATGCTGGCATCCGGCGTGGTGCCCTGCCTGTTGTTTCTGGCGCTGGTGCCGTTTATGCCGGAATCGCCGCGCTGGTTAGCGCTGAACGGCAAGCGCGATCGGGCGCTGACGGTGCTGACCCGTTTGTCTACGCCACAGCATGCCGCCCGCCTGCTGGCAGAGATCAGTGCTTCCGCTGCCGATCAGCGCGACGGCGGTGCCCGGCCCGCGTTACTGCGTGATGCCCGGGCGCGCTACATCCTGCTGATTGGCTGCGCCATCGCCATCCTGCAGCAGATTTCCGGCATTAATATCCTGCTCTATTACGCACCGTCACTGCTGCAGAACATCTCCTCTGATACGCAAACGTCGCTGTTCCACAGCATTTTCCTTGGGGTAGCGCTGCTGGCCGGCGTGGCCTTCTGCCTCAACGCCGTTGATCGCTGGGGACGTACCCGCCTGCTGCGCTGGGGCGCGCTGGGCTGTGCCGTCTGTCTGATGGTGACCTCGTGGGCCTTTATTGCGCAAACCGGCGGGCTGCTGCCGGTGATCGGGCTGGTGGCCTTCGTGCTGATTTTCGGCATGTCGTGGAGCCTGGGTGCCTGGTTACTGATCTCAGAAATCTTTCCCAACCGCATCCGCGCCGTCGCTATGGGATACGCCTTCTCATCAATGTATCTGGCCAATTTCATTGTCACCCAGAGTTTCCCGATGATGAATCGCAACAGCCTGCTGATGGACCACTTCCACGGCGCGTTTCCGCTGATGCTGTGCGCCGTTGGCTGTCTGGTGGCCTTCTGGTTCGTGCAGCGTTTTCTGCCGGAAACCCGCGGCGTCTCGCTGGAGCACATCGAGCCGCTGATGTTATCGAAATCCCGTCGCTTTGCCGCTGAGGCACAGCAGACATCCGGACCCTCTATCCAGCCTGACTGGGCAAACAATAAATAAACAGGAGCTGTTATGAATCATAAAACTGTGCGTGTGGGATTGATTGGCGCAGGCCGAATGGGCAGTTTTCATGCGGAGAATCTGGCGCTGCGGGTACCCGGTGCCCGCCTGACCGCCGTTGCGGATCTGCAGCCTGGTGCCGCGCAGCGCCTGGCCGATCGGCTGGGGGTTGAGAAGGCCTATACCGACTTGCAGGCATTACTCAACGACAGTGAGATTGATGCGGTGGCCATTGCGACACCGGCCCGCACCCATGCTGAGCTGGTGATTGCCGCCGCGCAGGCCGGTAAGCATGTCTTTTGTGAAAAACCGATGGCGGTGACGCTGGAGGAAGCTGACCGGGCAATTGCGGCCGCGAAAACAGCGGGCGTGGTTTTACAGGTCGGCTTCAATCGTCGCTTCAGCGCCGGCTTTGCCGCCGCCATCAGCGCAGTCAAAGCCGGTGAAAACGGCACTACCCAGCTAAGCCGCTCGGTGACCCGCGACCCCGCCTTACGCGATCCGGCTCCGATCCCGCAGTGGACCATCTTTCTGGAAACGCTGATCCACGACTTCGATACCTTGCTGCATTTCAACCCCGGTGCCCGACCGGTTGAAGTCTATGCGCTGGCGGATGCGCTGGTCCGTCCCGATTTTAAAGATAAGGGGCTGCTGGATACCTCTGTGGTGACCATCCGTTTCGATAACGGGGCGATTGCCACGGCCGAAGCCAATTTCCAGGCCGTCTACGGTTATGACGTGCGTGGTGAAGTGTTTGGCAGCAAAGGCATGCTGCAGGCCGGCAACATCAATCAGGATAACTGCGTCCGCTATCACGCCGACGGTATTGCGATAGCAACCTCACGGATGGATACCGATCTGCTGCGTGACGCCTACGTGGCGGAAATGACCGAGTTTGCGCATTGCATCCTGCACGGTGAGACACCACGCGCTACCGGCATTGATGCCCGCAATGCGCTGGAGATTGCGCTGGCCTGTATTGAGTCGGTGCAGCAGCGCAAGCCTGTCTTGCTGGGAGCACGCTAATGGCCGGTTATCAGTTATCTGTCTGCGCCGAGATGGTGTTTCTCGATATGCCGTTTATCCGCCGGGTTGAGCGTATTCATGCGCTGGGGTTTGGAGTCGAAATCTGGAACTGGGCCAATAAGGATATCGATGCGCTGGTGGCGACGGGTGCGCGCTTCACCTCAATGACCGGCTATCTGAGCGGTAACCTGACGGATGAGGATCAAATCGAGCCGCTACTGCAAAGTGCTGAAACGTCGCTGGCGATTGCGGAACGGCTTAACTGCCCGAGCCTGAATCTGCACGGCACCGGACTGGACGAGAATGGCCAGGCAATCAGGCCGGTGGAGAGAGTGACCGGGGCGATGTGGCTCAAAGCGGCAGATACGCTGCGCCGCCTCGCCGCACTCGGTGAGCGGGCCGGACGCGTCTTTACCCTCGAGAACCTTAACCTGGCGGTTGACCATCCGGGCACCCCCTTTGCCCGCGCGGCGGATACGCTGGCGCTGGTCGAGGCGGTCAACAGTCCGGCGCTGAAGATGAATCTGGATCTCTATCACGCCCAGATTGGCGAAGGCAATCTGATTGAGCTGATCCGCCGATGTGGTCCGGCGATCGGAGAAATACAGGTCGCGGATGTGCCGGGACGGATGCAGCCTGGCACCGGCGAAATCAACTATCGTGCGATTGCCCGCGTGCTGGAGCAGGTCGGCTATCGCGGCGTCGTGGCGCTGGAAGGCTGGGCCGCCGGTGACAGCGAACAGGCACTGGCCCAGTTCCGCGATCATTTTACCGTGTAATCACCTCCCCGTCGGGTATTTGTCTGTTGCCCGACGGACTTATGATAATAAAAAACCCTACAGGATAAGATCATGAAAACCAGACTATTTGCGATGTTCCTCGGCATGCTGATCAGCGTGTCAGCCGGTGCTAAAACGCCCAAAATCGGCGTGGCACTGGCAAACTTTGACCTCAATTTTGTCTCGATCCTGCGCACCCAGATGATTGGGGAAATCAGCGCGCTGAAGATGGACGGGCAGTTCGTTGATGCCAAAGGCGATGTTGCGCTACAGGTACAACAGGTTGAGGATTTCATTAACCAGGGCGTGGATGCCATTATTCTCAACCCGGTGGATACGCAGGGCGTGTTACCGATGATTAAAGCGGCCCGGTCAGCAGGCATTCCGTTGGTGTTTGTTAACCGCAAGCCGGAAGTTAAGCTGCCGGAAAATATGGCTTATGTCGGCTCAGATTCTGCGCTGGGCGGTGAAATGCAGATGGAAGCGCTGGCAAAGAGGATGAACTATCGCGGTAACGTCGCCATCCTGATGGGCGCGCTGTCGAACGAAGAGGCGCGGGAGCGCACGCGCGCAGTAGAAGCGGTCATCGCAAAGTACCAGCAGATGGCGGTTATTGAAAAGCAGACCGCACGCTGGCAGCGTAATGAAGCGGTGGATGTGGTGTCGGGCTGGTTGCTCAACCAGCGTCCGATTGATGCGATTGCCGCTAATAACGATGAAATGGCTATCGGGGCGATTATGGCGCTGAATCAGGCTAAAAACAGCCATATCCTGGTAGCCGGGATTGATGGTACTCCGGATGGTCAGCAGTTCGTGAAAACCGGCAAAATGGCGCTGACCATTTTTCAGGATGCAAAAGGACAGGCGACGGGCGCGGTAAAAGTGGCGAAGGCGCTGCTGGATAAACAGAAAGTGGATGAGATTAACTGGATCCCTTATAAAACCATTACGCACGACAATTATACGGAATTTGCGGCGGCCAGTGCGCAATAGATTCTGGCCGTTTACCGATTTTTATCTGTTTATCCCCCGCGCCAGGCATGTTGATATTTTGTCTGGCGCGCTGGCTTACCCATTCCGGCGTGGCGTGTTAATCAGGCTATCCGGCTATTTCAGCATAATGCGGCAGCCGTCAGCTGGCGTTATGCTGACTGAAGCCGTGTCTGACCTGTTTACCTGCCCGTGTTTCTGAGGCGTGATAACAGCGGCACAGCCGGAAGCATAAAAAAAAAGCCGCTTAAAAGCGGCAAAATTCATGACAGGCATGAAACAACTGAAAAACAAAAATAAACCAATATTACCCGGCGTGATGCCGGGTAACCGTTAATCGTGCGTTCTGAAACTGTTTAAGGTGTCAGTGAAACACTGCATCTCTTTGTCAGTAATCGGTGACGCTTTCGAGAGGGTGAAAATAAGTAAATCATCTGTATTAAAGGTGAAGATGGCCTGTTTCTGGTACTGACGATGGTTATCAGGGCGTAAAAAGTTATAGCTAATGAGCAGGCCGGTCGCGACGTTATCGCCTAATGTGATGCTCTCACCCGATGCCTGCTGCCAGTCTTTAACCTGTTTGCTTAACATGCCAAGCTGGCTCTCTATATACTCTTCGGTGCAGTTATGATTGCCTAATGCATCGCGTGACAGCGTAATCGGCGGCAAAACCGATCGCTTATCCGCCAGCGTATTAAGTGTTCTTTCTGTATAGCCTTCCGGAATCGTAACCATACCTTCACTAAATTTACATATCTGGTTGTTCATTTTCTTTTTCCACTTTTCTTTCATTGTCTGCGGGTGAAAATAACTGGTCGGCAGTTATTTCGCTGAATTTACCGTTGTTCAGCATAACGATTCGGTCTGCACTGCGGATAGTTTCCGGGCGGTGCGCAATAATTATGCGCGTGATGTTCATCCGCTTAATGGCGTTATTTATCTGTTTTTCATTATAAATATCCAGATGGCTGGTCGCTTCATCCAGCACCAGGATCTTCGGCTCCCGATAGAGTGCCCTGGCAAGTAAAATACGTTGTAACTGTCCGCCGGACAGGAAAGATCCCATATCGCCTACCAGACTCTGATAATTCATCGGCATTTTCATGATATCGCCATGAATTTGAGCCAGACGCGCAACCCGGGTGATTTTTGCATGGTCAGGTTCATTATCAAAAAAGCTGATATTTTCACTGATCGAACCAGAAAACAGAATATCATCCTGCATCACACAGCCAATACGGTTGCGGTGATGCTGTAAGCCGGTCTTGGTTATATCCATGCCGCCAACGGTGGGCTTTGTTGAATAAATCAGATTTCGGGTAAGTCTCCCCCGTAGCGGGTTGTGTTTTCAGGCAATACGCACGCTTTCAGGTATACCTGCTTTC
>NZ_JBEPNM010000012.1:0-137788 GCF_040546285.1 Pantoea sp. UYEF8 | reverse complement strand
CTGACCCCATGCCGAACTCAGAAGTGAAACGCCGTAGCGCCGATGGTAGTGTGGGGTCTCCCCATGCGAGAGTAGGGAACTGCCAGGCATCAAATAAGAGAAAGCCCTTCGCGTATGCGAAGGGCTTTTTTCGTTGTGGCAACCGCCAGAATTCCTCCTCTTTCCCCGCTGCTAACCACCGCATTCAGCAAGAGCCTGTTTTGCCGGCAATAAAAAACCCGGCACCAGGCCGGGTGATAAGAGCTTGCACGCTAAATCAGTGAATCACCTGCGACAGGAAGGCACGGGTACGTTCTGATTTAGGATGAGCGAAGAACTCCTGCGGTGGCGCTACTTCAACGATCTCACCCCGATCCATAAAGATCACCCGGTCGGCAACGGTGCGGGCAAAGCCCATTTCGTGAGTAACACACAGCATCGTCATACCATCTTCAGCCAGGCCGATCATGGTATCCAGCACTTCCTTCACCATCTCAGGATCGAGCGCTGACGTCGGTTCATCGAACAGCATAATTTTTGGCTTCATGCAGAGCGATCGGGCAATGGCTACACGCTGCTGCTGACCACCGGAGAGCTGGCCAGGAAACTTGTGCGCATGCTCGGCAATACGCACTCGCTGCAGATAATGCATCGCCAGCTCATCGGCCTCTTTCTTCGGGATCTTTCTGACCCAGGAAGGGGCCAGCGTACAGTTCTGTAACACGGTCAGATGCGGAAACAGATTAAAGTGCTGGAAGACCATGCCTACTTCGGTACGAACCCGCTCAATGTTGCGCACATCATCATTCAGATGAATACCATCGACGACAATGCGTCCCTGCTGATGCTCTTCAAGATGGTTTATGCAGCGAATAGTGGTCGATTTACCGGAGCCCGATGGGCCACACAGCACGATGCGCTCGCGGGGTTTAACCTGCAGGTTGATGTCTTTCAGTACGTGAAACTGCCCGTACCATTTATTCACGTTCTCAAGCGAAATCATCAACGCGTCGGAAGAGTGTGTCATAGAGTGTGTCATGTAAAACCTCAGTGCGATTTACGCCCGGTGTGAAAGCGCTTTTCCAGATACTGGCTGTAGCGCGACATGCTAAAACAGAAAATCCAATAGACCAGCGCGGCAAAGACATAACCTTCGGTCGACATGCCCAGCCACGTCGGATCGACGGTAGCCTGCTGGACGCTGCTGAACAGATCGAACAGGCCGATGATGATCACCAGGCTGGTATCTTTAAATAGCGCAATGATGGTATTCACCAGACCCGGGATGGTCATCTTGAGGGCCTGCGGCAGAATTACCAGCATCTGCGTCTTCCAGTAGCCCAGCGCCAGTGACTCGGCGGCCTCATACTGACCTTTCGGCAGCGCCTGCAAACCACCCCGCACCACTTCAGCGACATAGGCGGACTGGAATAAAATCACCCCAACCAGCGCACGTACCAGTTTGTCGATGGTGGTGCCTTCAGCCATAAACAGCGGCAGCATCACCGATGACATAAACAGCACGGTGATCAGGGGAACGCCGCGCCAGAACTCGATGAAGATAATCGACAGCGTACGCACCACCGGCATCTTTGAACGACGTCCCAGCGCCAGTAAAATCCCCAGCGGCAGGGCGCCGGCAATCCCGACCGAAGCGATAATTAGCGTCAGGGTTAATCCACCCCACTGACGGGTTTCGACCCGATCCAGTCCCAGATAGCCGCCATACAGCAGCAACCAGACAATCACCGGATAAACGACCACCCAGAGCGCGATGTAGCGTCCACGATACGGCAGGCTTTTAATAAACATCGGAACGATCGACAGCAGCCCAATCACCAGCGCCAGGTTAATTCGCCAGCGCAGTTCATGCGGATAGAGTCCATACATGAACTGACCGAAACGGGCATGGATAAACACCCAACAGGCACCTTCTTTGGTGCAGTCGGCTCGGGTAGTACCGAACCAGTTAGCCTGAAAGATCAGCCAGTTCAGCGCAGGCGGAATCACGTGCCAGATGACCCAGATGCAAAACAGCGTAAGAAGGGAATTAAACCAGCTGGAGAATAAATTCTTACGCGCCCAACGCCAGGCGCGACTCGCCAGATTCGTCGGGACGGGGGGCGTTTCATGTGTAGTAACAGACATAGTCATCCCGTTCTCTTAACGCTCAACCAGCGCGATTTTGCGGTTGTAGAGGTTCATTAGCAGTGAAATCAGCAGGCTGATAATCAGATAAACGCCCATGGTGATAGCAATGGTCTCAATCGCCTGTCCGGTCTGATTGAGTACCGACCCGGCAAACAGCGACACCATATCGGGATACCCGATGGCGGCAGCCAGTGAGGAGTTTTTCACGATGTTCAGATACTGGCTGGTCAGCGGAGGAATGATCACACGCATCGCCTGCGGGATAATCACCTGTCGCAGGGTCACCGGATTAGGCAGGCCCAGCGATCGGGCGGCCTCATGCTGCCCGTACGGCACCGACTGAATTCCTGAGCGAATCACCTCAGCAATAAATGACGAGGTATAGATCGACAAGGCCAGGGTCAGCGCCGCCAGCTCAGGAATCATCACCGAGCCTCCGCGGAAGTTAAAACCGCGTAGCTGTGGCACGTCCCAGTGGGTCGCCGCGCCAAAACCAAGATGCGCAATCAGCGGGAACAGAATCAGCATCGCGATAGCCGCCGGCCACGAGCGACGCAGCTGGCCGGTTTTCAACTGATGCTTACGGTTAAAGCGGTACAGCCCATAGCTGGCGGCTATCGCCAGCAGCAGCGCGATCACAAACGGCCAGCTACCGGGCGCATAGGTTGGCCACGGGACGTATAAGCCACGATTGCTGACATACGCCAGGTCAAAGGCATTCAGTGCCTGACGCGGGCCCGGCAGATTGCGTAACACCGCAAAGTACCAGAAGAAGATCTGCAGCAGCGGCGGAATATTACGGAAGGTTTCGATATAGATATTCGAGAGTTTCCGCAGCAGCCAGTTGTCGGAAAGGCGCGCCAGACCAATAGCGAAACCGAGAATAGAAGCAAAAACGATACAGAGCGCAGAGACCAGCAGGGTGTTGGTTAATCCGACCATAAACACGCGGGCGTAGGTATCTCCCTCGGTGTAATCAATCAAATGCTGAACGATACCGAAACCGGCAGTGCGCTCAAGAAATCCAAACCCGGAGGTGATACCGCGGTTAGCCAGGTTAATAATGGTGTTATGAACCAGATAACCCACCACACCAAGCACCGCGACTATCGCTATTAACTGATAAAGCCAGGCGCGAACCGTGGGATTACCGAATGAAAAATCCCTTTTCACGGTTGGGCGTTGTGACATGTTGAAACCTCAGTAACGAAAGCTGGGGTAGGGCACCGCAGAATACGGTGCCCGATTGGCGAGGGAGACTTAACGTACTGGCGGTGCGTATTGAATGCCGCCCTGGTTCCACAACGCATTCTGACCGCGAGCGATCTTCAGGGCGCTGTCTTTACCGACGTTACGATCAAAGCTTTCCTGATAGTTGCCCACTTGCTTGATGATGTTGTAGGCCCACTTATTGTCCAGCTTCAGATCCTTACCAAAATCACCTTCAGCACCCAGCAGGTGTGCCATATCTGGCGTGGTTGGTTTGGCGGTCATCTGATCAACATTTTTCGATGAAATGCCCATCTCTTCAGCGTTCAGCATGGCGTAGAGCGACCATTTAACGATGGTGAACCAGTCATCATCACCGCGACGGACTACCGGGCCCAGCGGCTCTTTTGAGATCACTTCCGGCAGCACGATAAATTCATCAGGTTTGCCCAGTTTAATGCGTAACGCATAGAGCTGAGACTGGTCAGAGGCCAGCGTATCGCAGCGACCGCTGTCCAGCGCCTTGGCGGACTCGTCAGAGCGGTCAAAAGTCACCGGCGTGTACTGCATCTTATTGGCTTTGAAGAAGTCAGCCACGTTCAGTTCGGTATCGGTACCTGCCTGAATACAGACGGTGGCACCGTCCAGCTCTTTAGCACTTTTCAGCCCGGCTTTCTGGTGAGTCAGGAAGCCAATGCCGTCGTAATAGTTGACGCCCGCAAACAGGAAACCCATGCCGCCATCACGTGAGGAGGTCCAGGTGGTATTGCGCGACAGGATGTCGACTTCGCCGGATTGCAGCGCAGTGAAACGCTCTTTGGCTGTCAGCGGGGTATATTTCACTTTGGTCGCATCGCCAAACACGGCTGCGGCCGCCGCGCGGCAGACGTCAACGTCGATACCGGTAAATTTGCCGCTGGCATCTGCATAGGAGAAGCCAGGTAAGCCATCACTGATACCGCATTGGACAAAGCCTTTCTTCTTTATCGCATCCAGCGTCGTGCCGGCGTGAGCCTGCTGAGCAACGGCCAACAGCGAGGCCGCAGCAACCAGCGTAGAGAGCATCATCTTTTTCATAAAGCATCCTGTGTGGAGGAGAATCATGTTGTTATGTTTGCGCACTTTAATGTGCGTTTTTCCTGTCTGTGGCGGTCAGCCATTCACGACTCTGCAAAGCTGATGCCAGGTTTGCAGAAGCCTGAATTCTCATGAAAGTACGGTTAATAATCGGAAGTGATTTGAAAGTTCCGCTAATATCGCGCACCAAAAGGAAGCAATGCGAGTCGACCCGATCACATTTAGTGCAATTAGTTTCACTATATGGAAGCAATGTGAGCCATCGCTCAGGCGGAAATGTACGTAGAAGAGGCTTTGCTTTGAAAGGCGTACAGGATCACAGAAGCCAGTGCTGGCCGGGAATAGCTGGCGGACAGACGCGGCGGGCCGGAGGCGTCAGAAGAGAAGGTTAAGAAAGCGAGGCAGTGAAATATCACGTCAGCGATTGCAACTATAGTTACCATATTGACGATAACTGTTTCACTCGTTTTCCCGACGCTTTGTGGAACAGCGCACAAATAAAAACGCCAGCCCGAAGGCTGGCGTAATTAACAGACAGAACCAGAATCAGTTCATGCCGTATTTTTTCAATTTCTTACGCAGCGTACCGCGGTTGATACCCATCATCAGGGCAGCACGGGTCTGGTTGCCACGGGTATACTGCATCACCATGTCCAACAGAGGCTGCTCGACTTCAGCCAAAACCAGCTCATATAGGTCACTGACATCCTGACCGTTCAGTTGAGCAAAATAGTTCTTCAGTGCCTGTTTAACCGAATCACGCAAAGGTTTTTGAGTTACCTGATCCTGTGAGTTAACGGTAGAAACGGTCAGTACGTCAGAATTTACGCGTTGTTCGAACATAGTTCTTTCAGCTCTTTATTTCGTTACGCAAGATTTTCGAAGTATGCCTCCAACGCCTCCAGCTGTTCGCTGGCATCCTCAATGGCGTTGAATGTGCGCCGAAACTGGTCATTCGGGGCGTGCTCCTGCAGATACCAGGAGACGTGCTTTCGCGCTATACGGTATCCCTTGCCTGAACCGTAAAAGTCGTGCAGCTCACGTATATGCGAAACAAGCAAGCGCTTGACCTCTGCCATTGGCAGCGGGGCAAGCAGCTCCCCAGTGTCCAGATAATGCTGGATTTCCCGGAAGATCCACGGTCTTCCCTGAGCAGCGCGTCCTATCATCAGAGCATCGGCCCCTGTATAGTCGAGCACCGCTCTGGCTTTATGCGGGTCAGTTATGTCTCCATTCGCGATAATCGGAATAGAAACACTCTGCTTAACTGTCCGAATGCTGTCATATTCAGCTTCCCCGTTGAACAGGCAGGCACGAGTGCGGCCATGTATCGTCAGAGCCTGAATACCACAGCGTTCAGCCAATTGGGCAATCGCGACACAGTTCCTGTTTTCAGGATCCCAGCCAGTACGAATTTTCAGTGTTACCGGCACATCCACTGCATTGACCACTGCGGAGAGGATTGACTCCACCACGGCGGGATATTGCAGCAAGGCTGAACCCGCCATTTTGCGGTTAACCTTCTTGGCAGGGCAGCCCATATTAATGTCGATAACCTGTGCACCGGCCTCAACATTAATCCGTGCAGCTTGCGCCATTTCGCTGGGATCGCAACCGGCGATTTGCACGGCGCGAATGCCTGGCTCATCGCTGTGCACCATACGTAAACGAGATTTGTCGCTGGCCCAGACTTCCGGGTTCGAAGACAACATCTCAGAGACCGCCATGCCTGCACCCATTTCATGACACAGCGTCCTGAATGGCCTGTCGGTAATCCCGGCCATCGGTGCTGCAATCAGTCGATTTCTCAGCTGGAGGTTTCCAATACGCATGAAGTCAGAATGGCCATACTGTGTCTGCAAGGCGGCGTATATTACGCATTTTTTCCGGAAGATGAAAGGCCAAACTTTGAACAATTGGCAAGAAAGATCAATGAAATCCGGGTCATTACCACTCGACTTACAAATTAAGCTTAAATATCATTGGATTAGAGATTTATGCTGAAATTGTGAGCAAACGTTTTTCCGAAAAAGCAGATGCGTTAGCCAGATAATAAACGTCACATGCCGTGATTAACGATACAAGCAACCATTGAGAATGCAGAAAGCCCGCAACTTACGCTACGGGCTGGCTGAATATGCTGTTAAGCCCTTTCAGCATTGACCTGAAGAGCGTTCAGGCGACGACCGCACTTCGCGGATTCAGGCTTTCACACCGGTAATCCGGCACCACTCTTCTTTGACGGCCACCGGGTCAAGCGCGAACTGCGCTGCATAGGCTTCACAGACGCCCTCCGCCTGACTCTCCAGTACACCAGAAAGTCCCAGATGGCCACCTGGCTTCGGCAGTACGCTAATCAGCGGTGCCAGCTCGCGTAACGGGCCTGCCAGGATATTGGCGACCACCACATCCGCCTGCAGGTTTTCCGGCTGCTGGTGGGGCAGGTAGAGCGACAGACGATCGGAGACGCCATTGCGCTCAGCGTTATCGCGGCTGGCCTGGATCGCCTGTGGATCGATATCGATACCAATCGCCTGCGCCGCACCGAGCTTCAGCGCAGCGATCGCCAGGATCCCAGAGCCACAGCCAAAGTCGATCACCGTTTTACCGGTCAGATCCAGCCCATCCAGCCAGGTCAGGCACAGCGACGTGGTCGGATGCGTGCCGGTGCCGAACGCCAGGCCCGGATCGAGCATCACGTTCACCGCCTCTGGATCCGGCACATCGCGCCAGCTTGGACAGATCCACAGCCGCTCGCCAAAACGCATCGGGTGAAAGTTTTCCATCCACTCGCGTTCCCAGTCTTTATCCTCGATCTGTTCGATCTTGTGCCGGAAATCGGCACCTAACAGCGGATGTTGCGCCAGTTCAGCGACGATGGCCGCCATATCGCTTTCTGCATCGAACAGGCCAATAACGTCGGTATCGCCCCACAGGCGGGTTTCACCCGGCAGCGGCTCATAGACCGGGTTGTCATGGGTATCCTGAAAAGTGACCGAAACAGCACCGGTCTCCATCAGCACATCGCTCAGCGTTTCAGCGTGCTCACCCGAGCTGTTTATCTTGATTTGAATCCACGGCATAACGTCTCTCTTACATTCAGTGTTGCGGCGCGTCGGCAGTTTGCGGCGCGCGTCCAAACAGGTTGCCGACTAAAAATGCCAGCAGGCTTAAAAGCAGGGAAGGCACAATCGGGTGGAAACCCATGATTTGCAGGTTAAGGCTCGCCAGAAACGCGTAACAGCCGCCACCGGTGACCATGCCGGTAATCGCGCCCGCAGCATTGGCGCGTTCCCAGTAAAGGCCCAGCACCAGCGGCCAGAGGAAGACTGCTTCCAGGCCACCAAACGCCAGCAGATTGAGCCAGATAATCATATCGGGCGGATTCCAGGCGGCGATCAGCAACAGGATGCCGAGCGCAAAGGTAATGGCACCAGACAACAGTCGCAGCCGCGGCTCATTTTCCATCTGCTGCGGTGCCACGCGCAGATAGAGATCTTTAATCAGCGTAGCGGATGCCTGCAACAACTGGGCATTGATGGTCGACATAATCGCCGCCATTGGCGCCGCCAGAAACAGCCCGGCCGCCAGCGGCGGAAGCACGGTAATCATTAACGTCGGGATCACCCGGTCCGGCACCGTCAGATCGGGCAGTATGGCCCGGCCCAGCGCACCCGCCAGATGCATACCCAGCATCAGGACCACCACCACGATGGTGCCCAGAATGATCGCCCGATGCACCGCCTTGCTGTCTTTATAGGAGATGCAGCGCACGGCAGTATGGGGCAGGCCAATTACGCCAAAGCAGACCAGCACGATAAACGAACTCAGAAAGGTCGGGGTAATGATCTCGCCTGGTCCCTGCGGCGACAGCAACTGCGGATCGATAGCGTGCAGCTTTTGCACTGCGGTGCCCAGTCCGCCTGCCTGGTGGATCACGGCGAACAGCAGCAGGAACGTGCCGACCAGCATCACCACGCCCTGCATCGCGTCATTGAGCACGCTGGCACGGAAACCGCCAAAGGCGGTATAGAGCGCAATGGTGCCACCGAAAATCAGTAAGCCGGTGTCATAGGGGATGCCTGCTGCCGTTTCCAGTAACCGCGCACCGCCGATAAACTGCACCGTCATGGCCCCGATGAACGCGACCAGCAGGCTCAGGCTGGCCAGCCAGATCAGCAGCGGACTTTGATAACGCGCATAGAGCATGTCATTCAGCGTTACCGCGTTGTGCTTACGCGCCAGAATAGCGAATTTCTTGCCCAGCACGCCGAGTGATAGCCAGACGGCAGGAACCTGAACCATCGCCAGCAAAACCCATCCCAGACCATATTTGTAGGCGGCACCGGGCCCGCCAATAAATGAGCTGGCGCTGATATAGGTGGTGGTGAGAGTCATGGCCAGAACGAACCCGCCCATGGAGCGGCTGCCAAGGAAGTATTCGGTCAGAAAGTTGCCCTGACGCTGTTTACGGACCGCGAAGACGGACAGTCCGGCAATCAGCACCAGATAAATTAATAAAGGCAGGATAATTTCAAAATTCATTTTTATCCTCCAGAGACATGTCGCGGAAAATCACGCGGACCATCAGCCAGCATAAAAAAATGAACAGCAGGGGAGCAAACACGCAGGAAAGTTCGAACCAGCGCGGCAAGCCGGTGATCCCCGTTTCGCTCCCGCCCAGCCAGGCGGAAAGCCCCCAAACGGCCAGCCAGAGCAGGGTCAGATAGAGTGACCAGCGGGCCTCTTTATGCGCCTGTATAAAACGAGCATCCATGTTTCAACCTTAACGCCAGCGGCAAAAGAAAAAGGCCGGATTAACCGGCCTCAGACTATCTCAGCGTTGCGATTACTTCTCGTGCAAGCCGAGTTTTTTCTCCAGATAGTGGATATTGGTTCCACCGTGCTGGAAGTTTTCGTCGGACATGATCTTCATCTGCAGTTCAATGTTGGTCTTGATACCGTCGATGATCAGTTCCGCCAGTGCATTCTTCATGCGGGCAATCGCCACTTCACGGGTTTCGCCGTAGGTGATCAGCTTGCCGATCATGGAATCGTAGTAAGGCGGCACGCTGTAACCGGAGTAAATATGCGACTCCCAGCGCACGCCAAAACCGCCTGGCGCGTGGAAACGGGTGATTTTGCCCGGACTTGGCAGGAAAGAGACCGGATCTTCAGCATTGATACGGCATTCAACCGCATGTCCGCGAATAATCACATCTTCCTGTTTGATCGACAGCGGCTGACCGGCAGCGATACGCAACTGCTCTTTGATCAGGTCGACGCCGGTAATCATCTCGGTCACCGGATGCTCTACCTGAATACGGGTGTTCATCTCAATGAAGTAGAACTCGCCGTTTTCATACAGGAACTCGAAAGTACCTGCACCGCGGTAGCCAATCTCAATACAGGCTTTAGCACAGCGATCGCCGATGAAGCTACGCAGTTCCGGCGTGATGCCTGGCGCTGGCGCTTCTTCCACCACTTTCTGGTGACGACGCTGCATTGAGCAGTCGCGTTCGCCCAGATAGATGGCGTTGCCCTGACCGTCGGCCAGTACCTGAATCTCGATGTGACGAGGATTCTCCAGATACTTCTCCATATAAACCATGTCGTTGTTGAAAGCCGCTTTGGCTTCCGCTTTCGTCATGTTGATGGATTGTTCCAGATCTTTGTCGCTGCGCACCACGCGCATACCACGACCGCCGCCGCCGCCGGAGGCTTTGATGATCACCGGATAACCGATGCGCTTAGCGAAGGCACGGTTCTTTTCCATGTCATCGGTCAGCGAGCCGTCGGAACCAGGAACGGTTGGCACACCGGCTTTCTTCATCGCATTAATTGCGGACACTTTATCGCCCATCAGGCGAATGGTATCGGCTTTCGGGCCAATAAAGATAAAGCCAGAGCGCTCAACCTGCTCGGCAAAATCGGCATTCTCAGACAGGAAGCCGTAGCCAGGGTGAATCGCCACCGCGCCGGTGATTTCCGCTGCGGAGATCAGCGCCGGGATGTTGAGGTAACTTTTGACTGACTGCGCCGGGCCGATGCAGACGGTTTCGTCCGCCAGCAGCACGTGCTTCAGGTCACGGTCCGCGCTTGAGTGTACCGCCACAGTCTTGATGCCCAGTTCTTTACAGGCACGCAGAATGCGCAGCGCGATCTCACCGCGGTTAGCAATAACAATTTTATCCAGCATGGTCCGCCCCGTTATTCGATGACAACCAGTGGCTCGTCAAACTCGACCGGCTGACCGCTCTCGACCAGAATGGCTTTCACCACACCAGATTTGTCGGCTTCGATCTGGTTCATCATCTTCATGGCTTCGACGATGCACAGAGTATCGCCGGCGTTAACTTTCTGACCCACTTCGATGAAGGCTTTTGCGTCCGGGCTCGGGGTGCGATAGAAAGTCCCGACCATCGGCGAACGCACGATGTGGCCGCTGATTTCCGCGGGCGCTGCTTCTGCGATGGCAGCCACCGGTGCCACGGCAGTCGCCAGGGCAGGTTGCTGTACCGGCGCAGCATACGCCTGCTGCATCATCGGATAACCAACATTTGCAGGTGCACGGCTGATACGAACGGACTCTTCGCCCTCGGAGATTTCCAGCTCGGAGATGCCAGATTCTTCAACCAGTTCGATCAGTTTTTTAATTTTACGAATATCCATGAGTGGGGTTCCGTACTCAGTTTGATTAATTAGTTTGAGACAGGCGTTTTACTGCCGTTTGTAAAGCCCATGTGTAGCCGTCAGCGCCAAGCCCACAGATGACGCCAGCAGATACATCAGAAAGATAGGAGTGATGGCGGAAGGGCTCGCGTGCATGCACATTTGAGAGATGAACCTCAATAAACGGAATCGAAACCGCTAACAGGGCATCACGCAGCGCGACGCTGGTATGGGTAAACGCGGCAGGATTGATAATGATGTAATCCACATTGCCTTTGGCCTCATGAATGCGATCAATCAGCTGAAACTCAGCGTTGGATTGCAAGTGGCTTAACTCCACATTCAGTTGGTCTGCCTGACGTGTAAGATCATCCACAATCTGCTGCAGCGTGGTGTGACCATACTTGTCAGGTTCACGGCTTCCCAGCAAATTCAGGTTGGGTCCGTTTAAAAGCAGAATATGTAATTTATGCGCCATCTTGCTGCCATCTCCCGCAATCATTGAGGCATCGCGTAAAATACCTTGCCAATCTCCATTTGTCACCTTTCACGATGAAAAACAAGACCCGCTTTGCAATAAAGCCGGGCATTATATCCGTTTCGTGTCATTTCGCAGCAAAATACTGGTCTTATCTGCGAAGATGATCGGATGTGACCCGAAGGCCACATCTTTTAGCAGATAGTCAGGGAGGAAAACAACCACAGAAGGACTAGCGAGGCCACCATTTGAGGAACTTTTTGTAACGCCACGCTAACAACAAGGCGGCCAGTCCGGCATAGATAAGTGGCTGGGGCGACAAGGTTTTGACCGACCAGATGTAGTGAATCGGCACCAGGATCGCCACCAGATAGACGGCGTTATGCAGAGTTTGCCAGCGTTTGCCGAGCTTACGCTGCGCCCGCTGGAAGGAGGTCAGCGTCAGGGCCAGCAGTATCAGCCAGCTGATAATCCCCAGTGTCAGATAGGGACGAGAAATTAACTCACTGCCGAGCAGTCGCAGATTATCGGCACCCAGTTCCAGCAGGTAGTAGCTCAGCAGATGAAGAGAGGCCCAGACAAAGGTCCAGACACCCAGCAGACGGCGGGTCCGGATCAACAGCGGCTGTTTGCCATAGCGCGCCAGAGGCGACACCAGCAGCGTGCCCAGCAGCAGTTTCAGCGCCATGCGCCCGGTAAAATGTTGAATATCTTTCGCCGGGTCCGCACTTAATCCGCCCTGCAGGGCAGCCAGGATCAGATAAACCAGCGGCAGCAGTGCCGCCAGATGCAGGATCACCTTGAGCCAGGTGATCTGTTTTAACGACAGGCGTACCACTCAATAATTCTCCCGCAGGTCGAGTCCGCGATAGAGTGAAGCGACCTGCTCTGCATAGCCGTTAAACAGCAGCGTAGGTTGACGCTCCACTTTCAGGCTGCCGCCGGGGCCAATAAAGCGCTCGGTAGCCTGCGACCAGCGCGGATGATTGACGTGCGGATTAACGTTGGCATAGAAGCCATACTCATCTGCCGCAATCTGATTCCAGGTGGTCGGTGGCTGATTTTCGGTCAGGGTGATTTTGACGATCGATTTAATTCCTTTAAAGCCATATTTCCACGGCACCGTCAGGCGAATTGGCGCGCCGTTCTGCGGCGGAAGCGCCTTACCGTAAACGCCGGTGCTCAGCAGTGTCAGAGGGTGCATCGCTTCATCCAGCCGTAGCCCTTCAACATAGGGATAATTAAGCCCGCCACCGATAAAACGGTCTTTCTGGCCCGGCATCTGTTCAGGATCGTACAGCGTCTGAAAGGCGACGAAACGCGCTTTGCTGGTGGGTTCGGCCAGAGAAATCAGCTTATTCAGTTCAAAGCCGACCCACGGTACCACCATCGACCAGGCCTCTACACAACGCATGCGGTAGATACGCTGCTCCATGGCAAAGCGTTTGAAAATGTCATCCATGTCCAGGGTGATCGGTTTCGCCACTTCGCCATCAATCGTCAGTTTCCACCCATCGGTTTTCAGCGTGCCGGCATTGGCCGCGGGATCGGCTTTATCCAGACCAAACTCATAAAAGTTGTTATAGCCAGAAACCTTCTCTGCCGGCGTTAAGGTCAGGTCGGCCTGATATTGTGGCGGTTTGCTAAAGTCCAGCGCCCGACCGGCGGGGGCGGGCGGGCGATCGTTGCCCTTGAACCAGCTGAGAATGTCCGCATTGGCTACGCCCGGCAGACCGATCGCCGCCGCGCTCAGTCCCAGCGTTTTCAGCACCTGGCGGCGCTTCATATTAAAAATGTTTTCCGGCGTTACGTCGGCTTCCGTCAGATCAGTGTTGCGCTTCATGGTGCACTCTCCAGCCGTGGTCTTATTGACCAGCATGATGACTATTACCGATTGCAGCCAGTTTCGCCGTTAAAATGTGAAATTTCCTGGCTGCCGGAGACGATGAGAATGCACCGAAAAGCGCTGGGATCAACGCCAGCGCCCCTTTCCCGACGATATACTTCCGCTTCAGTCGTCACGGCGCTGTCGCTAAACGCAAATTATGCTATTTTGCTCGCGTTTTCGTCAGGCTGACGGTACAAGGGTGGGCGATCCGGTTATCACCGCAGTAACACAGGCACAGGGATGCGATTAACCACAAAACTATCTGCGTTTATTACCTTTCTTAGCATACTGGCAATGTTATTAATGCTGGTGGGCTGTGCTTTTAGCGTTTTCTGGTTCAGTCATCAGCGGGTCGAACAGCGCGCGCAGGTGCTGGCAACCGAAGTGGATCAGGCGCTGCTTATCCAGTCGCCCGACCAGCTGCACAGCTGGATTACCCGATTAATGCCGATTATCAACGCCGAGCAGATTCAACTCTACAGCGGCGACCACATCTTTTTCTCTCTCTCCCGTCACGAAAACCTGATGCTCGACCATCAGCCCAATCGCTTCGTCCAGTTTGATGTGCCGTTAATCCATCAGCCTGGAGTGCATGTGCGGGTGGTCACCCTCGATCCTGCCCGCACCTGGCTGCGCTCCATTATCGGGACCTATGCGATGGGCACGGTATCAACGGTGGTGCTGGTGATGAGCCTGCTGCTGTTTATTCTGCACCGCTGGTTACGTCGCCAGTGGCGCGGCATGGAGCACCTGGAAATACGCGCAGAGGCGATTATTGACGGTGAGCGTGGGGTAGTTCCGAAACGTAATCTGGATGAGTGGCCGCCCAGGGCGAGCCGCGCGCTGGATGTACTGCTCTCCGATTTACAGGAAGCGGGTGAACAGCGTTTGCGTATCGATACGCTGATCCGCACCTTTGCTGCTCAGGATAGCCGTACCGGTCTGAATAATCGCCTGTTCTTTGACAGTCAGCTCGCCACGCTGCTGGAGGATCAGGAGGATGTCGGTACCCATGGCGTGGTCATGATGGTACGGCTGCCGGATCTGGACACGTTGAGCGAAACGCTGGAGCCAGGGTTGATCGATGAGTATCTGTTTAACATCGTCAACATGCTCTCCACCTTTGTGCTGCGTTATCCCGGTGCTCTGCTGGCGCGCTATTTCCGCAGTGATTTTGCGGTGCTACTGCCGCATCGCAGCCTGAAAGAGGCCAACAGCATCGCCGATCAGCTGATCAACGCCGTCGATTCGCTGCCGCCGATGCGAATGGTCAATCGCGATGATCTTATTCACATTGGTATCAGCGCCTGGCACAGCGGGCAGACGGTGCCGCAGGTGATGGAAAATGTCGAAATGGCGACCCGACGCGCGGCGCTGTTAGGGGGCAACAACTGGACCAACGGAGCCGGTAATCCTCAGGATGCCGGACGTGGAAGCGTGCGCTGGCGTACCCTGCTGGAAAACACCCTCAGTCGCGGTGGTCCGCGCCTGTACCAGAAACCAGCCGTCAATATGGAAGGCAAGGTGCAGCATCGCGTGATGCTGACCCGTATCTTTGATGGTGATAAAGAGGTTTTGGCAGCAGAATATATGCCGCTGGTCCAGCAGCTCGGCATGGCCGATAGCTGGGATCGCCAGCTGGTCACCCGCATTGCCGCCTTATCTGAACTCTGGCCGGAAGAGACGCTGGTGATACCGGTCACTATCGACTCGCTGCTGCACCGATCTTTCGTGCTCTGGTTGCAGAATATGTTGCTGCAATGCCCCAAAGGACAAAGAAAGCGATTTTTATTTGAACTTGCCGAGGCAGATGTCTGTCAACACATCAGCCGTTTAACGCCGGTGTTCCGCGCCCTTAAGGCATTTGGCTGTCGTGTCGCGGTTAATCAGGCCGGTTTAACCGTGGTCAGCAGTGCCTACATTCGCCAGCTGCCGGTGGAACTGATCAAACTTGATGCCGGTCTGGTACGCAATATTGAGCGTCGCACTGAAAATCAGCTGTTTGTACAGAGCCTGCTGGAAGTGTGTAAATCGACCAATACCCAGGTGTTTGCTGTCGGCGTCCGCACTAAAGCGGAGTGGCAAACGCTGGTGGCGTTAGGAGTGGCAGGTGGACAGGGTGACTTCTTTGCCCCTTCGCAGCCGGTAAACAGTAATGTGAAAAAGTATTCTCAACGTTACCGTATTTAGTGGATTGCGCCCTTTTTGACGGTGACACAGGCTTTTTTTAGCCTTGAGTCCGGGTCGGGTCGCAAAACTGGCTGCCGGAAATGTTAGATTTTATGTCGGAAACCCAGGCCTGAAAGGCGATAAAAACCGGCACCGATGGCGTCTTATCGCCATTCCGCTGTCAATGATGGCCGGTTCCGATGACTTAAACGCAATTTGGCGTCTTTTTTCACCGAAGCAGAACGTTTTTGCGCCTTGTGGCAGCTTCGTGTGGTTGGTAAAGTAAGCGGATTTTATTTTCCGCCCCCAGCTTGCAGGATTATCCCTTAGTATGTTTAAAAAATTTCGTGGCATGTTTTCCAATGACTTGTCCATTGACCTGGGTACCGCGAATACCCTGATTTATGTGAAAGGACAAGGCATCGTGCTGAACGAGCCTTCCGTGGTCGCTATTCGCCAGGATCGTGCCGGTTCACCGAAAAGTGTCGCGGCCGTTGGTCATGACGCAAAACAGATGCTTGGCCGAACGCCAGGCAATATCGCAGCTATTCGCCCGATGAAAGATGGCGTAATTGCTGACTTTTTCGTCACCGAAAAGATGCTGCAGCACTTCATCAAACAAGTTCACAGCAACAGTTTCATGCGTCCCAGCCCGCGCGTGCTGGTCTGCGTACCCGTCGGGGCCACGCAGGTAGAACGTCGCGCCATCCGTGAGTCTGCTCAGGGTGCTGGCGCACGTGAAGTCTTCCTGATTGAAGAGCCAATGGCTGCGGCGATTGGCGCTGGCCTGCCGGTATCAGAAGCGACCGGTTCAATGGTAGTCGATATCGGTGGCGGTACCACAGAAGTGGCGGTGATCTCGCTGAACGGCGTGGTGTACTCCTCGTCGGTGCGTATTGGTGGTGACCGTTTCGATGAAGCTATTATTAATTATGTGCGTCGTAACTACGGTTCACTGATTGGTGAAGCTACCGCAGAACGTATCAAGCATGAGATCGGCTCAGCCTATCCGGGTGATGAAGTTCGCGAAATTGAAGTTCGTGGCCGTAACCTGGCTGAAGGTGTACCGCGCGGCTTTACGCTGAACTCCAATGAAATTCTCGAAGCGCTGCAGGAGCCGTTAACCGGCATCGTTAGCGCGGTGATGGTCGCCCTGGAACAGTGTCCGCCAGAGCTGGCGTCGGATATCTCCGAGCGCGGCATGGTGCTGACCGGCGGTGGTGCGCTGTTGCGTAATCTGGATCGTCTGCTGATGGAAGAGACCGGCATTCCGGTGGTTGTCGCTGAAGATCCGCTGACCTGTGTGGCACGCGGTGGTGGCAAGGCGTTGGAAATGATCGACATGCATGGCGGCGATTTGTTCAGCGAAGAATAATTGCCTCAACCGGCTGAGAACGTCATGACGATGCGCAGGGAGTCGCGTGTCAACCGGCGCACTATGCGCCGGTGCAATGCGTCCAGCTCAGGGAAGCGCGGTGTCATACCGGGTTTCCTTACCTGTCGTCGAGGATCACGCAGATTATATGAAGCCGATTTTTAGCAGGGGACCATCCCTGCAGTTGCGTCTTTTCCTGGCCGTCATCGTGGCGATTGCCATTATCATTGCTGACAGCCGTGTGGGTTCTTTTACCCAAATACGCAACTATCTGGATACGTCGGTCAGTCCGTTTTACTTCCTGGCCAATGGGCCGCGCCAGATTCTGGATGGCGTGTCGGAGTCGCTGGCGTCACGTCAGCAGCTTGAGCAGGAAAACAAAGCCTTACGTCGCGAGCTCTTCCTGAAAAACAGTAACCTGCTAATGCTGGGGCAATACAAGCAGGAAAACGCACGCCTGCGTGAACTGCTGGGTTCACCGCTGCGTCAGGATGAGCAAAAGATGGTAACGCAGGTCATCTCGACCGGCACTGACCCTTATACCGACCAGGTGGTGATCGACAAAGGCAGCGTTAACGGTGTCTATGAAGGTCAGCCGGTCATCAGTGATAAAGGGGTGGTCGGACAGGTGATTGCGGTCAGTCAACTGACCAGCCGCGTATTGCTGATTTGCGATGCATCGCACGCGCTGCCGATCCAGGTATTGCGTAATGACATTCGCGTCATTGCCGCCGGTAATGGCTGTACCGAAGATCTCCAGCTTGAGCATCTGCCGGGTAATACTGATATCCGGGTCGGTGACGTGCTGGTGACTTCCGGTATTGGCGGCCGCTTCCCGGAAGGTTATCCGGTGGGTGTGGTTTCCTCGGTTAAAGTCGATACCCAACGCGCTTATACCGTGATTCAGGCACATCCGACCGCCGGCCTGCAGCGTCTGCGCTATCTGCTGCTGCTGTGGGGCGCCGACCGTAATGGCGATATGCCGCTGCCGCAGGATGAAGTGCATCGCGTCGCCAACGAACGACTGATGCAAATGATGCCGCAGGTTCTGCCGCCAGCCGGAGAAATGGGACCGCCAGCGCCAGCCGCCCAGATGGGTCCGCCGGCACCGGCGAACGGCAGCAGTGCCGGACAGGGCAGTACTTCGCGTTCACGCGGAGGTCAGCCTTGAGTCGATATCGCAGCCAGGGACGTTGGGTCATCTGGCTCTCTTTCCTGGTTGCGCTGGTCCTGCAAATCATGCCGTGGCCGGATCAGATTTATATGTTCCGGCCCTCATGGTTATTACTGATCCTCATCTATTGGGTGCTCGCCCTGCCGCATCGGGTTAACGTTGGCAGCGGCTTCCTGATGGGCGCCATTATGGATCTGATCGCCGGCTCCACCCTCGGAGTGCGTGCGCTGGCGCTCAGCATCATCGCCTACCTGATCGCCTTTAAGTTCCAGTTATTCCGCAACTTAGCGTTGTGGCAGCAAGCGTTAATGGTTATGGTGCTGTCTCTGGCTATGGATGTGATTGTCTTCTGGGCGGAATTCCTGGTTATCAACGTTTCATTCCGACCTGAAATTTTCTGGAGCAGTGTCGTCGACGGTATCCTCTGGCCATGGCTATTCTTACTCATGAGAAAGATTCGTCGTCAGTTTGCTGTTCAATAAGGAAATTTATGGTAACCCTTTATCTTGCTTCCGGTTCACCGCGTCGGCGTGAGCTGTTAACGCAGCTTGGCCTGACCTTCGAGCGCATCGTGACTGACGTTGAAGAACAGCGGCAGCCAAATGAAGTGGCAGAACACTATGTTCGTCGCCTGGCCAATGACAAAGCGCAGGCGGGCGTCCGGCTTGCCGCGCAGGATCTGCCGGTGCTGGGTGCCGATACGATCGTCGTGCTGAACGGTGAAGTACTGGAAAAGCCGCACGATGCGGTCCATGCGGCCGAAATGCTGCATAAGCTCTCCGGGCAGACTCATCAGGTGATGACCGCAGTGGCACTGGCCGATCGTCATCAGGCGCTGGATTGCGTGGTTACCACCGATGTGACATTTCGCACCTTAACCGCCTCCGATATCACCGACTATATTGCAACCGGTGAGCCGATGGATAAAGCCGGCGCATACGGCATTCAGGGCAGGGGCGGGAACTTTGTCCGCAAAATTAATGGGAGCTACCACGCGGTGGTTGGACTGCCTTTGGTTGAGACCGAAGAGTTGCTCAGCCATTTTCAGTCACTGCGTGCCGTAAGGGGTCAACATGACGGCTGAATTACTGGTTAACGTCACGCCTTCTGAAACGCGTGTTGCCTATATTGATGGTGGCATACTGCAGGAAATCCACATTGAGCGCGAAGCCCGACGCGGTATCGTCGGTAATATCTATAAAGGCCGGGTGAGCCGGGTGCTGCCGGGCATGCAGGCCGCGTTCGTCGATATTGGTCTGGATAAAGCCGCGTTTTTGCACGCCTCAGACATCATGCCGCACACCGAATGTGTGGCGGGTGATGAAAAGAAAAACTTCATCGTACGCGATATCGCTGAGCTGGTGCGTCAGGGGCAGGATCTGGTGGTGCAGGTGGTGAAAGATCCGCTGGGCACTAAAGGTGCACGCCTGACCACTGATATTACACTGCCGTCGCGCTATCTGGTGTTTATGCCAGGCGCGTCGCACGTGGGCGTCTCTCAGCGTATCGACAGTGAAAAAGAGCGCGAACGTCTTAAGGCGGTGGTCGCCGACTATTGCGATCATCTGGGCGGTTTTATTATCCGCACCGCCGCAGAAGGCATCGGCGAAGAGGAGCTGGCGCAGGATGCAGCGTTTCTCAAGCGTCTGTGGACCAAAGTTAGCGAGCGCAAAAAGCGCAACCAGACCCGCTGTCTGCTCTACGGTGAGCTGGCCTTAGCCCAGCGTATTTTGCGCGATTTCGCCGGTGCAGCGCTGGACCGCATCCGGGTCGATTCGCGTCTGACCTGCGATATGCTGGTGGAGTTTACCAGTGAATATATTCCGGAAATGGCCGGTAAGCTGGAGCTCTACAATGGCAAACAGCCGATATTCGATCTGTTTGATGTAGAAAATGAGATTCAGCGCTCGCTGGATCGCAAAGTTGAACTAAAGTCTGGCGGATACCTGATCATCGATCAAACCGAAGCGATGACCACCATCGACATCAACACCGGTGCCTTTGTCGGCCATCGCAATCTTGATGAGACAATTTTTAATACCAATGTTGAAGCCACTCAGGCGATAGCGCGTCAGCTGCGACTGCGTAATCTTGGCGGCATCATCATTATCGACTTCATCGACATGAGTAACGAAGAGCATCGCCGTCGGGTGCTGCACTCGCTGGAGACCGCCCTCAGCAAAGATCGGGTGAAGACCGGCATCAGTGGTTTCTCGGCGCTGGGCCTGGTGGAGATGACGCGCAAACGGACGCGTGAAAGTATTGAGCACGTGCTGTGTGAAGATTGTCCGGTGTGTAAAGGACGCGGCACGCTGAAGACGGTTGAAACGGTCTGTTATGAAATCATGCGTGAGATTGTGCGGGTACATCATGCCTATGATGCTGACCGCTTCCTGGTCTACGTCTCGCCGACCGTCGGCGAAGCGCTGAAGACCGATGAGTCTCATGCGCTGGCAGAGGTCGAAATCTTTGTCGGCAAACAGGTCAAAGTCCACGTTGAAGCGCTCTATACCCAGGAGCAGTTTGACGTGGTGATGATGTAATATCAGACCCGTCAGCCCGACCGGCTTTGCTCAAATCGTCGGGCTAAAAAATCGCCCTTGTCTGGGATAACATGCGTCTTTCCGGCGCAGTTGTCTGAAGACGGCCGGGTAACAGAACTAACTATCCGTCGTTTACGGAAGGCAAGGAGAGATGTGAGTGAGGCAGTTGCCGAGGATCTTGTTACTGCTGGTCGCCGCGATCATCGTGATTGTCGCGCTGCTGGTCAGCGGGCTGCGTCTGGTGATGCCGCATCTCGACAGCTATCGCAATAACCTTCTGCAATTCGTCTCGGACCGCACCGGCGTGCCGGTTCACGCCAGTCAGCTGCAGGGAAAGTGGGAGAATTTTGGCCCCACTCTGCAGGTCCGGGATCTCAGCGTCGATCTGCAGGAAAACGGCAAGCTGACCATCTCCCGCATCAATCTGGCGCTCGACGTCTGGCAATCCCTGCTGCACTGGCGCTGGCAATTCCGCGACCTCACTTTCTGGCAGCTGCATCTCGACAGCAACCGCCCGCTGCTGGACAGCGACAAAGAGAAGAACAGCTTCTGGCCGGCGCAAATCAATGAACTGTTCCTGCGCCAGTTTGACCACTTCGACCTGCGTGACAGCACCATTCGTTTTCGTACCCCTTCCGGGCAGCATGCCGAGCTGGCTATTCCGCGACTCACCTGGCTGAATGAGAAAACCCGCCATCGGGCAGAAGGTGAAGTCAGCCTGTCGAGCTTTACCGGCCAGCACGGCGTGGTTCAGGTACGGCTCGATCTTAATGACAGCAACGGCCTGCTGAATGATGGCCGCATCTGGATGCAGGCCGATGACGTGGATATGCGTCCGTGGCTGGGCCGCTGGATGCGGGATAATACCCGGCTGGACAGCGCCCGTTTTAGCCTGGCTGCCTGGGTTAACCTGCGCGACGGCGATATTTATGCCGGTGACCTGCTGCTGAGCCGCGGCGGTGCCAGCTGGCAGGGCGAAACGGGCCAGCATACGCTGCAGGTGGACGGCCTGACGGCGCACCTGTCGCGCTTCCAGAACGGCTGGGTGGTGAATGTGCCACAAACCCGCCTCAGCACCGATGGCAACCCGTGGCCGGCCGGTCACTTCTCGCTGTTATGGCGACCGGAAGATAAGCAGATGCTGGGTGCCAATGGTCAGCCTGAAGTGCGGGTACGCGCCACCCAACTGGCGCTGGATCATATTGCACCGATCGTGCCGCTGTTTGCGCCGCTCTCGCCAGCGCTGTTTGAGAACTGGCGTACGCTGCGGCCGCAGGGCTCCATTGATGGCCTCGCCCTGGATATTCCGTTACAGCAGCCTGACCAGACCCGTCTGCAGGTGAAATGGCGCGACTTCAGCTGGCAGCACTGGAAGCTCCTGCCTGGCATCAGTCACTTAAGCGGCGAAGCGCGTGGCAGCCTGAATCATGGCCAGGTCAGCGTTGATATGGGCGCGGCGACCGTGCCTTATGGCGATGTTTTCCAGGCTCCGCTCGAGATTAAACAGGTTACCGGTGCCGTGCGCTGGCAGCGCGATGAACATGGCCTGACGTTGACGGGCGAAAACCTCGATCTGCAGGCGCGCTCGCTCTGGGCGCGGGGTGACTTCAGCTATCAGCAAAACAGCGGAGGCGAGCCGCGGCTGGACATTCTTGCTGGTATCCGGATAACCGATGCGGGCGATGCCTGGCGCTATTTCCCGGTGCCATTGATGGGCAACGGGCTGACGCATTATCTGAGCGGAGCGGTGAAGGGCGGTAAAGTGGATAACGCCACGCTGCTGTTTGCCGGTAACCCGGCGCTATTCCCGTTCAAGCACAACGACGGTATGTTCCAGGTCTGGGTTCCGCTGCGCCAGGCGACCTATGCCTTCCAGCCCAAATGGCCGGCGCTCAGCAATCTGGATATCGATCTTAACTTCCTGAACGATGGCTTATGGATGAACGCCCCGACCGCTCGCCTTGGCGACGTTGAGGCGCGTAAGGTTAGCGCCGTTATCCCGGACTACCTGAAAGAGAAGCTGATTATTGATGGCGACATCAGCGGAGAAGGGAAACAAATCGCCGATTACTTCCAGCAGACGCCGCTGAAAGCGTCACTCGGCGCAGCACTGGAGCAGCTGGAAATTAAAGGCACCACCCGGGGCCACCTGAATCTCGATATCCCGCTTGATGGTCAGCAGGTCCATGCCAGCGGTAACGTGGTCATGAACAATAACGCGCTGTTTATCAAGCCGCTAAAAACCACGCTGACCAACCTTACCGGTCGTTTCCGTTACAACAACGGTAATCTGGAGAGTGAAGAGATGCAGGCGCGGTGGTTCGGTCAGCCGCTGGGCGTCAGTTTCAGCACCAAAGAGAACCCGGATGATTTTGGCGTTAAGGTGAAACTGCTGGGGGACTGGCAACCGGCTAAAATCAGCCAGATTCCTGCCACCGTAAGCCGCCAGCTCGCTGGACATCTGCCGTGGCAGGGCGACGTGGATATCACGCTGCCGCATCGCGGCGGCGCGCGGTACGAAGTAGAGCTGAACGGCGATGGCAAAGAAGTGAGCAGTCGCTTACCTTCACCGCTGGATAAAAAGGCCGGTGAGGCGATGCCGATTGCTATCAAAGCCAGCGGCGACCTGCAGCATTTCGATCTCAGTGGCAGCGTGGCTGCACGCCATCGGTTTAACAGCCGCTGGCTGCTGGAGCCGACCTTACGCGTTGATCGCGGCATCTGGCTGAATGACGCAGCGAAAACGCCGGCGCTTCCCGATCATGCCGGTATGGTGCTTAATCTGCCACCGCTGGATGGCGAAGCCTGGGTAGCGATGATGGCTGGCGGAAGTGGTAGCGCTGGCGGCAGCGGCGGAGAACGTCAGCTAGGCGGCGTGACGCTGCCGGGCAACCTCACACTGCGCAGCCCGGCGGTAACGCTGGCGGGGCAGCAGTGGCATGCGGTAGACGCGACGCTGGCAGAAACGGCCGGTGGCAATGCGCAGGTCAGCATTAACGCCGAGGAAATACGCGGTAAGCTGGAAATAGCCGCGAAGGCACCGTGGCAGATCGGGCTGGATTACCTCTATTACAATCCGCAATGGGACCATGAGGCACAGCAGGGCGGCAACGCCAGCTCTCAGCAAGCCAGCCAGATTAATTTCAGCGGCTGGCCAGCCTTGCAGTTGCGCTGCGCGGAGTGCTGGGTGCTGGGACAGAAATATGGACGGATCGCGGCGACGCTGCAACCGAAAGGCGATACGTTAGCACTGACTAACGGCACGGTAGATACCGGCAGCTCGCAGCTGAAAATTAAGGGTGAATGGGTTAACCGTCACGATGACCCGCGCACCTCACTGAAAGGCACGCTGAAAGGGCCTAATATCAATAACGCCACCAACTGGTTTGGCGTGAATACCCCGCTGCGCGATGCGCCGTTCAATATCGATTACGATTTGCACTGGCGTGCGGCACCGTGGCAGCCGTCAGCCGAAACCCTGAGCGGCACCCTGAAAACCCACTTTGGCAAAGGCCAGATTGCGGATGTGAACACCGGTACCGCCGGACAAATCCTGCGTCTGTTCAGCTTCGACGCGCTGCTGCGCAAACTGCGCTTCGATTTCAGTGACACCTTTAACGATGGCTTCTATTTTGATTCGATTAACGGTACCGCCTGGATCGAAAATGGCGTGATGCGCACCGATAACCTGCAGGTTGATGGACTGGAAGCGGACATCGCCATGCAGGGCAATATGGACCTGGTTAAGCGTCGGATCGATATAGAAGCCGTCATCACCCCGGAAATTTCTGCCTCGGTCGGTGTCGCGGCGGCGTTCGTGGTTAATCCGGTGATTGGCGCGGCGGTGTTCGCCGCCAGTAAAGTTCTGGGACCGGTATGGAACCGGATATCGCTGCTGCGTTATCACATCAGTGGCCCGCTGGATAAACCGGAAATCAATGAAGTACTGCGTAAACCGCGTGAAACTGACAACAAGTGAATTTGACGCGGTACCGGAATTACCGCAGGCTATGATTATCCGAGCACATAATGAGTGAGAAACGATGACTCTGAACCTGGTAAGTGAGCAGTTACTAACTGCTAACGGCATTAATCAGCAGGACCTTTTTTCCCTGTTAGGGCAGCTTTCAGAACGTCGTCTGGATTATGCCGATCTCTATTTTCAGTCCAGTTTCCACGAATCCTGGGTGCTGGAAGACAAAATTATTAAAGATGGCTCTTACCATATTGACCAGGGCGTCGGCGTGCGCGCCGTCAGCGGTGAGAAAACCGGCTTTGCCTACGCCGATCAGATCACGCTGAATGCGCTGCGTCTGTCATCGGAAGCGGCGCGCAGCATTGTTCGCGAACAGGGCAACGGTAAGGCGCATACCCTTTCCGCGGTGATGAACCGCTCGCTCTATTCCACCGTTGATCCGCTCAGCAGTCTGACGCGTGAAGATAAAATTGCCCTATTGCACCGTGTCGATCAGGTGGCCCGCGCTGCCGACCCGCGGGTGCAGGAGGTCAACGCCAGCCTGAGCGGTGTGTACGAGCAGGTGCTGGTCGCCGCGACGGATGGTACGCTGGCAGCCGATGTTCGTCCGCTGGTGCGTCTCTCGATCAGTGTGCAGGTTGAAGATCAGGGTAAACGTGAACGCGGCTCAAGCGGCGGCGGTGCACGTACCGGTTATGAATTTTTCCTCGCCGATGAAAATGGCGATGTGCGGGCTGATGCCTGGGCGCGTGAAGCGGTGCGGATGGCGCTGGTTAACCTCTCTGCTGTGGCGGCACCTGCCGGTACCTTGCCGGTGGTGCTGGGCGCAGGCTGGCCGGGTGTCCTGCTGCATGAAGCCGTCGGACACGGACTGGAAGGCGACTTCAACCGTCGTGGCACGTCGGTATTCAGCGGCAAGATGGGCCAGCTGGTGGCGTCAGAACTCTGTACCGTGGTTGATGACGGTACCATTGAAGGACTGCGCGGTTCACTGGCGGTCGATGATGAAGGCGTTCCGGGTCAGTACAATATGCTGATTGAGAACGGCGTACTCAAAGGCTACATGCAGGATAAACTCAATGCGCGCCTGATGGGCGTCAGTCCTACCGGTAACGGTCGTCGTGAATCTTACGCCCACCTGCCGATGCCGCGCATGACCAACACCTACATGCTGGCCGGTAAGTCGACGCCGCAGGAGATCATCGAAAGCGTTGAATATGGTCTGTATGCGCCCAACTTTGGTGGCGGCCAGGTGGACATCACCTCAGGCAAGTTTGTCTTCTCAACCTCAGAAGCGTATCTGATTGAAAAGGGCAAAATCACCAAACCGGTGAAAGGGGCGACGCTGATTGGTTCCGGCATTGAAGCGATGCAGCAAATCTCAATGGTGGGTAATGATCTGGCGCTGGATAAAGGCGTTGGCGTTTGCGGCAAGGAAGGCCAGAGCGTGCCGGTTGGCGTCGGTCAGCCCACTCTGAAGCTGGATAAACTGACGATTGGCGGCACCGCCTGATAGTCTGTTAACAACCCGCCGGCAGGCGGGTTGTTAGCTTTTACGCTGCTGTTGATACTGTTCCGCCACCTGCTGGAAATAGCCGGTCAGATAGTCGATACAGACCTGCACCTTAAGCGGCAACTTATCCTTTTCGGTATAGAGCGCATAGACCGGACGGGGCTCGGATTGATACTGCGGAAACAGAATATCGATCTCACCGGCGTTGATCTCATCAATAACCCACATCATCGGCACATAAGCGATGCCGTTACCCGCCTTCAACCAGCGAATCAGGGTCAGGGAATCATTGGTGACAAACCGTCCCTGCGGCGCCAGTCGCGTCACCAGACCTTCAGGCGCAATCAGCTCAAAGTTATTATCGGGACGTACGCTGTATTCCAGCCAGGCAAAATTATCGATATCCCCCGGTTTTTCCGGCGTGCCGTGCTGCGCCAGATAACTCTTAGCTGCGCACACCACCATCGGCATTGCCCCAAGGCGCCGCGAAAACAGGCTGGAATCTTTTAACGCTCCGACCCGAATCACCAGGTCCAGACCATCGGCGATCAGGTCCGGGGCCGGAATGCCGGTGACCAGATTAACGCTCAGTCCCGGATACTCACGCAGCATATCGCTGGTCATACCGGCCAGCACGTTCTGCGCCATGGTCGAGGAGCTGCCAATACGCAGCACGCCAATCGGCGTGTTGTTAAAGGCATAAAGCTGCTCGTGCACCTGAGTGGCTTCGGCCAGCATGCGACGACAGCCCTGATAATAAATTTTACCCGCTTCGGTCAGGCCGATGCTGCGGGTACTGCGATTAAGCAGTTTAACCTGCAGCTCATCTTCCAGTTTTGCCACTATCTGGCTGATAGAAGAGACGCTCAGATGAAGCTGGCGCGCGGCAGCGGTAAATGAACCCAGTTCAACCACTTTGGCGAAAATGGACATGCCCTTCAGTCGTTCCATTATTTACTCTGGCTTAAAAGTGATTTAGATCACATTCTGTAGAAAACTTATAGTCAGGCGCGTTACTATAAGCGCGCCGGGGTATCTCCCGGTGATTCTTCATTGCCTGATGCCCTTCGATGATACGCTATTATTAAGCCAGCTGGGGTTCGGATAGAGCAGCCAGTGGGTTTTCCTGCGGCATCTGACGAGGCAAAGGAGTCTTCCGGCAAGGTCGAACTAAGGATTTCTGATGAGTGTGCTTCCGGTATTTGTCATGTTTGGGCTCTCTTTTCCGCCCGTTTTCATCGAATTAATTATCTCGCTAATGCTGTTCTGGTTAGTGAAACGCGTGCTGACGCCGAGCGGTATTTATGATCTTGTCTGGCATCCGGCACTTTTTAATACAGCACTTTACTGCTGTGTGTTTTACCTTGTATCCCGTTTATTTGTCTGAGGTTTAAGTGAAAGCACTCATAAGAAAAATCGCGCGTTACGCGATTACGATCCTGCTGGTCATCATTGCTGTGGTGATTATTTTCCGTGCCTGGGTGTTTTATACCGAATCGCCCTGGACCCGTGACGCAAAATTCGCTGCCGATGTCGTCGCCATCTCACCCGATGTCACCGGTCTGATTACCGACGTCCCGGTTCACGACAACCAGCTGGTGAAGAAGGGCGATACCCTGTTTGTGGTCGATCGGCCGCGCTACCAGAAAGCGTTGGATCAGGCACAGGCTGATGTCGAGTATTACCAGGCGCTGGTCAGCGAGAAACGCCGTGAAGCGGGACGTCGTAACCAGCTGGGCACCTCGGCCATGTCACGCGAAGCGATCGACCAGGCTAACAACGATCTGCAAACCAGCGAACATCAGCTGGCGAAATCGGTGGCGACCCGCGATCTGGCGAAGATCGATCTGGAACGCACCACCGTGAAAGCGCCGTCCGATGGCTGGGTGACGAACCTGAATGTCTACGAAGGGGAGTTCATCACCCGCGGCTCGGTGGCGGTGGCGCTGGTTCAACAGCACTCCTTCTACGTGCTGGCCTACCTGGAAGAGACCAAACTGCACGGCGTTGAACGCGGCTTCCGCGCTGAAGTTACGCCGCTTGGCAGTAATGTAGTGCTGCGCGGTACGGTAGACAGCGTGGCTGCCGGCGTCACCAACAGCAGCAGCTCGGTCGACAGCAAAGGCATGGCAACCATCGATTCTAATCTGGAGTGGGTCCGTCTGGCGCAGCGTGTGCCGGTACGTATTCGTCTTGATCAACAGCCAGGCAATCGCTTCCCGGCAGGCACGACGGCAACGGTGGTCATCACCGGTCAGGCCGATCGCCAGCCGGAGCAGATTTCGCCAATGACCCGACTGTTCAATCGCCTGCGTGAGTTTGGTTAAGAGGGCGATATGATCGAGTTTTTGCGTTTCCCGGTGAAGCTGACCTTCGCGCTGGTTGCAGCGCTGATGATTGGCTTTCACCTTAATCTTGAAACGCCCCGCTGGGCGGTGATGACCGCGGGCATTGTGGCCGGCGGTACCGCCTTCGCAGCCGGTGGTGATCCCTATTCAGGCGCACTGCGTTATCGCGGCATTCTGCGTATTATCGGGACCTTCATCGGCTGTATCGCCGCGCTGACCATCATGATTGCCACGGTGCGCGCGCCGGTGGTGATGCTGCTGCTCTGCTGCATCTGGGCCGGGCTTTGCGTCTGGCTCTCTTCGCTGATAAAAGTTGAAAACTCCTACGCGCTGGGGCTGGCGGGCTACACCGCGCTGATTATCGTGGTCACCGCAGACGCCAGCGGTGGCCTGACGCTGGCACCGCAGTACGCGGTAGAGCGTTGCAGTGAGATCGTGCTCGGAATTCTGTGCGCCATTCTGGCGGATATGATCTTCTCGCCGCGCTCGATTAAAAAAGTGATCGACGCTGAAGTGGATTCCCTGCTGGTGGCGCATTATCAGCTGCTGCAACTGTGCGTGGCGCACGGCGATAAAGAGGAAGTCGATAAAGCCTGGAGCGCGCTGGTACGGCGTACCACGGCGTTAAACAGCATGCGCAGCCAGCTGATGATGGAATCTTCACGCTGGCAGAACAGCAACCGTCGTTTGCAGATGCTCAACACCCTCTCTCTGACCCTGATTACTCAGGCGGCAGAAACCTTTCTGATCCAGAACTCACGACCTGACTACATTCCACCGCAGTACCGTTTGCTGATTGAAAAAGAGGCCACAACGGCTGACGAGGTTCATAAGCGGATGAAGGTGATGCGGCGGGTGATTGGCGCCAGCGGCAAAACCACGCCGGTTACGCTGGTGAGCTGGGTCGGTGCGGCGACAGAATATCTGTTGCTGCGTAACGGCATTAAAAGTAACAGCCGTATCACCCCGCTGGAGGAGGAAATCCTGCAGCGTGAGGTGCTGATTCAGGCGCGATCGGCTGAGACCCATCATGCGATGATCAACGGCATCCGCACCTTTGTGGCTACCGCGCTGGGATCGCTGTTCTGGTTATACACCGGCTGGACTTCCGGCAGCGGCTGCATGGTGATGCTGGCAGTGATTACCGCGCTGGCGATGCGCATGCCGAATCCGCTGATGATGGCGAAAGATTTCCTCTACGGCATGACGGTGGCGGTGCCGCTCGGTGCACTCTACTTCATCTATGTGCTGCCCAACACTCAGCAGAGCGCGCTGCTGCTCTGTATCGCTATCGGCCTGCTGGGCTTTGTTGGCGGGATCTTCATTCAGCGACGGCAGCTTGGCACCCTGGGTGCGTTAATCGGTACCATCAACGTGCTGGTGCTGGATAATCCGATGAAGTTCGAATTTAACGTCTTCCTCGACAATGTGCTCGGCCAGGTGATTGGCTGCTTCGTGGCAATGATGGTGATCCTGCTGATCCGCGATAAATCTAAAGCGCGTACCGGCCGCAAACTGCTTAACCGCTTTATGTATGCTGCGGTGTCGGCGATGACCACCAATCAGGCGCGCCGCCGTGAAAACCATCTGCCGGCGCTCTATCAGCAACTGTTTCTGCTGCTGAATCTGTTCCCCGGCGATATCGACAAATACCGTATCGCGCTGACGCTGATTATTGGACATCAGCGGTTACGCAATGCGGAAATACCGGTGAATGATGATTTGTCAGCCTACCACCGGCAACTGCGCTACACCGCCGATCGGGTGATCTCCGCCAGCAGTGACGACAAGCGCCGCCACTATTTCGAGCGTCTGCTGCAGGAGCTGGAGGTATATCAGGAAAAACTGGTGCATTACGACGCGCCGATTAGCGTCACCGAACCGGTAAAACGGCTGGCGACCATGCTGAACAAGTATCAGAACACCCTCATCCAAATCTGAAACCGGCCGCTGCCCGCCGCAGCGGCCTGCTCAATGCCATCCCGTCACAAAACCTGTCGCTTTTGCCAACTATACTCTTCGGACGGAAGGATAAAATGACAGGAGCGAATCAATGACATCACTGCAATCAAGCGAACTATTCCAGACTGGCTATTTAGCCGATGGTCAATGGCATCGCACCTCCACCACTTTTGACGTCACCAATCCCGCCACCGGCGAGGTGATCGCGCAGGTCGCTAAAGCGGGCAAAGCAGAAACCGAACAGGCGATTGCTGCCGCCGAACGGGCATTCCCCGGCTGGCGTGCCCGGACGGCCAAAGCGCGCGCTGAGATCCTTTATCGCTGGTATCAGCTGATGATTGAGAACAAACGCTGGCTGGGCCAGCTGATGACTGCCGAGCAGGGCAAGCCGCTGAAAGAGGCGGAAGGCGAAGTCGAGTATGCCGCCAGCTTTATCCAGTGGTTTGCTGAACAGGCAAAACGCGCCAACGGGGAAATTATCCCACCAGCCAAACCGGGTTCCCGTATCCTGGCAACGCGTGAACCGATTGGCGTCGTCGCCGCTATCACGCCGTGGAATTTCCCGATGGCGATGCTGACCCGCAAGCTGGGTCCGGCGCTGGCAGCGGGTTGCACCGGCATCATCAAACCGGCGAATAATACGCCGCTCTCGGCCTTCGCACTGCTGGCGCTGGCGAAACAGGCGGGCGTGCCGGATGGGGTGCTCAACGCGGTGGCAGGTGATACACATGCTATCAGCGACGCCATCATGGCCAGTAAAGCCGTGCGTAAAATCTCGTTCACTGGTTCGACAGCGGTCGGCAAGCTGCTGATGCGCAATGCCGCAGAAACCATGAAAAAGGTTTCAATGGAGCTGGGAGGCAACGCGCCTTATATCGTGTTCGAGGATGCGGACATCGATGCGGCGGTGCAGGGCGCCATCGCTAACAAATTCCGAAATGCTGGCCAGGTCTGCGTCAGCGTTAACCGCTTCTACATTCATAACGCCATCTATGACCGTTTTACCCGCCAGCTGGCAGAGGAAGTGAACAAGCTGAAAGTCGGCAACGGCATGGACGAAGGGGTGATCGTCGGGCCGCTGATTGAAGCCTCTGCGCTGGAAAAAGTGGAGCAGCACGTGCAGGACGCGGTCGCCAAAGGCGGTAAACTGCTGGCAGGCGGTGAACGCCACGCGCTGGGCGGCAACTTCTGGCAACCGACGGTAATTACCGAGGCGCACGAAGAGATGCAGCTGGCGCAGGAAGAGACCTTTGGCCCGGTCGCCGCCTGCTTCCGTTTTGATGAAGAAGATGAGGTGATCCGCCGTGCCAACGACACGCCATTCGGTCTGGCGGCCTACTTCTACACCCAGAATCTGCAGCGGGTATTCCGCGTCTCTGCCGCGCTGGAAAGCGGCATGATCGGCATTAATGAATGTGCCGTATCGACCGAACTGGCGCCGTTTGGTGGCGTGAAAGAGTCTGGCCTGGGCCGCGAAGGTTCAGTGCTGGGCATGGAAGAGTATCTGGAGGTCAAAGCGCTGCACCTGGGCGGTTTGGGCTAGCGGATATGAACGGGCGGCGCGGGTCGCCCGCAGACGGAGGATGGGAGCCGTCAGCATGAAAACCGAGCGTTTTGATTTCAATGAGATCGTCGATCAGGCCCACTTCTTTCGCCAGTTCAGCGAGCGCTTTGCGCTGGAGGAGCGGCGGATCTGCGACCTGGATGGATTATGGGATGTGGTCACTGGCGAATCATTGCCGATGCCGCTGGAAATTGAGTTTGTGAACCTGGGGAAAGGGCAGCGACGACGTTATGGCGCGCTGATTCTGCTATTTGATGAAGCGGAAGAGGAGCTGGAAGGCCAGCTGCATTTTAACGTCAGATGAAAAAGGGCCCCGGCGAGCGGGGCCAAAGGGTTCGTCATAAATCTGACGAGGAATTATTTATACAGCTGAGCGGTGAAGTGATAGTTATCACCGGTGCGCGCTTCAATCACTTTATAGGCGCTGGCACCCTGTTCATCGGCTTTCTGAGACAGCTCAGCGCGATAATCCATGGGGGCACCCGCTGTACCGCTGATGGTTACGGTGCCCGCAGGCTGCAGATTCTGCGCTTGCTCGCCGGTTACCAGCTGTGCGGCAGATGCGCCGAACGCCATAACGGAAAGCAGGCTGACTGTAGCGATGGTTGTTTTGATTTTCATTTTTCGTCTCCTCAATACCTTCAACAACCTGCGGTGAAAAGAAGAAGCGGGTCGTCGACTCTTGTCTCTCATGCGCCTTTCACGGCGTCATAACGGTTAATTATTTATACAGCTCAGCGGTGACGTGATAGGTGTCATCCTGGTTGTTTTCGATGATGCGATAGTGGCTGGCACCCTGCGCATCGGCTTTCTCAGACAGGACCTGACGGATATTGGTCTGATCGCCGTCCCGACCGCTGACGCTGATGGTCTGGTTCATCGGTTGCAGATTCTGGCTCTGTGCCTGCTGGTTTGAGACCAGGCTGGCTGCGCTGGCACCGACTGAGAACACGGAGGCCAGACTGAGTACGGCAATAGCAAATGTAGTTTTCATGATCAACTCTCCTGAAACTGTGTTGCCTCATCCCACCGAGGCGCATAACCGCGCGTCAAAAAGTGGGCTGCTGGCGATATTGGGTTGCGCTGGGCTTAGTTGTACAGACGGGCGGTAGCGTGATAGTTACCGTTGTTGTAAGCCTCAATCACGCGGTAGGCTTTTGCACCCTGCTGATCGGCTTTTTCGCTCAGCTGCTGATTAATTTCCATCGGTGAGCCCGCTACGCCGCTGACGCTAATGGTACCCGCCGGTTGCAGATCCTGCGCCTGCGCAGCGGTGACAGATTCTGCTGCTACAGCACCAAAAGAGAGGGCAGAGAGAATGCTCAGGGTTGCGATAGTAGTTTTTACGTTCATGTATTTTTCCTCGTCGTCAATTTTTATCTTTTTAGTTGGTGTGATTTGCATCACGAAAAGAAGTATAGAACTAATAACGGAAGAAATTAATACCCCGCTAATAATGTTTTTTTGTGATTCTTTATCCTTATGGCTACTTTTAATAACTCAACGTTATAAAAAACGGCGGAAAAATGACCTTTTCGCTGTTTTTTATTGCAAAAACAGGCAGATAAATCACTTTATCTTTTTGTGCGAAAATACGTGGTCGATCAGACTGGTCTTTGATTTAGATCTGGGTAATGTCGCCAGAGTGGTGATGTAAAGCAGTGTAAAATACCGCAAAAGGTTAAGCAGACCAAAAGGTATGACCAATATTCGCATTGGCGAAAGCAGGACAGAGTGCGGATTAACTGTTTGATCTACTGGAGAATAGGGCAGGGTAAGTGGCAGGGCGAGCAGAAAGGGCGGTTGAACGGTCGCGTGAGGCCCGATCCACCGCCCTGTTATCAGAGTTCCTGTTCAAACAGGTTAAGAATCGCCCCGTGCAGCTGCTTAACCGTAAAGTCGCGCGCGCGGGTGATAAAGATGGTGTCATCGCCAGCGATGGTGCCGAGGATGCCTTCCGATTTACCCAGTGAGTCGAGCAGGCGCGCAATCAGCTGCGCAGCGCCTGGGCTGGTATGAATCACCACTAGCGCATCATTGTAATCGATGTCGAGAACCAGGTTTTTTAACGGGCTGGTGGTGGTCGGCACGCCAAGCTCGGCGGGCAAGCAGTAAACCATCTCCATCTTGGCATTGCGGGTGCGTACCGCGCCAAACTTGGTCAGCATACGAGAAACCTTTGACTGGTTAATGTTCTCGAAGCCTTCATCCTGGAGCGCCTGAACGATTTCGCCCTGGGAACTGAATTTTTCTTCTTTTAATAAGGCTTTGAAAGCCTTGATCAGATCGTCTTGTTTCGATGGGTTTCGCATAGGTTACCAATAAATAGAGGGAATAACCGCACATCCGCCCGCGGCAGAGTGGTGATTATGCATTTAAATGCATTTTTATGCAATCGGTTGATTGATGAGCAGGGTTCGGGCGGCTAGCGGGCGGCGATAATAGCAAAGAAATCGTCTCAGACCAAAACCCCTGTCACAGCACCGAAAGGCGAAAGTTGCAAAGTTGTTATATTATTGGTGGTGTAGTAACAGAAAACGCACGTAGCCGTTCTCTGTCTGCCGACGGCAAAGTTGTCGGTCATTCAGGTATTAAGATGATATGTAACTTTTGAATCCGGAGATCACGTGTGAAAATACGTAGAATTAACAACGGATACGCGTCATCACCTGAGCTGTTGATTAAGGTCTGACACAGATGGAATTCCGGCTCTTCTCTGCCCCACCTTAATAAGGAGTTAAGAATGAAAGTTGCCGTACTCGGTGCCGCTGGCGGCATAGGCCAGGCGCTCGCACTTCTACTCAAAACCCAGCTTCCCGCAGGTTCAGAACTTTCACTGTATGACATCGCGCCGGTAACGCCGGGCGTTGCCGTCGATCTCAGCCATATTCCTACTGCGGTGGCTATCAAGGGATTTAGTGGAGAAGACGCCACGCCAGCATTGCAGGGTGCCGATGTGGTACTGATCTCCGCCGGTGTGGCACGTAAGCCCGGTATGGACCGCGCCGACCTGTTCAACGTTAACGCTGGCATTGTGCGCAACCTGATTGATCAGGTGGCGACCACCGCGCCAAAAGCGTTAATCGGCGTGATCACCAACCCGGTCAATACCACGGTGGCGATTGCGGCTGAAGTCCTGAAAAAACACGGCGTCTACGACAAAAATCGGCTGTTCGGTGTTACCACGCTGGATATCATTCGCGCCAATACTTTTGTCGCGGCGTTAAAAGGCAAGCAACCGGGTGAGATTGAGGTACCGGTTATCGGCGGCCATTCCGGCGTGACCATCCTGCCGCTGTTGTCGCAGGTGCCAGGCGTCAGCTTCAGCGAGCAGGAAGTGGCTGATCTCACTAAACGCATCCAGAATGCCGGGACCGAAGTGGTAGAGGCCAAAGCCGGTGGCGGTTCTGCTACGCTGTCGATGGGACAGGCTGCGGCACGCTTCGGTTTATCGCTGGTACGGGCGCTTAACGGCGAGGCCAACGTGGTGGAGTGTGCTTATGTTGAAGGGGACGGCGAATATGCGCGTTTCTTCTCACAGCCGCTGCTGTTGGGCAAAAATGGCATTGCCGAACGCAAATCGATTGGTAGCCTGAGCCCATTCGAGCAGCAGGCGCTGAACGGTATGCTGGAGACGCTGAAGAAAGATATTGAGCAGGGCGAAACGTTCGTGAAGCAGTAATCACCGCGTAAACCCAACAACGCCCGGCTAAGCCGGGCGTTGTCGTTTACAGGCCGCCCGATTTATAGGCGCGTGCGGCCGGTGCCCCATTGCTGGCCGGCAGCTTCTTGCCCAGTGTTTCCATCCGCATCTGGAATGGCGGGAACGGCATCTCAATGCCGTGCTGCTCAAATCCGCTCAGAATCAGCTGATGCAGTTCGTGACGCAGCGGCATGCGATGTCCCATCTCTGCTGCATGCACGCGCAGTTCAAACAGCTGGATCCCCTGCTGTAAATCGACCAGGAACGCCTCAGGCGGCGGCGTATCCAGTACATAGCTGCAGCGTTCAGCAGCCTGTTTCAGGATGGTGGTCACCTGTTCACTGCTCACCTTCGCTGGCGCAGGAATGGTCAGCACCACGCGCGTCACCGAATCTGACAGCGACCAGTTAACGAACTGCTCGGTGATAAAGGCCTTATTCGGCACGATGATCTCTTTGCGGTCCCAGTCGGTAATAGTCGTAGCGCGCGTATTGATGCGGGTAATGCTGCCGGTCAGCTCGCGAATGGTGACGGTATCGCCGATGCGAATCGGTTTCTCAAACAGGATGATCAGACCCGAGATAAAGTTGGCGAAAATTTCCTGCAAACCAAAACCCAGTCCGACACCCAGCGCGGCCACCAGCCATTGCAACTTCGACCACTCAATGCCGATCAGCGAGAAGCCAATCAGCCCGCCAATCAGCAACAGCAGATATTTGGTCAGCGTGGTGATGGCGTAGCCGGTACCGGGCGTCAGGTTAAGGTGCTGCAGCAGTGCCAGCTCCAGCAGCGCCGGCATATTACGCACCAGCTGAGTAGTGATAATAAACACCAGAATCGCGATTAGCACCGACCCCAGCGTGATCGGCTGAATAGACTCCACGCCCTGCACCGAGGTGCTGACATCCCACAGCTGAATATTCTCCAGAAAGCCGAACGCGGAGTGAATCTCCGACCACAGTACGATCACCGACACCAGCGCAATCAGCGTCAGGATTGAGCGCACCAGCCGCAGTGACTGGGCACTGATGGCATCCAGATCGATTACCGGCTCTTCGATTTCAATCGCGTCGGTATTTTGTGCGCCTTGCTCTTTCTCTTCTTCGCTGCGCGCACGGTTAGCCAGCATGTCAGCACGACGCTGACGGGCGCGGTCAAAGCCGAGACGACGACGCTGAATCAACATCCAGCGGCGGATGATGTGATAGATCACCAGCAGCAGGAACCAGATGGCTACCGAGGTTTCCAGCCTTGCCAGCAAAGCCTGTGCCGTCGCCAGGTAACCGATCGCCGAGGCGAGGGCTGCCATCAGCGGCATGGCGATCATCAGGTTCCACAACATGCGGTTGACCATGTTGTCGCCGTTGCCCTCTTTATCCAGATAGAGCGGAATACCGGCGCGTTTCAGGCTGACGGTGACGATGCTGATCGCGCCGCAGATCAGAATGAAGCAGAGACGTCCCAGTGACGAGGAGAACTGGCGATCTTCCAGATTGCTGAAGGCGATTAACAGCATGATCAGCGGCACAATCAGCCCGATACTCAGGGAGTAATAGCGCATGGCGCGCGCCACGCGATTCTGCGGCCAGCGGAAATGAACGATAAACAGACCGTTGGGGCGGGCAAAGGCGGCGCTAATCATAAAGGCCCACAGCAGGGGCAGCGTAGCGGTAATCCCGTCACCAATGGCGACCGCAATCGGGTAGGGCCAGGCGTTCTGCAAACCATAACCCAGCGTCCCCCACAACACCGGCAGCGGCAGCGCCACCAGAATCGACCAGAAAACGGTACGGATGGTCAGCCGGAAGCGATCCTGCGTCACTTTGCCGACTTTACTGGCGGAGCGCTCAAGGAAGGCATTGAAGTGACGCCGTGAGCTGATGCTAAAGCCGACCAGCAGCAGGGCGGCAATGATCGGCAGCACGGTGCTGCGGCTGGTAAACATCATTGCCATCGCTTTGCCGAGCTGGCCCAGCGTATCCAGCGACAGCAGGCGCGACAGATCCTTAGCCAGATCGAGCGGGTAACTCAGGCCGATCGGGCTGACGTCGGCGGTCCAGAACAGATAACGGTGGGTGGCATCTTTCACTTCGGTCAGCGCATCCTGCAGCTGTGTATTGCCGACCTTCAGCTTGGTGATCTCCAGGATCAAGGTATCGCAACCGGAGATCAGCGAATTAAGCAGTTCGCGCTGGGTACGAAGCTGGGCATCAAGGATGCGCTTCTGCTCGCTGGTATAGGGCTGGCCATCGGCCTGGTGACCCTTACGAAGCGCCTCCTGGCGCTCCAGCAGATCTTCATAAGAGAGACGCTGAACCCGTAACTGGGCCATCTCATTATCAATCTGCTGAGACTTCGGCATTTCCGGCAGGCGCGCCACCTGGGCGCGCAACGCTTCGCCCAGCAGATTGGAGGCACCCAGCCACTGGGACTGCTCGCGCAGGGTAGAGAGCGCCTGACGCACCTGAATAATTTGATTGGTGGCCAGCCGCTGCTGCGACGCCACCAGATCCATCCGCTGCGCCTGCTGATTCAGGGCGACGGAGAGATCGCGGTTAATGCGGAATTGATCGCTGATTGCCGGTGGCAAATCACCACTGTTTTCGGCCAGCTGTTCGGTACGCGCCAGCGCCAGTTCGGCTTCACGCTGACGTTGATCGTTGAGCTGATTGCGCAGTGCCTGCAGATAGTTATCCAGCTGGGCAGCCTTACGCTGGTGCACTTCGGCCCGCATCCGCGCCAGTTCCTGACGATTGTTGGCGGAGAGTTGCGCCAGTTCCAGCTCATCGACGCGCGCTTTATTGGCGGCATTTTCCGCCTGACGCGCCGCCAGTTGTAGCTGGCCCTGCGGCGAAGTGCTGTTGCTGGCACCCTGCAAACGACGCTCACTCTCGGTCATAGCGCGGCGTGCTTCGGTCTGCTGCTGCGGCAACTGCGACAGTGAGTCACTGATCTCGCGCGCCCGATCCTGCTCCTGCTGCGCCTGGCGACCCTCTTCCAGCAGCTGGCTGCTGACCTGCAGAATCTCCTGATCCAGTTCGGCGCTGCTCATGTTGCTGCGCACGGTTTTCGCGCTGTCGCCCATCGTGGCGATCTGCTGGCGTAACTCGCGTGCCAGACGCGGAAAATCGTCAATAACCTGCTGGTATTGCGCGGCGCGCTCCAGCGAGTCATCACGTTCAGAGAGGAAGTTTAACGCTGCTTCAATCGACTGGATTTGTTCCGCCTGGGCCGGTGAGCTTTTGGCAGCTTTAGTCTCTTCCAGTTGCTGTTTAAGCTGGCTGGCGTCAGGCAGGCTGGCCGCAAGGGCCGGGCTGCTGAGCCACAGGCTCAGCAGCAGGAGGAGAATCGAACGCACAGGAGATACTCAACTTAGTCGACGATAACGTCGGAAACGTCTGTTGCTACCGGCAGGGCAATTGCCAGCGGTTGACCCAGACGGGTTTTGCTCTCAGCTTCGAGGCTTTCAGCCAGTTTAACCCGGCCAGGTGCGAACAGGTTGATAACGGTTGAGCCCAGCTTAAAGCGGCCCATTTCCTGGCCTTTCAGCAGCACCACCGCCCCTTCATCATCGGCCGCCGGATAATGCCAGCGCTTAATTACCCCTTCACGCGGCGGCGTAATGGTACCGGCCCACACCGTCTCGATGCTGCCGACAATGGTGGCACCGACCAGAATCTGCACCATCGGTCCGATATCGGTTTCGAAATAGCAGATAACGCGCTCGTTACGGGCAAACAGGTTAGGAATATTGCGCGCGGTCAGCGGATTAACCGAGTAGAGATCGCCAGGTACGTAAATCATCTCACGCAGGATGCCGTTGCACGGCATATGCACCCGGTGATAGTCGCGCGGTGCCAGATAGGTGGTCACGAACTCGCCGTCGACAAAGCGGGCGGCCATCTGCTCATTACCGGCCAGCAGGGCTTCAAGCGTGTAGTGATGACCTTTCGCCTGGAAAATCTGGTCGCCATCAATGTGGCCGAGCTGGCTGATTGCGCCATCAGCGGGCAGGGCGATCAGGTTGGCGTCAGCATCCACCGGACGCGCATCGTCTTTTAACGGACGGACGAAGAAGTCGTTAAAGGTGCGATAGCTGGCGGTGTCAGGCTTGCGCGCTTCCGCCATGTCGACTTTGTAAAACCAGACAAAGATGTCAATGACCAGTTTGGTCAACCAACCACCGCGGCGACTGGCGCCCCAACCGGCGAGTTCAGTCAGCCATTTCTTCGGGAGAATATGATTCAAGCCGAGTTTCAAACGATCAAACACCTTAGCCTCCTGGCTATTTTCATGACGTTGATAAAAAAGGGAGCGGATTGTAGCAGCGCCCCGGTCAGATAGCGACTATAGCCGATTTATGGCGCGCGGCGAATCATCGGCCGCAGGCCGATCCGCGCGTGGCACTGTGGCCCGGCGACCCTTTGCTGTAGGTCGCGCCGCGCGGCGGATGAAACTCTGAGGTCAGGACGCGGTTATACCGGTTAACTATCGCCGTCAGGGAAATTTTTACGCGTTTTTACCTGCGCCATGCTTTCCAGAATGCGGTGGTAGTTATCAAAACGGGAAACGTTGATTTTACCTTGCTCTACCGCTTCACGGATCGCACAGCCGGGATCGCTGCCATGCTTACAGTCACGGAATTTGCAATCGCCGAGGTAGGCCCGAAATTCGACAAATCCACGGGTGATTTGTTCCGGTTCAAGGTGCCATAAACCGAACTCACGTACCCCTGGCGAATCGATCACATCGCCGCCGTGCGGGAAGTGGTACAAGCGCGAGGCGGTGGTGGTGTGCTGGCCCAGTCCGGAGCCATCCGACACTTCATTGGTCAGAATGGCGACCTGCTCCTCTTTATCGAGGCCGAGCAGAGCATTCAGCAGGCTGGATTTGCCGACGCCAGACTGGCCGGCGAAGATGCTGACGCGGTCAGTTAACGCCGCTTCCAGCTCATCAAGGCCGTTTTTCGCCCGGCTGGAAACCATCACCACCCGATAACCAATCTCGCGATAAATATCCATCTGCTGATCAACAAAAGCGCGCGCCTTATCATCCAGCAGATCGGTTTTGTTCAGCACCAGCAGCGGTTCGATATCCAGCGTTTCGCTGGCGACCAGATAGCGGTCGATGATGTTAAGCGACAGTTCCGGCAGGATCGCCGACACGATAATGATCTGATCGATATTGGCGGCGATCGGTTTCACGCCGTCATAAAAATCGGGACGGGTTAACACGCTGGTGCGTTCATGTACCGCCTCGACAATGCCTTTACCGCCGCTCAGCGCCGGACGCCACATCACGCGGTCGCCGGTTACCAGCGAGCGGATCGTGCGGCGAATATTGCAGCGGTGGGCGACGCCTGCGCTGTCCTCGACATCGGCGTGCATGCCAAAACGGCTGACAACGACCCCATCTGCATTTTCACCAAACAGATTATCATCCGCATCCGGACGCTCTCTGCGTTGGTTGAGACGGCGATCGTGGTTAGCGCTTACGCGACGTTGTTGGCCCTTCGACAGTTTATTTTTGCTCACTCACCCTCACAGCGTTAGCCAGATTTCGCCCGGCTGGGCAAAACGTCTATGATACACCTTATTCATCCTGAATGACGACTACAGCAACCGCAGGAAACAGCATGGCTACTGGAAATGAACAGAATCTGATCTGGATTGATCTTGAGATGACCGGACTGGATCCGGAGCGCGATCGTATTATTGAGATTGCCACCCTGGTAACGGACGCCAGTTTAAACATCCTGGCGGAAGGCCCGGTGATGGCGGTGCACCAGTCCGATGCGCAACTGGCGCTGATGGATGACTGGAATGTTCGCACCCATACCAACAGCGGATTGGTGGAGCGGGTGAAGGCGAGCCAGATTGACGATCGGGCGGCGGAGCAGGCGACCATTGCCTTCCTGCAGCAGTGGGTACCGGCCAACACCTCGCCGATTTGCGGTAATAGCATTGGTCAGGATCGGCGTTTCCTGTTCAAATACATGCCTGAGCTGGAAGCCTACTTCCACTATCGTTATCTGGACGTCAGCACGCTGAAAGAGCTGGCGCGCCGCTGGAAGCCCGATATCCTGCCCGGCTTTAAAAAGAGCGGTTCGCACCAGGCGCTGGATGACATCCGCGAGTCAGTGGCGGAGCTGGCTTACTACCGTGAGCACTTCTTGCAGCTTTAATCGACAACGGGTGCGCAGGAAATCGACAGATTGCTGCTTTAATCGGCAATCGCGCTGAAAGCGCAAAATTTTGCTTTCAGAGGCTTGCAGCAGCAACGATTTCTCGTATAATGCGCACCCCGTACCGGTGAAGAATTTATTAACGGTACAAGGCGCGGGAATAGCTCAGTTGGTAGAGCACGACCTTGCCAAGGTCGGGGTCGCGAGTTCGAGTCTCGTTTCCCGCTCCAGATTTAATTAGCAGTACCCTCTTTGCGGGAATAGCTCAGTTGGTAGAGCACGACCTTGCCAAGGTCGGGGTCGCGAGTTCGAGTCTCGTTTCCCGCTCCAGATTTTTTAGCAGTGCCCTTCTATGCGGGAATAGCTCAGTTGGTAGAGCACGACCTTGCCAAGGTCGGGGTCGCGAGTTCGAGTCTCGTTTCCCGCTCCAGTTTTACGTCAGACCCTATTAAGTAATTATCAGGTTATTAATTGTTGCGGGCCCGGATAGTTTCCAGAAGGTTATCCACAGCGCTGCATGCCCTCATTTACGCCTTATTCCCCGATCTGTAAAATGCTTTTGAACAGAGTTATCCACAGCTTTATCTGTTAACCGAAGCGATAGACTCATTATTAAATAAACACAACTTTTCAGTAAATAGTTGATAATTAACAATATGAAAATATTTCAGATTGTTATTTACCTGCGTTATCAGCCTTATGGCAGTTGAATGACAACGGCTTTTTATTTTTATTCACAGCATGTGGAAAACGCGATTCTGCCGGCTGGCTGTACACTCATGCATCACGCGGTAATCCCTTCTCGACTGCACGAACCAGGCGCTTTTGCTGTGCGGGCTGCACGTCGATAACCACCTGCTGACGCTTATCCTGCTGCCGGGCGATGGCCCACCGGATATGTTCATCCAGCAAATCACTCTCACCCAGCCGCTGCTCCAGCACCGGAATAATCTCCGGTGACCAGGGCGCATTACCCAGCGCCACGGCGATATTGCGCAGCCAGCGTAAATGACCGATGCGCCGAATCGCCGATCCCTCCGTAATACGCAGAAACTTTGCTTCATCCCATTGAAACAGATCGATCAGTTCGGGCGCATGCAGGGCGGCGCGCGGCGAAAAGTCACTTTCATCGCTGAGCTGCCCGTAACGATTCCACGGACAGATCAGCTGACAATCGTCACAGCCATAAATCCGGTTGCCCATCAGCGGACGAAATTCTTCCGGAATGGCCCCTTCGAGTTCGATAGTGAGGTAGGAGATGCAGCGCCGCGCATCGACCACATAGGGTTCAACGATGGCGTTGGTCGGGCAGATAGTCAGGCAGGCGACGCAGCGTCCACACTGCTCCGGCTGAGGCGTATCCACCGGCAGCGGCAGATCGATCAGCAGCTCGCCGAGGAAAAACCATGAACCCGCCTCGCGATTAAGAATCAAAGAGTGTTTACCGGTCCAGCCCAGTCCGGCTTTGGCCGCCAGCGGGCGCTCAAGCAGCGGGGCGGAGTCAACAAACGGCCGGAAATTAAGCTCACCGCAATGCTGCTGGATCATTTCTCCGAGCTTTTTCAGTCGATTGCGCAATACTTTGTGGTAATCACGACCAAGTGCATAACGGCTGACATAGCCCAGCCGGGGATTTTTCAGCGTACTGGCAAAAGCCGCTTTGGCCGGCAGGTAGTTCATGCGAACGCTGATGACGCGCAGCGTACCGGGTAGCAGTTCATGCGGACGCGCCCGCATCATACCGTGGCGCGCCATCCACTCCATCTCGCCATGATATTGCTTGTCCAGCCACGCCTGAAGACGCGGCTCTTCCGCACTCAGATCGGTATCGGTGATGCCGACCTGCTGAAAGCCGAGATCCAATCCCCACTGTTTAATCTGTTGTGCGAGTTGATGAAGATCGAGAGGGTATGACATGAGTGACCAGGGTTCGAAGAAAAACAGCCGCAGTTTACCATATTCTGTCTGGCCTGCGCAGGCTGTGGCGCAGCTGGAGCGTGAAGGCGCTGATGCGCTCGGCATCACCTTATATGAACTGATGCTGCGCGCCGGACAGGCAGCCTATGAACATCTTAACGCCTGCTGGCCTGACGCCCGACACTGGCTAATCCTGTGTGGTCATGGCAATAACGGCGGCGATGGCTACGTGGTGGCCCGTCTGGGGCAGGCGGCGGGCCGGCAGGTCACTCTGCTGGCCTGTGACTGTGAGAAACCGCTGCCCGAGGAGGCGCAACGTGCCCGCGACGCCTGGCTGGATGCGGGCGGCGAAATTCATGCCGCCGATGCCGCCTGGCCAGAGCAGGTCGGGGTCATCGTCGATGCGCTGCTGGGAACCGGCATTAATCGCGCGCCGGGCGAACCTTACCGCACCCTGATTCAGCAGGCGAATGCCCATGCTGCGCCGATCCTTGCTATCGACATGCCTTCCGGCTTAGTCGCCAGCACCGGCAGTGCGCCCGGCGAGGTGATACAGGCCACGCACACCCTGAGCGTGGTGGCGCTTAAGCCGGGCCAGATTACCGGCAAAGCGCGGGACTTTATCGGCGAGCTGTTCTATGCCGATCTCGGCCTGCAGGCTTTTCTGGCAGCGGAAACCGCTCCGATGACGCGCTATGATGCCAGCGCGCTTGCACAGTGGCTCAGACCGCGTAAGCCGACCTCGCATAAAGGCGATCACGGTCGCCTGCTGGTGGTGGGCGGTGATGCCGGTACCGCCGGCGCGGTTCGGATGACGGCAGAAGCAGCGCTACGCAGCGGCAGCGGGTTAGTGCGAGTACTTACTCACAAGGATAATATTATCCCGATCCTGACGGCGCGGCCGGAAATCATGGTCGATGAACTAACCGATGAACAGCTCAGCGCGGCCCTGGAATGGGCGGATGTGATTGCGATTGGACCGGGCCTTGGGCAGCGGGATTGGGGCAAGCGGGCGCTGGAACGGGTCGCGGAATGCGAAAAGCCGATGCTTTGGGATGCGGATGCACTTAACCTGCTGGCAATCAGTGCAGAGAAACGTCAGAATCGCATCATTACGCCGCATCCTGGCGAAGCGGCGCGCTTGCTCAACATCAAGACCAGTGAAGTTGAGAGTGACCGCTTACATGCAGCGCAGAGCTTAGCCCAGCGCTACGGCGGCGTGGTGGTACTGAAAGGTGCCGGAACCCTGATCGCCAGCGAGCAGGGTGAAATGGCGTTTGCCGATGTAGGCAATGCCGGTATGGCCTCCGGCGGCATGGGCGATCTCCTGAGTGGGATTATCGCTTCGCTGGTGGGCCAGAAACTGGCGCTGTTTGATGCTGCCTGTGCCGGCTGCGTCGCGCACGGCGCCGCAGCCGATGCGGTGGCGGCACAACGTGGCACGCGCGGTATGCTGGCAACTGATTTACTTGAGCTGCTGTGGCAATTTGTTAATCCTGAGATGAATCAAGAAGCATGAAGACCTGTGTTATTTCTTTGCCCGATGAGGCGGCTACGCTCGGTTTGGGCGCTCAACTGGCGCGTGCCTGTGGCAACGCGGCGGTCATTTATCTCTATGGCGATCTGGGGGCGGGTAAAACCACCTTCAGCCGCGGCTTTCTGCAGGCGCTGGGACATCAGGGCAACGTAAAAAGCCCAACCTACACGCTGGTCGAGCCTTACACCCTGGGTGAGCGCTCACTTTATCATTTTGATCTCTATCGGCTGGCCGACCCGGAAGAGCTGGAATTTATGGGCATCCGCGACTATTTCAGCGGTGACGCCATCTGTCTGGTTGAATGGCCACAGCAGGGCGAAGGGTTTCTGCCGCCGCCCGATCTCTCCTTAACGCTGCGCTACGTCGATGATGCGCGTGAAGCAGAGCTGGCGGCCCATACGCCGCTGGCAGAGCAGTGGATTGCATCACTCGCACAACACAGGGACCCGGCATGAAGTCACGGATGAAATTAGCCTTAGTGACCCTGCTTTTGCTGGTCTGCGCGCCGCTGTTTGCGGCCACCCTGTCTGATATCAAAGTCGCCAACGGCGATAGCCAGGCCACGGTGACCCTGAGCTTTGCCGGGCAGCCAGTGTATGGTTTCTTCCCGCTACGCAACCCGGACCGGGTGGTGCTGGACGTGCGCCAGAGCGGAGTGGTGCAGGGACTGCCGCTGAACTTCAGCGGAGAAAACATTGTAAAGCGCATCCGGACCAGCACGCCGAAAGACAAACAGAGCGTACGGTTGGTGTTTGAGCTGACGCAGCCGGGCAAAACCCGGGCGGTGACGCAGCGTAACGGCAGCAGCTACAGCGTGGTGTTTACCATTACCGGCTCACGGCCGGCCGTAACCCGCCCGACGCCGACGCCCGATCCTGCGCCGGTCCGCGCCCCGGTTCAGAGCGCAGCCGCCGCGAACCCGTTTAACGCCAATCCAGTCACCGCCGTCACCAGCACAGCCAGCACGGTACGTCCGGGCAGCGCGGTCAGCCGCAACGACACGGTGATCGTGGCGATTGATGCCGGACACGGCGGTCAGGACCCCGGCGCTATCGGACAGCGCGGGCTGAAAGAGAAGAATGTCACCATCGCTATCGCCCGTAAGCTGCGGGTGTTACTGAATAACGATCCGATGTTCAAAGGCGTACTGACCCGTGATGGCGACTATTTTATTTCGGTGATGGGCCGTTCTGACGTGGCGCGTAAAGCGAATGCCAACGTGCTGGTCTCAATTCACGCCGATGCCGCGCCAAGCCATGCGGCGACCGGTGCGTCGGTCTGGGTGCTGTCGAACCGTCGCGCCAACAGTGAAATGGCTAACTGGCTGGAGCAGAAAGAGAAACAGTCTGAACTGCTGGGCGGCGCAGGCGATCTGCTGGCGAACAGTCAGGCGGACCCTTATCTCAGCCAGGCGGTGCTCGACCTGCAGTTTGGTCATTCACAGCGTGTCGGTTATGACATTGCCCAGCGCGTGTTGCAGCAATTACGCGGCGTCACTTCGCTGCATAAACGCTTACCAGAGCATGCCAGCCTTGGCGTGCTGCGTTCGCCGGATATTCCTTCGCTGTTAGTGGAAACCGGTTTTATCAGTAATTCCTCGGAGGAGCGACTGCTTGGCAGTAGCGCACACCAGGATAAGATTGCGCAGTCGATCTATAAAGGTCTGCGCACTTATTTCCTGGCGCACCCGCTGCAATCCATCCCAAAGGAGGAAAACCGGCCGCTGGGCTCGTCGCCAGCGGTTAGCGTCGCCAGCAACCCGGCGACCGGCGTGACGCAATATACCGGTGCCACTCAGCGCCACACGGTGACGCGCGGCGAGACGCTGTCTGGCATCGCCGCGAAGTATGGCGTCAGCATGGCCACCCTGCGTGAGATGAATACGCTGAAGCGCGATGTGGTATGGGTTGGGCAACGCCTTAAAGTCCCTGCCAGCGCTGCCGTCAGCCGGACCACGCGAGCCACCACGCGCGGTGTGGTCCGTCATAAAGTGGTACGTGGCGACTCGCTGACCGGCATTGCCGCCCACTACGGCGTCAGCCCGAAGGCGATAATGCAGACCAATAATCTGAAGTCGACCAACGTAATGTTGGGGCAGAACCTGAAAATTCCTGCATCCTGAATGTTTGCCCGGCCACTGCGCCGGGCTATCAGCTAAAAGGATATCCACCATGCCGATACAAATTTTACCGCCGCAACTGGCGAACCAGATCGCGGCGGGTGAAGTGGTCGAGCGTCCTGCATCGGTTGTGAAAGAGCTGGTGGAAAACAGCCTTGATGCTGGCGCAACGCGCATTGATGTTGAGATTGAAAAGGGCGGCGCGAAGCTGATACGCATCCGTGACAACGGATGCGGCATCGTAAAAAGCGAACTGGCGATGGCACTGGCCCGCCATGCCACCAGCAAGATTGCCTCACTGGATGACCTGGAGGCGATCATGAGCCTCGGTTTCCGGGGCGAAGCGCTGGCCAGTATCAGCTCGGTCTCTCGCCTGACTCTGACCTCACGTACCGCCGATCAAACTGAAGCCTGGCAGGCCTATGCCGAAGGGCGAGATATGGCCGTGACGGTCAAGCCTGCTGCGCATCCGTGCGGCACCACGCTGGAAGTGCTGGATCTGTTTTACAACACCCCGGCACGCCGCAAATTCATGCGCACTGAAAAAACCGAGTTTGGTCACATCGACGAAGTGATTCGCCGCATCGCGCTGGCCCGCTTTGACGTGGCGATTTCACTCAGTCACAACGGCAAAATGATGCGTCAGTATCGGGCGGTAAGTGAAGAGAGCCAGCGCGAACGACGGCTGGCGGCCATCTGTGGCGTGACCTTTATGCAGCATGCGTTACGCATCGACTGGCAGCACGACGATCTGTCACTGCGCGGCTGGGTAGCCGATCCGACCGGTTCGCGTCAGGTCAGCGACCTGCAGTATTGCTACGTAAACGGCCGCATGATGCGCGACAAGCTGATCAATCACGCGATCCGCCAGGCTTTCCAGACCCAGCTGCAGGAGGACCAGCAGCCCGCCTATGTGCTCTATCTGGAAATCGATCCGCACCAGGTGGATGTCAACGTTCATCCGGCAAAACATGAGGTGCGGTTTCATCAGTCGCGGCTGGTGCATGATTTTATCTATCAGGGCGTGATGAGCGTGTTACAGGCGAGCGCGGCCCCGGTATTGCCGACGCTGCAGGCGGAAGAGCCCGCGCCGCGCTGGCAACCCGAGAATCGTCAGGCGGCCGGGGGGAACCATTTTTCACAGCCCGCCGCGCGTCGCAGCGAGTCAGCGCCGGCAGCACCGACGCCGGGACCAGCGCCAGCCTGGCAGAACAAAGAGAGCGGTTATCGTCAGCGGGAAGGCGCGGTGTATCAGCAGTTGCTAAAAACGCCTGCCACGGGCGCGCCACCAGCGAAGCCGGCTGAACCGGCACCGCGTGCCGTCGTCCAGGCGTCACCGCTGGCGGCGCATGCCCAGAGTTTTGGCCGGGTACTGACGGTGCTGCATCACCACTATGCGTTGCTGGAGCAGGACCAGAGACTGCTGCTGCTGTCTCTGCCGGTGGCGGCGCGCTGGTTAAAACAGGCGCAGCTTCAGCCCGGCGAAACCGGCTTAAAACCGCAGCCGTTATTGATCCCGGTGCGGCTTAAAATTGCCCAGACCGAGCGGCAGGCTGCACAGAAAAACAGCAGTCTGCTCAATCAGATGGGAATAGAACTGCAGCTGGAGGGCGACCACGTGACTCTGCGCGCGGTTCCTTTACCGTTACGAACACAAAATTTACAAATCTTGATTCCTGAACTGTTAGGCTATCTCGCCCGGCAGCAAGATAACTCTGCGACGCAACTGGCCCAGTGGCTGGCGCGGCGTCAGGATGCAGAGTCATCTGACTGGAATCACTCACAGGCGATTAACCTGCTGGCTGAGCTGGAACGGCTCTGTCCACAGTTATTAAAATCGCCGCCTTCAGGTCTGATACAGGCCATAGAGATTGAGAGCGCGATTGACGCGTTGAAGCATGAGTGAACTAAACCAGGCTGGCCGGCCAAAGGCTATATTTTTGATGGGACCCACGGCGTCTGGCAAGACGGCGTTAGCGATTGAGCTGCGTAAGCATTTGCCAGTGGAACTAATCAGCGTAGATTCTGCCTTAATCTATCGTCAGATGGATATTGGCACGGCGAAACCGTCGGCTGAGGAGTTAGCAGTGGCGCCCCATCGGTTGCTGGACATACGCGATCCCGCGGAAGCCTATTCGGCGGCCGAGTTTCGACGCGATGCGTTAGCAGAAATGGCGGATATCGTTCAGGCCGGACGAATTCCGTTGCTTGTTGGTGGAACCATGCTCTACTTCAAGGCGTTACTTGAAGGATTGTCGCCGTTGCCCTCGGCCGATCCCGAGGTTCGTCAGCGGATAGAGCAAACGGCGCGTGAAAAAGGCTGGGAAGCTTTACACCGCCAGCTGTGTGAAATCGACCCGGTTGCCGGCAGTCGTATTCATCCGAATGATCCGCAGAGACTTTCGCGAGCACTGGAAGTTTTTTTCATTTCGGGTAAAACTTTAACGGAACTGACAAAAACGTCCGGTGAAGCGTTACCCTACGATGTGTACCAGTTTGCCATCGCCCCCGCGAGCCGCGAGCTGTTACACCAGCGCATCGCGTTGCGTTTTGAGCAGATGTTGGCGTCAGGATTTGAAGCGGAGTCTCGGGCCCTGTTTGCACGAGGTGATTTGCATACGGACATGCCTTCCATTCGTTGTGTTGGTTATCGCCAGATGTGGTCTTATTTATCGGGCGAAATCGATTATGACGAGATGGTTTATCGGGGAATTTGCGCAACCCGGCAACTTGCTAAGCGTCAGATTACCTGGTTACGCGGCTGGGAAAACGTTCACTGGTTAGACAGTGACGAGCCCCAACTGGCACGTGACAGGGTGCTACAGGTTCTTAGTGCGAAGCATGGGTGATTGTGTACAATTGACGGGTTATCGTGCGCAAATTTTTACGCAGTTTTTTCAGAACCATAGGTTCTACAAGCAACAAACAACAAGCATATAAGGAAAAGATAGAATGGCTAAGGGGCAATCATTACAAGACCCGTTTTTGAACGCACTGCGTCGTGAACGTGTTCCGGTTTCGATTTATTTGGTTAACGGTATCAAGCTGCAGGGTCAGATTGAGTCATTTGATCAGTTTGTAATTTTGCTGAAAAACACGGTAAGTCAGATGGTTTATAAACACGCCATTTCTACCGTTGTTCCTTCGCGCCCGGTTTCTCACCATAGCAATAATACCGGTGGCGGCAGCAACAATTACCATCATGGCGGCAGCAACACATCTGCGCAGCCACAGCCACAACAAGACGGTGATAACGCAGAATAACGCGTCGCCGTACAGCCAGGACCGGAGAGCATGAATGGTTTTCCGTCCTGGTCTTTTATTTTAGCGAGGTTATAGCTTGTTTGACCGTTATGATGCCGGTGAGCAGGCCGTACTGGTACACATCTGGTTCTCCCAAGACAAAGAAGTAGAAGATCTTCAGGAATTTGAAACCCTGGTTTCTTCTGCTGGCGTTGACGCGCTGCAAGTGATCACTGGCAGCCGCAAAGCGCCACATCCCAAGTATTTTGTCGGTGAAGGAAAGGCCGTTGAAATTGCCGATGCGGTAAAAACAACAGGAGCATCGGTCGTCTTATTCGATCATGCCCTTACGCCCGCTCAGGAAAGAAATCTCGAGCGCCTGTGCGAATGCCGGGTGATTGATCGTACCGGCTTAATTCTCGATATCTTCGCGCAACGCGCACGCACCCACGAAGGTAAATTGCAGGTTGAGCTGGCACAGCTACGCCATCTTGCCACGCGTCTGGTACGCGGCTGGACGCACCTTGAACGCCAGAAAGGCGGGATCGGCTTACGCGGTCCGGGTGAAACGCAGTTAGAAACTGACCGTCGCTTATTACGCGGCCGTATCAGCCAGATTTTATCCCGTCTGGAACGGGTAGAGAAACAGCGTGAGCAGGGACGTCAGGCACGCGCCAAGGCCGATGTGCCAACCGTGTCGCTGGTGGGCTATACCAACGCCGGTAAATCGACGCTGTTTAACGCCGTGACCTCAGCCAACGTCTTTGCTGCCGATCAGCTGTTTGCGACCCTTGATCCGACGCTGCGCCGCCTGAATGTCGCCGATGTCGGTGAAGTGGTGCTGGCGGATACGGTCGGCTTTATCCGCCATCTTCCTCACGATTTGGTTGCTGCCTTTAAAGCGACCCTTCAGGAGACGCGTCAGGCGACGTTGCTGCTGCATGTGATTGACGGTGCTGACGTTCGCGTCACAGAAAATATTGAAGCCGTTGATACCGTACTGGAAGAGATCGACGCTGACGAAATTCCCACCTTACTGGTCATGAATAAGATCGATATGCTCGATGGCTTTGAACCACGCATCGATCGTAACGAAGAAAACCTGCCGATTCGCGTCTGGCTGTCTGCCCAGACCGGTGCCGGTATTCCGTTATTATGGCAGGCGCTGTCTGAGCGGCTGTCGGGTGAAATTGCCCAATACGAATTACGTCTGCCACCCGAAGCGGGGCGCTTGCGCAGCCGTTTCTACCAGTTGCAGGCGATTGAGAAAGAGTGGAATCAGGAAGACGGCAGTGTAGGATTGCAGATTCGTATGCCAATCATTGAATGGTTGCGCTTATGCAAACAGGAACCGTCGCTGACCAGTTATATTGTTTGATATTGCCCAAACGCATTTACCTTAAAAATTGAAGATTGTCGCACTTTCGTTGCAGACCCGAATACGCAGGCGTTACCCGAGTATTTCGGATTTCAGCAAGGCGGCAACTGAGTGAATCCCCGGGAGCTTACGCAGGTAAGTGACCGGAGTGAGCGAAGGCAGCCAACACCGCTGCAATCCGAAAGATGAAGGGTAAAAACCGCAAATACAATAAATGGAGTAGAGACATGGCGTGGAATCAGCCCGGAAATAACGGACAGGACCGCGACCCGTGGGGAAGCAGCAATAATCAAGGCGGCAACTCTGGGGGGAATAAAGGAGGACGGGAATCCGGGCCTCCTGATCTGGATGATATCTTCCGTAAGCTGAGCAAGAAGCTTGGTGGTCTGGGCGGTGGCAAACAGAACGACAACGGTCAGCGCGGCTCCGGCAGCGGCGGCAAAATTGTTGGCATCGTAGCGGTTGCAGCTGTCGTGATCTGGGCAGCAAGCGGTTTCTACACCATCAAAGAAGCGGAACGTGGCGTGGTAACGCGCTTCGGTAAGTTCAGTCATCTGGTTGAGCCAGGTCTGAACTGGAAACCGACCTTTATCGATCAGGTGCGTGCCGTTAACGTTGAAGCGGTACGTGAACTCGCCGCGTCAGGCGTGATGCTGACTTCGGATGAGAACGTGGTGCGGGTTGAGATGAACATCCAGTACCGGGTTACCGATCCGGAACGTTATCTTTATGCCGTTACCAGCGCGGATGACAGTCTACGTCAGGCCACCGACAGCGCACTGCGCGGCGTCATTGGCCGTTCCACCATGGACCGTATCCTGACCGAAGGTCGTACTGTGGTCCGTAGCGATACCCAGCGTGAAATCGACGAAACGATTCGCCCTTACAATATGGGCATCGCGGTGCTGGACGTAAACTTCCAGGCGGCTCGTCCACCGGAAGAGGTGAAGTCTGCGTTTGATGATGCGATTGCCGCACGTGAAAACCGCGAGCAGTATGTCCGCGAAGCGGAAGCCTACGCCAACGAAGTTCAGCCACGAGCTAACGGTCAGGCGCAGCGTATTCTGGAAGAAGCCCGTGCGTATAAAGAGCGGACGGTGCTGGAAGCGCAGGGTGAAGTGGCGCGGTTTGCCAAAATCCTGCCTGAGTACAAAGCGGCACCAGAAATCACCAAAGAGCGTCTCTATATCGAAACGATGGAACGCGTGCTCAGCCATACCCGTAAAGTACTGGTTAACGATCGGGGTAATAACCTGATGGTGCTGCCGCTCGATCAACTGATGCGTGGCGGTCAGGCGTCAACCGGCCACAACGGTCAGAAAGGGGGCAGTGCCGCATCGCAGCCTGCGCTCTCCGATCGCAGCGCCAGCCGCAGTGACACGTCGTCATACAGTCCGGACAGCATCATGGATCAGCGTCGGGCTAACGCTCTGCGCAACGACAGCCAGCGCGAAGGGAGAGAGTAATCGATGCGTAAGCCAATAGTAGTATTAATCATCGTCGTGCTGGTGGCGCTCTATGCGTCGCTGTTTGTGGTGCAGGAAGGTCAACGCGGCATCGTACTGCGCTTCGGTAAGGTTCTGCGCGACGACGAAAACAAACCGCAGGTGTTTGAACCGGGTCTGCATTTCAAGATCCCATTCCTGGAAACGGTTAAAACACTGGATGCTCGTATTCAGACCATGGACAACCAGGCCGATCGCTTCGTCACTAAAGAGAAGAAAGATCTGATCGTCGATTCCTACATCAAATGGCGTATCAGCGACTTCAGTCGTTACTATCTGGCCACCGGTGGCGGCGATGTGTCTCAGGCGGAAGTACTGCTGAAACGTAAGTTCAGTGACCGTCTGCGTTCTGAAATGGGGCGTCTGGATGTTAAAGACATTGTGACCGATTCGCGTGGTCGTCTGACCACCGACGTGCGTGATGCGCTGAACACCGGTAGTGCAGGCAGCGATGACGAAATCGCCACCCCGGCCGCCGATGATGCGATTGCCAGTGCAGCGGCCCGCGTAGAGCGTGAAACTAACAGCAGCGAACCGGCACCGAACCCGAACAGTATGGCGGCGTTAGGTATTCAGGTCGTAGATGTACGGATTAAGCAGATCAACCTGCCGACCGAAGTTTCAGATGCGATCTTCAACCGTATGCGTGCAGAGCGTGAAGCCGTAGCACGTAGCCAGCGTTCACAAGGTCAGGAAGAAGCAGAAAAACTGCGCGCCCAGGCTGATTACCAGGTAACGCGTACGCTGGCCGAAGCCCAGCGTGAAGCGCTGATTACCCGTGGTGACGGTGATGCGGAAACGGCGCGACTGTTTGCTGCGGCATTCAGTCAGGACCCGGACTTCTACGCCTTTATTCGTAGCCTGCGTGCCTATGAAAACAGCTTCAATGACAATCAGGATGTGATGGTGTTAAGCCCGGACAGCGACTTCTTCCGATATATGAAGGCGCCCTCTAACGCGACACGTTAAGAACTGATATAACCTACAGGCCGACAATGTTGTCGGCCTTTTTTTTGGGTATCAGTATGAAAACAAGCATCTGGATGGCACTGGCGCTGGTATTAGTGCTGGAAGGGTTGGGACCGATGTTCATGCCACGCGCCTGGCGCCGCATGATTCTGGCGATGACGCAGCTGCCCGATCGCCTGTTGCACCGTTTTGGCGGCGGGCTGGTGGTAGCCGGAATGGTGATCTATTGCATGCTTAGCCTGCACGGCAACCTGTAACAACTGCTGGCCTGGTGCACAAATTGTGCCTGCTGCGCCTGTTTTCCCCAACATGTTGTAGTGATCAAAATGCTGGCAAAAAAGCGCGCAATCGTATGCTAAAAGTGCTGAAAACCACCGGATCAGATGGTAGAATCCTTTTTTAAGCAATCGGTGATTTTGAGAAATGGGTAAGAACGTCGTCGTACTGGGCACCCAATGGGGTGACGAAGGTAAAGGTAAGATTGTAGACCTTCTGACTGAACGCGCGAATTACGTTGTGCGTTATCAAGGCGGCCACAATGCGGGCCACACACTTGTCATCAACGGTGAAAAAACCGTCCTCCACCTGATCCCTTCTGGCATTCTGCGCGATAACGTCACCAGCATTATTGGTAACGGCGTAGTGCTCTCTCCTGAAGCCTTAATGAAAGAGATGAAAGGCCTCGAAGAGCGCGGGATTCCGGTACGCGAACGTCTGCTGATTTCTGAAGCCTGTCCGTTGATTCTGCAGTATCACGTTGCCATGGACATGGCGCGCGAAAAAGCGCGTGGTGCTAAGGCGATCGGGACTACTGGCCGCGGTATTGGTCCGGCTTATGAAGATAAAGTCGCACGCCGTGCACTGCGCGTCAGCGATCTGTTCAACAAAGAGACCTTTGCCGCCAAGCTGAAAGAAGTGGTCGATTTCTACAACTTCCAGCTGGTGCACTACTACAAAGAGCAGGCGGTCGACTTCGATAAAGTGCTGAACGATGTGATGGCGATTGCCGACATCCTGACCAGCATGGTGGTTGACGTCTCTGAGCTGCTGGACGGCGCGCGTAAGCGTGGCGATCTGATCATGTTCGAAGGTGCGCAGGGTACGCTGCTGGATATCGATCACGGTACCTATCCGTACGTTACCTCGTCCAACACCACCGCTGGCGGCGTAGCGACCGGCTCAGGCATTGGCCCGCGCTATGTCGATTACGTGCTGGGTATCGTGAAAGCGTACTCAACCCGCGTCGGTGCTGGTCCATTCCCGACCGAACTGTTTGACGAAACCGGTGAGTTCCTGTGTAAGCAGGGTAACGAGTTCGGTGCCACCACCGGCCGTCGTCGTCGTACCGGCTGGCTGGATGCGGTTGCCGTGCGTCGTGCGGTGCAGATCAACTCTCTGTCCGGTTTCTGCATGACTAAACTGGACGTGCTGGATGGCCTGAAAGAGGTCAAAATCTGCGTGGCTTACCGGATGCCGGATGGCCGTGAAGTCACCACCACGCCGCTGGCGGCAGAGAACTGGGAAGGCATTGAGCCGATCTATGAAACGATGCCGGGCTGGAGCGAGACTACTTTTGGTGTGAAGACGCTGGAGGGCTTACCACAAGCTGCCCGCGACTATATCAAGCGTGTAGAAGAAGTGACGGGTGTTCCGGTTGATATTATCTCAACCGGCCCGGACCGCAGTGAAACGATGATTCTGCGCGATCCGTTCGACGCATAATCACCCAGGCCGGACCTTGTCCGGCCTTTGTTTTTCCACTCTTTGATGCCACTTAATTCCCCTTCGCTTGTCCAACCCGGTGCTGGCTTAAAAAAACGCACGGTTAATCAGACTCTGGTTTATCATCGTAGCCACTCGCATGGCGATCCGATTTATTCCTGACATCAATCGCAAGGCGGGTTATGCGATGCCACTTTTGATGATTCACTGAGGTTACTGTGCAGCTGACGAGTTTTACTGATTATGGTTTACGGGCCCTGATTTATCTGGCCGCGTTGCCCGAAGGCCAGCAGACCAACATCACTGAAGTGACCAACACCTATGGTGTGTCACGAAATCACATGGTCAAAATCATTAATCAACTGAGCCGGGCGGGATATATCGCCGCAACGCGCGGCAAAAATGGCGGGCTTCGTCTTGGCATGCCGGCCAGTCAGATTGTGATTGGCGACGTAGTGCGTAAGATGGAACCGCTACAATTAGTGGACTGCGCATCCTGTTCTATTACGCCCGCCTGTCGCCTGAAGAAGGCGCTACATGACGCGGTGCAGCGCTTTCTGCAGGAACTGGATAGCTACACGCTGGCGGATTTGGTTGAAGGGAATACCCCACTTTATGAAATCATATTGTCCGAACCGCCGGTGGCAATAAATACTCAATGACATCGGAGGAACCGCTATGTCAAAAGATCCTTTTCAGGATAGAGAAGCTGAAAAATACGAAAACCCCATTCCAAGCCGTGAATTTATTCTGGCGCTATTAGAAAAACGTGAAAAACCGGCCAGCCGCGAAGAGCTGGCGCAAGAGATGAACCTGCAGGAAGAAGAGCATATTGAGGCGCTGCGTCGCCGCCTGCGCGCCATGGAGCGTGATGGTCAGCTGGTGTTCACCCGCCGTCAATGCTATGCCCTGCCGGAGCGTCTGGATCTGCTACGCGGGAAGGTCATTGGCCACCGTGATGGCTACGGCTTCCTGCGGGCAGAAGGTCAGAAGGATGACCTCTACCTCTCCGCCGAACAGATGAAGTTTTGCATGCACGGCGACGTCATCCTGGCCCAGCCGCTGGGCGCCGATCGTAAAGGCCGTCGCGAAGCGCGCGTGGTGCGGGTACAGGAACCACGCAATAACCAGATCGTTGGCCGTTACTTCACCGACGCCGGTGCTGGCTTTGTGGTGCCGGACGACAGCCGTCTGAGCTTTGACATCCTGATCCCACCGGAAGAAACCATGAATGCCCGCATGGGCTCGGTCGTGGTGGTGGAGTTAGTTCAGCGTCCAACCCGTCGCAGTAAAGCGATCGGTAAAGTGGCTGAGATCCTCGGTGATGATATGGGCACCAGTCTGGCGGTCGATATGGCGCTACGGACCCATGAAATCCCACACAGCTGGCCGCCAGAGGTTGAAGCGCAGGTCAGTAAGCTGAAAGAAGAAGTGCCGGAAGAGGCCAAAAAAGGACGCGTCGACTTACGTAAGCTGCCGCTGGTCACGATTGATGGCGAAGATGCCCGTGACTTTGACGATGCGGTCTACTGTGAGAAAAAACGCGGTGGCGGCTGGCGGTTGTGGGTTGCTATCGCGGATGTCAGCTATTACGTCCGTCCTGGCACGCCGCTGGATGACGAAGCGCATCAGCGCGGTACCTCGGTCTATTTCCCGTCACAGGTGGTGCCGATGCTGCCGGAAGTGCTGTCGAACGGTTTATGTTCGCTCAACCCGCAGGTCGATCGCCTGTGTATGGTGTGCGAAATGACCGTTTCCTCAAAAGGGAAACTGACCGGCTTCAAACACTACGAAGCGGTGATGAATTCGCATGCGCGTCTGACCTACAATAAAGTCTGGAACATTCTGCAGGGCGACAAAGAGCTGCGTCAGCAGTATGCGCCGCTGGTTAAAGATCTTGAAGAGCTGCACAACCTGTATCAGGCGCTGGAAGCAGCACGTGAAGAGCGTGGCGGCATCTCGTTTGAGACCGAAGAAGCGAAGTTCATCTTCAACGCCGAGCGCCGCATTGAGCGTGTTGAGCGCGTTTCGCGTAATGACGCCCACAAGCTGATCGAAGAGTGTATGATCCTGGCGAATATCGCCTCGGCACGCTTCGTTGAGAAAAATCAGGAACCGGCGCTGTTCCGCGATCACGATCGCCCGACCGACGAAAGCATCAAGAGTTTCCGTACCGTGCTCAACGAGCTGGGACTGAGTCTGCCCGGCGGCAACAAACCGCAGCCGATCGACTATGCCGCGCTGCTGAAGCAGGTGGCCGATCGTCCTGATGCGGAAATGCTGCAAACCATGCTGCTGCGTTCGATGAAGCAGGCAGTTTACGATCCGGAAAACCGCGGCCACTTCGGTCTGGCGCTGACTTCATATGCTCACTTTACCTCGCCAATTCGCCGCTACCCGGATCTGACATTGCATCGCGCCATCAAGTATCTGCTGGCAAAAGAGCAGGGTGAAGGTAAAGGTCTGGTACAACGCGCCATCAAATATCTGATGCCGAAAGACAGCAACGCGATCAAAGATCGGATGACTGCGACCGGTGGCTATCACTACGAAATGCCGGAGATGCTGCAACTGGGACTGCACTGTTCCCTGACCGAACGCCGGGCTGATGAAGCGACCCGCGACGTCGCGGACTGGCTCAAGTGTGACTTCATGCAGGATCAGGTCGGCAACGTCTTCAACGGCGTGATCTCCAGCGTCACCGGCTTTGGCTTCTTTGTCCGCTTGAGCGATCTGTTCATTGATGGTCTGGTGCATGTCTCGACGCTGGATAACGACTACTACCGTTTTGATCCGGTCGGTCAGCGTCTGATTGGCGAGTCCGGCGGCCGCACCTATCGTCTTGGCGATATTGTGGAAGTACGGGTCGAAGCGGTGCACATGGACGAGCGTAAAATCGACTTTGCCCTGATCTCCAGCCAGCGTCAGGTACGCGGCGAAGGTAAAACCGAGCGCGATCGGGCGAAGCGTGATGGCAAACCACCGTTCAAACGCCGTCGTGATGTCAGCAAGAAGTCCAATTTTGAGCCAGACGCTGCTTTCCGCGGTGACAAGAGCAGACCGGCAGCGGCAAAAACCGAGAAAAAAAGTAAAACCGTCTCGGAAAAAAGCCGTAAAATCGCCGCCGCCACGCGGGCTAAGCGCGCCAGCAAAAAAGCGCAAACTGACTGATGCGCATAGCCGCCCTTTCTCAGCCGGGAAAGGGCGGTAATTTATTCATTTCCACACACTGAGCAGATCGATGAGCGAAATTATTTTTGGTATCCATGCCGTGCAGGCGCTGCTGGAACGCGACCCACAACGTTTCCAGCAGGTCTTTATCCTCAAAGGCCGCGACGATCGTCGCCTGCAACCCCTGGTCGCCGCGCTGGAAGCTCAGGGGATCGTAATTCAACTGGCAGAGCGTAAGTGGCTGGACAGCCAGGTGGAAGGCGGCGTGCATCAGGGTATCGTGGCGCAGGTTAAACCGGGCCGTCAGTATCAGGAAGGCGATCTGCCGGATCTGCTGCAGAGCCTGGAAAAACCGTTCCTGCTGGTGCTGGACGGGGTTACCGATCCGCATAACCTCGGAGCCTGTCTGCGCAGCGCCGATGCAGCGGGCGTGGATGCGGTGATCGTGCCAAAAGATCGTTCCGCTCCGCTGAACGCCACCGCCAAAAAAGTGGCCAGCGGTGCGGCTGAGAACGTGCCGTTAATCCGCGTTACCAACCTGGCGCGGACGCTGCGCTTGCTGCAGGAGTACAACATCTGGGTAGTCGGCACGGCCGGTGAAGCCGATCACACCGTGTATCAGAGCAAAATGACCGGCCCGATGGCGCTGGTGATGGGCGCAGAGGGCGAAGGCATGCGTCGTCTGACCCGTGAACATTGCGATGAGCTGATCAGTATTCCGATGGCGGGCAGCGTCTCTTCGCTGAACGTCTCGGTCGCTACCGGCGTCTGCCTGTTTGAAGCGGTGCGCCAGCGCAACGCCTGATCTCCGATGTGATCCTCGCCACAAATTAGTTTCTGTACCAGGCATAACTGCGCGTCATTCGTATATACCCAAAGGATTTCGGGTTGCATTGAGGTGGCACGAGAACGAACCCCGATGAGCTTACATGAGTAAGTGATTCGGGTGAGTGAACGCAGCCAACAAAAATGCAGCTTGAAAGACGACGGGTATACTTACTGAGTGACATCCGCGAGGAGTGGTTATGACCTGGACAACACACACCGTTTTTAATCAGCCCCATCCTCTCAGTAACAGCAACCTGTTCCTTTCCGATACGCCGTTGAGTGAAGCGCTACAGCGCGAGGGCGCGGAGTGGGATCGTGAATGGCTGGCTTCCGTCGGGCTGCAGCTTGGCAGCGCTGAATCACTGGAGCTTGGCCGGCTGGCCAATGCCGAACCGCCCGAACTGCTGCGCTACGATGCGCGTGGCGTGCGGCTCGATGAAGTGCGTTTTCATCCCGCCTGGCATCTGCTGATGCAGGGCGTCTGCGCCAGCCGTCTGCACAACCTCAGCTGGCAACCGACGGTGCGCGAACATGCCAGCGTGGCGCGTGCCGCCCGTTTTATTCTGCATGCTCAGGTTGAAGCGGGCACGCTCTGCCCGGTGACGATGACCCACGCGGCAATCCCGCTGCTTCAGACTTATCTGCCGGCCACGTTCGAAGGCTGGCTCGATCCGCTGCTCAGTGACCGGTATGACACCCATGCACAGCCCGGCGATCAAAAGCGCGGCTTGCTGATCGGCATGGGCATGACAGAAAAGCAGGGCGGCAGCGATCTGTTCACTACCACCACCCGCGCGGAGCCGCTGGGCGCGCGCGGCCCCGGTGAAATCTACCGGCTCACCGGTCATAAGTGGTTTTTTTCGGTGCCGCAAAGCGATGCGCATCTGGTGCTGGCACAGACGCCGGCGGGACTGAGCTGCTTCTTCCTGCCGCGCCTGTTACCGGACGGTTCCCGCAATGCTATCCAGATCGAGCGGCTGAAAGATAAGCTGGGTAATCGATCCAATGCCAGCAGCGAAGTCGAGTTTCGCGACGCCACTGGCTGGCTACTGGGAGAAGAGGGGGAAGGGGTCCGGCTGATCCTGAAAATGGGCGGAATGACCCGTTTTGACTGCGCGCTCGGCAGTCACGGCCAGATGCGGCGGGCTTTTTCAGTTGCGCTCTATCATGCACACCAGCGCCAGGTGTTGGGTAAAAATCTGGTGGATCAGCCACTGATGCGTCAGGTGCTGGCGCAGCAGGCACTGCAGCTGGAAGGACAGACCGCCTTACTGATGCGGCTGGCCCGTGCCTGGTCGCAGCCGGCAAAACCGCATGAGGTTGCCTTTGCGCGCCTGTTTACCCCGGCGGCGAAATACCAGATATGCAAAGCAGGTGCGCCGTTTGTGGCAGAGGCGATGGAGGTGTTAGGCGGCATCGGCTACTGCGAAGCGAGTGAGCTGCCGCGGCTGTATCGCGATATCCCGGTTAACAGTATCTGGGAAGGGTCGGGCAACGTGATGTGTCTCGACGTGTTGCGCGCGCTTTCGCGGCAGAGCGATGCGGCAGAGATGCTCAGCCAGGAATTTGAGGCAGTCAAAGGCAGTAACCGCCATTTCGATGCGCGCTGGCGTCAGCTTCGTCTGCGACTGCACAAAATACCGGAGGCGCAGGCGCGTGAACTGACCCGCAGTCTGCTGCTGCTGGCAACGGGCGCACAGTTGCTGAAATATGCCGAGCCGCCGCTGGCGGATGGCTGGTGCCGGCAATGGCTCGATCAGCGCGGCTCACGTCCACTTGATGCCGCGCTGGCCGACCGCTTACTGGCCCGCGCCTGCGGTGGGTGAGGCTCCGTACAGGATCGCGCTGGCGTACCATAAGCCAGGCATCACCGTTTCACTCAGCGCCACGATCTGATAGTAGGTCGCACCGGACTGATTGGCCCGGGCGGCCACGGCGCGCTGTGCATCATCGGGTGAACCGTGCACGTTGACGGTGATATTGCCCAGCTTCGGTAAACCGGCGCTTTGCGCCCGTGAAATTTCCTGCGCCTGTTGCGTCGGCGCGGGCGGCGCTTTTGGGGTCGTCTGAAACGCAGAACAGCCTGCCAGTGACAGGCTTAACACCAGTAAGTAAGCGAAACGCATAGGAAAACCCTCATTCAGGACGAAGCATTAAGTGTATGCCATCGTCCCGAATGCCGTCAGGATTTGAGGCTAAAAACGCTGACCAGCTGGGTCAGGTGATGGCCTTTATCACTCAGGGTCTGGGCGCTACTTTCCGCCTGCGCCACCAGTTCACTGTTCTGATGCGTCGCCTGGCTGATCTGGTTCATCGCCAGATTAACCTGACCAATGCCGGCAGCCTGCTGTTGCGCCGCCACGTTGATCTCGCCCATCAGCGCCTGGACCTGCTCAATGTGCGTCACGATGTGGGTCATCGCGTCGCGGGTCTGCTCAGATAACAGATGGCCTTCCGCCACATTGCCGATTGAGGTGGCGATTAGCCCATCAATCTCTTTCGCGGCCTGCGCCGAGCGCTGCGCCAGCGCCCGTACTTCGGCAGCTACCACCGCAAATCCGCGTCCCTGTTCACCGGCACGCGCGGCTTCAACCGCGGCATTTAGCGCCAGGATATTGGTCTGGAAGGCGATAGATTCGATCACATGGGTGATATCCGCAATGCTTTGCGACGAGATTTTAATGGCCGACATGGTGTTAACCGAGCGCACCACGGTCTGGCTGCCCTGGCTGACGATAGCGCTGGCTTCAGACACCAGCGACATCGCCTGGCGCAGGCTATCGGCGGTATGTTCTACCGTCGCACCAAACTGCTCCATGCTGGCCGAGGTCTGCTCGACGCTGCTGGCCTGACGCCCAATCTGCTCGCTGATATTGTGGCTGCTGGCGGCGATGGTATCGGTGCCGTCACTGATCTCCTGCGCGGCGCTGCGCACCTGACCGACGATCTTCTCCAGACCATCGCCAATGCCGTTGATGGCGTTGATCAACTGGCCCACTTCGTCGCGACGTGGCGTATCGAGATGCACCTGCAAATTACCGGCGGCATACTGCTGCGCCAGATGAATCACCTGCTGCAGCGGACGGGTAATCGCCCGGCGGCTGTACCAGACAAAGCCAAGCGCAAACACCAGCACCAGCGCCAGGCCGGTGAGTAAAAACAGGTTACGACTGTGGGTAATTGGTGCCAGCAGGCTGGCGCGGTTAACCTCACCAACAATCACCCAGTTCCAGCCCGGTAACTGCTGCCAGGCCAGCATGCGGTTCTCTCCGGCCATCTCCACCTGCCGTATCCCTTGCGGCTGGGTCAGCAGTTGCTGCTGTATCGCGTTATCCCAGCCCGGTAGTTTCCCTTCGTTGTGCTGATCAAACAAATACTGACCCTGAGCGCTGCCGGGCGCGCCGTTAATCACATAAAAGTGGCCGCTGTCGCCCAGCCGACGCGCGAGAATTTTCTCACGCATCAGGGCGTATTGCTGATCGATACCGACCCCGACAAACAGAATGGCGACTACCGTGCCGCTGGCATCTTTGACCGGCTGATACTGGGTGATGTAGCGATGGCCAAACAGCGTGGCGAGGCCACGGTAGATTTCCCCCTGATGCACGCTTTTCCAGGCGGCGCTGGCGCGATCGAGCTGGGTGCCGATGGCGCGACTGCCATCCTGCTTCTTCAGCGAGGTGGAAATGCGGATAAAGTCTTCGCCGTCACGCACGAAAATGGTGGCGACCGCAGCAGTGCGTTCGGTGAAATCGTCCACCGCTGTCTGGTCGAGGTTGAGCGTCTTTAAGCCAGCACGCAGCACCGGCGTCGAAAAGCTGCCCACCTGCACCCGGGCACTTTCATCGAGGCTAAAGCGCCTGGGTAAAAAGCTGGTAAACAGATTGGTGTAGTTGCTCACCTCTTCGGAAAGCGTGGCGTTGAACATGGTCGCCATTTCACTGATGCCCTGCACCTGATTGTGCATATCATCAATCGCGAGGTTTTCCAGCTGGCGTGAGGCGGTGTGGCTCTGGGTCAGCGTCAGAACCAGCAGTAATAACGCTACGCTGAGAGACGTCAGTACAGACAGCTTAACTCCAAGACTCAGGCCGCTGAGAGAGAGACGCTTCATAAATTACCTTTGATCACATTGGGGGGATACCGGATCAACGGCAGCAACGCGAAAAAGTTTAGGCCGCAAGCTGACGACCGGCAGCGGGGGAATGGCTTCGCAAATGTTGTGGCAGAACGTACACTCAAAGCCTGTGCTTCGCCCCTTTCAGGAGAGAATATGATTGAACTCACCACGGAAACGCTGGCAGGAATTGAGTGTCTGCACGCCGCGCCAGCTGGTCAGCGCCGTAACCGGCTGCCGACAGTGCTGTTTTATCACGGTTTTACGTCGTCGAAAGAGGTCTATGCCTATTTCGCCGTCGCCTTAGCGCAGGCCGGATTCCGGGCGGTGATGCCGGATGCGGATCTGCACGGCGCACGCTATCACGGCGATGCCGAAAGCCGCCTGAGTCGCTTCTGGGATATCCTGAAAAAAAATATTGATGAGCTGCCGCAGCTGGAATCGGCGCTGCGCGCTGACGATCTGATCGCCGGTGAGCGGTTTGCGGTCGCCGGGGCGTCGATGGGCGGCATGACGGCGCTGGGGGCGATGGCCCGCTATCCGCAGATCCACAGCGTCGCCTCCATGATGGGTTCCGGCTACTTTATGCAGCTCAGCCAGACGCTGTTTCCGCCGCTGGTGGTGCGCTCGCCGGAACAGCAGGCACAGTTTGATGCCCGGATGGCACCGCTGGCGGAATACGATCCCAGCACCCGGCTGGACACGCTGGCCAATCGTCCGCTGCTGCTGTGGCATGGTGAAGCTGATGAGGTGGTGCCCTTTGCTGAAAGCGCCCGCCTGGAAGCCGCGCTGCGCAGCAAAGGATTAGCGCAGCATCTGACGTCACTGTCGGAACAGCAGATTGGACATAAGATTACGCCGTCAGGTTTGACGGCGCTGGTGAGCTTCTTTAAGCATCAGCTTTAAACATCAGACGTAAAAAAGGGCGGAGGGGTCTGCTCCGCCCTGGCCTGACCCGTTTATTAGCGGGCAGTGAACCGTTCTGACAGTCGGGCTGGCGCACTGATCGGATTACTCTCCGGTGCATCCAGTCGATTAACGTAGACATAACCCTCAGCCGCTTTGCTGCTGTGACTTCTCATCTGCTGCGCACAGTCAGCATTGCTGGCAAGAGCGGGTAGAGACAGGAAGAGACCCAGTAAAGTGGCGATGACGTACCTTTTCATGGCCGACTCCTCACTTCAGGGAAGACACTCTGTTAGACGCTGGTAAGCCAAACCGTAACGTCTGCATTAAGTTTAGCGACTGGCGATATTATCGCCAGATCGTCTGCCTGAACCTCTTCATCAGCCTTTTTGAACAATCGCTGCTTAACGCACTGTATTCACATGATTAGCACGAAAAGCCTGCGTATCTGGCACGCCGGATGGCATTTGTTGAAATGTGCGCTTGAGTTTAGTGGCCCCCGCCAGTATGATTACGCGTCAATTTTTCAGCCGCATTCTCAGGCTGTGTCCCACAAGCGCTCGTCACAACGAACTTTTGTGGGACACAGCCTATAACGTTCCTTGCTTCCATGGGCCGCGGTTGACCCCGACAGGAGGCTGAATAATCCGTAAGGAGCAATTTCGATGCGTCATTACGAAATCGTATTTATGGTCCATCCTGACCAGAGCGAACAGGTTCCGGGCATGATCGAGCGTTACACTGGTGCCATCACTGGTGCACAGGGCACGATTCACCGTCTGGAAGACTGGGGCCGCCGTCAGCTGGCTTACCCGATCAACAAACTGCACAAAGCGCACTACGTTCTGCTGAACGTTGAAGCGCCGCAGGAAGCGATCGATGAGCTGGAAACGAACTTCCGCTTCAACGACGCCGTTATCCGTAGCATGGTTATGCGCGTTAAAAACGCGGTAACTGAAGCATCACCGATGGTTAAAGCGAAAGACGAGCGTCGTGAGCGCCGCGAAGATTTTGCTAACGAATCCGCTGATGACTCAGATGCTGGGGATTCTGAAGAGTAATCCATCGTGACGGTTAATCGACTGCGCTTGTCTGGCACGGTGTGCAAGACGCCGGTTCGAAAAATTAGCCCGTCAGGAATTCCGCACTGTCAGTTTGTGCTTGAGCACCGCTCAGTGCAGGAGGAGGCCGGGTTTCACCGGCAAGCCTGGTGTCGTATGCCGGTAATTATCAGCGGCACTGCCCATCAGGTGATTACTCAACATATAACGGTCGGCACGCAACTCATACTCGACGGTTTCATTAGCTGCCATCAGGCACGCAATGGCCAGAGCAAAATGGTGTTACATGCCGAGCAGATTGAATTGATAGATTCTGGAGACTAGCCAAATGGCACGTTATTTCCGTCGTCGCAAGTTCTGCCGTTTCACCGCGGAAGGCGTTCAAGAGATCGATTATAAAGATATCGCAACGCTGAAAAACTACATCACTGAAAGCGGCAAGATCGTACCAAGCCGTATCACTGGTACTCGCGCAAAATACCAGCGTCAGCTGGCTCGTGCTATCAAGCGCGCGCGTTACCTGTCTCTGCTGCCGTACACTGATCGTCATCAGTAATCGGCAACTGTCCATTAACGACTTTAAGAGGATAAGGTAATGCAAGTTATTCTGCTTGATAAAGTAGCAAACCTGGGCAGCCTGGGTGATCAGGTTAACGTTAAAGCGGGCTACGCTCGTAACTTCCTGGTACCACAGGGCAAAGCTGTGCCTGCTACCAGGAAAAACGTTGAATTCTTCGAAGCACGCCGTGCAGAACTGGAAGCTAAACTGTCCGACGTTCTGTCTGCAGCAAATGCACGCGCTGAGAAAATCAATGCACTGGGCACCGTAACCATCGCGTCTAAAGCAGGCGACGAAGGTAAACTGTTCGGTTCTATCGGTACCCGCGACATCGCTGATGCAGTTTCTGCAGCTGGCGTTGAAGTGGCTAAGAGCGAAGTTCGTCTGCCGAACGGCGTTCTGCGCACCACCGGTGAGCACGAAGTGAACTTCCAGGTTCACAGTGAAGTATTCGCGAAACTGATCGTGAATATCGTTGCTGAGTAATTTTTATTACTGAGCACTGCGGGAACGCCGGCCTTGTGCCGGCGTTTTTGTTTTTATTGCCGCCTGAACGCTATTGCGCGCGGATAAAGCTGCCATCCGGCTGACGCGTAAACAGCACCGGGCCGTTAGCGCCCTCTATCGTCAGTCCGGTCACTGCGCCCTGTGCGTCCTGACGGATTTTGACCTGCTGACCGCTTTTCAGTGAACTCAGCGGCTGATCGCTGCCTTCCACTCGCGCCATCGCAAACACATCATTTACCGGCAGACTGTTGTCACGAAACAGCTGGGCCAGCGTCTGGCCTGAAGCGACCGTATAGTTGCGCCACTCTCCCTGTGAATCCGCTTTTGGCGTCGGCTGCGGCTGAGAAGAGGATGAGTCGGCTTTGTTGTCATAAATATCCGCCTGCATCGGCACCTCTTTCTCAGCGGACGGCGTAACCGGACGCTCCACCGGATAGCGCGGTGTACTGACCGGCCAGAGAAACGCCAGCAGCATCACCAGCAGCGCGATAACAATGCCACGGCGATGCGGCGCAGGCAGCGGGTCCATCCAGCCGATGTGGTCGGTAACATGCCAGATACGATGAAGCCATGTCGGTAGCCGTGATGACGCGTCTGAAGCCATTCGTGGTTCCTCCTCTCCAGCGGGTTGCTGCGGCTTGCGTGCGGCCAGCCAGGTTTGCAGCCGGGATACAATACGCGTTGCGCGCGTCCTGCGGCGTCGTGGGGCGATCTGGCCCATGTGTTCTCTCTTTTGGTGTGCAACAGACGGCGTAATTCCGTCAACAGTTATAGTATGGGCAATACCGGCGCGAAGTGCCTGCCAGCATTGATAAATTTGACGGGGGTATTGTTTCTCTTTCGCCGCGAAAAGTCATCTGCGATGCAGGGCATTTTACGCCAGCGGCCTGCACTGCTATGCTGCCGGTTCGAATTTATCCGAGAGTGAAAGGAACGAAGATGACTACCCCTTCTTTCGACAGCGTCGAAGCACAAGCAAGTTACGGTATTGGTTTACAGGTTGGCCAGCAGTTGCTGGAATCTGGTCTGCAGGGGCTGCAGCCAGAAGCACTGCTCGCGGGCCTGCGCGACGCGCTGGAAGGGAACTCGCCGGCGGTACCGGTTGATGTGGTTCATCGCGCACTGCGTGAAGTGCATGAACGCGCAGAAGGCGTGCGCCGTGAGCGCACCGAAGCGATGGCGGCAGAAGGTCAGGCATTCCTGCTGGAACATGCGCAGCGTGAAGGCGTGAGCAGCACCGAATCCGGCCTGCAGTTCAGCGTCATCACCCAGGGCGAAGGTCCTATCCCTTCCCGCCAGGATCGCGTACGTGTGCACTACACCGGTAAACTGATTGACGGCAGCGTGTTCGATAGCTCCGTAGCACGTGGTGAGCCAGCAGAATTCCCGGTCAGCGGCGTGATCGCGGGCTGGATTGAAGCGCTGACCCTGATGCCGGTTGGCTCAAAATGGGAACTGGTGATCCCACACAACCTTGCGTACGGCGAGCGTGGTGCCGGTGCCTCTATCCCGCCATTCAGCACCCTGATTTTTGAAGTAGAGCTGCTGGAAATCCTGTAATACCCCGGCGCTGCTCCCCTTGCGGGGGCAGCGTTGCGTCCCCTCGCGGGCCTGACCTGAGCATCTGTCAGCGTGCCGGACAAGGGGAACGCCAGCGGCGGTTCTGCCCGCCGCTGCCTCTTGCTTCTTACTGCTGTAAATTTACCTGCCAGAGAGCAAAACCGATCGCATCCGTGCCCTTTGGCTGGAGCGGATACTGTGCATGCTGCTGAATAAAGTGGGTCGCTTTATCGCCTGGCGCGGTTTCAAAGCGAATATCCAGCGGCGTGGCAGAGGCAATCGGCGCCAGACGCCAGTTATTGTCCGCCTGCGGCCTGACTTCGCCCTGTTTTTTGGTTTCCGCACTGATATAGGCGGCCACCACGGAACGGTTCTCATCCGGTGAGGCGAAGGCAATATACTTATCGCCGGTACCGGCAAACTTGCCGCCGTAAGCGCGATAGTTGTTGGTTGCCACCAGGAAGGTTGCCTGCGGATCGATCGGCTTGCCCTGCCAGCTCAGCTGGCGAATGCGTGAGGCCTGCGGATGGATCAGCTGACACTCAGCGTCATAACGCGCTGGCTGGGTCACATCGATCTGATAATTAACCCCGTCAATTACGTCAAAGTTGTAGGTACGGAAATCCCAGTTGATCAGCGACTGGGGTTTGCTGCTGTGCGGATCGATCTGATTGAACTGGCCCGCCGAACATTCCAGCCATTCTTTGACCTGCGCGCCGCTGATTTTCATCACCACCAGGGTATTCGGATAAAGATAGAGATCGGCGGCATTGCGGAAGGTCAGCGCTCCTTTCTCAACTTCAACGTAGCTGGCCGGATCGTTCTTGCGGCCACCCGCTTTAAACGGTGCTGCCGCAGAGAGGACCGGCAGACGACCCAGATCCGGATCGCCCTGAATGAAATGTTCAACGTAGGCGCGCTGCGCATTATTCACGATCTGCACGGTCGGATCGTCCTGCACCAGTGACAGATAGCTGTACATCACATCGGCGGATTTGCCGATCGGCTTGGCCACAAATGCCCGCGTAGCACGATGATCGTCAGCCAGCACCTTCACCAGCGCCGGATCTTCCGCCGCTAACGACTTTTTCGCTGCGGTATCATAAATCGGCCGCGCCTCGGCTTTGCCGCTGCTGACCTGCCAGCGTCCGCCGTCATTATCCAGCACCAGATCGACCACACCCAGATGATCGCCCCACATGCCGGGCATCACGGCTGGAATGCCGTTCAGCGTCCCCTGGGCGATATCCGCCCCTTTGATACTGGCGAAATCACTGCCCGGGAATACCGCATGCGCATGGCCAAACATAATGGCGTTGATGCCTTTAACCTGGCTAAGGTAGTAAACCGAGTTTTCCGCCAGCGCATGATACGGCTCGCTGCTCAGGCCGGAGTGGGGAATAGCAACGATGATATCGGCACCCCTGGCGCGCATTTCAGGTACGTAGCGGCGGGCGGTTTCAGTGATGTCATCCACCCGCACTTTACCCTGCAGATTGGCTTTATCCCACACCATGATCTGTGGCGGCACAAAGCCGATGTAGCCAATCTTCACCGTCTGCGTTTTGCCGTCACGATCTACCACCTCGGTCGATTTAATCAGGTAGGGGGTGAACAGCGGTTTGCCACTTTTGCTGTCAATAACGTTGGCGTTGACATAAGGAAAGCGTGCGCCAGCCAGCGCTTTTTTCAGGTAAGGCAGGCCATAGTTAAACTCGTGATTACCCAGATTACCGACGCTGTAGTCGAGAGTGTTAAGCGCTTTATAAACCGGATGGATCTCGCCCGCGCTAAGCCCTTTGGCCGCCATATAATCGCCGAGCGGGCTACCCTGGATGATGTCGCCATTATCGACCAGCACGCTGTTTTTAACCTGCTGGCGCGCCGCATGGATCAGCGTGGCGGTCCGGACCAGGCCGAATTTCTCGGTCGGGGTATCTTTGTAGTAGTCGAAATCCATCATGTTACTGTGCAGATCGGTGGTCTCGAGTATCCGCAAATCGACCGTTGCCGCCTGCGCGGCGACGGAAACGCTCAGGGCCAGTAACATCATTCCAGGCTTAAACATGCTTGCTCCAGCTGCCAGATAAGTTAAGGCTCTCAAAATAATGTAAAAGCCTGATGAGTGGTCAGTTTAAATCGTGATGGATGTATCGTTTTGGCGCATCGGTCAGCGGACAACGGCTTTCAGACTGTGGCGGGGCCGGCAGGCGTGGCGATAAACAGGTAACTATGGTATTGATATATCTATAAATTGCTCCGTGCTGCCGCCGTACAATCGGCTGGCGGAGCGGAACTGCTAAAATGTAACCATCAGGCGTTGAACTGAACGTGCAGCAGATGGACACAACGAGGTGAAAAATGTTAGAGCAAATTTGCCAACTGGCACGCGAAGCGGGCGACGCGATTATGCAGGTTTACAACGACGCCGCGCCGCTTGACGTTTCTCACAAATCGGATGACTCGCCGGTCACCGCTGCCGATATCGCCGCGCATCAGGTGATCGTCAACGGTCTGGCGCAGCTTTCGCCTGAGATACCGGTTCTGTCAGAAGAGGACCCACCGGCCTGGGAGGTGCGTCAGCACTGGCAGCGCTACTGGCTGGTCGATCCGCTTGATGGCACCAAAGAGTTCATCAAGCGTAACGGCGAATTCACCGTCAATATTGCGCTGATTGACGCCGGCAAGCCGGTGCTGGGCGTGGTCTATGCACCCGCGCTGGGGGTAATGTACTCTGCCGCGGAAGGCAAAGCCTGGAAAGAAGAGGGGGGCCACCGTGAACAGATTCATGCGCGTGACGCCCGGCCACCGCTGGTGGTGGTGAGCCGCTCACACGGCGACGATGATGAGATGAAGCAGTATCTGAAACAGCTGGGCGAACATCAGACCGTGGCAACCGGTTCATCGCTGAAGTTCTGCCTGGTGGCGGAAGGCAAAGCCCAGCTCTATCCGCGCTTCGGGCCGACCAACATCTGGGATACCGGCGCAGGTCACGCGGTGGCGATGGCGGCGGGTGCCCATGTACACGACTGGCAGGGCAAAACCCTGGATTACGCGCCGCGTGAATCCTTCCTCAATCCCGGCTTCCGCGTCTCGCTGTTCTAACCGGTTAAGCGGGAGGCTCGCCTCCCGCCACTCTGCAACCGCTACTGCGCCAGCAGGGAGGTCACCAGCGTCACCACCTGCTGCACTTCTTCCTGCGTCAACGGCCCATCCTTAACAAATTTCACCGTGCCGCGTTTATCCAGCACCACGATGGCGGAGCCGCCCTGTTGCAGCTGCCAGGCACGCTGCACATTGCCTTTGTCGTCAACGATGAATTGTGACCACGGATACTGCTGCTTATTGCTCTCAATGCTGCTGCGGACAAACATGCCGGTCCCTGGAATCGCGTCATCCGTATTGACGATGGTGGTGGTCTGATAGCGATCATGCGGCAGCTTCGCGGCTTTGATCGCTTCAACTAATGCCGCATTCATTTGCTTGGCTGATGAACGCCCGGCAATATGCTGAATCACGCGAACTTTCCCGCTCAGCTGCGCACTGTTCCAGTTTTTATAGCTAAACTTATCCTGCTGCAATAACAGCTCACCTTTGTCATTCACGCCGACGGCCGGTACGCGCGCATCCTGCTTCAAATCATGCGCCATAACGCTTGCCGGTATCAGTAACGACAAAACTATCGCTGCCAGAGTGATTCGCATCGCTGTTTCCTTAAGTGATCAGACCAGTTAGTCATTTTATTGCAATAGTAGGCGGGGATGATGCTGCTGTCCTGGAAAGGTGTCAGGTTTGTTATCAGCAGCACAATTCCTTAACGACTGAAGGTTTATACTGCGTTGTGTGAGCGTAATAACAGAGTCTTCTGTAATGATGTGTCAACTCAGTAAAAAAATTCATTTTTCGGAACATCAGCAGCGCTGAGTGTTCTATAGTTTATCCCGAATTCGCGCTTCATGGGCTCGTACCTATTTTGGAAACGGCGAAGCGTGCTTAAAATTGTACAGGAGTTAATCAGTATGAAGATCTTCCAGCGCTATAATCCGCTGCAAATAGCGAAATATGTAAAAACGCTGTTCAAAGGAAGGTTGTATATCAAGGATGTCGGCGCGTTTGAGTTTGATAAAGGGAAAGTGTTAATCCCGCGCGTCAAAGACAAACAGCACCTGAGCGTGATGTCAGAAATTAACCGCCAGGTCGTTCGTCTGAAGCTTGAGTTCAACTAATCAAAAGGGCGCCGATGGCGCCCTTAGCGTTTATCCAGGCAGGGCAGGCTCAGTCTGAGCGCCGGTCATGCTCACAATCCTCATGTACTACCTGTACCCCTGCTGGCTCCGCGCTGTCCCTGTCCAGACTGCCCGCAACCATTACGCCTGACAGGCCAGGCGCTTAGCCATTCTACTCTTCTTCGCTCTTGGTCATATTCAGCACCGGCGGCCGCTCATCAATGCGGGTCACCAGTAACTGGTCGATGCGGTAACTATCAATGTCCACCACTTCAAATTTATAACCGGCAAACTTCACGAAGTCGGTACGCTTGGGAATTTTACGCAGCATATACATCATAAAGCCGCCGATGGTTTCGTAGTTGCCTGACTGCGGGAAGTCATCGATGTCCAGTACCCGCATCACATCATCAATCGGCGTACCGCCTTCCACCAGCCATGAATTCTCATCACGCGCCACAATCTGCTCTTCCATGCCCTGACCGACCAGGTCGCCCATCAGCGTGGTCATCACGTCATTCAGGGTGATGATGCCAACCACCAGTGCATATTCATTCATGATCACCGCGAAGTCTTCACCGGCGGTTTTGAAACTCTCCAGCGCTTCAGACAGCGTAAGCGTATCCGGCACAATCAGCGCAGAACGGATCTGCAAGCCGCTGTTCAGCGCCATACTCTGATTTCCCAGCACCCGCAGCAGCAGTTCTTTTGAGTCAACGTAACCGACGATATGATCGATATCGCCGCTGCACACCAGGAATTTAGAGTGTGGATGTTGGGCGATTTTGGTTTTAAGGCTGGTTTCATCTTCATGCAGGTCAAACCAGACGATGTTTTCGCGTGAGGTCATCGACGATGGAACGGTACGTGACTCCAGTTCAAACACGTTCTCGATTAACTCATGTTCCTGTTTACGCAGCACCCCGGCCAGCGCACCGGCCTCCACCACCGCATAGATATCGTCAGAGGTGATATCGTCTTTGCGCACCATCGGCAGTTTGAAGATGCGAAAGAAGACGTTAGCCAGACCGTTAAACAGCCACACCAGCGGACGCATTAACAGCAGGCAGAAGCGCATAGGGTTAATGATGCGCAGAGCGATGGTTTCCGGGGCGATCATACCGACCCGTTTTGGCGTTAAGTCGGCGAACAGGATAAACAGGCTGGTGACGATGGTGAACGAGCAGATGAAACTGAGCTGCTCCGCCAGTTCTGGTGCGACAAAGCGGTTAAACAGGCTGCTGAACGCCGGCGAAAAAGCCGCATCGCCGACAATACCGCCGAGAATAGCCACGGCGTTCAGACCAATTTGCACCACGGTAAAGAACATGCCCGGCGTTTCCTGCATTTTCAACACGCGTTGCGCGTTGATATTGCCCTCATCCGCCAGCAGTTTGAGTTTGATCTTGCGGGCGGCCGCCAGCGAGATTTCCGACAGGGAAAAAAATGCACTGATTACGATCAGTAACAGGATGACAAGTAAGCTATCTAACATAAGAGATCCAAAGGGTTATCCACTTGTCATTTTTGGCCTGGGCAGCGTACAGGTGAGATCGTAACTGATCTGCTTACCCGTCAAACAGGGCTATCCGTGCCAAAAATGTCTGCGCCAGTTCGACAGGAAAGGACAATGTCGGGGCAGAAATGAAAACAGGCGAAATGCCTGTGGTGGCAGATTATAGCAGGTGCTATCACCGGGCCGCCAGAGGGCAAACGCCCTGTTGACGCGCGGAGAGCTGGCCGGTCCGGCGCGGTCTTGGTTCAGATTAATCCGAGTGAAGCCAGCGGCGACAATCATTCCTCTCCACAGCGGTTGTATCGCCCGCGTCATTTACCGACAATAACCGGGCATTTGACTTAGAAGTCGATTTTACGCCGCCGATTAGCATAAAGTGCGGCTATTATGAGGGTGTTGCCGTCGCGCTAGCGCAGGCAAAGATGATTAATAAGTGCCCCGCGGAAAAGGGGCCGGCATGTTTAACAGGAGTACAGGTGCCACGATTTCATGTTTATTGCATGGCCAGCCTGCTGCTTGCCGCGCCCGCCCTTGAGGCGGCAACGGTACGATTACAGGTAGAAGGTTTAACCGGGGATTTGCAAAAAAACGTCAGGGCGCGCCTGTCGACCATCGGCAACGATGAAGTCTCGAACGACGGCCGCTTTCGCGCACGCGTTTCGGTAGCGATAAAAGAGGGGCTGCGCGCGCTCGGCTATTATGAGCCGGAGATTGACTTTGAATCCCGTCCTGCGCCGCCAAAAGGCGGTCGTCCGGTATTAGTGGCGCGGGTCACGCCCGGCGAACCGGTTAAAATTGGCGGCAGCAGCATCGTCATAGAAGGCGATGCACGTAACGATGCCGACTATAAAGCCTGGGTAGCGCAGGGACGGCCCAAAGTAGGCACCCAGCTTAACCACGGTCAGTATGATAAATTCAAAAGTGGTTTTTCTAATCTTGCTCTGCGCAATGGTTACTTCGATGGCAACTTTAAGAAAAGCCAGTTAGGCGTATCGGTCGAACGGCGCGAAGCGTTCTGGGATATTGATTACGACAGTGGTCAGCGTTACCGCTTTGGCGATGTCAGCTTTGAAGGCTCGCAAATTCGCGAGGAGTATCTGCAAAATCTGGTGCCCTTTAAGCAGGGCGACTATTACACCTCCCGCGATTTAGCCGAGCTGAACCGCCGTCTCTCCGCCACCGGCTGGTTTAACTCAGTGGTAGTGGCCCCGGAGTTTAAACAGGGCCGCGAAACCAAAGTTCTGCCGCTCAATGCGGTGATGTCGCCGCGTACCGAAAACACCATTGAAACCGGGGTAGGCTACTCGACGGATGTCGGACCGCGCCTGAAAGGCACCTGGAAAAAACCGTGGATCAACGATCGCGGCCACAGTCTGGCAGCCAGCGCCTACGTTTCAGCGCCGGAGCAGCAGGTCGATCTGAGCTATAAAGTTCCGCTGCTGAAAAGCCCGCTGGAGCAGTATTACACCTTCTCCGGTGGCCTGAAGCGCACCGACCTCAACGATACCAAAGCCGATACCACCACGCTGGCGATGTCGCGCAACTGGGACAGCAGCAGTGGCTGGCAGAAAGCGATTAACCTGCGCTGGAGCCTGGACCACTTTACCCAGGGCAGCGTCACCAACACCACCATGCTGCTCTATCCTGGCGTCAGCGTGAACCGAACCCGCTCACGCGGCGGCTTAATGCCGACCTGGGGCGACACACAGCGCTACTCGGTGGATGTTTCTGATACCACCTGGGGTTCGGATGTCGATTTCCTGATTCTGCAGGCGCAGAACGTCTGGATCCGCACGCTCGGTGATAAACACCGTTTTGTCGCGCGCGGCAATCTCGGCTGGATCGAAACCAACGACTTCGAAAAAGTCCCGCCGGATCTCCGCTTCTTCGCGGGCGGCGACCGCAGCATTCGCGGTTACAAATACAAAGATATCTCACCACGCGATGAGGACGGCAAACTGACCGGTGCCTCTAAGCTCGCCACCGGATCGCTGGAATATCAGTACAACGTCAGCGGCAAATGGTGGGGAGCGGTCTTTGTCGACTCGGGCGAAGCGGTCAACGATATCAAACAGAGTAATGTTAAAACCGGCGCCGGCTTCGGCGTGCGCTGGTCTTCACCGGTGGGGCCGATCAAGCTGGATATCGCCCGACCGATTGGGGATGACGAGGAACATGGATTGCAATTTTACATAGGACTGGGGCCTGAACTATGAAGCTGTGGAAAAAGGTCCTGATCGGCATTCTGATTTTTCTGGTGCTGCTATTAGGCGGCGTGGCGTTTTTAGTCGGCACCACGCCCGGTTTACATCTGCTGCTAAACGGTGCCTCACGCTGGGTGCCGGGCTTATCGATCAAGCAGGTCGATGGTGGCTGGCGTAATCTGACCCTGAGCGGATTGCGTTATGAGATGCCCGGCGTCAGCGTCGATGCCGGTCAGATTCACCTCGCCGTCGATCTCAACTGTCTGCTGCACTCATCGGTCTGCGTGAACGATGTTTCGCTGAGCGATATCAGCGTGGTGGTCGACAGTAAGAAAATGACGCCGGCCAGCGAGCCGCCGCCGGAAGAGGAGAGCGGCAACGCCAACCTCAGCACGCCTTATCCGATCACCCTGCGGCATCTCGGCCTGCACAATATCAATGTGAAAGTTGATGACACCGCCATCTCGCTGCTGGATTTCACCACCGGCCTGCAGTGGCAGGATCGCGCGCTGACGCTTAATCCGACCCATATTCAAAGCCTGCTGATTGCCCTGCCGAAAGCGGCGCAGGTTGCTGACGAGCAGGTGGTACAACCGAAAGTGCAGCAGCCGAAACCGGCGGAGAAGCCGCTGGGTGAAACCCTGCAGGCGATGTTCGCGCAACCGCTGCTGCCGGCGTTACCCGATTTCCGCTTGCCGCTGGATATTGATGTGCAGCAGATCCTTGGCGAACAGCTGCGCATCACCGGCGACACCGACATTGCGATCGGTCGGCTGCTGCTGAAAGCCAAAACCGCTGACCGCCAGATGCAGCTCAGCACGCTGGAGGTGGACTCGAACCTCGGCAAGCTGAACGGCAGCGGCCAGGCCACGCTGGCGGATAACTGGCCGGTCGATTTCACCCTTAACGGTGACGTGAATACCGATCCGATCAAAGGCGAAAAAATCGCGCTGAAGCTTAACGGTGCCATGCGCGATGAGCTGAAGCTGGCGCTCAACCTTTCCGGTCCGGTGAAAGCACAGCTCGATGCTACTACCCAGCTGGCGGTGGCGGGTTTGCCGCTGTCGCTGCGGCTCACCAGCCCACAGCTGCGCTGGCCTTTAACCGGTGCGGTGCAGTACCAGGCCGATAACCTCGACTACCAGTTCAAAGGCAAAGCGACCGACTACGTCATGTCGCTGCGTACCGCGGTGAAAGGGGAAACGGTGCCGCCGGCGAACATTTCACTGACGGGGAAAGGTAACGTCGAGCAGTTCAGCCTCGATAAACTGCGCATCGCGGCATTGCAGGGCAATATCGATCTGACTGCGCTGGTCGACTGGAGTAAGGCGATCAGCTGGCGCAGTGAACTGACGCTGGCCGGCATCAATACCGCTCAGCAGTATCCCGACTGGCCCGCCCGGCTGGATGGCAAAATTACTACCCGCGGCAGTCTCTACGGCGGAAGCTGGCAGTTAAGCGTGCCGCAGCTACAGCTGAAAGGGAATGTGAAGCAGAATGCGGTCACGGCGGATGGCTCGCTCACCGGCAACAGCTACAACCAGTGGAAGATACCCGGCATTAAACTGGCGCTGGGTCGTAATCATCTGGATGTGAAGGGCGCTTTGGGTGAGCAGCTGGATCTTGATGCCAGCATCGACGCGCCTCAGCTCGACAATGCGCTGCCGGGCCTGGGCGGCGTGGTCAACGGCACGATTAAAGCGCGTGGCACCCTGAGCGCGCCGCAGCTGCTGGCCGATCTCAATGCCCGTGGCCTGCGCTGGCAGCAGATGCAGATTAACCGCGTCACGCTGAACGGTGATGTCCGCTCCGGCGAGCAGGTGGCCGGCAAGCTGCAGTTGCGCGTCGAACAGCTGAAGCAGGATGCGCTCAGCATTAACCTGCTGACCCTGAATGCCGACGGCAACGAGCATCAGCATCAGCTGAAGCTCAATGTGCAGGGCGAGCCGGTGTCAGGTCAGCTGGCGCTGAACGGCAGCTTTGACCGCCAGGCGCAGCGCTGGAAAGGCGAACTGAACAATACCCGCTTCGATACCCCGGTAGGGGAATGGCGGCTGACGCGGGCGATGGCTATCGACTACCTCAATAGCAAACAGACCGCCACCATCGGGCCGCACTGCTGGCAGAACCCGAATGCCCAGCTCTGCGTACCGGAACCGGTGGAAGCCGGTCCGAGCGGCAAGGCGCACGTGGTACTGAATCGCTTTGATCTGGCGATGGTTAAACCGTTTATGCCTGATGCGACCCAGCTCAGCGGCGTATTCAGCGGTGACGTGCGGGTTAACTGGCGTGCCGGCGAAGGCCTGCCAACCGGTACGGTGTCGCTGAAGGGTAACGGCGTCAAAGTTCAGCAGGATGTGCAGGGCAATACGCTGCCCGTCGCCTTCGATACCCTGAACCTGAATGCGGCGCTGCGTGACGGCCGTGCGCAGCTCGACTGGCTGATCCGCATCGCCAACAACGGTCAGCTGGATGGTAACGTCCAGATCACCGATCCGGAAAACCGCCGCACGCTGGGCGGCAACGTCAATATCCGCAATCTGTCGCTGGCGATGCTGAACCCGGCACTGATGCAGGGCGAGAAGATCAAAGGCAACCTGAACAGCAGTTTACGGCTGGCGGGCAGCGTGCAGCAGCCGCAGGTGTTTGGTCAGCTCGGCCTGTCTGATGTCGATGTTGATGGCAGCTTCATGCCGGTCGATCTGACCGCCGCCAACCTCAATCTGGTGTTTAACGGCATGAGTTCGACCCTCAACGGGCTGATTCAGACCGCGCAGGGCAACATCAACCTCAACGGTAACGCCGACTGGAGCCAGCTTGATAACTGGCGTGCACGTGTAGCGGCGCAGGGCAGCCGGGTCCGGGTAACGGTGCCGCCGATGGTGCGGATGGATGTCTCGCCGGATCTGGTGTTTGAAGCCACGCCTGCGGCATTTAACCTGTCGGGCCGGGTGGATGTTCCCTGGGCGCGCATCACGGTGCAGGAAGTGCCGGAAAGCGCCACCGGCGTCTCTTCGGATGAAGTGATGCTGGATCAGAACCTCAAGCCGATTCAGCCGCAAACCGCCGCCATTCCAATCAACAGCAATTTGGTGATCCACGTCGGTAATGATGTGCGGCTCTCCGCGTTCGGACTGAAAGCGAAGCTCAATGGCGATCTCAAACTGGTGCAGGACAAATCCGGTCTCGGCCTCAACGGCCAGATCAATATTCCTTCCGGCCGTTTCCACGCCTATGGCCAGGATCTGATTGTGCGTAAGGGCGAGCTACAGTTTGCCGGACCGCCTGACCAGCCTTACATCAACCTTGAAGCGATCCGTAACCCGGAGGCGACTGAAGATGATGTCACCGCCGGACTGCGCGTCACCGGCCTGGCAGATGAGCCAAAAGCTGAAGTCTTCTCCGATCCGGCGATGTCGCAACAGGAAGCGCTCTCTTACCTGCTGCGCGGTCAGGGACTCGGCAGCGACGGCGACAGTAACGCGTTAACCTCAGCGCTTGTTGGCTTAGGGGTTGCACAAAGTGGGCAGGTTGTGGGTAAAATCGGCGAGACATTCGGTGTCAGTAATCTGGCCCTTGATACTGCCGGTGTTGGCGACAGCCAGCAGGTGCAGGTCAGCGGCTATGTACTACCGGGTCTGCAGGTAAAATACGGTGTTGGCATATTTGATTCACTGGCGACGTTAACCTTGCGTTACCGCCTGATGCCTAAACTCTATCTGGAAGCCGTGTCCGGTGTGGATCAGGCTCTCGATTTGCTCTATCAGTTTGAGTTTTAGCAATGCGAATAATTGTCTACGGCAGTTTACGGCGCAAACAGGGAAACAGTCACTGGATGACGAATGCGCAATGGCTGGGTGATTTCCAGATTGAGGGCTTTGAGCTCTACAGTCTGGGACATTATCCCGGCGTGATTGAAGGCAATGGAGCGGTGCAGTGTGAAGTGTACCGCATTGATGCCTCCACCCTTGGCGAGCTGGATGCGTTACGCACCAAGGGAGGGGAGTACAAACGTCATCTGATTCAGACGCCGTTTGGCAGCGCATGGCTTTATGTTTATCAACGCTCAGTGGCAGGACGCCAGCGTATCATGAGCGGGGACTGGCTAAAGCGTGATGAAGAGCCAGAGGCCTGAACAAAAACACCGTCCAGTTGGACGGTGTTTTTTTTTCGACTTATCGGCTGACAGCAGAATTACTTCTTCTGTGCGCGCTCGTAAGAGGAGATGATTTCGGCTTTAGCAGCTTCGGCATTATCCCAGCCATCCACTTTCACCCATTTGCCTTTTTCCAGATCTTTGTAATGTTCAAAGAAGTGGGTGATCTGTGCGCGCAGCAGTTCTGGCAGGTCGTTCACATCTTTAATGTGATCGTACTCTTTAGAGAGTTTGGTGTGCGGAACCGCAACCAGTTTGGCATCTTCGCCAGACTCGTCGGTCATTTTCAGCACGCCAACCGGACGGCAGCGGATCACAGAACCTGGCTCCAGCGGGTATGGCGTTGGGACCAGCACGTCAACCGGATCACCATCCAGTGACAGGGTGTGGTTGATGTAGCCGTAGTTGCACGGATAGAACATGGCGGTAGACATGAAGCGGTCTACAAACAGGGCACCAGACTCTTTATCAACTTCATATTTGATCGGATCGGCATTGGCCGGGATCTCAATGATTACGTAGATATCTTCTGGCAGGTCTTTACCTGCTGGCACCTGGTTCAAACTCATCGGGCATTCCTTCAGTAGTCGTATGTTGAGTGTCGGCTATTATAGCCAACTGACTCTGAAAGTATGCCCTCTTTTTGGCGTTTCGGAATGCACCCTAACGCTACTTTGCCGCGACAAACAGCGAAACAATCCCGGCTGCAATCAGCGGTCCGACCGGCACGCCGCGGAAAAACGCCACGCCAATCACCGTACCAATCAATAACCCGCCAATGACCGAGGGCTGAACGCTCATAAAGTTAACGCCGCGACCGCCCAGCCAGGCGACAAAAATGCCGACCAGAATCGCCACGATCGACTTCCAGTTGGCAAAGGATTTGAGCAAGGTTGAGGCGGGCAGCGATCCGCTGGCCAGCGGCGCCATCACCGCCACGGTCAGGATAATGATGCCTAAGGTAATGCCCTGCTTCTCTACATAGGGGAAAAATTGCGCCAGCGGCGTAATCTTGATCGCCAGCAGCACCAGAATGGAGATGGTGACGGCGTTGTTGTGAACGAAATAACTCAGAATGGCGAGGCAGATCAGAATAATGGTCGAGGCATAAGCAGCCATGGTTTCTCCCTGAAAATGAATGGATGCGCTGAGGACTTCAGCCAGCGCATAAACGGGTGGTAATCAACAATCATCCGGATTAGCGCAGCTGCCGGTGCTCAGCGATTGCAACATCAGCGCCTGGTTACGCACCAGGCTGACGCTCTGCGCACTCAGCGCCACGCTGCCGAGCGTGCCCTGCGCGCTGAGCTGACTGCGGCTGGCCGCCAGCCAGCTGTCGCGGTAGCTGAGCCAGGCACGCTGGGCCTGACGCAAGCTGTTTTTAGGCTCGCCGGTTAACCGGTTCATCAGTTTGCCATACTGATTATTCATCTCCTGATCCCAGGCTTTACTGGCTGCGGCATAACACTGATTCATCGCAAGGGTGGTCGATGCGCCGTTCAGGCAGTGCGCCAGAGCGGCATCCGCCGGCCGATCCTGCGCCATTGCCACGTCGCTGGCCAACAGCAGGGCCAGAAGCCATCCTGTTTTCATTATTCTTCCCCGGGTAACTGATAAGCGGCGTCCAGCTTGATAGATGTCTCCGTGATGATCAAGTCGATAACCATTCATTAAGGTTAAAGTTTAGCGGAGTGATGGCCGATACCTGTTCCGTTTTAGGGCCGCTGGAAATTTCGCCTTTTCTCATACACGGAAACTATCAAGATGAAACAGTTATCACTTCGCACGGGGTTGCTGGCATTGCTGGCATTTATGACACTGCTGCTGTTGGCGGTGAGTTTTATGGGTATCGTGGCAATTAACAAAGGGAACCGGTCGCTGGATGTGATTAATCGCATTCAGGGAGTTGAGCTGAACAGCCTGTATCAGAGCAACGCGGATTTAATGCGCGCCCGCGCCAACGCGGCGCTGGCGGTGAGAAAAATTGAAATTGGTTTGCTGGAAGAGGGGGCCGGCGTCACTAAGCTGGCACAGGCCGATGTGCTGACATCACAGCAGAACCTGAAGCGTTTTATTGATGCGGGCACGGTCACGGCACACGGCAAAAAGCTGGCGGATGCGGTGGCAGGCAGCTACAAAGCCTATCTTGAGCAGGGCATCCGGCCAATGATGAGCGCGCTGGATAAGCAATATACCGACGAATATTACCAGCTGCTGGAGGGCAACCTGGCCTCACTGGCTGCCCGCTACAGCAAAGCGGTGGATGATTTCGGCCAGTACGCCAATCAGGTAACCGCCGCGCAGCTGGCTCAGGCGGCCTATAACGAAACCAAAATGAAAGTTCTGATCGCCGTCGCGGTGGTGCTGACGCTGCTGTTGCTGGTACTCGCCTGGCAGCTGCTGCGCCGGATGCTGCTTCAGCCGCTTAACAACGCCATTGTGCATCTCGAACAGGTTGCCGCTGGCGACTTATCACAAACCCTGCCGGCAGCCGGTAACAATGAACTGGGACGGCTCAACCATGCGCTGGCAGAGATGCAGCAGGCGTTGCGCGCCTCGGTCAGCCAGGTGCGGGAAGCCAGCCTGCAAATCGACATCGGCAGCCGTGAACTGGCCGCGGGCAACGTCAATCTGTCGCAGCGCACCGAAGAGTCCGCAGCCTCGCTGGAGCAGACTGCAGCCAGCATGGAGCAGTTAACCGCAACGGTGCGGCTCAATGCCAGCAACGCGCAGCAGGCACATCAGCTGGCGAATGCGGTGTCAGATACCGCCGATCGCGGCGCTGAAGTGGTGTGCTACGTGATGGAGAAAATGCATGAGATCACCGACAGCGCCAATCGCATCGGCGACATTCTCAGCGTAATCGACGGTATCGCCTTCCAGACCAATATCCTGGCACTTAATGCAGCGGTTGAAGCGGCGCGCGCCGGTGAACAGGGCCGCGGTTTCGCGGTGGTTGCCAATGAAGTGCGCACCCTGGCGCAGCGCAGCGCCAACGCCGCCAAAGAGATCCGTACGCTGATCGGGGATTCGCAGACGCGGGTCAAAGAGGGCAGCGAGATGGCGACGCGTGCCGGGGAAACCATGGATGAAATTTCAGGTGAGGTGATGCGCGTCACCGCGCTGATGAAAGAGATCTCAATGGCCTCTGACGAGCAGAGCCGCGGCATTGAGCAGGTCAACCTGGCAGTAACGCAGATGGATGAAGCCGCACAGCAGAACGCCGCGCTGGTGGAGCAGGCAACTGCGGCGACCCAGTCGCTGGAGGCCCAGTCCGGTCAGCTACAGGCGACCATGGCGCAGTTCCGCTTGCAGCCGGCCTGAAAGCAAAAAAAAGGGCGCGATATTCGCGCCCTCAGACAGCAGACCAACTCAATGTGATGGGAGCACTCGTCAGTAGCAAAGCATCGCGGGCCACGGATGGCACACGCTGAGCAGCCACGGATGGCATTTTTGCGTCTTTGCGGAGGACGTTTGCTCCCTGAGCCAGGGCCTGTTTAATAACGTCAGGGCGCGATATTCGCGCCCTTTGATTGTCGCCAGATTAGCCCTGGCGGCAATCCGGGAATTCGCCCAGGAAACGCTCAACGTCGTTGACCATCGCCTCGTTACCGCAGTAAAACGGGCAGCGCTGATGCAGCGTGACCGGCGGGATATCCAGAATACGTTTCTGACCATCGCTGGCCTTACCGCCTGCCTGCTCCGCGAGGAATGCCATCGGGTTGCACTCATACAGCAGACGCAGCTTACCTTGCGGATGGCTGGCGGTGCTTGGGTAGAGATAGATGCCGCCCTTCAGCAGGTTACGGTGGAAATCGGCCACCAGCGATCCGATATAGCGGGAAGTGTAAGGACGGTGCGTAGCAATATCCTCTTCCTGACAGAACTTCAGGTATTTCTTCACGCCCTGCGGGAAACGAATGTAGTTACCTTCGTTAATCGAATAGGTATAACCGGTTTCCGGGTAGGTCATGCGCTCGTGGCTCAGGCAGAAAACGCCCAGCGACGGATCGTAGGTGAACGCATGCACGCCTGCACCGGTGGTGTAGACCATCATGGTTGACGAACCGTACACCACGTAACCGGCAGCGACCTGCTTGTTGCCCGGCTGCATAAAGTCAGCTTCGACAACCGGCGTACCCGGCTCACTGACGCGGCGATAGATAGAAAAGATAGTACCGACAGAAACGTTAACGTCGATGTTCGACGACCCATCCAGCGGATCCATCAACACCACGTACTTACCGTTTTCCTCACCTTCAAAGATAACGAACTCGTCCTCTTCTTCAGACGCGATACCGGCGACGATGCCACGGGCTTTCAATGCCGCTTTCAGTTTTTCGTTGGCGAACAGATCCAATTTCATCTGCTGCTCACCCTGAACATTCTCAACCCCACTGGCACCGAGAATATCCACTAAACCGGCTTTGTTAATGTCGCGGTGGATAATTTTGGCACCCAGCTTGATGGCTGAAATCAGCGCCGTCAGTTCACCTGTGGCGTGCGGAAAGTCGTGTTGCTTCTCGACGATAAATTCGCCTAACGTTTTCATAACACATTCCCTGAATCTTCGATGGAGTGGCAGCATGCGTAACAGTCTGCCAACGTATGCGTACGCAGTTTAGCCGATTGAACTTCAAAAACCATAGTCCTAATCCGTTTCTTCCGTCTGCGAGCAGCGTTACACTGTGCGCCGAACTTTTGAGTAATGGATCTCGTTATGCGCATTCACATCCTTGGGATTTGTGGCACGTTTATGGGCGGTCTGGCGATGCTGGCCCGTTCGCTTGGCCATCAGGTGACCGGTTCGGACGCCAACGTTTACCCGCCAATGAGCACGCTGCTTGAGCAGCAAGGCATTGAATTGACAGAAGGTTATGACGCAAGCCAGCTCGACCCGGCACCGGACTTAGTGATCATCGGTAATGCGATGACGCGTGGCAATCCTTGTGTGGAAGCCGTTCTGGAACGCAACATTCCTTACCTCTCTGGCCCGCAGTGGCTGCACGACTTCGTGCTACGCGATCGCTGGGTACTGGCCGTGGCGGGAACCCACGGCAAAACCACCACAGCCGGCATGGCAGCGTGGATTCTGGAGGCCTGCGGGCTGGAACCAGGCTTCATTATTGGTGGTGTGCCAGGAAACTTCGACGTCTCGGCAAAATTAGGAAAAAGTCCATTCTTCGTGATCGAAGCGGATGAGTACGATTGCGCGTTTTTTGATAAGCGCTCCAAGTTTGTCCATTACTGCCCGCGCACGCTGATCCTCAATAATCTTGAATTCGATCATGCGGATATTTTTGACGATCTGCGGGCGATCCAGAAGCAGTTCCATCATCTGATCCGGATCGTGCCGGGGCAGGGTAAGATCCTGCTGCCCGAAAACGATCACAACCTCAGGCAGGTGATGGCGATGGGCTGCTGGAGCGAGCAGGAGAGTATCGGCGAACACGGCCGCTGGCAGGCGAAAAAACTCACGGCGGATGCGTCGCACTGGGAAGTGTGGCTTGATGGCGCCAGAGTGGGCGAGGTGAACTGGGCGCTGGTCGGTGAGCACAACATGCACAACGGACTGATGGCGATCGCCGCAGCGCGGCATGTCGGCGTGAAGCCGGAAGATGCCGGCCAGGCGCTGAACAGCTTCATCAACGCGCGTCGCCGGCTGGAGCTGCGCGGCGAGGTCAACGGCATCAAAGTGTATGACGATTTCGCGCATCACCCGACCGCGATTCTGGCGACCCTGGCTGCGCTGCGTAGCAAAGTGGGCGGAACGGCACGAATTCTGGCGGTGCTGGAGCCACGATCAAACACCATGAAAATGGGCGTGAATAAAAACGAACTGGCACCGTCGCTGGCGCGTGCTGACGAAGTTTTCCTGTTCCAGCCGCACCACATCCCGTGGCAGGTTTCAGACGTGGCTGACGCCTGTATGCAGCCGGCGCACACCACCGCGGATATCGATACGCTGGTCTCGATGATTACCAAAGCGGCGCAGCCGGGCGATTCGATTCTGGTGATGAGCAACGGCGGATTCGGCGGCATTCATCAGAAGCTGCTCGATAAACTGGCTTAACAGAACAAGCGCCCGCCGGGGCGCTTTTTTTTACCTTAACCTGACACCGGCCCGCATTTTATTTCCCGCCAGACTTCGCCGCTCCTGACTTCACACGCCACGGCATCCTTAACGTATCACCGTGCAGCGACAGAAACCTTATCACCGCGCGCGGTGAATAGCCTCCTGAGCTGAAGCAAATGCGCGTGATGTGGCGTCTGTCGTGAGAATGATCGGCAGCGAACTGCCTGAAAGCGCGCCGGGGCGGGATAAATAAGCGGGCCGACAAAGACAATGCCCGATCGTTTACTCACCCGTAGCCTGAGCATGCAGAGAATGGCCGTGCATCCTGGGGTCTGGAAGCGCGCGTCGGACTGCGGCAGAGGATTGGAGATAATCGCGGATGTCCGGCCGCTGCCGGTAAACGCCGGCTGTGATGGCACAGCGGCATCGGGTCGCGTAACGCTGCCTGCAGGCGGGCAAACTGCCCGCCCCGACATCGCTTAGCTTTCGGCCAGCTCGCGCAGATACTGGAAGATCTGTCGCGCAGATTTCGGCGGCTTGTTGCCCGCTTTCTCTTTCTGCGCATTGCGGATCATGCTGCGCAGTTGCTGACGATCGGCCTGAGGATAAAGGGCGATCACATCCGTCATGGCGTCATCGCCCTGTTCAATCAGGCGGTCACGCAACATCTCCAGCTTATGGAACAGCGCAACCTGCTGGTTGTGGCGGTTCTTCAGCTTATCCAGCGCCTGGCGGATTGGCTCGACGTCCATGCTGCGCATGATTTTACCAATCAGCTGCAACTGGCGACGGCGACCCTCTTTCTTAATACGCTGCGCGAGTTCGATTTCGGCACGCAGGCGCTCATCCAGCGGGATCTTATCAAGGGCATTTTTGCCCAGGTCGACCAGTTCGGCACCCAGGCGTTTCAGCTCTTCAGCGTCGCGCTTTATTTCGCTCTTACTGACCCAGATAATCTCTTCATCTTCTTCTTCATGATTATCTGGCACATCGTCGAGCCACTCATCGGGCTGTTTGGTCATTAGTGGACTCCCAAAAAAAGAGGCTAATCCTACCAGTTTATCGGGTGACTGCGAAATTGTTCTCTGACTCTGATAGACTCAAATCATACATACATAAGATTAGACGGCAGGTCGATGAACGTATCTACTCAGGTTGCAGAACAGCGAAAAGTGTTAGAGCAGGCGATTGCGCAGGCGCTCGAACTGGCTAAAGCAAGCACTGACAGCGCGGAAGTGGCGGTCAGTAAAACCACTGGCATCGGCGTCAGCACCCGCTACGGTGAAGTGGAAAACGTCGAATTCAACAGCGACGGCGCGCTTGGCATCACCGTTTATCATCAGAATCGTAAAGGCAGCGCCTCGTCGACCGATCTCAGCCCGGACGCGATTAAACGCACCGTGCAGGCGGCAATCGATATTGCGCGTTATACCTCGCCCGATCCGTTTGCCGGTCCGGCGGATGCTGACCTGCTGGCGTACGACGCGCCCGATCTGGATCTCTATCATCCGTGGGAGATCGATGCCGATCGCGCGATTGAGCTGGCGGCACAGGCGGAACAGGCGGCGTTGCGGGCAGACAAACGCATCATCAATACCGAAGGCGGCAGCTTCAACAGCCACGTCGGTATCAAAGTCTTTGGTAACAGCCACGGCATGTTGCAGAGCTATTGCTCCAGCCGTCACTCGCTCTCCAGCAGCGTGATTGCCGAGCAGGATGGCAACATGGAGCGCGATTACGCTTACACCATTGGCCGCGCATTTGAAGATTTGCAGAGTCCGGAGTGGGTGGGCGCGGAATGTGCGCGTCGCACGCTGTCGCGTCTGGCACCGCGTAAGCTTTCCACCATGAAGGCGCCGGTGATTTTTGCCGCTGAAGTGGCAACCGGTCTGTTCGGCCATCTGGTCGGGGCGATCAGCGGCAGCAGCGTCTACCGCAAATCGACCTTCCTGCTCGATTCAATGGGACAGCAGATCCTGCCAGAGTGGCTGACGATTAACGAACAGCCGCACCTGCTGAAAGGTCTGGCGTCGACGCCGTTCGACAGCGAAGGCGTGCGGACCCAGGCGCGCGACATCATTAAAGATGGCGTGCTGCAAACCTGGTTAATGACCAGCTACTCCGCCCGAAAACTTGGCCTGACCAGCACCGGCCATGCCGGTGGCATCCATAACTGGCGCATCGCCGGTCAGGGCCACAGCTTTGACGACCTGCTGAAGCAGATGGGGACCGGCTTAGTGGTCACCGAACTGATGGGGCAGGGCGTCAGCGCCATTACCGGCGATTACTCGCGCGGTGCGGCCGGTTTCTGGGTCGAGAACGGCGAAATTCAGTATCCCGTCAGTGAGATCACCATCGCCGGCAATCTGCGAGAGATGTGGCGCAACATGGTGACCGTCGGTGATGACATCGAAACCCGCAGCAACATCCAGTGCGGTTCGGTGTTACTGCCTGAAATGAAGATAGCGGGACAATAAGAAAGATGGATTCTGAAAGCAGCCTGATGGCTGCTTTTTTTTCATCACAATAAGAAAGGAAAGAGCGATGCGTAAGCATGTGATTGCAATGTTGTCTGCTTCTCTGTTGTTCTCCAGCGTCAGCCTCTATGCAGCCGATCTGGAACAGGATATGGATACGCTGAATGCCAACCTGAAGATCGTCAAGAAAACCGACGATGCGCAGGAGATGCAGCAGGCGCTGACCAAAATGCGTGCCGCGGCGCAGGATGCGCGTAAGGGTACGCCGGACAAGCTGGAAGGCCAGCCGGCTGACAGCGCACAGGTTAAAGATTTTCACGCCGGTATCGACTCGCTGATTGCACAGATTGATGTGGTCAGTACGCTGGCAAAAGCCAATAACGTCGACGGTGCGAAACGCGAAGCGGCGAAGTTTGACGACATCCGCAACGCTAACCATAAGAAATTCCGTTAACGCCCGCGCCGGTCACCCCCGACCGGCGATTTTTATCATCACTTCTGCTTATTACTCACCGTTTTACCGCTCACCTCGCTGAACGTCACCGCACAGCCTGCGCGCATCCTGATGACATTACACACATTTAACGCATTCTGGGCGCTGAGTCGCATTAAACGTGCAGCCTGCGATCTGGCGCACGCTCTTCACCTCGATTTCCGCTTGGTGCTGGAAATGTTGCGTCTCCACAGAGATCGCTATCAGGGGTAATTTATTTTCAACGCGAATTATCCGGTCTAACAGGAGTAGCAAGGTGAGCAATAACGGCGTTCCGGTGCAAGACGCGCCACCGGAGAAAGTGCAGCAGCTGGCAGACAGGGTAATGGCGCAGATTGCGACGATCTACCAGCAGCACGGCATTGTGCCGAATGCGGTCCAGCAGCAGATGCTGGTGTCACATGTCGGTGCGATGGCATCCCGCTCCCTGAGCGGTGAGCCGCTGCCAGAAGTGGAAGCCGAGCTGTTTGAGGATATCCCGCCGGAAACGCTGCAGCTGGCGCAGCAGGTAGTGGATCTGTTTGGCAATCTGCCACGCGAAGAAGCATGGCTGCTCTCGGTGCATATCGAAGTCGCCCGATCAAACAACTGAAGAGGACGTGAACATGGTAACCGTAGTGATTGGCGATCGTTTAGGTAAAGGGCAGAAAGTTGCGGCAGGTATCGAGAAAGCCGGTGGACGCGCGGTGGTGGTACCCGGCGTGGCGGCAGACATGAAGCTTGGCGACGTGATGAAGGCGGAAAATGCCGATTTCGGTATCTCCTTCTGCGGCAGCGGCGGCGCAGGCGCCATCACCGCACAGAACAAATATGGCTACAAGGCGAAACACGGGATGCGGTCGATCGATGAAGGCGTCACTGCCATCAACGAAGGCGCTACCGTACTGGGTTTCGGTTTCATGGATAAAGAAGAGCTGGGCGAACGGCTGGTGCAGGCCTGGAACAAGAAGTACGGCAGCTGATCATGAAACAACAATACGTTACGCAGGTGACGGTAGAGGGAAAAGGCGACAGCAAAGCGAAAGCCTTTGCGGATGCCCTGAGTCGCGTACAGAACCAGGTTCTGCGCGCGACGCAAAAAATTCTGCTGCGGATAGAGCCCGAGGATGTCCGGGTGCTGAACGCACGGGAGAGCGTCAAAACCGAAAAATTTCTGTTCTTCTTTTTGGCGCGCCAACGGCGGACCTACAGCGTAGAGCTGGAGATCACCGTCAGCGTCACCGTTTTCGACACCGAACAGGTCACGTTCACGGTGACACCTTAAAAACAGTGCCCTTTCATGTCAGAAAGCCGGTTGCCCGACGGCGCGCTGGCCGCAGCTTCGCGGCGGTCAAGGCTACGGCCAGGCGACGGCTGACGCGTGATGGGTAAAAACGACAACAAAGGTACAACAACATGTTTTTAATCATTTTGTTTAAGTCGTTGATCATTGGCGGGCTGGTGGGTGTCGGCGTCGGTGCCGGCGCTGCGCGGATGTTTCACGCGCCGACCACCCAGGGGATGGGCGCCTTTCGTACATTGGGCGAACTCAACTCGTGCGAAGGCGATCCAGCCTCTCACTTCTCCTTTGGTCTTGGCTTCTTCTTTAACGCCTGGGCATCTTCTGTTGCAGCCGGTTCGTTCACGCAGGATGTGGATCACCGCATCATTCCAAACTGGGGCGCCGCGGCGCTGATGATCAAAAACCGCAATGTGGCTGAAACGCTGCACGACCCGAAAAAAATGGCTATCGCCTGCGGCATCATCGGCATGATCGTGGTGGCCTTCCTCAACTCTACTGCCTCAGCCGTACCGGCCGCGCTGCAGGTCACCGCGGTGAAGGTGCTGGTGCCAGCGGCTAACCTGCTGGTCAATACCGTAATGCCGGTGATCTTCTGGCTGGCGGCGATTGATGCGGGCCGCAAATCGGGCTTCTGGGCCACCATTTTTGGCGGCCTGGCGCAGCTGATTATGGGTAACGCCGTGCCGGGACTGGTGCTGGGTATTTTGATCGGCAAAGGCGTGGAAGAGAGCGGCTGGAACAAGGTCACCAAAGTGATGATGACCGCCATCGTGTTGCTGTTTGTCCTCAGCGGTTTCTTCCGCGGCTTCGACATGAAGCTGTTGCAGTCCTTCCAGCTCGGCATTCCTGGCTGGCTCGAGATGATTCATAACTCAGTAAGCGGCAAATAAGAGGCGATGCTGATGAACGAAAATAAAGGCTTCTGGTACGCCGACTGGTCTTTCCCGATCTTTGTTGGCCTGCTCTCATCCGGCGTGTTTGCCGGGACACACATGTACTACCTGTATGGCATTGGCGCTTTCAACGAGGTGGCGTTTGTCTCGATGCTGCGTGCTGGCATGGAGACCGGCGTCTACGGCGCGGTCGCCGCATTCGGTGCCAGCTTTCTGTTCGCCCGCATTATTGAAGGATCGCTGGTCGGTATTCTCGATATCGGCGGCGCGATTCAGACCGGCGTCGGGCTGGGCGTTCCGGCGCTGTTGCTGGGTGCCGGCATCATCTTCCCGGTCGCGAACTTTGCCGCCTCGCTGGTCACCGGTCTGGTCATCGGTGTGGCGATTGGCTACCTGATTATTCTGGCGCGTAAATTCACCATCAATCAGAGCGACTCCACCTACGGGGCCGACGTGATGATGGGGGCCGGTAACACCTCGGGCCGCTTCCTTGGGCCGTTGATCATTCTGTCAGCGATGGCCGCCTCCATTCCGATCGGCCTCGGTTCGCTGCTGGGCGCGTTACTGTTCTACCTGTGGAACAAGCCCATTACCGGCGGCGCTATTCTCGGTGCGATGATCCTTGGTGCGATTTTCCCGATTGCGCTCTGATGTCACCGGCGGTCCGGCAGCGGGCCGCCGCTAAGGAGTCACCATGTTCGACTTAATTATTCGCCGTGCACGCCTCAGCGATGAGCAGGTGGTGGATATTGCCTTGCAGGACGGCAAAATCGCCGCCATCGGCGAGGTAAAGGGCCAGGCGCACAGCGAGCGCGATCTGGCTGGCCGCTGCTACCTCAGCGCCGGCTGGATCGATTCCCACGTTCACTGCTACCCGAAATCCCCGATTTATCATGATGAGGCGGATGCAATCGGCGTCAGTCATGGCGTCACCAGCGTGGTGGATGCCGGCAGCACCGGCGCGCAGCACATTGATGATTTCTATCAGCTGACGCGCACGGCTCAGACCCAGGTTTATGCGCTGATCAACATCGCCCGCACCGGCATTGTCACCCAGAATGAACTGGCTGACATGACGCAGATTGACGGGCAGGCGGTGGTAGAGGCGGTGGCCCGACTGCCCGATTTTATCGTTGGCCTTAAGGCGCGCATCAGCAGCAGCGTAGTGGGCAAAAACGGTGTTCAGCCGCTGGTAAAAGCCAAAGCGATCCAGCAGGCAGCAGGCGGCCTGCCGCTGATGGTTCACATCGGTAACAATCCGCCCGATCTGGCGCAGATTGCCGATTTGCTGACCTCCGGCGACATCATTACCCACTGTTTTAACGGCAAACCCAACCGCATTCTGACGCCGCAGGGTGAACTGAAGGCCGCGGTAAAGCAGGCTATCGCTCGTGGCGTCAGGCTGGATGTCGGCCACGGCAGCGCCAGCTTCAGCTTTGAGGTCGCCCGCGTGGCCATCGCTCAGGGCATTCTGCCTGACACCATCAGCTCCGACATCTATTGCCGCAACCGGCTGGCGGGTCCGGTACACAACCTGGCGCACGTGATGTCGAAATTTTTCAGCGTCGGCATGACGCTGCCGCAGGTGATTAACTGCGTCACGGCCCATGCGGCGGACGCGCTGCGCCTGACGCGTAAAGGCCGGCTGGAGGTAGGTTACGACGCCGACCTGACCATTTTTACCGTCAAACAGCAGACCCGACCGTTTATCGATTCAGAAGGTGAACAGGTGGCGGGTGAGCAGCATCTGGTCCCGCTGGCGGCAGTGGTCGCCGGTCAGTGGATCGCGACAGAAGAAGGAGCAGCAAATGAGCTCGGTATATGAAAAGTATGGCCTGAAGCCGGTGATTAACGCCTCTGGCCGTATGACGATTCTTGGGGTTTCAACCCCGACCTCTGATGTGATCGATACGGTAAAATATGGACTCGATCACTACTTCGAAATGAAGGACCTGGTGGATAAGACCGGTGCCTACATTGCCGGTTTGCTTGGCGTGGAGAATGCGCTGGTGGTTTCCTGCGCCTCAGCCGGCATCGCTCAGAGCGTGGCGGCGGTAATCGTTAAAGATAACCACTGGCTGCTGGATAATCTGCACGCGGCGCCGCTCAGCGTGCCGCATCAGATTGTGGTACCGAAAGGGCATAACGTTAACTACGGTGCACCGGTCGGCAGCATGGTAACGCTGGGCGGCGGACAGCTGGTCGAAGCGGGCTACAGCAATGAGTGTTCGCCAGCACAGCTGGCAGCGGCGATCACCCCACAGACTGCCGCGATCCTCTATGTAAAATCGCATCACTGCGTGCAGAAAAGCCACCTCGACGTGGGGCAGGCGGCGGCAGTGGCGCGTGAACATGGCGTACCGTTGATCGTCGATGCGGCCGCAGAAGAAGATCTGCACTGTTATTACCAGGCGGGTGCGGATCTGGTGATCTACAGCGGTGCAAAAGCGATCGAAGGCCCGACCAGCGGGCTGGTGATTGGCCGTCATGACTATGTTGAGTGGGTGAAACGTCAGACCAACGGCATTGGCCGTGCGATGAAAGTCGGCAAAGAGGGCATTCTTGGCCTGACGCAGGCCATTGAAAACTATCTGACGCAGCCGAAAATCAGCGGCGCGCAGATGGTGGAAAAAATGACGCCGTTTATCAACCAGCTTAACCAACTGAAAGGCGTCACTGCCCGGGTAGTGTGGGATGCGGCGGGACGGGATATCGCCCGTGCCGAGATCGCCTTTGATGAGGCGACGATCCAGCAGCGTACCGGCGATCTGGTGCAGGCGCTGAAAAAGGGTGACACCGCCATCTATTTTCGTGGCTACAAAGCTAACGAAGGGATCATTGAGGCGGACGTGCGTAGCGTCAGCGCCGATCAGTTGCAGACCATTTTTGCCCGTATTCAGGCGCTGTTAACCGGAGAGAAAAACGCATGACGCTGACACCTAATTTTTATCAGGATCGCCTGTGCCTTAACGTGCTGGCAGGATCGAAAGAGAATGCACGCGCCATCTGGCAGGCGGCGGAAGGACACGTGCTGGTCGGCGTTCTGTCAAAAAACTACGCCAGTAATGAGGCAGCGATCGCTGATATGCGGGAATATGCCGCATTGATCGATAATGCGCTGTCGGTCGGCCTGGGAGCGGGCGATCCGGGTCAGTCGCAGATGGTGAGTGAGATCTCGGCCGTACTGCAACCGCAGCATGTGAACCAGGTGTTCACCGGCGTCGCCACCAGCCGTGCGCTGCTGGGTCAGTCGCAGACGGTGGTCAATGGTCTGATCTCGCCCACCGGCACGCCGGGCAAGGTAAAAATCTCCACCGGACCCCGCAGCGCAAAAAGCGACGACGCGATCGTTCCGATCGGCACCGCCATCGCCATGCTGCAGGACATGGGTGGCAGCTCGGTGAAGTACTTCCCGATGGGCGGCCTGCAGACGATTGATGAATATCGTGCGGTGGCGGAAGCCTGCGCCAGACAGGATTTCTGGCTGGAGCCAACCGGTGGTATCGATCTGGATAACGTTGAGCAGATCATTCGTATCGCGCTGGAGGCGGGCGTCAGTAAAGTGATCCCGCACGTCTACAGTTCGATCATTGATAAAGCCAGCGGTGAAACCCGTATTGAAGATGTGCAGCAACTGCTGGCAATCTGTAAAAAGCTGCTGGCCTGAGGATCTTTGCCAGACGCCCGCCGCTAACCGGGTGGGCGTCAGACAACATGGACGTTGCCCCACGATCCCCGTAGGCTGACCGCTGAATCCCGGCTTTTTTCCAACCGCAGCAACAGGTAAACCATCGTGAGATTTCCCAATCAGCGCCTTGCGCAACTGTTTGATGCCCTGCAAAACGAAACGCTGCCCCAGGATGAACTGGCGCGGCGTTTTGCCGTGTCGACGCGCACCGTACGCACCGATATCACCGCGCTGAATGCGCTGCTGGCGCAGCACGGCGCGCAGTTTATCCTGAACCGCGGCGCAGGTTACCAGTTGAAGATTGAGGATGCTCAGCGTTTCCAGCACCTGCAACAGCAGACCGCATCGCCGCTGCGGGTGCCGCGTACTTCGCCGGATCGTGTGCGCTATTTACTGACCCGGTTTCTCACCGCGGCCTATTCGATCAAGCTTGAGGAGCTGGCGGAAGAGTGGTTCGTCAGCCGCGCCACGTTACAAAATGATATGGCGGAAGTGCGGGAGTGGCTGGGTCGCTATCACCTGACGATCGAGAGCAAACCGCACTACGGCATGAAGCTGTTTGGCAGCGAAGTGGCGATCCGTACCTGCCTGACCGATCTGCTGTGGGAGATCGATCAGGCGCAGCCGGACAGCCCGCTGCTGACGATCGAAGCGTTAAACAGCGGCATGCTCGATACGCTGCGTCCGCTGTTGCAAAGCTGCTTTGCCCAACACAACATCCGCATCAGTGATGAAGGCGAACGTTACCTGCGGCTCTACTGTGCCGTGGCGGTTCGGCGCATCAGTGAGGGCTATCCGCTCAACGATCCCGGCGCTGAAGAGATTGGCGACGAGGTGCGGGAAGCGGCGCACCAGCTGATTAACCTGATGCGGCCGCTGGTAAGCAAACCGATCTCGCCCGCTGAGGAGAACTGGCTGCGGGTGAATATCGCCGCGCGCCGTATCCAGGCGATCGCCCCCAGCGCCATCAATGCCGATGATGCCGACGCCCTGGTCGATTATCTGCTGAGTTTTATCAATACCCATTACAACTTCAACCTGCAAAACGACCAGCAGCTGCGTGCCGATCTGCTCACCCATATCAAAACCATGATCACCCGGGTGCGCTATCAGATTCACATTCCTAATCCGCTGCTGAGCAACATCAAACAGCACTATCCGATGGCCTATGACGTCACGCTGGCGGCGGTAACCAGCTGGGGCAAATATACTCCTTACGTAATCAGCGAAAACGAAATCGGCTTTCTGGTGCTGCATATCGGCGTCGGGCTGGAGCGGCATTATGATGTCGGCTATCAGCGCCATCCGCAGGTGCTGCTGGTGTGCGACAGTGGTAATTCAACCTTACGCATGATCGAGGCGATGCTGCTACGCAGGTATCCGCAGCTGCAGGTGACGGCGCGATTGTCGCAGCGGGAATATGAGGCGCGCAGCCGGATTGATGAGGATTTCGTCATCTCAACCATTCGCCTCAGCGAAAAAGAGAAGCCGGTGGTGGTGATGTCGCCGTTCCCGACCGGTTTCCAGCTGGAGCAGATAGGCAAGCTGGTACTGGTGGATCGCACCCGGCCTTACATGTTGGCTAAATTTTTTGATGCTCAGCATTTTCACATTGTTGACCGGCCGATGACGCAGTCTGAACTGTTTCGGCAACTCTGTGACCAGCTGGAAGCGGAAGGGTATGTTGATTCAGCATTTTATCCGTCGGTAGAGGAGCGCGAAGCGATTGTCAGCACCATGCTGGGCGAAGGCATTGCGCTGCCGCACTCGCTGGGGCTGCTGGCGAAGAAAACCGTGGTCTATACCGTGCTGGCACCGCACGGCATTGCCTGGGGAGACGACACCGCCTACGTGATTTTTCTGCTGGCAATCAGCAAAAGTGAATATGAAGAAGCGATGGCGATCTACGATCTGTTCGTGACGTTTCTGCGCGAAAGGGCGATGAGCCGGCTGCGTGACAGTACGGACTTCGCCTGCTTTAAGGCGGTGGCGATCGACTGTCTCAGCCGGTTATAAGAGTGAAGGGATGCTCCCCGGCAGCGCGGGGAGAGAGTCAGTTCTTTTTCGCCAGCAGGCGCGGTATCTCGCGCAGGCACCAGGCTTTGGCTTCACCCATGCTGTCACGACGCCACGCCATAATAATATCCACCTCACGGGTATATTCCGGACTCACCACCCGCAGACGGCCTTCGGCAATATCCTGCTCAACCAGCGAATAGGGCATGGTGGCGACGCCCAGCCCGGCCAGCAAGGCCCGGCGTTTATCTTCCATGCTGCTGACGGTCAGGCGCTGTTGCTTATCCAGCAACTGTACGGTCAGAACCGGGCGCTCACGCGCCGTATCCGCCACTGCAATACCGCGATATTTCACGCGCGTCACTTCAGACTGCGGTTCGGGCTCGTCATGAATCGGGTGGTCGGCGCTGGCGACATAAACACTCATCATGGTGTAAAGCTTGCGGGTGTTGATCTCGGTCGAAGCGCGGAAATGCAGATCGGGGGCAATCACAATGTCGGCCCGTCCCTGTTCCAGCCGTTCCCACGCGCCAGCCAGCACTTCAGTGACCAGCGAAAACTGGGTATTGGCTTTGTCAGCCAGCCGCGTCACCAGCGGAAACAGCGCCTCGGTCGGCACCAGCGCTTCGGTAACGATGGTCAGATGGGTTTCCCAGCCGCGCGCCAGTGCTTCCGCATCGGTGGTCAGCTTATCGGCCGCTTCCAGCAGCACCCGGCCACGCTCCAGCAGCATGCGTCCCACGTTGGTAAACTTGGTGCGGTGGCCGGAACGGTCAAACAGCACCACATCCAGCTCCTCTTCCAGTTTTTGCATGGTGTAGCTGAGAGCGGAGGGCACCCGGCCCAGCTCGTCAGCGGCTGCTGCAAAACTTCCGCGTCGATCAATCGCATCCATAACGCGTAAAGATTCAAGGGTTAACGCACGCTCTTTAGCCATCCCGGTTCTCTGTCAGGAAATTTGAACATGCCAGGCAGATTAACTGGCTAACAATCCGGCGTCCAGACTTTTACCATATGGGCATAAAGTCCGTGGCCGATCCTCGCCATTGGATGCTGGAGGTAAACAATGATAACAACACGCAGTGCGTCCGCTTGTGGTCAGGCCGATTTCGGTTGGTTGCAGGCGCGCTACAGTTTCTCTTTTGGCCACTATTTTGATCCTAAACTGATGGGTTATGCCTCGCTACGGGTACTCAACCAGGAAGTGCTGGCACCGGGCGCCGCTTTTCAGCCGCGCACCTATCCGCAGGTCGATGTGCTGAACATCGTGCTGCAGGGTGAAGCGGAATACCGCGACAGCGAGGGCAACCACATCACCGTACGTGAAGGGGAAGCGCTGCTGCTCTCTGCTCAGCCGGGCGTGAGTTACAGCGAGATCAACCTGAGTAAAGAGCGCCCGCTGACGCGGATGCAACTGTGGCTGGCCGCCTGTCCGGAGCGGGAAAACCCACGGATGCAGAAAATCGCGCTGTCAGAAGGGCAAACCACCCAGTTGCTGGCCTCGCCAGACGGCGCGGACGGCAGTCTGCAACTGCGCCAGCAGGTGTGGATTCATCAGGTGGAACTGGCATCCGGTGAACAGCATTCGATGCAGTTACACGGTCCGCGCGCCTATCTGCAATCGATTCATGGCTCGCTGGACGCTGTCTCTGGTACCGAGTATCAGGAAAAACTCGGCTGTGGTGATGGGGCATTTTTGCAGGAAGAACAGCAGCTCAGGCTGACGGCGAAAACGGCCACCCGGGCGTTAATTATTGATATCCCGGTCTGATGATTCAGCCATAAAAAAAGGCGGCCATGGCCGCCTTTTTGCTGTCTGAGGGTTTACTTCAGCATAGTGAACGCGGTGGTCACGTGCTTAACGCCGCTTACCCGGCTGGCCACATCGGCCGCTGCCTGGGCTTCCTGCGGCGTTACCAGACCCAACAGGAACACTTCGCCATTTTCGGTGGTGACTTTCACATTGGATGATTTCACCTGATCGCTGCCCAGCAGCTGCGAACGGATTTTGGTAGTAATCCAGGTATCCGAAGAGGAGGTTCCCAGCGTCACTTTCTGGCCGATACGAATTTCGTTATAGACCTCGGTTGCGCCATCCACGCCCATGGTGATCTGTTTAGCCCGGTCGGCGATCTCCTGCGAAGGGGCCTGGCCGGTCAGCAGGACTTTGCCCTGATAAGCGGTAGCGATAACGCGGGCATCACTTTTGATTTGTTGATCTTTGGCTAAGGCGTTAGAGACACGTAATTCCAGCGTGCCATCGTCGACCTGGGTGCCGACGGTGCGTGGATCGGTGGCCGTCTTGGTGGCGACAGCGGCGCTGCCGGCAACCACGGCAACACAGCCTTGCAGCAGCATTGCGGTTAACAGGATGGCTACAGCGTTCAATGCTTTCATTGGAGCTCCTTCGGTCATTCCTGGTGTGGAAACAGGGTGTTATCGATCAGATCGCATAAACAGTTGAGGGTCAGCATGTGCATCTCCTGAATACGGGCACTGCGGTGCGACGGGATGCGAATTTCCACATCATGTGGGCCCAGCAGTCCGGCAAGTTCGCCACCATCATACCCGGTAAGCGCAACGATAGTCATATCGCGCGTCACTGCCGCCTCAACGGCTTTAACAATGTCACGGGTATTACCGCGCGTGGAGATGGCCAGCAGTACGTCGCCCGCCTGGCCGAGGGCCCGCACCTGCTTGGCGTAAACCTCGTCATGCAGACGATCGTTGCCAATCGCGGTCAGCATCACATTGTCGGCACTCAACGCCAGCGCCGGCAGGCTGGGGCGCTCAGTTTCGAAACGGTTGATCATGCTGGCGGCAAAGTGCTGAGCATTGGCTGATGAGGCACCATTGCCGCAGCTGAGGATTTTATTGCCGTTCAGTAACGACTGCACCAGCGTCATCGCCGCACGGGAAATGGCATCGGGCAACGCTTCTGCAGCGGCAATCTGGGTTTGGATACTTTCGGTAAAACACGCTTTAATTCTGTCCTGCACACGACCACCTGGTTCTAAACGTCTGCATTAAAGGCATTAGGCAGCCACTCGAGCGCCGTGCCGGTAATGGCGATGATGTCGAAACGGCAATTCACTGTTTCAAAACTGCCGCCGCGTTGTGCCAGCCAGAGAGCGGCAGCACGCAGCAGCTTATGTTGTTTCTCGCGGGTCACGCTGGCGAGGGCGCCACCGTAACGCGCATCGCGCCGGTAGCGAACTTCGACAAACACCCAACAGTGCCCGTCGCGCATAATCAGGTCAAGTTCCCCGCCGCGACAATGGACATTGCTGGCTTCCCATTTAAGGCCTGCCTGCTCCAGATAGCGGCGGGCACGCTGTTCGTGCCCGGCACCAATCTGACGGCGATTTAGTTGGCCGGCGCGATTTCGCCCCGACGATACTGGTTCCATGTCAACTTCCTGTTGATCACACAATCCGCATCGGCGCTGAGCTTGCCGGTATTGCCGTCCAGCGTAAAGCCCGGTGACTGACGCATCTGGTTAAAGTGATTCGCCAGCGTCCAGGCATCAATTCCCATCGCATACAGACGCACCAGCGAATAATCATTGTTAAAGGACTTAGACGCCTGCTGCATCAGACCCGGATTGTTGCCGGAGAGCAGCGGAATATCACTGAACTGCAGGCCATCCATCTCCAGCCGGAAGTCGGCACCGGCACCCGCCTGGGCACTGCGGGAACTGGCATACAGCGCGATGTTGCTGCGGCTACCGGTACGCATGGTGATCATCGGTTTAATCAGCTGCAGCTCGCCTTGTGTTGAGACGATATAGACCGCATCGACCGCGCCGTCACCGCTGGGGCTGGCGACGTCTGGCGTGCTCTGCTGCGGAGCCGGAATGTTCACGCCCGCAATCGAGACGCCCTGCGGCTCGGCAGGTGCGGCGTTAACCGGCGTGCCGGATAAACTGATGCCTGCGCCACTGTTGATGCCCTGTTTCAGCTCAGCGGTGGAACCGAAGCGCTGCTGCAGCACGGTGCTGCCGCCCAGCGTCTGCCACTCCTGAGTAAATGCGTTAGTCACGCGATCGCCCAGTCCACTGCGTGGCACCAGCAACAGCGGCTGACGCTTGCCCTGATCCCAGATATGGTGCGCGGCATCGCGCGCTTCGTCTTCAGGAGAAAGCGCAAAATAACAAATATTCGGATGGTTCTGGATCTTTTCCGGCTCGTTAAGCGCCAGCACATTTAATGGCGTCTGGCTGTTAGCGACCTGCTCAACGTCACTCTTCAGCAGTGGGCCAACCACGATGGTGGCGCCATCCTGCTGTGCCTGCTGCATCACCTGCTGAATCGGCTGGCTGCTGGTGTCGTAGACTTTGATCTGCGCATTGCTGGCCGGTTGTGCGGCGGCTGGCTGCGTCGCCGCGGGTTGGGTTGCAGCAGGCTGTGCGGCGGCCGGCTGTGGCGTTGCCGCATCGGCAGGCTGCGCTTGCGGCGCGCTGATTGGCGCAGCAGAAGGACTGACGACCGCATCAGCAGAGGCGGGCTGTGCACTGGCGGTAGCATCCGCTGTCGCGGGCTGGGTAGCCGCCGGCTGCGGCGCTGGCGTCAGTGCGCCATTTTTGGCGTCATTAAAGCCTTTCTGAATCGCATTGGCGAACACCTGCGCCTGGCCGTTCAGCGGCAGCAACAGCGCAATGATGCTGGTGGAGGCTTTAGTGTAGTTCTGCATCTGACTCAGCTGAGTCGGTAAGGTTTTGGCTGCCGGGTTCTGCGGATAACGGGTCTGCCAGTCTTTAATGGCGGACTTCAGCATCTCAGCATCCTGGGTATTGGCACGCCAGACCGCGAGCAGATCCAGCCAGCCCTGCAAAACATTTTCGTCGGCGTTGATCACCAGATTACTGACTTCCTGCGGTGGCATCTGCGTCAGTGCCTGCCAGGTGGCGTCAATATTACTTTGATGATCCGGGCCTTTCAGCAGCGGCTCCTGCGCAATATAGGTACGCAGCAGCGAGAGCGAAGGGCGGCCCTGGGCGATAGCAATCTGCAAACCGTAATAGCGGGCCAGCTGATCCTGCGACAGCGCGCTGGTTTTCACCTGCTCTAAACGCGACTGCGCCTCTTTGACCTGCTGTTTTGACAGCTGCAACTGCGCCTGCAACAGCAATAGCTCCTGCTGCTGGGTGTCTGAAAGCTGTTGCGGCAGCTGGCTGAGCTGCTGGGTCGCCTCAGGATACTTTCCTTCCTTCAACAGGGCGCGGATTGCAAGTAATTGCCAGTCGGTCTTGCTATCATCGCTGCTCTGCTGCGCTTGTTGCAGATAATAGGCTGAGCTGGCGGTAGCAGGCCCCTGAATATTGACGGTTGAGGTTTGCGGCCCCTGACCGCTACACGCGGCTAAAATCAGCCCGGCAAGAATGACAGGCAGAAAGCGTCCTGCTTTACGACGAACGACTTTTGAAGGAAGCATACTGTATCCAGTGATGTTTTTTTCAAGATGCTCAATATTAAATCGGCAATTCGGATGAAACAATGAAACAACTCGATCGGGCAGAGATTTCTGCCAGCACGCTCTACATCGTTCCAACCCCGATTGGTAATTTGGGTGATATCACCCAGCGGGCGCTGACGGTGCTTTCGAGCGTCGATCTGGTCGCTGCGGAAGATACACGTCATACCGGGCTGTTGCTACAACATTTCGCCATCACTGCGCGACTCTTCGCACTTCACGACCACAACGAGCAACAGAAGGCCGAGCTGCTGCTGACGAAGCTGCAAGAGGGGCAAAGCATAGCCTTAGTTTCCGATGCAGGCACGCCGCTGATTAACGATCCCGGCTACCATCTGGTGCGACGCTGTCGCGAAGCCGGGATTCGGGTGGTGCCGCTGCCAGGCGCCTGTGCCGCTATCGCCGCCCTGAGTGCTGCCGGATTGCCGTCCGATCGTTTCTGTTACGAAGGGTTTCTGCCGGCCAAAACCAAAGGCCGATGCGATACCTTACGTGCGCTGGTGCAGGAGCCACGTACCCTGATCTTCTACGAATCGACCCACCGTCTGCTGGACAGTCTGCAGGACATGGTGACCGAACTGGGCGCGGACCGGTATGTGGTGCTGGCGCGCGAGCTGACCAAAACCTGGGAGTCGATTTACGGTGCGCCGGTCGCCGAGCTGCTGGCGTGGGTGAAAGAGGATGAAAATCGTCGCAAAGGCGAGATGGTGCTGATTGTCGAAGGCCACAAGGCCGACGAAGAGGCGCTACCGCCTGACGCACTGCGCACGCTGGCGCTGTTGCAGAAAGAGTTACCGCTTAAGCGAGCCGCTGCCCTGACCGCTGAGATCCATGGCGTGAAGAAAAATGCGCTCTACAAATATGCGCTGGAGCAGCAAGAGGCGTGACAAATGGCGGCGAATGCCCTATCATCCCGCGCCGAAGCTGACCAGACAGTCGCCGCTTTGTCGTCGTCCTCACTTGTGGGGAGACGGGCAGAGGGGAGGAAAGTCCGGGCTCCATAGGGCAGGGTGCCAGGTAACGCCTGGGAGGCGCAAGCCTACGACCAGTGCAACAGAGAGCAAACCGCCGATGGCCCAGTAATGGGATCAGGTAAGGGTGAAAGGGTGCGGTAAGAGCGCACCGCGCGACTGGCAACAGTTCGTGGCACGGTAAACTCCACCCGGAGCAAGGCCAAATAGGGGTTCACAAGGTACGGCCCGTACTGAACCCGGGTAGGCTGCTTGAGCCAGTGAGTGATTGCTGGCCTAGATGAATGACTGTCCACGACAGAACCCGGCTTAACGGTCAGCTTCGACTACTTCTAAAAACCCCGCTTCGGCGGGGTTTTTGCTTTGCGGACTAAGTGCAGACAGTGCTGAATGACTGTCCACGACGCTTTTTATAAGAGAAGGCGGCTCAACGGTCAGCTTCGACTTGTTACTAAAAACCCCGCTTCGGCGGGGTTTTTGCTTATTAGCCGCTGAGGCATCAGTTCCCACCCGTTGAGATGTGAGTACCGAAAATACCAGACGGAATTAACCGCGGCCGTGCGGCTCATCCCAGTCAAACGCCGGTCCCAGCGAAATCACGCCGTTCGGGTTGATGGTCTTATGGCTGCAATAGTAGTGATGGCGGATATGCGGCAGGTTAACCGTCTCTGCAATGCCGGGCATCTGGTAAATATCGCGCAGGAAACCGCTGAGATTAATGAAATCGCCGATGCGATGACGATCGCATTTAAAATGGGTCACGTAGACCGGATCGAAACGCACCAGCGTGGTCCACAGGCGCAGATCCGCTTCGGTCAGCCGATCGCCAGTCAGGTAGCGGTGCTGACCGAGGATCTGCTCCAGCCGTGACAGCGAATGAAACAGCGCGGTGACCGCTTCATCATAGGCCGACTGGGAGGTGGCGAAGCCCGCCTTGTAGACGCCGTTATTCACCGTGTCGTAAATCCAGCCGTTCAGCTCATCGATTTTTTCACGCAGGGCAGGCGGATAATAGTCACCGGCTCGGGCCCCAACCGCATCAAACGCGCTGTTGAACATCCGGATGATATCGGCCGATTCATTGCTGACGATGGTGTTCTGCTGCTTGTCCCACAATACCGGCACCGTTACGCGGCCGCTGTAGTGTGGATCGGCGTGCAGATAGAGCTGATAGAGAAATTCATTTTGATAGAGCTTATCGCCGGTTGCCTGCTCAAATTCATCATCGAAGGTCCAGCCATTTTCCAGCATCAGCGGATGCACCACTGACACATCAATCATGCTATCCAGCCCTTTAAGCTGACGCATCAGCAGGGTGCGGTGCGCCCATGGGCAGGCCAGCGAAACGTAGAGATGATAACGGTCACGCTCGGCGGTGAATCCCGCTTTGCCGTCCGGGCCGGCGCTGCCATCGGCCGTAACCCAGTTGCGCCAGGCAGAGGCTGAACGCTTGAAGCGTCCACCTGTCGATTTGGTGTCGTACCAGGTGTCATGCCAGACACCGTCAATTAGCTGTCCCATATTGCCTCCAATGCAAACAGGGCGAGGTTATTTCCTCGCCCTGTTAAGTCTGTCTGTGATGATGCTTATCTGAGTTTAGCGTGCAATCGCCGACTGTGGTTTTCTTTTGCTCAGCAGACGGTCGATGCTGTAAGCGCCCGGACCTACCAGACCTAACACCAGGAAGCCGCCGGCAATTGACAGGTTCTTCATGAACATCAACTGGTTGACGCCTTCGGCAAAGTTACTGTGGAACAGAAACGCCGTCAGGATGGTGAAACCGGCAGTAAACAGCGCGGTAAAACGGGTCAGGAAACCGAACAGAATCGCCAGGCCGCCGCCGAATTCGAGCAGGATAACCAGCGGCAGCATCACGCCAGGCACGCCCATCGCTTCCATATATTGCTGGGTCGCCGCATAACCGGTGATTTTGCCCCAGCCCGCGGTAATGAACAGGATTGGCATCAGGATGCGAGCCAGTAACAAACCAGTATCTTCGAATTTTTTCATCATTTACTCCAGCGCTATAAATATTGCAGGACCGTTGCCCGCAGGGTTTATTCCTGCTGAAAGCTGTGCTGCCATTCATTGGGTTGATAGCTGGAGATGATAGTCGCGGCGCGGAAAGGTTGTAAGCGATATAAACTGTCGATGTTTTTCAGAAATTCTGAAGAAGAGAGGCCGGTCTTTTCAGGACCGGCTTTAAGCAGGATTAACGCGGCGGCAAGGCGGATTTGATCATGCGCCAGGTGCTCCAGGCGCCAAACCCGCGTTTTGCCCAGCGTAACAGCATGTTGGGACTGCGAATCGAGTAGATCGCCAGCGCGCTGCTGCCGATCGCCAGATAGCGACGTAAACTGAGGAAAGTAAACCAGCCGCGGTCGTAATGGGCGGTCCCTTCCAGCCAGTCACGACGCGCAGCGCTGAGATCAAGCCGCTGCTGCTGCACATGCTTAAGCAGTTCATGGATGCGTTCTTCACGCTCGCGGCGGCTCATTAACGCTGATCCTCAAGTAAGCTGCGGTCAGTATCCAGCTCTTTGCGCGTGTGGCGCAACAGCGTGGACTGACGCGATTTACGTAGCGTCCAGAGTCCGAGGATAATCGCCAGCAGGAACAGCGCCCCGGTGGTGATACCGATGGCCATCAGGCGATACTGTGCATCCACTGCCCAGATGATCAATACCATCAGACTCATCAGGCCAAAAGCGGTGAACAGCATCGTCAGGCCAACCATCAACAGCAGCTGTATCAGGTTAGCTTTCTCTTCTTCCAGTTCCACCACTGCCAGACGAACGCGCGTCTCAACCATACCAACCAGCGTGGTAACGATACGCTGACCAATGTTAATGACCCCTTTAGCCGGGCCGTGGTTATGCTGTGAATCTGCCATAATTAACGACGCGAAATGAGGATGCCCAGTGCGACGCCAATCGCAGCACCGATACCGACACCATGCCATGGATTTTCACGCACGTAGCCTTCTGCTTTCTGCGCGGCTTCGCGGGTGGTGGCAGCGATGCGTTCGCTTGACTCGCCTAAGCGCTCACGTGAGCTGTCCAGCGCCACACGCGCTTTGTTACGCAGCTTATCCAGCTCGCCTTTGGATTTCTCAGTGCTGCTGCTCAGCACCTCTTCCAGGGTGTCAGCAAGGTTTTTCAGTTCAGCACGCAAATGTTCCGATGATGTGTCTTTAGACATAAAATACTCCTTTAACATCAGTAGATTAATTCCGATTAATAGGGCTCCGCCTGTAACTTCTTCAGCTCCCGGCGCGCGTCATCCAGTTTTTGTTCTCGTTTAGCAATCTTCTCCTTGTCGTGGCCCTCATCACGCTCTTCCCTGAGTTCGTGTTCGCGCTCAGCAACTTTTTGCTTCTGAGCGTTAATTCTTTCCAGATGCGCAGCCTCAAGCTTCTTGTCAGTACAGTCGGCACGCACCTCGGTCAGTGCACGCTCCAGACCGTTGACGCGACGCTGATTGTTATGCTTCTGCGCCATCTCAATCTCACGCTGAATATCCTGCTCTTTCTGCTGACACAGCGATTCAGCCGCCAGCAACGATCCTGACAGTGAAAACAGCGCGATTCCCAGTAATACTTGATATTTCATCAGGCTTTGTACCTTCCGTTGTTACCTGACCCGTCACCACGCCGCGAATCCGCTTGCGCCACGTGCTGAGAATCAACTCTCGGTTAAGCATAGACATCAGCGGTAAAAAGTTCAAAGAACACCGGGAGATAGAGTTCACTTCAGACCGTGCCAGCCTGCGCCACGGTCTGAAGTGTTAACAGCGAGGAAAAGGAGATTACGCCAGCGACAGGCGTTGAGACTGTTCGTGTTGCGCCACAATAAAGCCCTGAGGCAGCAGACGGCGCAGAACTTTTTGCGCCGCCAGACTCTGTTCTTCACTGTCGAAATGAATGATCAGCGCGTCGCCGGCCGGGGTAATGCTCTTAATGCGAATCCCCTGGGCGCTCAGCTGTTGATAAAGGTAGAAGCCGTCGGGCAGGGTAGCACCCGCGTGCGATACGCGAATCTGCACCACCGTTTCATGGCGCATCAGCGTCGGTGCAATGCCAATGGCAATCAGCACAAAAACGCCAGCAATCAGCCACGGTAACCACCGTTTAGGAATAGCCTGTAGCAATTTCATTACTCAGCTTTCCCGTTTTGATCCGCCTGTCGTTTACGCCACAACACCACCAGCGATCCCACCAGGCCAAACACCAGCAGCGCCAGCGGCAGCATCATCAGGAAGAACATCAGTTCGTCCTCATAACGGCGGAAAATCGGCGTTTTGCCCAGTGCAAAGCCCAGCACGGTTAAAATGACTACCCAAAGGAAGGCGCTGACCCAGTTAAAAAACTGAAAGCGGGCATTGCTCAGGCCCGACAATCCGGCAATGGTTGGCAGCAGGGTGCGGACAAAGGCGATAAAGCGGCCAATCAGCAGCGCCGATAAACCGTGCCGGTGAAACAGGCTGTGGGCGCGCAGATGATATTGCGCCGGCAGGTGTGATAACCATTTTTGCACCGTGGGCGTATTGCCGAGCCAGCGCCCCTGAATATAACTCACCCAGCAACCGAGGCTGGCGCCGGTCGTCAGGACCAGAATGGTAAGTGGAAAACTCATGGTGCCTTTAGCAATCAGCACGCCGACCAGAATCAGCAGACTGTCGCCGGGCAAAAAGGCGGCGGGGAGCAGGCCATTTTCCAGAAACAAAATCATAAACAGCACGCCGTAAATGGCCCATACCAGCGTGGGGTCGGAAAGCGTTTCGTAGTCCTGTTGCCACAAGGCATGCAGCAACGCTTGCAAAATATCCATCAATCTTTCCTGAACATCATTGTTAAACATGTCCCACGGGACTTGAGCACAGACTGGCAGTTAGTTGTAAATTTTAGGCGCGCAGCCTGGGCAGGATTTTCCGGATCCTTCCAGAATTGATCGTTAAATCAGCGACTTTATAAACCCCTGTCGCAAAGGGTAAGAAAAGGGCGATAACTGTAACAAAAATCACCCATCCGAAACAGGAAAACTGATCGGTGAACAGGAGTTTTACCTTGTGAAACGGTGTGTAAAAAGGAGCTTTACATGACCTGACACTATTGCAGATTAACTGACCATGCTGAGCGCTTTTCAAACCCGTTAGCGGGCGTTATTTGACCCGTCTGGCAGGATGACCGGATTTTCCCCGAACATGTAACGATCCACGTTAAATTCGAAATCATCCGCCGTGGCATTGAACAGCATCTGTTTAGTATTTTCCAGATGTTGCCACATCGCCAGTTTACTGGCGGCCGGATCTTTGCGCATCAGGGCTTTAAGGATCTGATCGTGGTCATCGCACCAGCTGAGGATGCTGCGCTGGTCGATGTGCTCGTGGAGTTTGAGCCAGTAAGGATTGTGCAGGCGATGCAGCCACATTTTTTCAACGATGGCGGCTAACGCGCTGTTCTGGGTGGACTGGGCAATACGAACGTGGAACTGCATATCCCATTCGGAATCACGGAAATGATCTTCCTGCCGGGCTTTTTCCTGAATCGCCATCAGGTCGATAATATCCTGGCGGGTCACCTGCGTGGCGGCGAACTCGGCCACGTTACTTTCGATCAGCTGACGTGCCTGTAATAACTCGAACGGGCCAAAAGTGGCGAACTCCAGCTGACTGCTGGTCGGTGCAATGCGGTTCTGCTGCTGGCTGGCCATCACGTGGATACCCGAGCCCTTGCGTACCTCAACATAGCCTTCGACTTCCAGCATGATGATCGCTTCACGGACCACGGTGCGACTCACTTCCATCTCTTCAGCAATCAGGCGCTCGGCCGGCAGTTTCTCGCCGATCGGGTAGATTCCGGCTTCAATGCGGCGTTTCAGCTCGCTGGCCAGCTGTTGATAGAGTCGACGGGATTCAGTGAGGTCCATAGCACAGTCCAGGTAGCAAACAGAGAGTTGTTATACCACTTTGCGTCGTGCGAGGAAATGGGCTGGCTTGCGCCAGCCCGAAAGACTAACTGCGAGCCACTGCGGCCTGCGGTGCGGTTACGGTTGGCGTAAGCTCTGAAATCGGTTTGTTTTTCAATACCGTCCAGATCACTACGGCACCCAGCAGGTCGAATACCGCCAGTGCGGCAAACAGCGGACTGAAGCCCAGCGTATCGGCCAGGGCACCCACCACCAGCGCAAACATGGTGCTGGCTGTCCAGGCTGCCATGCCGGTTAAGCCGTTAGCGGTCGCCACTTCATTGCGGCCGAAGACGTCAGAGGAGAGGGTGATCAGGGCGCCAGAAAGTGCCTGATGAGCAAAACCACCGACGCACAGCAGGGCGATGGCCACGTACGGGCTGGTAAACAGGCCGATAGTACCCGGCGCAATCATCAGCACCGCACCCATGGTGACCACCAGTTTACGTGAGACGATCAGATTGACGCCGAACCAGCGCTGAAACAGCGGCGGTAGATATCCGCCAATAATGCAGCCAAAGTCGGCGAATAGCATCGGCATCCAGGCAAACAGCGCAATCTCTTTCAGATTGAAGCCGTAAACCTTAAACATGAACAGCGGGATCCAGGCGTTGAAGGTCCCCCAGGCCGGTTCAGCCAGAAAACGCGGCAGCGCAATGCCCCAGAACTGACGATTGCGGATAATTTCCAGCGCCGACATTTTGCGGGTGTTACCGGTCTGATGCTGCGCTTCCTGACCGGAAATGATGTAGTCGCGCTCTTCATCACTGAGTTTAGTCTGCTGTTTCGGGTGTTTGTAAAACACCAGCCAGCACAGGGCCCACGCCATGCTCAGCACGCCGGTAATGATAAACGCCATCTGCCAGCTGTGGGCCATAATCGCCCACACCACCAGCGGCGGTGCCAGCATCGCCCCGATTGACGAGCCGACGTTGAAATAGCCGACCGCCACCGAGCGCTCTTTGGCCGGGAACCATTCGCTACTGGCTTTCAGACCCGCCGGGATCATCGCCGCTTCTGCCGCACCTACCGCACCGCGAGCCAGCGCAAAACCACCCCAGCTACCGGCCATCGCAGTGGCGGCACAGAAGATAGCCCACAACACAGCAAACACCGCATAACCGACTTTGGTGCCCAGCAGATCGAGCACATAGCCCGCCACAGGCTGCATCAGCGTATAACAGGCTGAATAGGCTGCGACAATGTAGGAGTACTGCTGCGTAGTGATATGCAGTTCAGTTTGTAAGGTGGGGGCCGCCACCGCGATGGTGTTGCGGGTCAGATACCCTAACACCGTGCCGAGAGTCACCAGTCCAATCATGTACCAGCGTAACCCTTTGATTTTACGCATCCTCTACCTCTTCCAGTTCTGTATGCGGTCATGCCGCTGTTGTTATCTGGAGCGGGACAGCTCGTGATGCAGCTCTGCTCACGCCCGCAGGTCCTGTCTGAGCGACCGTTACTGACCTTGCCGTTTGTGAGTCAAAACACCCTCACGATGGAGCGAGAGCCTAACTTGTTATACAACTTTAAAAGTTGAGAGCCATCACAAAAACCCTTTCTGCGCTGTGGGATACTGGAAACCTGCGAAATGACAGCCATTTAGCACGCTACAGGCGACAAAAGTGTCCATAACCGCCGGCAGACAACGTCGTTTATGTGAGCAGGATCGCAAATAAATCCGCAGCGCGCTGAAATTGGTATGATAACTTTGAACCATTAGCGGTTCAGTTGATGAGGAAGTTTCTATGTCGCGTTTTATGACCGAGGATTTTTTGCTGGATAACGAGTTCGCCCGTCGTCTCTATCACGACTATGCGAAGGATCAGCCGATTTTCGACTATCACTGCCATTTGCCGCCGCAGCAGATTGCCGAAAATTATCGCTTCGCTAACCTTTACGATATCTGGCTGAAAGGCGATCACTACAAGTGGCGGGCGATGCGCGCCAACGGCGTACCGGAGGCGTTCTGTACCGGCGGCGCCAGCGATCGTGAAAAGTTTGATGCCTGGGCGCGTACCGTGCCGCATACCATCGGCAACCCGCTCTATCACTGGACTCATCTGGAATTACGCCGGCCTTTCGGGATTACCGATACGCTGCTGTCGGAAAAAACCGCGGATAGCATCTGGCATCGCTGCAACGAACTGCTGGCGCAGGACAGCTTTACCGCGCGCGGCATCATGCAGCAGATGAAGGTGAAAATGGTCGGCACCACCGACGATCCGCTGGACGATCTGCGTCATCATCACGCACTGGCGCAGGACAGCAGCTTTACTGTCAAAGTGCTGCCGAGCTGGCGGCCGGACAAAGCATTCAATATTGAAGCGGAAACCTTCCTGCCGTGGATTGAGACGCTGGAGCAGCTGACCGACATCAGCGTGCAGCGTTTTGACGATCTGCGCAGCGCGCTCTATCAGCGGCTGGATCACTTTGCGGCTCACGGCTGTAAAGTCTCCGATCACGCGCTGGATGTGGTCTGTTATGCCGAAGCGGATGACGCTACGCTGGATGGGATTCTGGCGCGCCGCCGCAGCGGCACGGCACCCAATCCGCAGGAGACCGCCCAGTTCAAAACCGCGGTGCTGGTGTGGCTGGGCAGTGAATATGCCCGTCGCGGCTGGGTGCAGCAGTATCACATTGGCGCGTTACGCAACACCAACCCGCGTCAGTATCAGCTGTTAGGGCCGGATGTGGGCTTCGACTCGATTAACGATCAGCCGCTGGCTGAACCGCTGGCCCGGCTGCTGGGCGCGCAGAATCTCAATAATGCGCTGCCAAAAACCATTCTCTACTGCCTTAATCCGCGCGATAACGAAGTGCTGGCGACCATGGCCGGTAACTTCCAGGGTGAAGGTCAGGCCGGCAAGATGCAATTTGGTTCCGCCTGGTGGTTCAACGATCAGCTTGATGGCATGCAGCGGCAGATGACCCAGCTGGCGCAGATTGGTTTGCTGAGTCGCTTCGTCGGGATGCTGACCGACAGCCGCAGCTTCCTCTCTTACACCCGCCACGAATATTTCCGCCGTCTGCTGTGCCAGATGATCGGTCGCTGGGTGGAGCAGGGCGAGGCGCCAGCGGATGAAGCGCTGTTAGGCGAGATGGTGCAAAACATCTGCTTCAACAATGCCCGTGATTACTTCGGCATTGAGCTGGGAGCTTGATAATGAAAAGGCTCAATCGGCACGACTTCCCGGGTGCGGTTTATCGCGATCGGGTGATCCAGTTTGGTGAAGGAAACTTTCTGCGGGCGTTTATCGACTGGCAGATTGACTGGCTTAACCAGCACCAGGGCACCGATGCCGGGATCGTGGTGGTGCGGCCGCGTAACCGTGAGGTCAGTGACAGCCTGAATCAGCAGGACGGGCTTTACACTACGCTGATTCGTGGCCTGAACGATCAGGGCGAGTCGGTGAGCGAAACCCGGCTGATTCGCAGCCTGAACCGCGAGATCCAGCCTTATCAGCAGTTCGGCGATTTTATGGCGCTGGCGCACAATCCCGATTTGCGCATGGTGTTTTCGAATACCACCGAGGCAGGTATCATTTTTGACAGCAGCGATCGGCTCACCGACCAGCCTGCCAACAGCTTCCCCGGTAAACTGACCCAGCTGCTGTGGGCGCGCTATTGCCACTTCGAAGGCGCCAGTGATAAAGGCTGGCTGGTGGTGCCGTGCGAACTGATTGACCACAACGGCGATACGCTGCGCGATAGGGTGCTGCGCTACGCTGAGCACTGGCAGCTGCCCGCCGAATTTAACCGCTGGATTAACCAGCATTGCGCCTTCTATAACACGCTGGTGGATCGCATCGTCACTGGCTTCCCGGCTGAAAGCGCGCAGATTGAGGCGGCGCTGGGCTATCAGGATCGCTATCTGGTGGCGGGCGAAGTCTACTATCAGTTTGTGATTCAGGGACCGTCGGCGCTGTTTAGCGAGCTGAAACTGGACGCGCTGGCACCTCAGGTGCGGCACGTTGATGACATTGCGCCGTATAAAGCGCAGAAGGTGGCGATCCTCAACGGCGCGCACACCGCGATGGTGCCGGTGGCCTTTCTCGCCGGACTGGAGAGCGTAGGCGAGGCGATGGACGATCCGGCGATTGCCGGCTTCGTGGATGCGTTGCTGCGCGACGAAGTGATCCCGACGCTCGATCTGCCCGCGAACGAACTGCACGCCTTTGCCGACGCGGTACAGCGTCGCTTCCGCAATCCGTTTATTCGCCATGCGCTGTTGTCGATTGCGCTGAACGGCATGACCAAATTCCGCACCCGTCTGCTGACGCCGATGCTGGCTGCACAGCAGCAGAGCGGCGAGTGGCCGACCCGCATCACTTTTGCACTGGCAGCGCTGATCGCTTTTTATCGCGGCGAATCGGCGGATAAAAGCTGGCCGTTGCAGGATGATGCACACTGGTTACAGCGCTACGCCGAAGGCTGGACGGCGCTGCAGGCCGATCAGCTTTCGCCAGAGCAACTGGTGCGCAGCATCCTGAGTGATGCGCAGCACTGGGGCGAAGATTTAACCCAACGGCCCGATCTGGTGGCTGTGGTGACCCGACACCTGCAAAACATCATCGCCCACGGAATGCGTGAGGCGCTGAGTCAACTGAGATAACGCTATGCAAGACGCAATTAAAATACATTCCCGCGACAACGTCGCCGTGGCGTTGCGTGACTTAGACGCCGGCGTCACCACAGAGCTACTGGCGCATTCGGTGGCGCTGCAACAGGCTATCGGGCGCGGGCATAAGTTTGCCCTGCAGCCCATCGCTGAAGGCGAGCTGGTGATCAAATATGGTCTGCCGATCGCCCACGCCACTCAGCCGATTGCTGCCGGAGAGCTGATCCATTCACAGAACGCCCGCACCAACCTCAGCGATCTGGATCACTATCAGTATCAGCCGGACTTCGTGGCCATCCCGCCACAGCCGGGCGATCGTGAGGTGCAGATCTACCGTCGCCCTAACGGTGAGGTCGGTATCCGCAATGAATTGTGGATCCTGCCGACCGTAGGCTGCGTTAACGGCATCGCACGGCAGATCCTGCAACGTTTCCTGAAGGAGACGCAGCAGGCGGAAGATATTGATGGCGTCTTCCTGTTCAGCCATACCTTTGGCTGCTCTCAGCTCGGCCAGGATCACGAAAACACCCGCACCATGCTGCAAAATATGGTGCGTCATCCGAATGCGGGTGCGGTGCTGGTGATTGGTCTGGGCTGCGAAAATAATCAGGTTGATGCATTCCGTGACACCCTCGGCGCGTTTGAAAGCGACCGGGTGGAGTTTATGGTCTGTCAGCAGCACGACGATGAAGTGGAAGCCGGGGTGGAACGTCTGCATGCGTTGTATGAAAAAATGCGGCATGACCAGCGTCAGCCTGGCAAGCTCAGCGAGCTGAAATTTGGTCTCGAGTGCGGCGGGTCGGATGGGTTTTCAGGTATTACCGCCAATCCGCTGCTGGGACGCTTCTCAGACCAGATGATCGCCAATGGCGGCACCACCGTGCTGACCGAGGTGCCGGAGATGTTTGGTGCCGAACGCATTCTGATGAGCCGCTGCCGTGACGAAGCGATTTTCGGCAAAACGGTGGCGATGATTAACGACTTCAAGCAATACTTCATCGATCATCATCAGCCGATCTACGAGAATCCATCGCCGGGTAATAAAGCGGGCGGCATCACGACGCTGGAAGAGAAGTCGCTCGGCTGCACCCAGAAAGCCGGACAAAGCCAGGTGGTTGATGTGCTGAAGTATGGCGAACGGTTAAAAACGCCAGGCCTCAACCTGCTGAGTGCGCCGGGCAACGATGCGGTGGCAACCAGTGCGCTGGCGGGTGCCGGCTGTCACATGGTGCTGTTCAGTACCGGACGCGGCACGCCGTATGGCGGTTTTGTCCCGACGGTGAAGCTGGCGACCAACACGCCGCTGGCCGAGAAAAAACCACACTGGATCGATTTTGATGCCGGACGGCTGATTGATGGCATGAGCATGGATCAAATGCTGGAAGATTTTGTGGATACCATTGTGGCGATTGCCAATGGCAAACCGACCAACAACGAAAAGAATGACTTCCGCGAGCTGGCGATCTTTAAAAGCGGGGTGACGCTGTAAAAAAGCGATCTGCTAAAGTGCGGGTTGCTTGAGATCGTTGCTAAAGTCCGGCTCAGTGGCGGTGAGACTGATCCTGCGAAGGGAACACAGTCCGATCGGAAAGTCGCAAAGGCCGTCATTCATGACACGTTCGGCCCGTGCGATTGCGCACCTCATCCCTGAGGTGCGCCCTGGCCGGGCTAGCGCTTTGCGTTGTTCAAAAACGCGCCCGGCGTTTTTATCCGGGCGGCGGGACGCTTTGCTCTTCGGACTCCGCCACCCGTTCTTTGAGCTATCAGAAAGATTAAGCCCGGCTGGTTTCGCGTTCGGCTTCGGCCTGACAGACCGCGGCAGTAAACAGGATGTCGGTCGAGGAGTTGAGTGCGGTTTCCGCCGAGTCCTGCAGCACGCCGATAATGAAGCCGACCGCGACGACCTGCATCGCCAGATCGTTGGGGATGCCAAACATATTACAGGCCACCGGGATCAGCAGCAGCGAACCGCCCGCCACGCCGGACGCGCCACAGGCACACAGCGAGGCGACCAGGCTGAGCAGAATCGCGGACGGGACGTCAATGTTGATCCCCAGCGTATGCACCGCCGCCAGCGTCAAGACCGTAATGGTGATTGATGCGCCCGCCATACTGATGGTCGCACCCAGCGGAATGGAAACCGAATAGGTATCCTCATCCAGTCCCAGACGTTTCGCCAGCGCCATATTCACCGGAATATTGGCGGCTGAACTGCGGGTGAAGAAGGCGGTGACGCCGCTTTCGCGCAGGCAGGTAAACACCAGCGGATAGGGGTTACGGCGAATTTTAGAGAACACCAGCAGCGGGTTAACCACCAGCGCCATCAGCAACATGCAGCCGATTAACAGCGTCAGCAGATGGGCGTATTGCCACAGTGCGCCAAAGCCGGTAGAGGCAAGAATCGATGCCACCAGACCGAAAATACCGATCGGCGCACAGCGGATAACGCACCGCACCAGCCAGGTCACCGCGTGAGAGGCATCATTCAGTAAGTTGCGGGTGGAGTCACTGCTGTGACGAAACGCCAGTCCGAGACCAATCGCCCAGACCAGAATACCGATATAGTTGGCCTGCATCAGCGCGGTGATCGGGTTCGCCACCATGCTCATCAGCAGACCACGCAACACTTCGGTGATGCCGGACGGTGGCGTGATTTCGGTGCTGCCTACCGCCAGCGTCAGCGTCTGCGGCACCAGATGGCTGAACACCACGGCCACCACGGCGGCGAAAAAGGTACTCAGCAGATAGAGCATGATAATCGGCCGGATATTGCTTTTCTGGCCCTGCTGGTGATTAGCGATTGAGGCGATCACCAGCATCAGTACCAGCAGCGGTGCCACCGCTTTCAGCGCACTGACAAACAGTTCGCCCAGTAGTCCAACGGCCAGCGCCGCATCGCGAGAAATCCAGGCCAGCGCCACACCGGCAACCAGCCCAATCATGATTTGCTTCACCAGGCTGCCTGCGAACAGCGCGCCCAGACGTGAGGAGAGAGTTTTCTGCATAGTGTTTTCTATATTTTGTCGCGGATGTAGTTTTAGCGGCGATGTTTTGCATCGGCTAAAGCGGTTTGCCCGGCGGAGTATAAGGAAAAGATCGGATGAGAAAAGAGATAATTCTGCCAGTGTGGCCGCTGTCGGGTTTTTATTATGCTGGATATGGGAAGTGTGACAGAGGTATGAAATGTCGCTGCACGCAGCTGCAAAATAAAACAGGGGCATCGGCTGCCCCTGCAGGTAATTATGGCGCGATTTTTTTCTGGTCTCTTTTGCGGTTAACCCAGGCATTGATCAGCAGCGTTGACGCCAGGATCAGGCCGACGACGCTGAGCGAGATGCCAACCGGAATATGGTAGAGATCGACAATCAGCATCTTAAAGCCGATGAACACCAGCACGATCGCCAGGCCATATTTCAGCATCGAGAAGCGCTCGGCCACGTTTGCCAGCAGGAAGTACATGGCGCGCAGACCGAGAATTGCGAACAGGTTAGACGTCAGTACGATAAACGGATCCGTGGTTACCGCGAAGATGGCAGGAATACTGTCGACGGCGAAGATAACGTCGCTCAGTTCCACCATAATCAGCACCAGCAGCAGCGGTGTCGCAAACAGCACGCCATTTTTGCGGGTGAAGAACTTCTCACCTTCAAGTGCGTCGGTCATGCGCAGATGGTTACGCAGCCAGCGCACTACCGGCTTGTCGCCGACCGCATGATCGTCCTCTTTCGCCAGCGCCATTTTTACGCCGGTAAACAGCAGGAACGCCCCGAAGACATAGAGGATCCAGCTAAACTGCGTCACCAGCCAGCTGCCCGCAAAGATCATGATGGTACGCAGCACGATGGCGCCTAATACCCCGTAGATCAATACGCGGCGTTGCAGGTTCGCCGGAATCGAGAAGTAGCTGAACAGCATCAGCCAGACGAAGACGTTATCCACCGCCAGCGCTTTTTCCAGCACGTAGCCGGTCAGAAAGGCGAGGGTCTGGGTGTTGGCGACCTCACGTCCGGCGCTGCCTTCCAGATACCACCAGAACGCGGCGCTGAACAGCAGTGAAACCGACACCCAGATCAGCGACCAGACGGCGGCCTGTTTGAAAGTCATGGTCTGCGCGCCGCGGCGTCCCTGCAACAGCAGATCGATGGCCAGCATGATCAGCACCACAACCGCAAAGCTGCCCCAGAGTAATGGCGTACCCACAGTTTGCATATTCGTATCCTGTCTGAAAAATAAAAAAAACGGCTGAAGTCAGAAGACGTCAGCCGCTTATTTTTGGTGTAAGCAAACCTCGCCTTCCGGCAAGGTCTCACTTACAACACAGAATAGATTCCGGGTTGCCTGATGACCGGATGCTTACGCAACGTAGTGACGATCAATCAGCTTACAAGTTACTCCCCTTTGCAGGAGCGTAAGTTACGGCTTAGCCGAACAGGAATCAATCGTTGTTGTTAATATTTAGAAATATTTACACTGCTGGCTGATCGGCCGGAAAAATCACCCCGGTCTGGCGGCGAATTTCGGTCAGCAGCGCGGCGGTAATACGTGAAACCTCCAGTGCCGGATGGTCCACCTGGCGCTGTTCAACCAGCCGGACAAAGGTTTCGGCTTCATACAGCATGGTATTGATATGCTGCGGCTGGCTCAGCGCCTGCTTTTCCGCACCGCGCGGAATAAACGTCAGCTTCTGACACTCGGAGAGTTTCTCAATCACCAGCGCGCCCGCTTCGCCCTGAATTTCACTCGGAAGTGAGGAGTCACTCACCTTAGAGTGCAGGATGGTCACGTCAAAATCGCCGTAGCTCAGTACCACGACACCGTGAGCATCCACGCCGCTTTCCAGCAGGGTGGCGCTGGCCTGCACCCGCTGCGGCGCACCCCACAACGCAACCGCCGACGCCAGGCAGTAATAGCCAATGTCCATAATTGAGCCGTTGGACCAGCGCGGATCGAAGGTGTTGGGGTTCTCGCCGTTGAGATAGCGCGGATAACGTGAGGAGTACTGACAGTAGCTCAGCAACGCTTTACGCAGCCTGCCAACCTCAGGCAGCGCCTGTTGCAGCCGGAGGAAATTAGGCAGGCTGGCGGTTTTAAAGGCCTCAAACAGCACCACCTGATGCTGGCGGGCACAGGCGATCATCGCCTCCACCTCCTGCAGATTAGAGGCCAGCGGTTTCTCACAAATCACATGTTTGCCGTGCGATAAAAACAGCAACGCCTGCTGACAATGCAGGGCATTAGGGCTGGCAAGATAGACCGCATCAATCTGCGGACTGGCGGCCAGCGCCTCCAGCGAGGTAAAGGTCTGCTCGCAGGGATAATCGTGGCTGAACGCCTCGGCCTGCTGCTGACTGCGTGAATAGACCGCACACAGTTTCATCGCCCCGGTTTCATGGGCGGCATCAATAAACTGGCGTGTAATCCAATTTGTTCCCACAATGGCAAAACGAATCACGTCATCTCTCCGGCAGAAGTAAAGCGGCAGAGTAACATCTCTCCGGCCGGGTGCAATGGGGCCAGCCGGGCAGGCATTGATCCTGCGATCCGCATTCCAATAATATGATGACGCGATGATTTTCAGGGATAAACCAGGGAGCGCAGGTGAAAGCAAGCAAGCACGCATTAAACTGGACCACCTTACTGATTGCCATTCCGGTCGGATGCGCGGCCTCGCTGGTGACGCTGGCGTTTCGTGGCGTTATCGAGCTTATTAACCATCTGCTGTTCGCCAGCGGCGGCGAAATTACCGAGTCGGTACACCTCTGGCCGTGGATTTTCTGGCCGCTGCTGGTGGGCGGCGGCGGGGTGCTGGCGGGTTATTTTCTGCGCTACGCTGTAGCAATCGAGCAGCAACAGACGGTTAAAACCGACTACCTTGAGGTGATAAATGCCCGTCTCGATGCCGTTCCGACCAAAACCTCGCTTTTTCGCGCGTTATCTTCCATTGCCAGTATCGGCAGCGGCGCGTCGATAGGGAAAGAAGGGCCGATGGTGCAGCTATCGGCACTGTGCGGCAGCGCGATTGGCCGGCTGTTACCGGCGTCGCTTAACCTGAAAAACAGTGACGTGGTGGCCATGGCAGCGGCGGCAGGTCTGTCGTCGGTCTATCACGCGCCGCTGGCGTCAGCGATTTTTGTGGCGGAGATTGCCTTTGGTATTTCAGCGCTGCAGCGGCTGATACCGCTGATTATCGCCTCGGCCGTGGCGGTGATGACCATGTGGTCGCTGGGTTTTCGCAATGCGCTTTATCCGCTGGCAGAAGCCAGTTTCCAGATGGATCTCAGCAGCCTGTTGATGACGGTGGTGATCGGTTTGGTTGCCGGTCTGGCCGGCTGGCTGCTGATTAAGCTGATTGCCCGCAGCAAGCTGCTGTTCAGCCGGGTGGCGTCGCTGCCGCTGCGGCTCGGCGCGGGCGGCGTCGCGGTCGGTTTACTGGCGCTGATTTCCACCGACATTCTCGGTAACGGCTACGAGGTGATCGTTAAGGTGATGGCGGGCCACTATCTGCTGCCAGGCCTGCTGCTGTTGCTGGTGCTGAAGACGCTCGCCACCAGCCTGTCGGTCGGATCGAATGCGGTCGGCGGTCTGTTTACTCCGTCGTTGCTGATTGGCGCGCTGCTGGGGGTGATTATCGCCAGCGTCGGGGCGGCGCTGCATTTGCCGCTCGGCAATGCGCTGCTTTATGCCGCGATTGGCATGGCGGCGGTGCTGGCTGCCGTCAGTCAGGCACCGTTAATGGCGATGCTGATGGTGCTGGAGATGACGCTCAACAGCAGCCTGCTGTTCCCGCTGATGATCGCCTCGGTGCTGGCGTCGATGGTGGTCTACCGGCTGCAATCGACCAGCACCTACCCGGTAGTGAGTCATCACTTCAACCGGTCCGAAGCCAAATACGATTTCGATAATATGCGCATCGCTGAGCTGATCATTGCCGGTGCGGCGTTGCAGCCCCACGAGTCGGTCGGCCAGGCGCTGGCGGTCAGTTCGCTGAAGCGAGAACGCTACGTCTATGTGATCAATGACGTCGGGGCGTTTCTGGGCGTGGTATCGATCCATGAGATTTCACGGCGGGTACTGGCGCAGGAGATCACGCTCGACTCACCGGTGCAGTGCGTGATGGATGACGAGTTTCCGGTGGTTTATCAGAACCAGAGTATGCGTGAGGGCTGGGAAGCGTTTGCGGCGGTGACGCTGGAGCGGTTGCCGGTGCTGAACAATCCGCAGGAACGGCGCTTTCTCGGGGCGCTGACCAAAACCAGCCTGATCCAGAAAGCGCAGGAGTTTCTTTAAGCCGCGTTGCCGCGCATCGCCTGATCGGTCATCCACAGGCGGGCATCAAACTCAAGCTGGTGGTAATCCGGCTCCATATGGCAGCAGAGCTGGTAGAACGCTTTGTCGTGATCCTTCTCTTTCAGGTGCGCCAGCTCATGCACCACGATCATCCGCAGAAAGGGTTCCGGCGCGAGGCGGAAAAAGGTCGAAATACGGATTTCGGCCTTGGCCTTCAGGTTGCCGCCCTGCACCCGCGAAATGGCGGTATGCAAACCCAGCGCGTGCTTCATTACCTTAATCTTGTTATCCCAGATCACTTTACTGATCGGCGGCGCGTTGCGCATGTAGCGGTTTTTTAGCGCCAGCGTGTAGTCGTACAGCGCTTTATCGCTCATCACGTCGTGCGTGTCGGGATAACGTTGCTGCAGAAACGCGCCTAAACGCTGATGGGTGATCAACGTCTGAACCTGCTCAAGAATGGGGGCAGGATAACCCTGCAGGTAGATCAGTGAGGACATTAGGGATTCCCGGCGAAAGACAGTATACTGCGCCCCCTTTTTGGGGCGAAAATCAATCAAAGTGTACCACGCCGGAGAATTCATGAACCAACTTGAACTGAACGATCGCACACTGATCCTGCATCGTTTCCCGCAGATGCGTGACGAAAGTCCATTACAAGCCTGGGATGCGGCTGATGAATATCTGTTGCAGCAGACGCTGCCCGATGGCCCGGTGCTGGTGGTTAACGACAGCTTTGGTGCGTTAACCTGCGCGCTCAATCCGCGTACCGTCTGGCACATCAGCGACTCCTGGCTGAGCCAGCAGGCGACACGTCAGAACCTGGCGTTAAACGCGCTGGATGACGGCGAAGTCCATTTCCTCGATAGCCTGGCTGCGCTGCCAGCCGCTCCGGCCGCGGTGCTGATCAAGGTGCCAAAAACGCTGGCGCTGCTGGAACATCAGCTGCGCGCGATCCGTCAGGTGGCGACGCCAGAGACGGTAATCCTGGCCGCGGCGCGTGCCAAAGAGATCCATAATTCGACGCTGCAGCTGTTTGAACAGATTATCGGTGAAACCCGCACTTCGCTGGCGTGGAAAAAAGCGCGGCTGATTTACAGCCATTTCACCCAGCCCGCGCTGCGTGACGCTGAGCCAACGCTGGTCTGGCCGCTGGATGGCACGCCTTATCAGATTCACAACTACGCCAATGTGTTCTCACGTGCGTCGCTGGATATCGGGGCGCGACTGTTTGTGCAGCATCTGCCGGAAAATATTGAGGGCGAGATTGTCGATCTCGGCTGTGGCAACGGCGTGGTAGGGCTGGTGGCGCTGGAGCAGAACCCGCTGGCCGAGGTGCATTTTCTTGATGAGTCCTACATGGCGGTCGCCTCCAGCCAGCGTAACGTTGAAGTTAACCGGCCTGAGGATGTGAGCCGCTGCCAGTTTCGCGTCAATAACGTGCTGAGTGGTTATCCTTCCGATCGTCTGCACGCGGTGCTGTGCAACCCGCCATTCCATCAGCAGCATGCGGTTACCGATCACCTGGCGTGGCAGATGTTCCGTGATGCAAAACGCTGTCTGCAATATGGCGGCGAGTTGCGCATTGTCGGCAACCGCCACCTCGATTATCACCACAAACTGAAAAAGCTGTTTGGCAACTGCACGCTGGTCGCCTCGAACCAGAAGTTCGTGGTGCTGCGTGCGGTGAAGATGCGCTAATCAGATGCTGAGCGCCAGCTGCGTCGCCTGCGCGATAGCGCGGCGCGCATCCAGTTCCTGCGCCACATCCGCACCGCCAATCAGTGTGACCGTTTGACCTCTTTCCCGCAGCGCAGCTTCCAGTTCGCGCTGCGGTTCCTGCCCGGCGCAGATAATCACGTTATCGACCGCTAGCAACAGCGTTTCGCCGTCGCGTCTCAGATGCAGCCCGGCATCATCAATCGCCAGATACTCTACGCCGCCCCACATCTGCACGCCGCGCGCCTGCAGGCTGGTGCGATGGATCCAGCCGGTGGTTTTAGCCAGCGACGCGCCCGGTTTACCGGCCCGGCGCTGCAACAGCCAGATCTGTCGGGCAGCGGCAGGCGGCTGCGGCGTTATCAGGCCGCCACGCTGGCTCAGGCTGCGATCGATGCCCCATTCGCGATAGAACGCGGCCAGCTCATCCTGATGCGGCGGCTGTGACAGATATTCCGCGGTGTCAAAACCAATTCCACCCGCGCCAATAATGGCGACGCGCGCGCCAACCGGGCGCTTATCGCGTAATACCTCGAGGTAGCTCAGCACGCAGGGATGGTCGATGCCGGGGATCGCCGGGGTGCGCGGCTGAATGCCGGTCGCCAGGATCACTTCATCGGCCGCGCTGAGCTGGTCAGCCCCGACCTGACAGCCGGTGATCACCTTTACGCCTGCCGCCGCCAGCTGATGGCGGAAATAGCGCAGCGTTTCGCTGAACTCCGCTTTACCGGGGATCTGCCGGGCAATATTAAACTGGCCGCCAATGTCGGGCGCGGCATCGTAAAGCGTCACCTGATGGCCGCGCTGCGCCGCCTGCAGTGCAAACGCCATTCCGGCGGGACCGGCTCCGACCACCGCCAGACGGCGTGGCGCAGTGGTGGCAACCACCGGCATCAGTGACTCATGGCAGGCGCGAGGATTGACCAGGCATGAGGTGATCTTGCCGGCAAAAACCTGGTCGAGGCAGGCCTGATTACAGGCAATACAGGTATTGATGCTGTTATCGTCGCCGCGCTGCGCTTTACTGACAAAGGCGGCATCGGCCAGAAAAGGGCGCGCCATCGACACCATATCAGCGCAGCCTGACTGCAACAGCTGCTCGGCAACGGCGGGGTGATTAATACGGTTGGTGGCGATCACCGGCACCTTCACCTGCTCACGCAGGCGCTGCGTCACCCAGGCAAACGCCGCACGCGGCACGCAGGTGGCGATGGTCGGAATGCGCGCCTCATGCCAGCCAATGCCGGTGTTGAACAGCGTCACGCCACACTGCTCCAGCTCGGCCGCCAGCTGCAACGTCTCTTCCAGCGTGCTGCCGTCTTTGATCAGATCCAGCATCGACAGGCGGAAAATAATGATAAAGGCCTCGCCCGTGGCGGCACGGACCGCGCGGGTGATCGCCAGGGCGAACTGCATACGCTGGCGGAAGTCACCGCCCCAGCGATCGGTGCGCTGATTGGTATGCTTAACCAGAAACTGGTTAATCAGATAGCCTTCCGAACCCATGATCTCCACGCCATCGTATCCTGCCTGCTGCGCCAGTCGGGCGCAGCGGGCAAAATCCGCAATGGTCTGTTCGATATCGGCATCGCTCATCGCCTGAGGCGTAAACGGATTAATCGGGGCCTGGCGAGCCGAGGGCGCGACCAGATCCGGTTGATAGCTGTAACGACCAGTATGCAGGATCTGCAACGCGATTTTCCCCTGATGCTGGTGCACGGCGGCGGTAATCGGCCGGTGCCAGTCACACTGTGACGCGTCGGTGAGCATTGCGCCGTGTGCGGTTGTCACGCCTTGTGGATTCGGAGCGATGCCGCCGGTGACGATCAGCGCCACTCCCTCACGCGCCCGTTCGCCATAGAACGCGGCCAGCCGCGCAGCACCCTGCGGATGTTCCTCCAGTCCGGTGTGCATCGACCCCATCAGAAAACGGTTTTTAAGTTGGGTAAAGCCAAGGTCCAGCGGCGTAAACAGCGCGGGATAGTGTGGATTGAGCTGGGTCATAATCACTCACTGCGAAGTGGTCGGATGAGTCAACTCTAGCGGCTTCCGGGTTAAAAAAAAGTGAAACAGTGTCAGGGTGTGAGTGAAATCAAAAACATCTGACCCGGCGACGGGCCGGGCCGGGCAACTTCGCCCGTGCCAGCCGTGCGATTAACGACACCGGATCCACGAGTAGCGGCAATGATAGCCGTTGCCGAAGTGGGTATTATGGCGATAGCTCGAGCCGCTCTCCGCCATGCAGTAGGTACAGACGTTGACGTTTTCGATCTGCTGCGGCGGCACGCCGCTCTGGATCAGCATCTGCGTCGCCAGCGCTGGCAGATCAAACCAGACGCCCTGCTGCCGGGCGTTCGCCTGCGGACGCTGTGCCAGTGGGTTGATCGGCTGGTTGTGCTGCCAGCGAAGCCAGCCAGCAAGGGACGGGCGCTGCTGCATCTCAGCCAGCTGCGGTTCGGCCAGTTCGTAACAGCAGGGACCCATTGCCGGACCGATGGCCACCGTCAGGTTTCGTGGATCGCTGCCCTGTTGCTGTAGCTTTTCTACCGCACGGGTCAGGACGCCCGCCAGCGTGCCCTTCAGCCCGGCATGCACCGCCGCCACGGTTTTACACTGCGAATCGGCGAACAGCACCGGTAAGCAATCAGCGGTCTAGACCGCAACCGGGCGGCTGCCGGTGCTGATGATGCCATCTGACTCGCAGCTTTTTGGCGGCGTATTTTCAATATCGGTCACCACGGTGGCGCTATGACGCTGATGGCCATAAGCTGCATCGGCAGGCGGGGGATCGCCAGCCGCCTGAAAGGCGTAATCCAGCCAGTCGAGCGAGTCGAGCAAGGTTGAGCGCGGGGTCACGGCCATAAGAATCTCCTGTCATAACGGCGTGCGTTGAGCTCCCCACAGCTTACGTTAACTGCTACATTTTTGAAGCTTTCCCACCCCGACCTTTCTCACCTTAAGGATGACATGATGAAAACCTCAGCAAAACTCGCCGCGTCCGGACTGGTTGCGCTGCTGTTAACCGGCTGCGCAACGTCGTCGCACCAGACGGCACAACAGCAGCTCGGCCAGCAATCGGTGCTGGCGGTGAACTGGTTCCAGCAGTCAGGCGAATATCAGGCTCTGACCTGGCAAGCCTTTAACAGCGCGCGCCTCGCGTTTGACCAGGCACCGTCACTGACCGGCAAACCTAAAGCGGTGATTGTCGATCTGGATGAAACCATGCTGGATAACAGCGCATACAGCGCCTGGCAGGCGAAGAACGGCCAGCCGTTCAGCAGTAAAAGCTGGTCGGCCTGGACTCAGGCACGACAGGCTAAAGCGGTGCCGGGCGCGCTGGAGTTTGCGCGTTATGTCACTCAGCACGGTGGCACGCTGTTCTATGTGTCGAATCGCGATCAGCAGGACTACGCCGCAACGGTTGCCAATATGCAGCAGCTGGGCTTTCCCAACGTCAGCGACAAAACGGTCCGCCTGAACACCGACAGCTCGAACAAACAGGCGCGTTTCGATGCCATCAAAAATGAAGGCTACAACGTGGTGCTGTACGTCGGCGATAACCTTAACGACTTTGGCGGTGCGACCTGGCATCAGGGCAATCAGCAGCGTCGTGATTTTGTGAACCTGAACCATCAGCGGTTCGGCACGCAGTTTATCGTGCTGCCTAATCCTCTGTATGGCGACTGGGAGAGCGGAATGGCGGAAAATTACAATAAACTGACGCCGGAACAGCAACTGTCGGTGCGGGAATCACGGCTGCAAAGCTGGAACGGTAAATAATTCGTCAAGAAAAAGAGCCTGACCTGTTCAGGCTCTGCTAACAAACGGTCCTGATTTACTTTCATGTGTCACTATTTTGCTGCAAATTAAATAAATCATCTCTTGCTCCATTCTTATATTAAACCCGGCACGTTTCACTGCCTGTCAGGCTTAAAGGCGGTGAATTATGCTAATGGTTAATTTTCATAATTAAGAGTATTCCTGGTAAATAGCCAGCCGTCTGGTATGGCAGTATTTACCCCCGCTAAAAGTAATTGTATTTATTTGTCATGGGTAACTTTAGTTATTTAACGTTTTAATTTTAGTTAATTGATTTTAAGAGATTAAATATCTTAATCGCTATTTTATTCAGTCCCGTCGCGCTTAATTAAATTTACTGGTCATTGACCGTAACTGACATATTGTTGACAAAAAGTCACGCCTGATGGCACGCCAGAATATGGGTCGTGCATTAGTAATGATTAGCGTCTATAACCTTTTTCTGTGACTGGCTTCTTATTTCACTGACGGCTCGCGCTTTATTTGTGAGTCGATACACTTCGTGGTTGGCCGGGATGCGACCTCCCGGTAGTAGAGAGAAGATGATTGTGACGACACTTAAACCCTTATTAGCGAAAAATCGCAGTTGGGCATTACAGCGCCGCCAGCGTAACCCGAATTATTTTGAAAAATTCCTGCATCAACAAAAGCCTCACTCATTATGGATTGGCTGCTCGGACAGTCGCGTACCGGCAGAGGTGTTAACCGGCTCCCATCCTGGCGAACTTTTTGTGCATCGCAATATCGCCAATATGGTGGTTGAGGATGACGACAATTTGCTCAGCGTATTGCAATACGCGCTCTTCTTTCTCGGTGTGAACCGGATTGTATTAAGCGGCCACTATGGCTGCGGTGGCGTAGAGGCCGCGCTGAATCTGCCCGGCAGCGTGCTGGAACATCAGGACTCGGCGCTGGCGCGCCGTATCAGCACACTGCGGCAGGCGATTGAGGCTGGCCTGGCGGAAACTCCCGCAGCCGAAGAGAGCCAGAGCGATCTGCTTGACCGCCTGGTTGAGGCCAACGTCAAGGCACAATTCGCCCGACTGGTGAAAACCGAACCGGTCCGGCAAATCTGGCAATCGGGCCAGCCACTGGAGGTGTTTGGTTGTGTTTATGACCTGCGCACCGGCCATCTCAAAGAGTTGATTCAGCAATCTGCAGAGGAACCTTCACCATGAATCTCGATACCCTACGCCGTGATATCCCAGCGGGGCTGGTGGTTTTCCTGGTCGCTTTGCCACTCTGTCTTGGCATTGCGCAAGCCAGCGGATTACCGCCGTTTGCCGGCCTGCTGACCGGGGTGATTGGCGGCCTGGTCGTCACTTCCCTGAGTCCGTCACGGTTTGCTGTCAGCGGCCCGGCGGCCGGTCTGGTCACAATTGTGGTGGCCTCGATGGCCTCGCTCGGCAGCTTTTCCGCCTTTCTCACCGCGCTGATTATCGCCGGTGCCTTGCAATGCCTGTTTGGCCTGATGCGCGCCGGGCGGTTTATCTCGCTGGTGCCGGGTAGCGTGATTAAAGGCATGCTGGCAGCGATTGGCCTGTTACTGATCATGCAGCAGATTCCGGTCGCGCTGGGCGCGGCAGGAGATGCCGAACTGATTTCGCTGGTCACAGGCGAGATGACTTTCTCGCTGCCGGCGATGCTGGTGGCGGGCATCGGATTGGCTATCCTGTGTTTGTGGACCACCGCGCCGGTGAAACGCATCAAGGCGCTGGCGTGGATCCCGGGGCCGCTGATTGCCGTGCTGATTGGCTGTCTGGCGACGGTAGTGGGCGGGCGCCTCTATCCTGAGATGGCGGGTGGGCTGGCGCGCATCTCACTGCCGGCGTTTGACAGCGTCTCTGCGCTGGTGGCGGAACTGGAGACGCCAGACTGGATGGCGTGGCAAAACCCGCAGGTATGGGTGGTGGCGCTGACCTTAGCGCTGGTGGCCAGCCTGGAGACCTTGCTGAGTCAGGAAGCGCTGAAAAAGCTTCGTCCACAGACGCCGGCACCTTCGCCAAATAGAGAGATGTTTGCCCAGGGGATCGGTAACCTGGCCGCCGGCTTTCTGGGCGCAATGCCGATTACCGCGGTGATCGTCCGCAGTTCAGTGAACGTCAGCGCGGGCGCACAAACCAAACTGTCGATTTTCATTCACGGCGTACTGCTGCTGATTTGCGGAATGTGGTTTAGCGAGATGCTGAACGCCATTCCACTGGCCAGCCTGGCGGCAGTGCTGCTCTATACCGGCTACAAGCTGGCAACGCCGCGTCTGTTTGTGGAACAGTTCCGCATGGGCGCTCAGCAGTACGTGCCGTTCCTCGCCACCATCGTGGGTATTATTACCCTGGGAATGCTGGTCGGTATTGGTATCGGTATCGCCACGCAGATCCTCTATAGCATCTACAAAAGTCATCGCAACGCGCTGCAGCTCACCCGTTACGACGACCACTACGTGCTGCGCTTTCAGCAGAACCTGACCTTTATGCATAACCCGAAGCTGCAGGGGCTGCTGGATGAGATCCCCGAGAACAGCGTGGTGATCGTTGATAACGACAACGCCGAATATATCGATCCGGATGTCAAAGCGGTGCTGAAGGATTTTGGCGATAATGCAGATAAACGCGGAATTCGCCTCAGTCAGTGGCCGGTTGCGGTAAAATAGCCTTAAGCGCAACGGTTAACACGTCAGAGCAGCAAAAATCGGATATCTCGGATATCCGGTTTTTTTATTTACGGGGCATAATTGGCCCCATTCCCGCTGCCGCCTGACGTGTTTCACCCGTAAGGGGGCAATTTGCCCGCTGATTTCAAAGTTAGCCCATGAATAGTGGTTTTATCGCAGGATGACTTTGGTGGCGCCCAGGATTAAATCATTCTGACGCCACGCCCATTTCAGGTTGGCGTGGACAGCCCGTCTCTCTGCGACAAGGTCCGGATGTATGCACGTTAAGCTGTTTGAAGAACACAATGTTAAGAAAAATGCACTCTCGCTGTTTTTGATTACCTTGCTGTTCTGCTTTATCGGTGGGCATCTGCGCATTCCACAGGAGCTGTCGCTGTTCTGGCCGGTCAATGCGATCGTTGCCGGAGTGATTGTCCGCAACCCTTTCCTGCATCAGGCTCGCTATTATTTCACCTGCTTTAGCGCAATGGTGTTTAACGATGCGGTTTTTTCCGGCTGGACGCTGGCAGCCTTTACTCTCAACGTTGCCAACCTGCTGTTTATTCTGGTCGCCGTATCGTTGCTGGTGAAGCATCTCCAGCATGACTCCGGCAGCGAACGCATCACCAGCGTGTTACGCATTTTCCCGGCCTGCCTGCTAGCGGCGCTGGTCTGTGCGGCCTGGGGGGCACTGGCGCAGCAGGCCAATTTTGATGCGGCGCTGGCGACCGCCTGGGGCGACTGGTTCAGTGAACAGTTCTCAACCGGGCTGATGCTGTTGCCGTTCTTACTGACGCGCGACTGGCGAACCCTGTCGCCACGTCAGCTGTTGCAGGTCCGTAAGCTTTCACCGGTGATCGCGGTGGTCTTTTCGCTGGTGGTCGGTGCGATGATGGGCGGCGCGGGCAGCCTGACGTTCCCGGTACCGGCGCTGGTCTGGTGCGCTATCGTATTGCCGATGACCCTCACCAGCCTGGTGATTTTACTGACCGGCATCACCGAGATCATTCTGGTTTCTCACGGCGTGATGAACATTCAGGGCAATGATAATCTGCTGCCGATCAGCCATCTGACCTCGGCGCGGCTGGGCGTAGCGACAATTGCCATCAGCCCGCTGATTGTGGCCGCGAGCATGGATGCGATCCGTCAGCTCAATCAGCGACTCGCGCTGCGGGCCAATTACGATTTCCTGACCCAGCTGCTATCGCGATCCGGTCTGTATGAGAGTCTTCGAACCGAACCGTTCAGCCCGTCGCGTAAAGCCGGTGTGATCCTGCTGGATGTCGACTATTTCAAAACCATTAATGACAATTTTGGTCATGATGCTGGCGATAGCGTACTGGAAGAGATCGCCCGCCGTATGCAGCGGGTGGTGGGCAAAAAAGGGCGTATCTGCCGGTTTGGCGGGGAAGAGTTTGTGGTGGTGCTGTTTGATCAGGATCCGGAAGCGCTCTATTTTCTCGCCGAGTCGATTCGTCAGACAATCGCGAAAGAGAAATTCTGGCTGCAGGGCAGTACGGTCACGGTGACGGTCAGTTCAGGGCTGGCTCATGGCAGCGCTGGCGATGCGAGTGACTGGCCACGGATGATTAACCGGTTGATTTCGGCAGCCGATAAAAACCTCTATCTGTCGAAACGCAATGGCCGTAATCAGACCTCGCCGGTTAATCATCGCGCCATTACCAGCGACGTGGCCTGAAACCACGTCGCTGAGAGCGATTAGCTGACGCTGCTTTTCAGGCTGCTGGCTTGCTGGTGACGTTCCATTGCCAGCTCGATCAGGCGGGTAATCAGATCCTGATAGCTGAGTCCGGCTGCCTGCCACAGTTTGGGATACATGCTGATATTGGTGAAGCCGGGCAGGGTGTTGACTTCGTTGACGATAATCTCGCCTTCATCGGTCAGGAACACATCGACCCGTGCCATACCGAAACACTCCAGCGCACTAAACGCCCTGATGGCAACCTCACGAATCGCCTCGCTGACCGCCGCAGGAATCGCCGCTGGTACCACCGTCTGCGCGCCAGTTTCAGAGATGTATTTGGTGTCATAAGAGTAGAACGCATCATGCACCACGATCTCGCCGCAGGGGCTGGCCTGCGGGGCATCATTTCCCAGCACGGCACACTCGATCTCGCGACCTTTTATCCCGGTTTCAATCAGCACTTTACGGTCAAAGGTAAAGGCCAGTTCCAGCGCCGCCTCAAAGGCGTCCGCACTGTCGACTTTGCTGACGCCAACCGAGGAGCCCTGATTGGCAGGTTTGATAAACAGCGGCAGGCCAAGGCGGGCGATCACCGCGTCGGCATCCAGTGTGGCGCGCTGAGACTGGGTGACGCTCAGCCACGGGGCGACTTTCAGGCCGGCATCGCGTAACAGGCGCTTGGTAAAGTCTTTATCCATGCTGACCGCAGAGCCCAGCACGTCAGAACCGACAAACGGCAGCGAGGCCATGCGCAGTAAACCCTGCAGAGAACCATCCTCGCCCAGCGTGCCGTGTACAATCGGGAAAATCACATCGATCTGCGACAGCGGATGCGCATCGCGACGGGTAATCAGCGGTTGCTGCTGGTTGCCGGGCACCAGCGCGACATCTTCAGCCGCGCGATTCAGGGCAATCAGAGCCGGATTTTCAGCATGCAGTAAGAAGTCCGAAGCATCATTAAGACGCCAGTGCCCCTGCTTATCGATACCCAGCAACACTACCTCAAACCTGGTTTTGTCGATCGCATCGAGAATATTTTTGGCCGACTGCAACGACACTTCATGCTCAGCCGATTTGCCGCCAAACACGATCCCTACCCGCAACTTTGTCATCAATTTCTGCCTGCTGAAAAATCAAAACCACAAGATAGCACGCAGTTCTCCGATGAAAACAGGGCAGCGCGGCAGAATGTTGGCTGGGAAGGGGCAGGCACAAAAAATAACAGGATGGATGGCGGACTAGCCAACCCGAAGAGGCGCTAAGGCGGGAATTTATGCGGCGCTGCTGCTTAAGACAGTGAAACCTCAGGCTGCTGAAGCCTGTCCGGCGTCAAGCACAGCAACGGGCGGTTTACCGGCATGTCGGGTTTTATCTTTGTGGCGGAAACGGACTGACTGCCGATCCCTGCGATCGCTGTTGGTAAGAAACGCCTCATCATCCGCTTGAGATAAGGGTTAACCGTAACACTCTGCCTGGCCGCAAGATCTCGCTGCTGACCACCAGGTAGGAAGCTAACGTCTTATGAATTTTCCACTCTGATGGCCTGACTGTCATATTTTAACGGTGGTTGAGAAGCCATCTGATCTAGCCAATCGGCCAGACGACAACATCATTAAATAACTCCAGCGGTAGAGTGATGTTGCAATTTTCAACCGTGTGAGCGCCGTCAAATTCATATCATAGAGATTTAAATATACTAGAATGGTAGTACGGTTTTTTGTGAACAGAAACCACCACCTTGCGACAACACATCCCTGGCTTAGATAACCACTTTTACCTTGTCCGCTTTACGCGATTGATGATGAGGAACAGTCACTATTCATAATTCAGACCTTAATTTCATTGGGTTATTGTTTGTGATGATGATGATTACAGTGAGCGAGTAATTAAACGGACGGATAGAGGTTATCGCAAAGGTAATAGATGAATGAAGTAATTTTCAGCAATGTTCTGTTCAAAATTTCAGTTTAAAAATACTCTCATCCTGTCACTATCTTGAGGCTCTATATGCTACCTTTTTTATCACTTTTTTGGGTGCTGGCAGGAATTGTTATCCTGGTTGTGCTTAACCTGAAATATAAAGTCCATAATATATTTTCTTTACTGATTGCCGGAATATTTGTCGCCATTATGGTCGGCATTCCGTTAGAAAAAGTGGTTGCGGTTATTCAGCAGGGGATTGGTAGCATTATGGGCCACCTCGCGCTGATTATTATATTCGGGGCAATCATTGGAAAATTCATGACGGAATCAGGGGCCAGCCAGCAAATTGCCGATACCGTTATACGCCATTGTGGCACCCGCTATCTCTCCATCGGCCTGATGTTTATAGGGGTGATATTCGGCATCGCAATGTTTTATGAAGTCGCATTCCTTATTGCCATGCCATTAGTGATGAACATCGCGGTAAAAGCCAACATTCCTTACATGAAACTGGTGATCCCGACGGTAGTGGGTGCCACGATGGGACACAGCCTGTTCCCCCCACAGCCTGGCCCGATTGCCTTAATCAGTGCGTTCAATGCCGATATCGTCCAGGTTTATCTTTATGGCGTAGTGGTAATTTTGCCCGCCTTATACTGTGCCGGTATTTTATTACCGAAGTTTCTGCCAGGGATAAATCGCATCCCGCTAAACTCAGTTATTAAGCCGATTGAGGAAATCGATTCGCAGCAGCTTCCCTCGTTTAAAATCAGTATCCTGATCCCGTTGATTCCGGCCATCCTGATGATTCTGGCTTCGGTGGTCAGGCCGCTGGCGGGTGAAGCGTCGATCCTCACCCAGGTGTGCAAATTACTTGGCAGTGCAGAAATCAGCATGCTACTGGCAACCTTTACCGCGATTTGGTTTCTCGGTGTTAAACGCGGCATGACGGCAGATGGCATTACGCAGCATGTCTCAAAGTCGATTTCTCAGATTGCCAATGTGCTTTTTGTCATCAGCGCCGGCGGCATTCTGAAGCAGGTGATTATCGATTCTGATGTTGGCGACAGCATTGTTCAGCTGATGAGCCACGTTCCGTTCTCGCCCTTTATTATCGCCTGGTTAATCACTGCCGTTATCCGCATTCTTACCGGGCAAGGCGCAGTTGCCGCAATCACCTCCGCCGGCATTGTCGCGCCGATGATTGGCGCCTTCGATCTCAATCCCGCCTTAATGGTGCTTGCTGTCGCCTGTGGCAGTAACACAATTACCTTGATGTATGACGGCGGCTTTTTGCTGTTTAAAGAAACGTTTGGCATCTCTATGAAGGACACCTTTAAAACCTGGGGATTACTGGAATTAATTAACTCGGTAGTCGGGCTGGGGATGGTGATGCTGATTAGTCAGTTTATCTGATGTTGGGTTGCAAATCCCAACCGGATTGTCGTGAGTTAATATTCACTTCCCGGCCAGCAGGTGACTTCTTAACCAGTTGGCCGGGAAAGGTGTCGGCGGCCGCTGTAACGCCTGTTATGCATGACCAGAACAGTACGGAAAAAGTCATCACATCGAGCATATTTAACGGCGACACGAAAAACCCATCTGGAAATAATTTGCTGGAATAACCCGGTTTAAACAGGCTGGGAGACCTTTTCTGGCGGCATAATATAAAAGACCTTTTTGCTTAACTTTTTGAAATGTCGGGTAATCTATGCTGACTTTTAACCTGCACTGAAGATAGATTGTTGCGTTCTATACAATTCTGTTGGCCGATATTAAACGGTTCGCATGAGATTTCATTATGCTTTTTATTCTGGTAATTGCGAAATGTAATGTGAGGTTATGTCGCTTTAGGAAAGTACCGATGTCATGATATTTTCTGTTTTTTATATAATGAAAAATTCGCTATGCAAATTCATAAAATCATCATTCCCGCTTTCTTTAACAGGTTTCAGTGTGTAGGGCCAGAGTGCTTAATATTGTGCTGTAGGGGGTGGGCCGTAATTATTGATGAGAAAACGCATCAAAAATATATCTCATCTTCACATTCCAAAATTTCAAAGATAGCCAGGGAAAACCTTATTATCAGGAATAAAGGGGAGGGTGATTACTCAATTATTAAGATGAATCAAAAGGGGGAGTGCCCGTTCCTCAATGAAAATAACCTTTGTATGGTACACCAGGATTTAGGCGAGAGTGCGCTATCGCATACCTGCAGTTCCTACCCACGGCTTAGAAACTGTTTTGATGACCAGACTCGCCATATTATGTCGCTCTCATGCCCGGAAGTCGTTCGGCTTGTGCTTTTTGATCCGGAGGCGATGGTGTTACAGTTGCAGGAACGACAACTGACAGAGAATGAAACTCACCTTGTTGAACAACGCCCAACTGTCACGCAGGCTGAAAAGGTGGTCCATCTTTTCGCCTGGAATTTAATTAAAGCGCCTGCTGTTAAAATTGAAGAGAATTTAATGGCGCTGACACAATTTATTTTATATCTGCAAAGCATCAACTTCGATTTGCAGAGTCATTTAACCGATGTTGAAAACGTCTATGAAGCATTACTGGCAGAGTTACAAGGCGGTATATCTTTGCTGGGGCCAGGCAATCTGCCCCGTACAAACGCAATACGGTATCTGGCGCTATCCGCAATGGGCAAGTTCTTCGCTAAAAAAACTGTACGAGACAGTCTCATTATTAATGAACATCAAACCGTTATAGAATACCTGGGGTACACAAACCAAACTGATCCCACTGAACTTGATGCTAAATTCGAAAATATCAATCAACAGTGGCAGATGTTATGCAGGGAATCATGTCTGTCAGAGCCCTATGTATTACGAAACTACCTGCTGTATAAACTCTATAGCACTTATTTTCCCGCTAACAATATGGCAACCATCATGCACCAGTTGTATCGCATTGTTCTGGATTTTTTCTATATGAAGACCGTACTTAGCGTAAAATCGATGCAGGACGATATCGACCAGAAGGCTGTGATGAAAACCCTCGCGAGCTTTTCAGCTTATACGATGCACGATGAAAACATTAATAATCGTATGGACGCTGCGATTGATATAATTAACAGCGATGACAAATTCTCTTGTCTTCTACTGATTGGATAAAACCTTCTGTAGAGAATCAGTAATCGTTCGTTATTGCCGGCGGAGCATAATTCAGGGGTGAGTTTCCATCAGCAAGCCTTTTCGGGCGGTCATTGCCCCGCCTGAAACGGTCAATGTCATTGACTGTACTGACATCGCCAGACGATTGAAATCAACACACTCCAGCTGGTTCATTTGATATTGTCAGAGCTATTTTGAAGTGTGCCGCTGAAAGGCCAGTGATTCGGTTTCTGGAGCAGAAAGCCTGCTCCTTGAGGCTGAAGCCGGGTTTACGATCAGGCGTAATCCGATACGCGCAACCGGCTAAAGTTGGTGCCTGAAAAAACACAATTTAAGCGTCTGAAGGGCTTTGTTGAATAAATCGAACTTTTGCTGAGTTGAAGGATCAGATCACGTATCTTCCCGACAACGCAGACCGTTCCGTGGCAAAGCAAAAGTTC
>NZ_JBEPNM010000011.1:0-178227 GCF_040546285.1 Pantoea sp. UYEF8 | reverse complement strand
TGCGCCAGCATCACCCGCAGGGCGTGGCCCCGGATGGGCCGCGGCTTATCCTGCACGACCCACCCATTCAGAATAAAGCGCCTTTAAGGCGCTTTATTCGTTTCTGCTGCACAGAGTTAAACGTGCCGGATGAGAATCTGCCGCAGGTTCGACTGAAGCGCCAGGAGCGGTTCAGGCTGATGCGCCAGCATCACCCGCAGGGCGTGGCCCCGGATGGGCCGCGGCTTATCCTGCACGACCCACCCATTCAGAATAAAGCGCCTTTAAGGCGCTTTTTTCGTTTCTGCTGTTCCCCATTCCTCCTCCCCCACCTCCCCCACCTCCGCACTTCATCATTCGGGCCATTTTGCCCTCACCGCTCTTTTCGCCTTCTTAACATTTTTCTTCTCAAGTGATGTTTCCGCAGGCCGATAATCGTTAATGACTATTTGCAGGGAGAAAATGATGTCATCTATATCCGGAATTTTAAGCAGTGCAGTCAGTAGCGGTGACAGCAGCGGCGGCGGCAGTGTTGCGTCGCAGGTGGCCGCGCTAAGCAAACAGATTCAGAACATCACAACCCAGCTTAAAGAGTTGTCCAGCAATGCAGATCTGACGGACAAACAAAAAGCTGAGATGCAGCAGATGTATGAGTCGCAAATCACCATGCTGGAAGCGCAGATTGCCCAGTTAGAGCAGAAGCAGGCTGAACAGGCCGAGCAGAAAAATGACGACAGCAAACTGCCAGGCGAAATCAAAGCGGACGGCGTCAACCGTCCAACCGACACGAACCAGCTTGATGTCTATATCTAAAACGGTGGACTGACCGCGCGTTGTTGCGCCAGCAGCGCGGCCTGCTGGCGCACCTCCTGCCAGATCGCTTCGGCGGCTGGCGTCAGCGAGCGATTTTTGCGCTTAATCAGCATCAGGCTGCGATTTATCTCCGGATATAAGCGCCTCACCGTGAGCGCTCGCCCGGCCGGCAGCGGCAAGGCCAGCGCCGGCAAAATGCTGATGCCAATCCCCGCATCCACCATCGGGAACAGCGTGGCGGGATGCCCGATATCCTGCACCACGTCGACCTGAATCTGCTGCTGCTGCATCGCCGCATCAATCAACACCCGACTACCTGAAGCGTAATCCTGTAGCACCATGGTACGCCCCGCCAGCATCGACCACTGCGCCTGTTCCACCTGCGCCAGCGGATCGTCATCGCGGCACAATAGAAGAAATGGCTCATCCAGAATGGCGAGACAATCGAAATCGGTATCGCTGAGCGGACCGATGATGATACCGAAATCGACCTCGGCGTTGCGCACGCTTTGCAGTACCCACTGCTGGGCGCGATCGTGGAGGATGACTTTAATGTGGGGAAAATGGTGCTGACTGGCCGCCAGGCATTGTGGCATCAGATGGGCTGAAATAGTCTGGCTGGCTGCCAGCCGCACCGTACCGCTGCGCTGCTCGCCGTAACTGCGGATATCCAGCAACGTGGTGTTGATCTCTTCCAGCAATCGCTCCATGCGCGACGCCAGTTGCTGTCCGGCTTCAGTCAGTATCACTTCCCGCGTGGTACGGTCCAGCAGGCGTACGCCGGTCTCCGCCTCCAGCTCTTTTATGCTGTGGCTGACCGCCGACTGACTCAGACCGATCGCCTGCCCGGCCTGACTGAATCCGCCGTAATGCGCCACCGCGATAAAGGTTCGCAACTGTCGTAGGGTATAATTCATCGATTCAGCTCATAGATTAATTCAATAAATCAATTTTATTTCTAAACCCGCTTCGCGCACAATCATTGCTATTCAATATTTAACTGGATTTTAACAATGGGATTTTTACGGCTCGATCCGATGATGGTCAAACTCATCATCACCGTGTTGCTGGCGTCTTTCCTGCCTGCAAAAGGCATTTTCGTCGATATCTTTAGCTATCTGACCACGGCCGCCATCGCCCTGCTGTTTTTCATGCACGGTGCCAAGTTATCACGTGAAAAGATCATCGCCGGCAGCAGTCACTGGCAGCTGCATCTGTGGATTATGTTCAGTACCTTTGTGCTGTTCCCGCTGCTCGGTCTGCTGCTGGTCTGGTGGCATCCGGTGAATGTCGGTCCCGAAATCTATACCGGCTTTATCTACCTCTGCATTCTGCCTGCGACGGTGCAATCAGCCATCGCCTTCACCTCGATGGCGGGTGGTAACGTCGCAGCGGCGGTCTGTAGCGCCTCAGCGTCGAGCCTGTTGGGGGTATTTATCTCCCCACTGCTGGTTAATCTGGTGATGGATGTGCACAGCAATGCGCCATCAGATGGCCTGGAGCAAATCGGTAAGATTATGCTGCAGCTGCTGGTGCCTTTTGTGCTGGGTCACCTCTCCCGCCGCTGGATTGGTGCCTGGGTGGAGAAACATCGCAGTCTGATTGGCAAAACCGATCAGACTTCCATTCTGCTGGTGGTTTATTCCGCCTTCAGTGAAGCGGTCATCAACGGCATCTGGCATCGCGTGGGCGTCGATACGCTATTATGGATTCTGGCCGGATGCGTACTGCTGCTGACCGCAGTGTTGCTGATCAACCTGCTGGCATCACGTCTGTTCCGCTTTAAACGTGCCGATGAAATTGTGGTGCTTTTTTGTGGCTCGAAGAAGAGCCTGGCGAACGGCGTGCCGATGGCGAATATTCTGTTTCCCGCCAGCAGTGTAGGGATGATTGTGCTGCCCTTAATGATCTTCCATCAGGTTCAGCTGATGGTCTGTTCATTTATCGCCGGGCGCTACAAAAAGAGTGGCGAGAAGCTGCAGGCGCAGCAGGTTAAAGCGCCGGTGATGGAGTCGCAAAAGTAGAGACACTGCCCGCCAGCGCGGGCAGAATTAATTGCCGGCCTTAAGCGGTTTAACCAACCCTTCAAGGCCTTCAATTTTGATTGCCAGCGTCAGTTGCATCAGATCACCCAGCTGACCTGACGGAAAATCCCCGCTGCGGGCAAACCACAGCAGGTAAGGCTCGGGCAGATCGATCAGCATCCGCCCTTTGTACTTACCAAAGGGCATCGCGGTATTGGCGATCGCTACCAGCTGATGTTTCTCCATCTCAGGCACCCAGCAGACGGATCATTTCCGCTTCATCGATCACCTCAATCCCCAGCTCCTGCGCTTTTGCCAGCTTGGAACCGGCCGCTTCACCAGCAATCAGCAGATCGGTTTTCTTCGAAACGCTGCCGCTTACCTTTGCGCCCAGCGCAATTAACTGCGCTTTGGCATCATCACGGTTCATCTGCGACAGCGAACCGGTCAGCACCACCGTTTTACCCGCAAACGGACTGTCGATCTCCTCGGCTCTCACCACCACCACCGCTGGCCAGTGAATGCCGATCTCCTCAACCAGCTGACGGATAACCTCGCGGTTACTCTCCTCTTCCATGAAGTTACGCACGTGAGTCGCCACCACTTTGCCGACATCCGGCACCGCAATCAGCGCCTCCAGATCGGCATCCATCACTTTTTCCAGTTCACCAAAATGGTTAGCCAGATTAGCGGCGGTCGCTTCACCGACTTCGCGAATGCCGAGCGCATAGAGAAAGCGCGCCAGGGTGGTTGATTTCGCCTTTTGCAGCGCATCCACCACGTTTTGCGCCGATTTCGGCCCCATACGATCGAGGCCGGTCAACACACCGGCGGTCAGGCGGAACAGGTCAGCCGGGGTTTTGACATACTCTTTTTCCACCAGCTGGTCGATAATCTTATCGCCCATGCCGTCCACATCCATCGCCCGGCGCGACACAAAGTGCTTCAGCGCTTCTTTGCGCTGAGCACCACAGATCAGCCCGCCGGTGCAGCGCGTAACCGATTCCCCTTCCACCCGCTCAACATCCGACCCACAGACCGGACAATGTTGCGGAAACACCACTTCACGGGCGTCGTCGGGGCGCTCTGTCGTTACCACATTGACCACCTGCGGAATGACATCGCCCGCACGGCGAATCACTACCCGATCGCCGATGCGCAAGCCGAGGCGCTCAATTTCATCGGCATTGTGCAGCGTGGCATTACTGACGATAACGCCGGCCACCTGAACCGGTTCGAGCCGCGCCACCGGCGTAATCGCGCCGGTGCGTCCGACCTGAAACTCGACGTCGCGCACCCAGGTCATCTGCTCCTGAGCCGGGAATTTAAAGGCGATAGCCCAGCGTGGTGCGCGAGCCACGAAGCCCAGCTGCTCCTGCAGCGCCTGTGAATCGACTTTGATTACCACACCGTCGATATCAAAACCGAGCGTGGGACGCTGCTGCTCAATCTCACGATAAAAAGCCAGCGCCTCTTGTGCATTATGCGCCAGACGGATCCGATCGCTGACCGGCAGTCCCCAGGCTTTGAACTGTTGCAGTCGCGCCATGTGGCTGTGCGGGATCTCGCCGCCTTCCAGCAGGCCGAAACCGTAGCAGAAAAAGGTCAGCGGACGCTTAGCGGTGATGCGGGGATCAAGCTGACGCAGCGAACCGGCCGCCGCATTGCGCGGATTGGCAAACACCTTGCCGTCGGTACGCCGCGCTTCCTCATTCAGTTTTTCAAAGCCGCGCTGGGTCATAAACACTTCGCCGCGCACTTCCAGTCGCGCCGGAATGTTGTCACCCTTCAGCCGCAGCGGAATGGCACGAATGGTGCGGACATTGGCGGTAATGTTCTCGCCGGTGGTGCCGTCACCACGGGTCGCCGCCCGCACCAGCAGGCCGTTTTCGTACAGCAGGCTGACCGCCAGGCCATCCAGTTTCAGTTCGCAGCAGTAGGTGATGTCTTCACTGTTTTTCAGCCGATCCTGCACCCGCTTGTTGAAGGCCAGAAAGGTGGCTTCATCAAAAGCGTTATCCAGCGACAGCATCGGGACTTCATGACGCACCTGCTCGAACACCGTCAGCGGCGCAGCACCGACACGCTGAGTAGGCGAGTCCGGGGTGATCAGCTCGGGATGTGCCGCTTCCATCTCACGCAGCTCACGCATCAGACGATCATATTCGGCGTCGGGGACTTCCGGCGCATCCATAACGTGGTAGAGATATTCATGATGACGCAACGTTGTGCGCAGTTCGGTGATTTGATCCTGAACGGATTTCATAAAGCCCCATCAGATAAAAAACCCCCGACAGGCGGGGGTTTGTTTTAACAATTCAGATAACCGTTAGCGCAGGTCTCAGACGCCGACCACATCGCGAATGCGCGCTTTGTAGGTTTCCAGCTTCTGTGGTGTCATCATGCGGCGCTCATCATCCAGCACCACACCGCCGACATCATCCGCGATACGCTGCGCCGACTGTAACATCAGCTTGAAGTTCTGATTCGCATCACCGTAGGAAGGCACCATCATAAAGATAGAGATGCCAGGCGTGCTGAAGTCAGTCATCAGGTCAGGATTGAATGAACCCGGCTTAACCATATTGGCCAGGCTAAACAACACCGGACCGCTGCCTGCCGGGCTGAGATGACGGTGGAAAATGTTCATTTCGCCAAACTGGAAGCCCGCCTGCAGAATCCCCTGCAGCAGCGCTTCACCATTCAGCTCGCCACCGGAGTGCGCGGCCACATGCAGTACCAGCACCGCCTCTTTCGGCTTCTCTGCTGGCGCTTTGGCTTCAGGCGCAGGTGCGGTAATCACCTCAGACTGCGGTTCAGGCTCAGCCTGATACTGCGGTTCCGGCTGTACCGACTCGAGCGGATCTAAATCGAGCAGCGGATCGGCCTGCACCGGCGGCGCGACAAACGTCGGCGCAGGTTGCTGCTGACGGACCGGCTCAGAACGCGGCTGCGGCTTAGGCTGTGGGGCCGTGTCGAACAGCGGATCGCTTTCAGGTTCTGACTGCGGTGCAGGTCGCGGCGCGGGCTGACGCACAGGCTCAGCGGTCGCGGGTTGACGCGGCGCTTGTGGCTGTGGATCGCGAACTTCATCGAAACGCGGTTCCTGATGAGTATGACGCTCAGGGCGTACACGAACCTCACCGACGCCGTCGTCCTCGTCGTCAATCAGGTCCTGCTCATCATGTTCATCACGTTGTTTAAGACGTTTGTGCGGGCGATCGCGGAACACTGACGAGCGCTCTTTTCGGCTGGTCCACAGCCCGTGAAGAAGGAGCGCTATAATGGCGATCGCGCCAACAACGATTAATATCAGACGCAAATCCTGCATCATTGTATTCTCTGTTGTTCCAATACCTTGCCACCGCGGCAAACTTTATCCTCTAACTGTATTTGCCCTGCTACACAAGTGCAAGTCTGTGCACTATTTTCTGACAAATAAGATAGGCGACCCACGCTTTTTCGCTGTTTTTTTACCCAAACGGCAGCTGGTCAGTGGAAAAAGCCAGGTTATAGTGGGCGCGGCTCAACATCTTCAGGAGAATTGGCTTTATGGCCCTTGAGAAATCCGTCTCAAATTTTAACGGTGTGCACTATTTCAGCCAGGGCTGGAAACTGGTGCGTTTGCCGGGCATCCGGCGTTTTGTGGTGATGCCACTGCTGATTAACATCGTGATGCTGGGCGGCGCATTTATCTGGCTGTTTTACCGGCTGGGCGACTGGATCCCCCGCCTGCTGGCCCATATCCCGGACTGGCTGCAGTGGCTGAGCTATCTGCTGTGGCCGCTGTCGGTGATAGCGATTGTGCTGGTGTTTAGCTACTTCTTCTCCACGCTGGCGAACTGGATCGCCGCGCCCTTCTGCGGACTGCTGGCCGAGCAGCTCGAAGGTCGTCTGACCGGCAAGCCCTTGCCCGACAGCGGTTGGATGGGGTTGATTAAGGATGTGCCGCGCATCATGAAGCGTGAGCTGCAAAAGCTGGGTTACTATCTGCCGCGCGCCATCGGGCTGCTGCTGCTCTACTTTATTCCCGGCTTTGGCCAGACCGTCGCGCCGGTGCTGTGGTTCCTGTTCAGCGCCTGGATGCTGTCGGTGCAGTATTGCGACTACCCGTTTGATAACCATAAAGTCCCTTTTCAGCAGATGCGCAACGCCCTGCGACAGCACAAAACCGCTAACATGCAGTTTGGCGCACTGATTAGTCTGTTCACCATGATTCCGATTCTGAACCTCGCCATCATGCCGGTTGCTGTTTGCGGTGCCACGGCGATGTGGGTCGATCGCTATCGACAGAACCTGGCGCGCACCGAGCTGCGTTAGAACCATCAGCCGGCCTTATGCTCTTTTTAACGAGGCTTATTGCCGGCTGACATATAGATATGCGATTTCTTTCCTTCCGCACCCAGGCAGAACAGGTATGCTCAGAGGGTTCCCAATAATTCATACAGTTAAGGGCAGGCTATGAGTAAGATCTATGAAGACAACTCTTTGACAATTGGTCATACGCCACTGGTTCGACTGAACCGCATCGGTAACGGCCGCATCCTTGCGAAAGTTGAATCCCGTAACCCGAGCTTCAGCGTGAAATGCCGTATCGGTGCCAATATGATTTGGGACGCAGAGAAACGCGGCATTCTGAAGCCGGGCGTTGAGCTGGTTGAACCAACCAGCGGTAATACCGGTATCGCGCTGGCCTATGTGGCGGCAGCGCGCGGTTACAAACTGACGCTGACCATGCCGGAGACCATGTCGGTTGAGCGTCGTAAGCTGCTAAAAGCGCTGGGCGCACAGCTGGTACTGACCGAAGGCGCCAAAGGCATGAAAGGCGCTATCGCGAAAGCGGAAGAGATTGTCGCCAGTAACCCGGATAAATATGTGCTGTTACAGCAGTTCAGCAACCCGGCCAACCCGGAAATCCACGAAAAAACCACCGGTCCGGAAATCTGGGAAGATACCGACGGTGAAGTAGACGTGTTTATTGCTGGCGTCGGCACTGGCGGTACGCTGACCGGCGTGAGTCGCTATATCAAGAACACCAAAGGCAAGAAAGATTTGATTTCGGTCGCCGTTGAGCCGACTGATTCACCGGTGATTGCCCAGGCGCTGGCCGGCGATGAAATCAAGCCAGGCCCGCATAAGATTCAGGGTATCGGTGCCGGCTTTATTCCAGGCAACCTTGATCTGAATCTGATCGACCGGGTTATTGCCATCAGCAATGAAGAAGCCATCAGCACTGCCCGTCAGCTGATGGAAGAAGAAGGTATCCTGGCCGGTATCTCATCAGGTGCCGCGGTCGCTGCAGCGCTGAAGCTGCAGGAAGATGAAGCCTTCGCCAATAAGAACATTGTGGTGATCCTTCCCTCTTCCGGTGAACGCTACCTCAGTACCGCCCTTTTTGCCGACCTGTTCACTGAAAAAGAGCTGCAGCAGTAACGGCTGAAAGTCTGAAAATGTCGAAAAAAGCACCCGATTGGGTGCTTTTTTGTGGTGCAGATCTCACTTTCACCACCCTGCAGATTGATTTCAGTGACGCGGCTCTGGTATTTAGACTGCCAATTATTTCGATGCCTGAAATTAATCCCTCTTTGAAGTGGATCAAGCTGAATCGATTTACGGATTTGGCGAAACGGCGATTAACGGCATAATTACCCGGTGACGTGTAGAATCGTTTTTGACACGCAACGGAATTGAAAAATTCATTCATGCGCGTCGTTAGCCAGCATGATGCTATACCCGCGCACCTACACAGGCTAAAGTGACGGCTCCAGGCTAGACTTTAGATCCAAAACACTCATCCTGATAACGTTGGGGAAATAGAATGTTCCAGCAAGAAGTTACCATTACCGCACCAAACGGTCTGCACACTCGCCCAGCTGCGCAATTCGTAAAAGAAGCCAAAGCTTTCCAGTCAGAAATTACCGTGACCTCTAACGGTAAATCAGCGAGCGCAAAAAGCCTGTTCAAACTGCAGACGCTGGGTTTAACCCAGGGGACTGTCGTGACCCTTTCCGCGGAAGGTGAAGACGAGCAAAAAGCAGTTGAGCATCTGGTCAAACTGATGGCTGAACTGGAGTAATTTCCGCTCAGCTTTCCAGCAAATCGACTCCTCTGCGCCATTGAGTGCAAACATCTTGATCGCGGACAATCTGTCCGCGTTATTGCTTTCGTAAAGTACGTGTCCCGCGACAATGGCACCGCAAAGAGTCCAATCAGCCATCGTGATTAAAAGGTAAGGTTATGATTTCAGGCATTTTAGCATCACCAGGTATCGCTTTCGGCAAAGCACTGCTGCTGAAAGAAGACGAGATCGTCATCAACCGCAAGAAAATTTCTGATGACCAGGTTGAGCAGGAAGTTCAGCGCTTCCTCGATGGCCGCAGTAAGGCGGCAGTACAACTGGAAGCGATTCGCGTCAAAGCGGGTGAAACCCTCGGTGAAGAGAAAGCCGCCATCTTCGAAGGCCACATCATGTTGCTGGAAGATGAAGAGCTGGAGCAGGAAATCATCGACCTGATCAAAAAAGATCACGCCTCTGCTGACGCCGCTGCCTACTCTGTTATCGATGGCCAGGCGAAAGCGCTGGAAGAGTTAGATGACGAATACCTGAAAGAGCGTGCGGCTGACGTACGTGACATCGGTAAACGTCTGCTGCAGAACATTTTAGGTCTGCATATCGTTGACCTGAGCGCAATTCAGGACGAATCCATTCTGGTGGCCAAAGACTTAACGCCGTCAGAAACCGCACAGCTGAACCTGAAAAAGGTGCTGGGCTTTATTACCGATTTAGGCGGGCGCACCTCGCACACCTCAATCATGGCGCGTTCCCTTGAGATCCCGGCAATTGTCGGAACCGGTAACGTCACCGCCACCATCAAAAATGGCGACTTCCTGATTCTGGATGGCGTTAACAACACCATTTACGTCAATCCTTCTGAAGCGATTCAGGAAGAGCTGAAAGCTGTACAGACACAGTATCTGTCTGAAAAACATGAATTAGCCAAGCTGAAAGATCTGCCGGCGGTGACGCTGGACGGTCATCAGGTAGAAGTGTGCGCTAACATCGGTACCGTGCGTGATATCGCCGGCGCTGAGCGCAACGGCGCTGAAGGCGTAGGCCTCTACCGTACTGAATTCCTGTTCATGGACCGTGATTCGCTGCCAAGCGAAGAAGAGCAGTTCCAGGCTTATAAAGCCGTCGCTGAAGCGATGGGTTCGCAGGCTGTAATCGTGCGTACCATGGACATTGGCGGCGACAAAGATCTGCCGTACATGAACCTGCCGAAAGAAGAGAACCCGTTCCTCGGCTGGCGCGCGATTCGTATCGCCATGGACCGCAAAGAGATCCTGCATGCCCAGCTGCGTGCCATCCTGCGTGCCTCATCATTCGGCAAACTGCGCATCATGTTCCCGATGATTATTTCGGTTGAAGAAGTGCGCAGCCTGAAAGCGGAACTGGAGCTGCTAAAAGCCCAGCTGCGCGAAGAAGGTAAAGCGTTTGATGAGAGCATTGAAGTCGGCATCATGGTGGAAACCCCAGCTTCTGCCGTCATCGCGCACCATCTGGCGAAGGAAGTCGACTTCTTCAGTATTGGGACTAACGACCTGACGCAGTATACTCTGGCGGTCGATCGTGGTAATGATTTGATCTCGCACCTGTACAACCCAATGACGCCATCAGTGCTGAATTTAATCAAGCAAGTCATTGATGCATCTCACGCTGAAGGCAAATGGACCGGCATGTGTGGTGAGCTGGCAGGTGATGAACGTGCTACACTACTGTTACTGGGAATGGGGCTGGACGAGTTCAGCATGAGTGCCATTTCTATCCCTGGCATCAAGAAAATCATTCGTAATACTAATTTCGAAGATGCGAAGGCATTGGCGGAGCAGGCACTGGCTCAACCGACAGCGGATGATTTGATGAATCTGGTTAACAAGTTCATCAAAGAAAAAACGCTCTGCTAATCTGCGAGATGCTGGCCCCAAATTACTGCTTAGGAGAAGATCATGGGTTTGTTTTCTAAACTTTTTGGCGAAAAAACAGATAGCGCTGGGACAATTGACATCGTAGCGCCTCTGTCAGGCGAAATCGTGAATATTGAAGACGTACCAGATGTGGTGTTTGCAGAAAAAATCGTGGGCGACGGTATTGCGATCAAACCGAGCGGCAACAAAATGGTCGCGCCTGTTGATGGCACTATCGGCAAGATTTTTGAAACCAACCACGCTTTTTCAATCGAGTCTGATAACGGCATTGAGCTGTTTGTCCACTTCGGCATCGATACGGTTGAACTGAAAGGTGAAGGCTTCAAACGCATCGCTGAAGAAGGCCAGAAGGTCAAAAAAGGCGACGTGGTCATCGAGTTCGATCTGCCGCTGCTGGAAGAGAAAGCAAAATCAACTCTGACACCGGTTGTCATCTCCAACATGGATGAAATCAAGGAATTGATTAAGCTGTCTGGCCAGGTGACCGTCGGCGAAACGCCGGTGATTCGCATCAAAAAGTAAGCGTCAATGATTAAACATAACGGCACCTTCGGGTGCCGTTATTGTTTCTGCCAGCCGGCAAGGCTCAGGGCTGCTGCCAGCGCGGTAAACGCAGCGTCAGCTCAAGCCCGCCATCAGGACGGTTGATCGCTTTGACCTCGCCATGATGCGCCAGCACTACTTTGCGCACGATAGCCAACCCAAGGCCATAGCCTTTGCCCATCAGCGGCGAATTGACCCGCACAAACGGGTCAAAGATGCTGGATAACTTCTCTTCATCGACACCCGGCCCCTGATCCCGCACCCGAATCGCCAGCCACTGCTGTTCCACACTTAAGCGTACCTCAATCTGCTGACCGGGCAGCGAAAAGCGCAGCGCATTGCGCAGCACGTTCTCGACGCCACGCCGTATCAGCTCCGCATTACCGCGCACCGTATAGTCGGCCTGTTGATCCACCAGAAACTCAACCCTGACGCCGGGGATCTGCGCTTCATAGCGGACATCGGTGACCACCGCCTCAAGTAATCCGGTCAGGTCAAAATATTGCTCATCCGGAATGCTTTCATGTTCGGCGCGCGACAGGGTTAACAATTCACCGATCATTTTGTCCAGCCGGCGCGCCTCTTCATCAATCCGATCGAGTGAACTGCCGACGCTTTCCGGCGTCTGGCGCGCCAGTCCGGTGGCCAGCTGCAGCCGCGCCAGCGGGGAGCGCAGCTCATGGGAGATATCGTGCAGCAGCTCTTCGCGCGCCCGCACCAGCGTTTCCAGCCGTTCAACCATCGCGTCAAAGGCTTCCGCCACGTTGGAAATCTCATCGTGGCGTTTGCGCATCATTGGAAACAGCCGCACGCTTAAATCGCCCTCGGCGACCCGGGAAAAGCCTTCGCGTAACTGACGCATCGGTCGTGTCAGGTTCCAGGCCAGCAGCAGGCTGAACAACAGGCCGACCGATCCGGCAAACACGAACATCGGCTCGGGAATATTGAGAAATTTGCGCGGCATCATGTTCATGCTGCTGTCTTCCCGCATGCCTTTAATGTTGTAGCGCAGCTCATACTCTTTGTTATCTGCGCCGCGCACCCAGCGCACAATCTGGTCGGGGATCCGGCCTTCAAACGGTGAATTTAGCCGCTCGGGCAGACTGGGCTGACCGGCCGGCCGCGCATGCTGTATCACGGTAAAAAACTGGCGATCGTTAGGCTCCCAGCCCGCCATCATATCCTCCAGCGCCGCCGGACCGCCCCGCTCCAGCACCGACACCGCAGAGGCCATTTGCAAATCGACGGTCCGCCGGATGGCGACGATTTCAGGCGGCTCATGGCGTTTACCGGAGAGCGAAAAGCCCAGCCAGAGTAACTGGCTCATGATGACGAACACTATCCAGAAGCCGATCAGAATCTTCCAGAACATCCGTCCACGGTAGCTTTGCTTCATCGAATACGGTAACCAATGCTGCGCACGGTTTCGATATTCACGCTGTCAGCGGTTAAGGCGCTTAACTTCTGGCGGATATTACTGATGTGGACATCGACGCTGCGATCATAGGCTTCGCGAGGACGACCGAGCCCCTTTTCTGACAGCTCATCTTTCGATACCACCCGATCCGGCGCGCGCAGCAACAGATCCAGCAGGTTAAATTCCGAGGCGGTCAGATCAAATGCTTTGCCCTGCCATTCGGTAATGCGGGTGGCAGGATTGAGCGTCAGCTCGCGCCAGCGCAGCGGCTCTTTGGTATCCGGCTGCGGCGCCTGCTCTTCAAACCGGCGCAGCACCGCACGCAGACGGGCCACCAGTTCACGCGGATAGCAGGGTTTCGGCATGTAATCATCCGCGCCCATCTCCAGTCCGATGACCCGATCAATATTGTCGCCTTTCGCGGTCAGCATAATCACCGGCAAACGGCTGTTCTGCCGCACCTGACGCAGCACATCAATACCGCTCATATCGGGCAGCATGATATCCAGAATCATTGCGGTGTATTGTCCGGACAGCGCCCCCTGAATCCCGGCGCTACCGGTTAACACCAGCTGCGCATCGAACCCTTCAGCGATCAGGTACTGGCTTAACATGGTGCCTAATTCAACATCATCATCAACAAGCAGGATTTTCATTTTTATCTCTCGTACAAAATTGCCGCTATTTTGTCCTGAGCTGCACCAGGGCGCAGCCTGATTTACGCGATCCTTACAGATTTAGCACTGCCGACGGCATAAGGCCACGCCAAAAAAAAGCCTGCGGGCAGCAATAACGCGCACGCAGGCCGGTTCAGGCGGAGATGAAGTTACTGATAGAGGCCGGTCGAGAGATAACGATCGCCGCGATCGCAGGCGATCGCCACCACTACGCTGCCGGGATGGGCAGCGGCGATCCGCAAGGCGCCCGCCACCGCGCCACCGGAGCTTACGCCGCAGAAAATCCCTTCACGTCGCGCCAGCGCGCGCATCGTCTCTTCCGCTTCCTGTTGTGACATATCAATCACGTCATCGACCAGATTGGGTCGGTAAATGCCCGGCAGATAGGCCAGCGGCCAGCGACGGATCCCCGGAATGCTGCTGCCCTCACTGGGCTGCAAACCGATCACCTGCACCCCGGTATTGTGCTCTTTCAGGTAACGCCCGACGCCGGTAATGGTACCGGTGGTGCCCATACTGGAGACAAAATGGGTCATCCGCTGGTTTGACTGCTGCCATAACTCGGGGCCGGTGGTCTGATAATGGCCCAGCGGATTATCCGGATTATTGAACTGGTCGAGTACCCGGCCTTCGCCACGCGCTGCCATCGCCTGCGCCAGGTCGCGGGCACCTTCCATTCCCTGATCGCGCGACACCAGCACCAGTTCCGCGCCGTAAGCGCGCATCGCATCCTGCCGCTCCTGACTCATGTTATCGGGCATCAGCAGACGCATCCGGTAGCCTTTCAGCGCGGCGATCATCGCCAGCGCAATGCCGGTATTGCCACTGGTGGCTTCAATCAGCTGATCGCCGGGTGTGATTTCGCCGCGCAACTCTGCCTGATGGATCATCGACCAGGCCGCGCGATCCTTGACCGAACCCGCCGGATTATTGCCTTCCAGCTTGAGCCACACCTCGCTGCCGTTGGCGGGCGTCAGGCGCTGCAGCTTAATCAGCGGGGTATTGCCGATGGTATCTTCGAGAGTCGTCACGGTGTCGTTCCTGGCGTAGTGCAAAAGAAAAATGGCAAAAAAAAGGCGGGAGTCACACTCCCGCCCGGTGTTGATGAGAAAATATCAGGCGCTCTGCGCAAAGGCAACTGCGCGCAGCGGGGTGTCGCCCTGATAGAGACGCGCCTGCTGCAGGCCGACAAACAGGCGTTCGCCGCGAATCGGTGCGGTCTGCTCGCCTTCAAATACCAGCGAGAACGGCTCGCTCTGCCAGCCGGCAGGCTGCACCACCAGCTGCCAGAAATGTCCGCGCGGACTGATCTCCAGCACCTGAACCGGCAGCGGCGTTTCCAGGCTGCTTCGGCGCGAAACATCAATCTCCCACGGACGCAGGAACAGTTCCACCGCGCCCTGATGCGCCGAGGTGTAGCCCAGCGGCCAGTGATGTGCACCTACATGGAACTGTGAACCCTGGATTTCGCCGTCAAAGCGGTTTACTTCACCAAGGAACTCCAGCACGAAGCGGGTCGCCGGATCGCGCCAGACGTCATCTGGCGTACCAACCTGTTCGATATTGCCCTGACTCATTACCACAACGCGATCGGCCACTTCCATCGCCTCTTCCTGGTCGTGGGTGACGAATACGCTGGTAAACTTCAGCTCTTCATGCAGCTGACGCAGCCAGCGGCGCAGCTCTTTACGCACCTGCGCATCCAGCGCGCCAAACGGCTCATCCAGCAGCAGGATTTGCGGTTCAACCGCTAAAGCACGCGCCAGCGCCACACGCTGTTTCTGTCCGCCCGACAGCTGCGCCGGAAAACGATTCGCCAGGTGCGCCAGCTGCACCATCTCCAGCAGGCGGGTCACGCGCTGTTTAATTTCCGCCGTGGACGGACGCTCACGACGCGGCAGCACCGTCAGGCCAAAGGCGATGTTGTCGAATACCGTCATATGACGGAACAGCGCATAGTGCTGAAACACAAACCCTACCTGACGGTCGCGGGCGTGCAGGCGACTGACGTCATGGTTATGAAACCGAATCTGACCGCTGTTCTGATGCTCCAGTCCGGCAATAATACGCAGCAGCGTGGTTTTTCCCGAGCCAGACGGGCCCAGCAGCGCCACCATTTCGCCCGAGGCAATATCAAGAGAGATATCGTTCAGCACCGACGTGCGACCAAAGGATTTGTTGATCTTGTTAATCTCAATGCTCATGATTTCCCTCCTGTTGCAAGCGGTTGTGCTGATGCGCTAAGCGCCATTGCACAATGCTCTTCAGAAACAGCGTGACAATTGCCATCAGCGTCAACAGCGCAGCGGCGGTAAACGCGCCAACGGTGTTGTAATCCTGATGCAGTAATTCAACCTGAAGCGGTAAGGTATAGGTCTCACCGCGAATCGATCCCGATACCACCGAGACCGCACCAAATTCACCAATCGCGCGGGCGTTGGTCAGCACCACGCCGTACAGCAGCGCCCAGCGGATATTCGGCAGCGTGACCCGACGGAACATCTGCCAGCCAGAAGCGCCCAGCAGAACCGCCGCTTCATCTTCGTGACTGCCCTGGCTCAGCATCACCGGCACCAGTTCACGGACGACAAACGGACAGGTAACAAACACCGTCGCCAGCACCATGCCGGGCCAGGCAAACATAATCTGGATGTTATGTGCATCCAGCCAGCCGCCAGCCGGGCCGTTGACGCCCCAGAACAGCAGATACATCAGACCGGCCACCACCGGCGAGACGGCAAACGGAATATCAAACAGCGTCAGCAGCAGCTGTCGTCCCGGGAAGGTAAAACGCGTCACCAGCCAGGCGAGCAGCGTACCGAACACCAGGTTGACCGGCACAGTGATCAGAGCGACCAGCACCGTCAGCCAGATCGCATGCAGCATGTCGCCATCCGCCAGATTGCCGAGCGCCACGCCTAATCCCTGGTTCAGTGCTTCCCAGAAGATCGAGGCCATCGGCACCACCAGCAGCAGGACCGACACCAGCGCCCCGATACCAATCAGCAGCCATTTGCCCCAGTTTACCGGCTGGCGGGCAGCATGATTAAGTTGCGAAACCTCTGCCATTAGTGGCCTCCCAGACGACGGCCAAAGCGGCTCTGTAATGTGTTAATCGCGAACAACAGAATCAACGAGGCGGCCAGAATCACCGAGGCGATAGCGCTGGCAGCCGGATAATCAAACTCCTGCAGCCGGACGAAAATCATCAGTGAGGTCACTTCGGTTTTCCAGGCGATGTTACCGGCAATGAAGATCACCGCACCAAACTCACCCAGGCTGCGGGTAAACGACAAGGCGGTACCTGCCAGCAGCGCGGGCGCGACTTCCGGCAGCACTACGCGGCGGAAACTCTGCCACGGCGTGGCACCCAGCGTTTCGGCGGCTTCTTCATACTCCGGGCCTAACTCCTCCAGCACCGGCTGTACGGTTCGCACCACAAACGGGATACTGGTGAACGCCATCGCGATGGCAATGCCGATCCAGGTGTAGGAAATTTTGATATCAAAATGGGCAAACCACTGTCCATACCAGCCGTTGACTGAAAACAGACCGGCCAGCGTCAAGCCCGCCACGGCCGTCGGCAGGGCGAACGGCAGATCCATCAGGCCATCCAGCAATGTACGACCAGGAAAACGGTAACGGGTAAGGATCCACGCCATCAGCATGCCGAACACCGCGTTAAACAGCGAAGCCACGCCCGCAGAGAGCAGCGTCACCTTATAGGCGGCAATCAGCTGCGGATTGGTGATCACATCCCAGTACTGTTGCAGCGTCATCTGCGACAGCTGCATGAGCACTGCACTGATTGGCAGCAGCAGAATTAAACAGGTAAACAGCAGACTGGTGCCAAGGCTGATACCAAAGCCGGGCAATACGCGTTTCTGGCTGGCTGCAAACATTATCCACGCCCCGCCGCTAACAATTTGTCGAGCTCACCGCCGCTGACGAAATGGGTCTGCATCACTTTATCCCAGCCGCCAAAGGCGTCTTCAACCCGGAACAGCGTGGTTTGCGGGAAGCGATCTTTCTGCTCCGCCATCAGTTGCGGATTATTCACCCGGTAGTAGTAACGGGTAATGATCGCCTGAGCAGCCGGGGTATAGAGATAATTAAGGTAAGCGCTGGCCGCGTCAGTGGTGTTGTTGTGGGCGACATTTTTATCCACCCACGCCACCGGAAACTCCGCCAGAATGTCGGTCTTTGGCACCACCACTTCATACTGGTCTTTACCGTACTGATTGCGGATGTTGTTAACTTCCGACTCAAAGCTGATTAGCACATCGCCGAGGCCACGCTCAGCAAAGGTGGTAGTTGCGCCGCGGCCGCCGGTATCGAACACTTCAACATTTTTCAAAAACCGGGTCATAAAGGCGCGGGTTTTGGCCTGATCGCCGCCATCGGCTTTGTCCGCAGCGCCCCAGGCAGCCAGATAAGTGTAACGGCCATTACCGGAGGTTTTTGGATTGGGGAAAATCAGCTTCACGTCGTTGCGGGCCAGATCTGACCAGTCATGAATCTGCTTTGGATTGCCCTTACGCACCAGGAACGCCATGGTGGAGTAAAACGGCGAACTGTTGTTAGGCAGTCGGTTTTTCCAGTCCGCCGCAATCAGGTTGCCTTTATCATGCAGCACCTGCACGTCAGTAACCTGATTGTAGGTGACCACATCCGCGCGCAGCCCCTGCAGAATCGCCAGTGCCTGCTTCGAAGAGCCGGCATGTGACATCTTAATGGTCAGGGGATCGGCCGGATGGCTGGCATCCCACTGTTTAATAAACGGTGCATTCAGGGCAACAAACAGCTCACGCGACACATCGTAGGAGCTATTAAGTAATTCAGTAGCATGGACTGCGCCGGCCACGCTCAGCGACAAGGCGATACCGCTCACGATTTTTTTCATCGCTTGTAATGTCATTTGGCACCCTGAAAAAGTTTGATGCGGATCTCACCCGCTGAGGCACCAGTTTATTTATAACTGTGTGAAAACCAGTAACGGTTTTATATATCGTTTGATGATTTCAAAGTCGAAAAAAGCATAAGACGGCGGCGAAGTTTATGCTGTTTTCAGCAAAAGACGAGGCGGACGGCAGGTCGCGTCCGCTGGGTGATTGAGAGAGACGTACGGGACAACGGCGGGCTTGCCGGACAGCCCGCCGCACGCGCCGCTGACAGTCTTAACGCTGCCAGACTATCTTGCTGATTTTCCAGTTTTTCAGCGTGTCGTCAGAAGGCATTAACCCTTCCGGACCGTGCCAGTCGCCGTGGTAAACGTAAGTCAGATGCTGACTGCCGGGCACGCGGCAGGCGACGTCGCGGGTATCGGTTCCGCTGGCCAGCGCGCAGTTATCGAAGGCTTTCGTGAATTTATTGCTGAACAGATCGCCAACTTTGCTGCCGTCAGCGCTGACAATATTGCTGTCCATCACTTCAATGCGTTCTGGCTGTGACTGACCGTACACCACCACTTTAACCTCGCCATCCTTCAGCGCCTGCCAGAAAGAAACCACCTGGCCGTTCTGACTGCGCATCCCCTGACGCAGGCTATAGTCGCCGTTCAGTCCGTCATTAATGGCGCTTTCGCTCATGGCAGTTGAGGCGGTTAAGCCGCCCACGCCCTGCTCGGTCACGGTCAGCGAAGAACCAAACCAGTTCCACGGCAGCGTTGATGACCAGTGATAACTCAGCGGATTCCACCAGCTTACCTGCTGGCTGCTGTCAGCGCCGGAACCGGCGTTGCTGGCGCAGCCGCTCAACACAACGGCGGCCATCAGTAGCGTGGAACGAACAGCTTTCATGAAAACTCCTGTTAATGCGATGCCGGAAAGGCGGAACTGATTGGAGTCGCAAAGCGGCAAAAAGTTTATTTAAGATGGTGTTCGGGCAGAAAGCAGTCGCGCAGACGCCGGTTGCTTTGCAGCCAGATCAACGCCAGCAGGTCAAACAGCGTCAGTAACAGCGGCAGCGGCGAGCTGAGCAGATCGCCCTGAATAAACTGCACGCCCTGCCAGAGTAAATTCACCAGCAGTGAAAGCGCCAGCACGCTGCGCCAGTGTTGCCACAGACGCGGCCAGCGCGTCCGGTAGCCGGTCAGCAGCAGCCCCGCCAGCGCCGGTAACCCGAGCGCGAGACCGATCCAGAACGCCTGCTGGTCAGGATAGAACAGCGCGAGCAGATCGTTGCCCTGCTGACGTGAAGCCCCGGCCATCACCAGCAGCAGCCAGGTGCGTGCCTGTAGCAGCAGGATCAGCCAAAAAAGAAATGGCAGCCGCAGCTGCCCTTTGCCATCATATTCATCCGGCAGATAGTCGGGTGACGGATTAATATTCACGATCTTCAATCAGACGCTTGCCGTACAGCAGCGCATCAACCGGCTCGTAATCGAGCTTCTCGTAAAACGCTACCACCTGATCGTTCTCTTCCCGGATCATCAGATGCAGTTTCGGACAGCCGCGGGCAATCAGCTTCTTCTCCAGCCGGTTCATCAGGGCATTGGCAAAGCCGCGGCCCTGATAATCTGGATGGACCGCCAGATAGTAAGCGGCACCGCGGTGGCCATCGTAGCCCCCCATCAGCGTGCCCACTACCACACCGCCCACTTCAGCGACCAGAAAAAGATCGGGGTCGTGATGCATCTTACGTTCGATATCCAGCTCCGGATCGTTCCATGGCCGTAACAAATCGCAACGTTCCCATAAGGTGATCACTTCTTCAAAATCTTCCTGGCGGAAGGCGCGGATTTCCATCTTCTTTACCTGCAACTAACCACAATTTGCTGATTATCACGCATTCTTCGACACACGCAACCCTCGCCACGCTGGCGACAAACAAAAAACGCAAATTTTCTGTTCGCGGACTGAAATACAAAGTAATGCCCTGAAATGTTTCAGAGATCGCAGCCGGCATAGCGTTACGCTATAACATCGGCAACATTCTTCTGAACGGACCCGCACATGCATTTGCTTAAACGTTTGATCCACCGTCGCCAGTTACTGCTTTCCGGGCTGGCGCTGGCCATTTTATCGCCGCGTGCCGTTCAGGCCAAAGAGGCGTCTGCTGGGCTGCAGAACAGTACGCGTCATCCGCGCCCTGCTCCACCAGCCAAAAATGGCAAGCGCATCGTCATGCTTGATCCCGGCCACGGCGGCGTTGACTCTGGCGCGGTGGGCGAAGAGGGATCGGAAGAGAAGCACATCGTGCTGGAGATCGCCGGCAATGTGCAGCGTCAGTTACAGAGCCATCCGCGCATTGAAGTACGGCTGACGCGCGACAGCGACCATTTCATTCCGCTGTATCAGCGGGTCGAGATTGCCCATCAGCACGGCGCGCATCTGTTTATGTCGATCCATGCCGACGGGTTCACCAGCCCGGACGCTAATGGCGCTTCGGTGTTTGCGCTCTCCAATCGCGGCGCCAGCAGTTCAATGGCACGCTATCTGTCGCAGCGGGAAAACGATGCCGACAAACTGGGCGGCGTGAAGGTGCAGCAGCAGGATCACTATCTGCAGCAAATTCTGTTCGATCTGGTGCAGACCGACACCATCAAAAACAGCCTGACGCTCGGTAAGCACGTGCTGGACCAGATCCGGCCGGTGCACCATCTGCACAGTCAGCACACCGAACAGGCGGCGTTTGCGGTACTGAAGTCGCCGTCGATTCCTTCGGTGCTGGTCGAAACCTCGTTTATTACCAATCCGCGTGAAGAACAGTTGCTCGGCACCAGCGCGTTCCGCCAGAAGATTGCCGCTGCCATTGCCAGCGGTATCGTCAACTACTTCGATGAATTCGATCGCCACAACGCCTGATTGTGGCCAGCTGTTCAGCGCACTAACACCGCCGCAGCCATGCAAGCCGCCAGATTTTGCGTATAATCGCGGCAGACTTTGACTAACAATAAGCGAAGAGATGGCTGATATTTCCCGCGTAAAAGCATTCCTGCTATCCCTGCAGGATGAGATTTGTAGCCGCCTGGCGGCAGAAGATGGCGGCGCACAGTTTGCCGAAGATAGCTGGCAGCGTCCCGGCGGCGGCGGCGGGCAGAGCCGTGTGCTGCGCAACGGGGCGGTATTTGAACAGGCGGGCGTCAACTTTTCGCATGTGCATGGCGATCAAATGCCGGCCTCGGCAACCGCGCACCGGCCAGAGCTGGCGGGTCGCAGCTTTGAAGCGATGGGCGTCTCGCTGGTGATCCACCCACATAATCCTTACGTGCCCACCAGCCATGCTAACGTCCGTTTCTTTATTGCTGAGAAACCGGGATCCGATCCGGTGTGGTGGTTTGGCGGCGGCTTTGACCTGACGCCGTTTTACGGCTTTGAAGAGGATGCGCTGCACTGGCATCAGACCGCCTTCGATATTTGCCAGCCGTTCGGTGACGATATCTATCCACGTTATAAAAAGTGGTGTGACGACTACTTCTATCTCAAACATCGCGATGAGCAGCGCGGCATTGGCGGCCTGTTTTTTGACGATCTTAATACCCCTGACTTTGAGCACTGCTTCAGCTTTATGCAGGCGGTGGGCCGCGGCTTTATCGATGCCTATCTACCGATTGTGGCACGACGTAAAGATCATCCGTGGGGCGACCGTGAACGACAGTTCCAGCTCTATCGTCGCGGCCGCTATGTGGAGTTCAATCTGGTGTGGGATCGCGGCACGCTGTTTGGTCTGCAGACCGGCGGCCGTACCGAATCGATCCTGATGTCGATGCCGCCGCTGGTGCGCTGGGAATATGCTTACCAGCCGACTGAGGATTCGCCTGAAGCCGCGCTCTACCGCGATTTCCTGCCGGTAAAGAACTGGCTGAATCTTCCCGCCTGATCGCATGACTCCGCAGCGCGGCCTGCGCTGCGGAGTCACGATCGTCGCCCCCTGAATACACTCTTTCACTGTAGCTGATAATAAAGTTATTCCATTTGCCACAATCACTCATAAATAATATCAGAATAGCGTTCACTTCTGTTTGATGCTCATCCGTTAGCGCCTGACCTTTAATTGATATAATAAGTAATCTCGCGACAAGGATAACAGCAATGGCACTTTTTATAGATCCCGACGAAACACTACAATCGCTTAAATTTGCTGAGGTAGCTGAGCGTCTCAATATCGAAATATACAGCGGCTTCAAACCCAACCTTACCCCGTGGCTGGGTAAAAACATTATCTTCGATGATCTGATTGCAAAAAGAAACACCGGCACCGGCAACGATCATTATGAAGACCAATGCACAGCAAAATATTACTACGACATCTTCAATACGATTAAATCGTCTCTGGGCGAAGCAAACAGAATCGTTGAAGTTGGCGTATTTATGGGTGGAAGCACCTCAATTTTAGCGGGGTGTGCCCACTATCTGGGCATTGAACTCGACTTAATCGATATCAGCCCTGAATTTTTACAGTTTGCCTATGAGCGTGCCAGAAGAAGCTACCCTGAAACCGTCGAAAGCCGGGTCAGAATGTTTCACGGTACGCTGCCGGAGTATGTCAGAGATGTGCTAATGGGCGAAGAGAATGTCAAAATCATTGTTCATCATGATGGTTCACACTCGTTTGAACAGGTGATTCGTGATCTCGGCAGCCTCTATTATTTAAACGATAAACTGCACAGCATCCTGATTCAGGATACCCATTTGCGCGGCGTACCTAAGTATTTTAATTTTGTTGATGCGGCAGTGTATTCCATTTTCGGACGGGATGTCACCTACGCGCCTATCGGCAGCGTTTATAATGACAGCCGACTTTGCGAACCTAATAAATGGCAAGGTAATTACTTCATGCCCGGCGAGCCTGAAGGAATGTATATTCCACTGAGCCATAACAAGTTTCACTATCCTCATCCAAAAATCGGGTTCTCAGAATTTTTTGAAAGTGTTTAACTGCGCTCCGATTCAATAAGTTTCCCCGGCAGCCCGTATTCATCCTGATGATATAACACGCCACTCAACGGTTATCGGCTATTCCCCTCCGGGGAAGAGGCCGATTTCCCGCCGTCTTTCCACAACGCACTTACTCTGCACTCACCACATCAAAACCCCGGTCCCGATTACAGATCAACTTAGCGGACCAGCCGCTGCTGTCGCCCTTCGCCGACGCTTCCTTTATTGCCGCCTGACTGACGGCAATGCTTACGCGTGTCACTCCCGCCTCAACCGTCGTGCGCCACCCGCTGACGCTGCCAGTGTCGCTGATACGGCACGGATTGCTACAGTGTTGCCTGCGTCATTTATCCTGGCTGCTATGCTTAGAGGTGGAATATGGCGCACCCCACGGTTAACACCGCATGACGGCTCCTTCGCACCGCCTCGCAGCGCAACAATCAGAGAAACCGCATTTTCATCGGAAAGTGTCTGTTGCAATGTTATGGGTTCGCGTTCCCGGTAGCAGAGCACGCCACAGATTGACTACGAGGCCTGAGGTGCTCCCTTTTCGCTTTCATGTTTTCTTTTCAAGGAGTTTAGAAATGAACCAGCTAGAAGCCCTAAAACAGTTCACCACCGTGGTGGCGGACAGTGGTGATATCGAATCAATTCGCAATTACCATCCGGAAGACGCCACCACCAACCCGTCACTGATCCTCAAAGCCTCCAGTCTTGATGCCTATAAACACCTGATTGATGATGCGATCGACTACGCCAAAAAACAGGGCGGCAGCAAAGAGACGCAGATCATCAACGCCAGCGACAAAGTGGCGATTAACCTCGGTATGGAGATTCTGAAAAGCGTACCGGGCCGTGTCTCGACCGAAGTGGATGCGCGCCTCTCTTTCGATCGTGGCATGTGTGTGACTAAAGCAGAGAAACTGGTTCGCCTGTACGAAGAGCATGGTATCGACCGCTCACGTATTCTGATCAAGCTGGCCTCAACCTGGGAAGGCATCCGCGCGGCAGAAGAGCTGGAGAAAAATGGCATCAACTGTAACCTGACGCTGCTATTCTCCTTTGCCCAGGCGCGAGCCTGTGCCGAGGCGGGCGTGTTCCTGATCTCGCCATTTGTTGGCCGTATTTATGACTGGTACAACAGCCGCAAACCGATGGACCCTTATGTGGTCGATGAAGATCCGGGCGTGAAATCCGTTCGTCGCATCTACGACTACTACAAAAAGCATCGCTACAGCACCATCATCATGGGCGCCAGCTTCCGTAAAGTGGAGCAGATTGTGGCACTGGCCGGCTGCGACCGTCTGACCATTTCGCCTAACCTGCTGGAAGAGTTACAGAACAGCGATGCGCCGCTGGAACGTAAACTGGAGCCATCAACCGAAGGCTTCCATCAGCCGTCGCCGCTCTCTGAAGCTGAGTTCCGCTGGGAGCATAACCAGGATCCGATGGCGGTGGAAAAACTCTCTGACGGTATCCGTCAGTTCGCGGTTGACCAGCAGAAGCTGGAAGATGTGCTCGCCGCACGCCTGTAGTGTTCATTTTTAGTCGGGCGGGAATTTCCCGCCCTGATTCTTAACAAGGGAGAACTTTATGTCCTCACGCAGAGAGTTGGCAAACGCGATTCGTGCACTGAGTATGGATGCGGTACAGAAAGCAAACTCAGGTCACCCGGGTGCGCCAATGGGCATGGCAGATATCGCTGAAGTCTTATGGCGCGACTTCCTCAAACACAATCCGACCAATCCCGCCTGGCTCGACCGCGACCGGTTTATTCTCTCCAACGGTCACGGCTCAATGCTGCTTTACAGCCTGCTGCACCTGACCGGTTATGATCTGCCGATTGAAGAGCTGAAGAATTTCCGTCAGCTGCATTCAAAAACCCCGGGCCACCCGGAGATCGGCTACACCCCTGGCGTTGAAACCACCACCGGCCCGCTGGGTCAGGGACTGGCGAATGCTGTCGGCTTAGCCATTGCCGAACGCACCCTGGCGGCGCAGTTTAACCGCCCGGATCACGACATCGTTGACCACTTCACCTATGTCTTCATGGGCGATGGCTGTCTGATGGAAGGGATCTCGCACGAAGTCTGTTCGCTGGCCGGTACGTTGGGCCTCGGCAAACTGATCGGCTTCTACGACCACAATGGTATTTCGATTGATGGCGAGACCGAAGGCTGGTTTACCGACGACACCCATAAACGCTTTGAATCCTACAACTGGCATGTGATTGGCGACATTGACGGACACGATCCGGAAGCAGTCAGCCAGGCGATCAAAGAAGCGCAGAGCGTGACTGACAAGCCGTCACTGATTATCTGCCGCACTATTATCGGTTTCGGTTCGCCGAACAAAGCCGGTAAAGAAGAGTCACACGGTGCGGCGCTGGGTGAGGAAGAAGTGGCGCTGACGCGTAAGCAGCTCGGCTGGAACTATCCGCCGTTTGAAATTCCGGCAGAGATCTACCAGCAGTGGGATGCCAAAGCCGCCGGTGCGGAACGCGAAAAAGCCTGGGATGCTAAATTTGCCGCCTATAAGCAGGCCCATCCTGAGCTGGCTCTGGAATATGAGCGCCGGATGAATGGCGAAATGCCGTCTACCTGGGAAGCGGAAGCCACCAAATTCATCAACGATCTGCAGGCCAATCCACAGAAAATTGCCAGCCGTAAAGCGTCGCAAAACTCGCTGGAAGCCTACGGTAAATTACTGCCCGAGTTCCTCGGCGGATCGGCTGACCTGGCCCCGAGTAACCTCACCATCTGGTCAGGCTCGAAGTCGATCAAAGACGATCCGGCCGGTAACTACATCCACTACGGCGTGCGTGAATTCGGCATGACAGCGATTGGTAACGGTATCGCTCACCATGGTGGCTTCGTGCCTTACACCGCGACCTTCCTGATGTTCGTTGAGTACGCGCGTAATGCGGCGCGTATGGCGGCACTGATGAAAGCGCGGCAGATTCTGGTCTATACCCATGACTCGATTGGTCTGGGTGAAGATGGCCCGACGCACCAGCCGGTTGAGCAGATCGCCAGCCTGCGCCTGACGCCGAACATGAGCGTCTGGCGTCCGTGCGATCAGGTTGAGACGGCGGTGGCATGGAAAGCGGCGGTAGAACGCCATCACGGCCCGACGGCGCTGATCCTGTCACGTCAGAACCTGCTGCAACCGGAGCGCACGCCAGAGCAGATTGAGAACATCAAGCGCGGCGGTTATGTGCTGAAAGACTGCGACGGTACGCCAGAAGTGATTCTGATCGCGACCGGTTCAGAGATTGAGATCACCCTTGGCGCCGCGGAGAAACTGACCACCGGTGGCCATAAAGTCCGGGTGGTTTCTCTGCCATCTACTGACCTGTTTGATGCACAGGATGCCGCTTACCGTGAATCGGTACTGCCGAGCGGCGTGAAAGCGCGCGTGGCGGTTGAAGCCGGTATCGCTGATTACTGGTTCAAGTATGTCGGACTGGATGGTGCGATTGTCGGGATGACCACCTTTGGCGAATCAGCGCCGGCCGGTAAGTTGTTCCCTGAGTTTGGCTTCACGATTGAAAACATCGTCAGCCACGCTGAAGCATTACTCAAGCCAGTTTAATGGTTTTGCCCTTCCCGGCCGATCGGGAAGGGCCATTTCTGCTCATAGCCTGAAACAGAAAAAAATCTGCTTACCCCTCTTCCCGCCTCGCGCAAACTGATTACTATAGACTCGTCCTATTTTACGCTGCCTGTCCGCTGGCCGCCCGCCTCTTCCTGTCTGATGGAATGTTGCGGTTTGCTGTCGGCGACTTCCTGAAGTATTAAGGCAGCCATTTTCCGCCGATTTAATAGCGAAGCCCTCTCCGTTGAACATGCGCACATCATATTTACTGGCCTTAATGGTTTCTCTGCTTCCATTAAAAAGCATGGCGCAGGTCGCGCCCGATCCATTGCTGGCGTCACAGATTGTCGATCGCTATGCGGAACATATCTTTTACGGCAGCGGCGCGACCGGCATGGCGCTGGTGGCCATTGATGGCAATCAGCGGGTGTTCGCCAGCTTTGGTGAAACCCGGCCAGGCAACAATGTGCGTCCGCAAAAAGATTCGCTGATTCGCATCGCCTCACTCAGTAAGCTCATGACCAGCGAAGTGATGGTAAAGCTGGCGGAGCGCGGCCAGATCCGCCTCGACGATCCGCTCAGTAAATATGCGCCGCCGGGCGCGCGGGTACCGGGCTACAACGGCCAGCCGATTCGTCTGATTAACCTGTCGACTCATACCAGCGGTCTGCCGCGTGAGCAGCCCGGCGGTAAACCTCATCGTCCGGTCTTTGTCTGGCCCACACGCGCTGAGCGCTGGGACTGGCTCTCTGGTGCCACGCTTAAATCAGCACCGGGCAGCGATGCCGCCTATTCCAACCTGGGATACGATCTGCTGAGCGATGCGTTGTCGCGGGCAGCGGGTACGCCTTATCCGGCGCTGTTTCAGCAGCTGATTACCCGACCGCTCGGCATGAAAGACACCACGTTTACCCCGTCGCCAGAGCAGTGCAGCCGGTTAATGGTGGCCGAGAAAGGCGCCAGCCCTTGTAACAATACGCTGGCCGCGATTGGCAGCGGCGGCGTCTACTCCACGCCGGATGATATGGGTCGCTGGATGCAGCAGTTCCTTAATTCATCGGTCAACCAGCGCACGCCGCAGATCGATCGGCTGCAGACGCTGATCTATCGCCGCGAGCAGTTGCATAAAGTTGAAGGCATGGATGTGCCGGGCAAAGCCGACGCGCTGGGAATGGGCTGGGTCTATATGGGACCAAAATCCGGACGTCCTGGCATCATTCAGAAAACCGGCGGTGGCGGCGGCTTCATTACCTATATGGCGATGGTGCCGCAGCATAATGTGGGAGTGTTTGTGGTCGTCACCCGCTCACCGCTCACCCGCTTTACACCGATGAGCGATGGCGTGAACAACATGCTGGCTGAACTGGTCGGTAACCAGCTGGGATCACCGATGATGGTGCAGGCGATTCGTTAACGTTGCTGCACCGCACTGGCGGACTGGCTTACCCACAGGGTGGGCCAGTCATCGCTGCTGTGCCAGGCGTCACAGGTCGATTCTTCAGCATACTCCGCCAGCACAAAACGCGTGCCGTCAAACTGCCAGCGTGTCGCTCTGCCGCAGTCGCCTAATCCGCGTCCTTTGCCAAAGGTATAGAGCTGGCCGGTAGCCGCATCGTAATCCGCATTGATCAACTCAAGCTGGCGTTCGCTGGTACCCGGTGGCGTAAATGGCAGGGTCAGCGTCACCCCTCTCGCCACGTAAGGCTGACTGCGCGTCACTTCAAACGCCAGATCGATCACGTTGTAAGCGCCCATTTCGCAACTCACCAGCAGCAGCGCTTTCTGATCGGTCAGCGGCGCCACGCTCACTTCGCGCCGCATCGGGTCCAGCGAACAGGAGTCGGTATTGATGCGCCAGGTGCCGTAATCGATCAGTCCGCTGGTCTCTTCGCGGGTCAGCGCAGCAGGCTGAGGCGGCGCGGGCGGTAATGGCGGCAGAGTCGGTGACGGCGGCACATCCCAGCTGGCCCGGTCGCCGCGCTTAACCCAGGCACTCATGCCATTCACCCTGCCCTGCACATCATCCATCAGCAGCAGTGCCGCTTTCATGCCGCGCAGCGAGATCAGGGCATTGGGATCGTAGGTGAGCTGCACGGTTTTTGCGTCCAGTACCAAATCAAGGAATTCATCGATGGCGATGGCGTTGCTGGTGGCGAGATGATGGGGTTCTACCGTCCAGTGTTTCAGATCGGGTTTGAGGCGACGCTGGTCGAGCAACAGATTATCCTGCAGCGGCCCGCCCTTCAGCTCACCGCTGTAGGCGCTGCCATAGTCGATACGCAGCAGCGGGCGGTCATTGACCCCCGCATGACGCGAAATCGTCATTACTAATCCTTTGTCGCCCGGAATATTGCGTGCCACGCAGAATGCCGCGTTGTTACAGGTCATTTGCCAGTCGTTAAACGACTTCTGCAACGGTTCGGCCTGCACAGAGGCAACCAACAGCGAAGACGACAGCCACAGCGATTTCATCCAATACGACATTAAGAAAATCGATCCCCGAATACTCAGAGTGGAGATGATAGCGCATCAACGGGCCCGACGGCGGCCGCATTCTGTGAACCCGTCCAGAAAGCGCGATTAACTGCTTAAAAAGCAGCCATGGTTCAGTGAAAAGTAACGCATCAGCCACCGCTACTCAGGATAAAATCGGATCGGTTCGCTGCGCGCGTTACGGCTTTAACCAGCCCGCTAACTGCGCATGCTGTAACAACATCACGGTTTTACCGTCGCAGATGCGGCCATCTTTGACCATCGCCAGCGCCTCAGGAAAAGCGATCTCCAGCACCTCGATCGATTCATCCTCAACCCCGCCGCCCGCATTGTCGCGCAGCGATTCATTATACTCAGCAGCGAAAAAGTGGATAAGCTCGGTCACTCCGCCCGGCGACATGTAGCAGGCATAGAGTTTTTCTACCTCGCCTACCGCATAACCGGTCTCTTCAATCGCCTCTTTGCGAATGCAATCTTCGGGTGAATCGTCGTCGAGTAAGCCAGCGCAGGCTTCGATCAGCATGCCGCTGTGGTTACCGTTGACGTAGGTGGCGATGCGGAACTGACGCGTCAGCACCACGTTGTTCTTTTCGCGGTTATACAGCAGGATAGTCGCCCCGTTGCCGCGATCGTAGACTTCGCGTTTATGGCGAATCACTTTGTCACGCCGGTCGGTGATTTCATAGGTGAAGTTGCGTAGCACAAACCAGTTATCAGACAGCAACTTATCTTTGATGACATTGATCTTAAACGACATGCGCGCTCCGCTACAGCATAAAGGGAGTCTGCCATCATAGGATGAAGCCGCCGGGAAAACTATCTGAATTCGCCTGCCGCCGCGCTGGATAAACGGCAATAAAAAATCCAGCCCGCAGGCTGGCTTATTCACGACGCGCTGAGATTAGTGCGAGCTTTCATCTGCCAGTCGGGCTGGCTTCGGCTCTTCTTCATGGTGATCGTGTTCGGTTTCCGCAATAGCGCTGACGCGCTTACGGACCCCAAACCAGCCCAGCACCAGAATCACCGCAATCAGCGGGATTGAGGCGATGGTGTAGGTGCCGTTCGGATAATCAAACGCCATCAACACCAGCACGCTGAACAGGAACAGCAGCGTCAGCCACGAGGTAAACGGCGCGCCTGGCAGCTTAAAGCTGACGTCATCCGCTTTGCCTTCTTTGATCGCCTTACGCAGGCGCAGCTGGCACACCACAATAAAGGCCCAGGAAGAGATAATTCCCAGCGAAGCGACGTTCAGGACAATCTCGAAGACCTGTGAAGGCACATAGTAGTTAAGCACCACGCCAATCACGTAGACGCCGATGGTGACCAGAATACCGGCATAAGGCACCTGCTGACCGTTCATCTTTGACATGAATTTTGGTGCCGATCCGCCCATCGACATGGAACGCAGAATACGTCCGGTCGAGTAAAGGCCGGAGTTCAGGCTGGAGAGCGCCGCGCTCAGCACCACGATATTCATGATGCTGCCAATGTAAGGCACGCCCAGCTTCGAGAAGAAGGTCACAAACGGACTCTGACCTGCCTGATAGGCATTCCACGGCAGCAGCATCACCAGCAGCACCACCGACCCGACATAGAACAGGCCGATACGCCAGATCACGCTATTGATCGCTTTTGGCAGCATGGTTTTCGGGTCTTTACATTCGCCGGCCGCGGTACCGACCAGCTCAATCGAGGCGAAGGCAAATACCACCCCCTGAATCAGTACCAGCGCCGGCAGTAAGCCATGCGGGAACAGGCCGCCGTTGTCGCTAATCAGATGGAAACCGGTACTGTTGCCATCCAGCGGTTTGCCGGTGCCGAGGAATACCACGCCCACCACCAGAAACAGCACAATCGCCAGCACTTTGACCAGCGCGAACCAGAACTCCATCTCGGCGAACCACTTCACGCCAATCATGTTCATGGTGCCTACGATGGCCAGCGCGCCAAGCGCGAAGACCCACTGTGGCACATCGCCAAACGCGCCCCAGTAGTGCATGTAGAGCGCGACGGCGGTGATGTCGACGATACCGGTCATGGCCCAGTTCACGAAATACATCCAGCCTGCGACGTATGACGCTTTTTCACCGAGGAATTCACGGGCATAGGAGACGAAGCTGCCGCTGCTGGGGCGATGTAATACCAGTTCGCCCAGGGCACGCAGGATAAAGAAGGAGAAGATGCCGCACACCAGATAGATGATAGCCAGCGCCGGTCCGGCCGCCTGCAGACGGCCACCGGCCCCCAGGAACAGACCGGTGCCAATGGCGCCGCCGATAGCAATCATCTGTACGTGACGGTTGCCCATCGCCTTTTGATAGCCGCTGTCGTGCGAATTCAGCCAGCGTCTTTTTGCAGCGCGCATCTCGGCCGCAGATTTTTTATTCGATTTCATAGCTTTCCTGTTTGTCCTGACCATCAGTCGCAGTACATCCAAACGATTGCGTTATGCCATGCGAAATGGGGTATTTTCCTCTGTGCGTCTGCCTGTGAGTTAGCGAAAGCAGCGCGGGAATTAACGGCGATGAATCCTACCCGTTCTGCAAGAACGAAGCAAAATATAGTGGGAGGCTGCACGGGTTGATTTGTAAGAATCGGTTCTGATGCACAAAAACAAAAAAACCGGCCGCAAACGGGCCGGTAAAAGCTACAGGGATGGAAACCAGGAGGGTGGGATTAGCGGTAGATCTCTGCGGTGCCGGTCCACAGGCTGGAGTCACCCGGGTTGTCGACACCGATAACGCGATAGTGGCTGGCGCCCATCTCTTCCGCTTTTTGTGACAGCTGGCGATTCGCATCATCCAGTGAGCCACGGACATTAGAGACGGAAACGTTGCCGATGCTCTGCATACTCTGCGCCTGGTCACGGTCAACCGGCAGCGCAGCGAAGGTTGAAAATGAGGCGGTAGCCAGCAGGGCACCAGCCAGAACTGCATTCAGTCTTTTCATCAGATGCTCCTTAAAATGTGATCCGCGAGTGTTTTAATGACTGGATGAATTATTAACGCTGCAATGAAAGGCAACCTCTGCCGGGCGTAAAGCTGGTTATTTTTTAAACGCCTTTATCTGTGCGTTCCTGGGAACGGTCAGTTGCGGTCATTTTATGTACATTATGTAACGGCTTGTGTAATAAACAGGGTATTGGGACTTTGCGTTGTGCCACCGCTCTCTTATAATCCCGCACTCCCTACAGGGCTATTGATGTGATTGTTAAACGTTCCGTTACCCACAGCATTGCGCAGGCGTTAAGCGCCATCGTGCTGCTTTCACTGCTGACCACCGGTCTGGCGCTGGTCACCCTCTTCAGTAGCCAGCGTGATGCCGAAGCGATCAATCTGGCGGGATCGCTGCGGATGCAGAGTTACCGTATGGCCTGGGATGCCAGCAGTCAGCCACAGCAGCTGCCTCAACATCTGGTGCTGTTCCGGCAGACGCTCGACGCTCCGGTGCTGCAAAAGCTGGATCGCCCCTGGGTGCCGCGCGAAGTTAAGCTGCTCTACCAGCGGTTACGCGCAGGCTGGCCGTCATTGCAGCAGCGGCTGGAACAGGGTGATGCGCTGGCTTATCAGCAGCAGGTACCGCTTTACGTCGGCGAGATCGACCGTTTCGTGCTGGGTTTGCAGCGCTATGCTGAACTGAAAATGCGGCTGGTAGCGGCCAGCAGCCTGGCCGGGGTCATCGCCATTGTGGCGCTGGCGCTGCTGACTATTCGGTTCACCCGGCAGCAGGTGGTGCGCCCGCTCAATGCGCTGGTCACCGCCAGCCGCTATGTTGAGAGCGGCAATTTTGATTTTCCGCCGCTCAGGGTGGAGCAGCAGAACGAACTAAAGGTGCTGTCGCAAGCGTTTAGCGGCATGGCGACCCGCCTGCATTCACACTATCAGCTGCTGGAAAGCACGGTGCGCGCGAAAACCGAAGATCTTACTCAGGCCAACCGCACACTGTCGCTGCTGTACGACAGCTCACAGATGCTGACCGCCAGCCCGCTGCATCCGGCCCTGTTTGAAGCGGTGCTCAATAATGTCCTGACCCGCGAGAAACTGACGGCGATTCGGCTCGACAGCGACCAGTTTCATTTTCATGCCGGTGAATGTGATGCCACCACGGACTGGCAACGACTGCCGCTGCAGCAGGGCGACCAGCAGATTGGCGAACTGCGCTGGCGGGCGCGCGCGCCTGCCCCGGCGGATGAGTTAATGCGCAGCCTGGCGGCGATGCTGGGACGCGCCATCTGGATCTGGCAGGCCCAGAAGCAGCATCAGCAGATGCTGCTGATTGAGGAACGCACCACTATCGCTCGCGAACTGCACGATTCGCTGGCGCAGTCGCTGTCATTTTTGCGCATTCAGCTTACGCTGCTGCGACGGACCGTCGATAAATCTGACCAAGCCGCCCACGGCATCATTGCCGACTTTGATCAGGCGCTGGCCGATGCCTATCGCCAGTTACGGGAACTGCTGACTACCTTTCGCCTGACCATCGAACAGGCGGATCTGGTGGCGGCGATGCAGGCGATGATCGCCTCGCTGCAGGAACAGACCGGCGCGCAGATTCTCTTCAACTATCAGCCAGGCTTAGAGAGTCTCGAAGCGCAGCAGCAGGTCCATGTTTTACAGATCGCCCGCGAAGCGTTGCTGAATGCGATTCGTCACGCCAGCGCGCAGTGCATCAGCATTGATTATCAGCACACCGAACAGGGTGAGCACTTACTGACGATTACCGATGACGGCGTTGGCATCAGCAACACCGATGAACCGCCAGGCCACTACGGACTGACCATTATGGCGGAGCGCGCGCAGCGCTTAGACGGCAAGCTCAGCATCAGCGCCCAGCCACGCGGCACCCAGGTCGCACTGCGTTTTCCACCGCGTCCGGCGCGTCAGTTCGAATAGCGTGCCGGTGCGGGTTAACAGATTATTGATAAGCGATCGCCAGCCTGCTTCAGGCGAATGGCGACAGCAGAGCCGCTGCGGCGCAGAATTCTGTGTCAGCAGCAGGTGACATCTTTCACGCATAACAGCCTGAAACAGTTCGGGGAAAGGAAAAGAACATGCAACAGCCCACATTAACTTTGATGATTGTTGACGATCATCCGCTGATGCGCCGGGGGATTCGTCAGCTACTGGCGCTCGATCCCCGGCTGGTCGTGATCGCAGAAGCCAACAACGGCACGGAAGCGCTGGCAGAGGCTCGCCAGCATGAGCCGGATGTGATCCTGCTCGACCTGAATATGAAAGGCATGTCGGGACTGGATACCCTTAAAGCCCTGCGCCACGAAGGCATCAGTTCGCGCATTCTGGTGCTGACCGTCTCTGACGCCCACAGTGATATTTTCACCATGGTGGATGCCGGTGCCGATGGGTATCTGCTGAAAGACAGCGAGCCGGAGATCCTGCTGGGACAGATTCTGCAAGCTTCCCAGGGCGAAAAAGTGTTCAGCGAAGGCGTCGCCCGTTATCTTGCCAATCGCCAGCACAGCGCCGATCCTTTACGCCAGCTGACTGAGCGTGAGCGTGATGTGCTGCAGGAGGTGGCGCGCGGTCTGTCGAATAAAGAGATTGGCACCATTCTGCATATCTCAGAAGAGACGGTAAAAGTGCATATCCGCAACCTGTTGCGGAAACTGGATGTGCGCTCGCGCGTTGCCGCGACCGTGCTCTGGCTTGAAAGCCGCCATCGTTAAATAATCGGAGAATTTACACTTTCTCCACAATTTCTCCACGATTCTCTAATTGACCGCACGTAGAGTAAGTGTCGGCAGGAAATCGTGGAAGAGATCATCCGGTTGCTCTGCCGGTGCACCCTTTCCTGGGCTCTCATTCCTGATAAAAAAGCACTGAGGAGTGTCGATTTAATGTCGAATTTCTTTATCGACCGACCCATCTTTGCATGGGTTCTGGCGATTTTGCTGTGTCTTTGCGGCACCCTTTCCATTATTTCGCTGCCTATTGAACAGTATCCCGACCTGGCACCGCCCAACGTGCGGATCACCGCTAACTATCCTGGCGCCTCTGCCGAAACGCTGGAGAACACCGTTACCCAGGTGATCGAGCAGAATATGACTGGCATCGATAACCTGATGTACATGTCATCCAACAGCAGCAACACCGGCCAGGCGCAGATCACCCTCACCTTCACCGCTGGCACCGATCCGGATGAAGCGCGCCAGCAGGTACAAAACCAGCTGCAATCCGCGCTGCGTAAATTACCCCAGGCAGTGCAGTCACAGGGCGTGACGGTCAACAAAACCGGTGACAGCAACATTCTGATGGTGGCCTTTGTCTCGACCGACGGCAGCATGGATAAGCAGGATATTGCAGATTATGTCGCCAGTAACATCCAGGATCCGCTAAGCCGCATTGATGGCGTCGGCCAGGTAGATGCTTATGGTTCACAATACGCGATGCGCATCTGGCTCGATCCCAACAAGCTGATCGCCTACTCCCTGACCACCGATGATGTGGTCAGCGCCATCGAATCGCAGAATGCCCAGGTCGCCGTCGGCCAGGTTGGCGGCCTGCCATCGGTAGACAAGCAGGCGCTTAACGCCACGGTGAATGCCCAGTCGATGCTGCAGACGCCGGAGCAGTTCCGGGCGATTACCCTGAAGAACAATCCTGATGGCTCGGTGGTCACGCTGGGTGATGTTGCCAGCGTGGCGCTCGGTGCCGAAAAATATGACTACCTCAGCCGCTATAATGGCCAGCCCGCTTCCGGTCTGGGGGTCAAACTGGCCTCGGGTGCCAATGAGATGAATACCGACAAGCTGGTGCGGGCGCGTATTGAGGAGTTATCCCACTATTTTCCGCACGGGCTGGAAGCCAAAATCGCCTATGAAACTTCGCCATTCGTCAAAGCGTCAATTACCGATGTGGTGAAGACGCTGCTGGAAGCGATTGTGCTGGTGTTTGGTGTGATGTACCTGTTTATGCAGAACTTCCGCGCCACGCTGATCCCCACCATCGCCGTCCCGGTGGTGCTGTTTGGCACCTTCAGCGTGCTCTACGCCTGCGGTTTCAGTATCAATACCCTGACGATGTTCGCCATGGTGCTGGCGATCGGCCTGCTGGTGGATGACGCCATCGTGGTGGTGGAAAACGTTGAACGCCTGATGAGTGAAGAGGGATTGTCGCCGCGTGCCGCGACACGCAAATCGATGGGCCAGATTCAGGGCGCGCTGGTCGGTATCGCACTGGTGCTGTCGGCAGTCTTCGTGCCGATGGCTTTTTTTGGCGGCACGGTCGGGGCCATTTATCGCCAGTTCTCAATCACCATTGTGTCGGCAATGGTGTTGTCGGTACTGGTGGCGATGATCCTGACGCCCGCGCTGTGCGCCACGCTGCTCAAGCCGGTGAAGCCCGGCGAGTCGCACGGGCGTGGCGGCTTCTTCGGCTGGTTCAACCGTCACTTCAATAAAAACGCGGACCGTTACCAGCACGGCGTGGCAGGTATTCTGCGTAAGGGCGGCCGCTGGCTGCTGCTCTATCTTGCGCTTATCGGCCTGATGGCCTTTCTGTTTCTGCGTCTGCCCACTTCTTTCCTGCCGCTGGAAGATCGCGGCGTGTTTCTGACCCAGGTCCAGCTTCCGGCCGGTGCCACCTTAGAGCAGACTGCCGCCGTGGTGGCAAAAGTCGAAAATTACTATCTGACCGAAGAACAGGCCAATGTGCTGTCGGTGTTCTCGACCATCGGCGCCGGGCCTGGCGGTAACGGTCAGAACGTGGCGCGGCTGTTTGTCCGACTGAAAAACTGGGAAGATCGTCCCGGTGCCGATCGCACCTCGTTCGCGATTATTGATCGCGCCACAAAAGCGTTTCAGAAGATTAAAGAGGGTCGGGTGATCGTCAGCAGTCCGCCGGCCATTACTGGCATGGGCAGTTCGTCGGGCTTTGACCTGCAGCTGCAGGATCATGCCGGGCTCGGCCATGCCCGGTTAATGGCGATGCGCGATAAGCTACTGGAGATGGCCGCCAGCGATAAATCGTTATCGCGGGTGCGCCACAACGGACTCGACGACAGCCCACAGTTACAGATTGATGTCGATGAGCGCAAAGCGCAGGCGCTGGGCGTCTCGCTCGATACCATCAACGACACCCTGACCACCGCCTGGGGCTCAAGCTATGTGAATGACTTCCTCGATCGTGGCCGGGTGAAAAAAGTCTATGTCCAGGCGGCAGCCGAATTCCGCATGCTGCCGGGCGATATCAATAAGTGGTACGTGCGCAACAGCAGCGGCGGCATGGTGCCCTTCTCCGCGTTCGCCACCAGCCACTGGGAGACCGGTTCCCCCCGGCTGGAGCGCTACAACGGTTACTCCTCGCTGGAGATTGTCGGTGAAGCCGCCAACGGCGTCAGCAGCGGCACCGCGATGGATGAGATGGAAAAACTGGTCAACGCCTTACCGCTGGGCGTCGGCTTCCAGTGGAGCGGCGCTTCGTACCAGGAGCGTCTGTCCGGCTCGCAGGCACCGGTGCTGTATGCTATTTCGCTGCTGGTGGTGTTCCTCTGCCTCGCCGCGCTGTATGAGAGCTGGTCGATTCCGTTCTCGGTGATGCTGGTGGTCCCGCTCGGCGTGGTCGGCGCGCTGATTGCCACCTGGCTGCGCGGTCTGGAGAACGACGTTTACTTCCAGGTCGGGTTGCTGACGGTGGTGGGCCTCTCCGCCAAGAACGCCATTCTGATTGTTGAGTTTGCCAATGAGATCAACAGCAAAGGCGGCGAACTGGTGGCATCAACGCTGGAGGCCGCCCGCCAGCGCCTGCGGCCGATTCTGATGACCTCGCTGGCCTTTATCTTCGGGGTACTGCCGATGGCGATCAGCAGCGGTGCCGGCTCCGGCAGTCAGCATGCGGTCGGTACCGGCGTGATGGGTGGCATGATCTCCGCCACGCTGCTGGCGATCTTCTTCGTACCGCTGTTCTTCGTGCTGGTACGCCGTCGTTTCCCGCTGAAAGAGAAACCGCACGATTAAGCAGGCTGACTCAGCGGAGAGTCGCGCCAGAAATAAAAAGCGGCCACTGATATCAGTGACCGCCTTATTTCTGTGTGTGGTAAGAATTGCAGCAAGAGGGGAAGCGCCCTGCTTTTCTCGTCACGTGTTACTTGTTGCGTAACATCGCTTCGATAAATTCTTTCCAGTTCCCCATTTCAGTGTCAATCATAATGCCCTCTCTTATTGTGATGGCAATGTTACGCGCTTTTTTTCATCAGGTGAATACGTTTACACCTGTTATCACTATCGGCAGCGGTGAATAAAACCTGAGTTTTATCGGATTTGGTAGCTGACGCACATTTCAGCAACTGCTTAACCCGCCTGCAATTATTAATTGATAACCCCAGCGGTAGCTTATTTTCTCAACATGGCGAAATTCTTAATTATCCAATGATAAGCCAGGTAATGATTACGGCTGAAATTGATAACGTTTACCTGATGCCTGCCGGTAACGATTATTGACAGCTCTGGCCCGCCTGGTGAGATGCCGCAACGGATCGCACTATGCTAAACTCGCGCTTTGGCTGCTTTTTTCAGCTTCAACGTTTCACAGGACAATAAGGATCAGGCAATGAGCGCGCAGTGGGTGATGTACGGGATTAAAAATTGCGACACGATAAAAAAAGCCCGGGGCTTTTTAACGGCTGCTGGCATCGACTATCGGTTCCATGACTACCGTGCTGATGGCCTGAGTGACGCGCAGCTGCAGGAATTTATTGATGCGCTGGGCTATACCACCCTGCTCAACACCCGCGGCACCACCTGGCGCAAATTGCCCGAGGCAGAGCGCGAGGCCGTCACCGATGCAGACAGCGCCAAAGCGCTGATGCTGGCCCAGCCTGCGATGATTAAACGCCCGCTGTTACGCACTCCGGATGGCACTTTGCTTGCCGGCTTTAGTGAGACGACCTATCAGAATGCTATCCAGGAGAAGTCATAATATGTTTTGCCCGGTCATTGAGCTGACGCAACAGCTTATTCGTCGCCCGTCTCTCAGCCCCGATGATGCCGGCTGTCAGGCTCTGCTGATCGCCCGCTTGCAGGCGATTGGCTTTCACATCGAGACCATGAACATCGGTGACACCCTGAATTTCTGGGCTACCCGTGGTGAAGGCGAAACGCTGGCGTTTGCCGGTCATACCGATGTGGTCCCGGCGGGCGATGCCAGCCGCTGGATCAATCCTCCTTTTGAACCCACCATCCGTGACGGCATGCTGTTTGGCCGTGGCGCGGCCGATATGAAAGGCTCGCTGGCGGCGATGGTGGTGGCCGCCGAACGTTTTGTCGCCGTCCATCCTCACCATAAAGGCCGGCTGGCGTTTCTGATTACTTCCGATGAAGAGGCCAGCGGTGCTAACGGTACCGTTAAAGTGGTTGAGCGCCTGATGGCACGCCAGGAACGGCTTGATTACTGCCTGGTTGGCGAACCGTCCAGTACCGAAGTGGTGGGCGACGTAGTGAAAAATGGCCGGCGCGGCTCGATCACCGCGAATCTGACGGTGCATGGGGTTCAGGGTCATGTCGCCTATCCCCATCTGGCCGATAACCCGGTGCATCGGGCGATGCCGGCGCTGAATGAACTGGTGGCCGTCGAGTGGGACCAGGGCAATGCCTTCTTTCCGGCGACCAGCATGCAGATTGCCAACGTACAGGCCGGAACCGGCAGCAACAACGTCATCCCCGGCGAGCTGTTCGTGCAGTTCAACTTCCGTTTCAGCACTGAGTTGACCGATGAGATGATCCGTCAGCGGGTTGCAGAACTGCTGGATCGTCATCAGCTGCGCTACACCATTGAGTGGAAACTCTCGGGTCAGCCGTTCCTGACCGATCGCGGTAAGCTGGTCGATGCCGTCGTAAAAGCGGTGGCGCACTATAATGAGATTAAGCCGCAGCTGCTGACGACCGGCGGCACCTCTGATGGCCGGTTTATCGCCCGGATGGGTGCGCAGGTAGTAGAACTGGGTCCGGTGAATGCCACCATTCATAAAATCAATGAGTGTGTGAAAGCCTCCGACCTGCAGATGCTGAGCCGGATGTATCAACGCATCATGGAACAACTGATCGCCTGAGTGCGATATTAAGGAGCGGGAAATGGAGTTTATTAAAGACTACTGGTGGATCCTGGTGATCCTGCTGATGGTTGGCGTGCTGATGAATGTGTATAAAGATCTGAAACGCATCGATCACAAAAAATTTATGGATAACAAACCGGACCTGCCGCCGCATCGTGATTTTAACGATAAATGGGACGATGACGACGACTGGCCGAAGAAAAAGTAATCGCGGATGCCCTCGCCGTGCGAGGGCATTTTTACATCATCACAATCACATCGTCATCACCGGGTTTCGCCCCGCTTAACGCTTCATCAAAGTAGCGTTTCGGTACCGTATAGCGCAGATGATTAAGCGCCAGTTCCATACTGCGATGGTCAATCGCGTGGGCTAAATCATCAACAATATCCAGCGTCACATCACCGCCTAATGCCGTCAGTCGTTGCTCTGCCTGTTGCGCATGATGCAGCGGGATCTGCTCATCATAATCGCCGTGGATCAGATGCACCGTGGTACGGGTGCTGGCTTTCTCTGGCAGGGTAACGAAACGGCCATTAAACACCACCGCGCGCCCCGCCAGGTCGGCATGGGCTTTTACCCCTTCCAGCACCATGCTGCCACCCTGCGAAAAGCCGATCAGCGCCGTAGCTTCCGCCCGGACACCACTCTGCTGCTGCCAGTGACGGACCGACTCGACAAACTGCGGCATGGCGGCATCTACCCGCTGCTGGACCGTCTGGTCGTGTAATTCCGCTTCAGTAAACCACTGACGACCAGCGGCAGGCGATCCTACCGAAACCACCAGCGCTTCAGGAAAAGTGCGGGCAAACCAGCTGCCGATCTCGCCCATTGAATCCGGATTGTCGCCCACGCCGTGATAAAGCAGGAACAGCTGGGCCGCCGTAGCAGGCTGTTGAACGATTACATATTTCAGTGTCATGTTGACCTCCTGTTGTCACTCTACGCCGCCGGGCGCGGAATGATATGAGGAATATTTGAAGCCGCCGGTCGAATTATTTCAACGACTGACGTAAGACGTCGGCATCAACGTCCTGCAGCGTTTCAAGTGCGATAGCGGCTTGCTGACGCAGTGCGGCAATTAACGCTTTACGGCCGCTCAGCCCCGCCTGCCGGGCCAGTGCAGTCAGCGCATCAGGAGCAGCGATGGCAGCCTCGATCAGCGGTAACGGCTGAGCAGAGATCCCAGCCAGCCGCTGCAACACCGGCAAACTGGCCTCCAGTGGCCGCTGCGCCCAGGCAAAACCGGCCGCCAGTCGGGCATCCTGCGGCGTGAAACCTGCCTCACGGCACGCAGTGATGTCCGGCTCCAGCGCGATATGCTGACGCAGCACCGGCCAGTCACGGGCCAACTGGTGTGCAGCCCGCCGCTGTAACATCTCACCGGCATCAGAACTGGCCAGCATTGCCATTGCGGCGTAGCAGCCGCTACTGGCTTCACGCTGGCTGCCGATGCGCACCAGGGTAAAACCACAGCTGCGCCAGAAAGCCCAAAGAGATTCAGTGTAGCCGAAGCTGACAGAAAGATAGTCGTAATCCGCGGCGGCGTGACGGGCTGCCGCCACCAGCTGCTGACCGATGCCACGACGACGACTCTCCGCCGCCACGGCAATGCGGCTGATGCGCAGTGAGCGTAACGTTGCCGCTTCAGCGAATCCGGCGTGCGCCGCCAGCGACTGAGCCACCAGATTGCCACGCGGCCGACGGGTGCCGGCCCATACCGCCTCTGCCAGAGAAGCATCAAGCCCGCCCTCTTCCACCAGCCATAACGCGCCCTGCAACGCTAACGCGTCACCCGCCAGCCACAGCTGCATGCCGGGCGCATCCAGCAGACGGCGTAAATCAAGCGGAGAGGTGCGGTAATGGGCGCTGGTCAGCAGCCGATAGGCCGCCTGCAACGCCGTAAAATCGTTGCGCGACGCCCGATGCGGAATGGCTGAGGATGACGGCGCGACGGCAGCAGCATCGTCAAACAGCAGCGCCTGGTTGAGCCAGCGTTCCAGCGGATCGCTGCGCGACCAGCGGAGTGGTTCATCGAGGGTGAAATAGCGAACCTGCGGCAGTCCGGCGCAAAATTTCAGGATAAAACCGCGTCCGCTGCCTTCGTAACCCTGCACCGTGGTGGTGAGTAATACCCGGGGAAAACGACTGATCAGCGCCTGCAACAACGGCGCGGGAATGGCGGCGGCTTCATCAATAATCAGCCAGGCAGCGGGCGGCGGCGGCATCAGCGCCAGTAGCGCATCCGGTGCCATAAAATGAAAATGATCGCCGGCAAACGCGGCCAGTACCCCGGTGGACGCCCTGGCCGGCGCGGTCACCAGACAGTTTCCCTGCTGGCCCGCCAGCATGCCCGCCAGTGCCGACTTTCCGCGTCCGCGGGCGGCAGTCAGCACCGCCACGCCTGACGGCAGCGCCAGCAACTGCGCCAGCATCGCCTGCTGCTGTTGCGGTGCCCGACACTGCCACTGTGGCCAGTCTGTATGCGGCGGAAGACGGCAAGGCTGATGCTGCTGCTCCAGCAGCACTTCTGCATCGTTCAGAATCTGCTGTTGCAGATGATCAACGAAGCGTGGCGTGGCGATCGGCTCGGCGACGTCCGCCCAGCGCAGGCTATCAGCATCAGGTTGTTGCAGCCACCGGTCCCAGGGCGGGACCAGCAGCAGCAGCCAGCTACCGGCAGTTAAGGTGCCGGCCAGCGCGGCGAAGGCTTCAGCATGGAAGCCCTGCCGGGCATCGAAAATCGCATGATGAAATTCGCGTCCCAGCAGGGTGCGCACCGCCCCCGGCACGCAGTGCGGACCGGAAAACAGTGCGTTGTCGCTTAGCGTCAGCCAGTCACCCGCCAGCGCATCACGCCACGCCGTCGCCCGCATCAGGCACCACGCCGGATCGCCGCTGATCACCGCCAGCCGTCGAATCCCGGCCTGCTGCATCTGTGCGGTGAGGCGTTGCAGGGTCACTGGTTGCTGGCGAAGGTGTTGCACTGTCCCGGATTGCCACCATCAAAGCCGCGCTTGAACCAGCTGTATCGCTGCTGCGAGGTGCCGTGGGTAAAGCTGTCCGGCACTACCCGCCCCTGACTTTTTTGCTGCAGTCGATCGTCGCCAATCGCCTCAGCGGCATTCAGGGCTTCCTGCAGATCGCCAACCTCAAGGATATTTTCCTGCTGCATATAGTGTCCCCAGACGCCAGCGAAGCAGTCAGCCTGTAACTCCATTTTGACCGACAGCTGGTTTACCTGAGTCTGGCTGGCACCCTGCTGCATTTCGCGAACTTTCGGTTCGATACCCAACAGTTTCTGGACGTGATGGCCCACTTCATGCGCAATCACATAGCCCTGGGCAAAGTCACCACCGGCACCGAGTTTGGTTTTCATCTCATCATAAAACGAGAGATCGATATAAACCGTCTGATCGGCAGGACAGTAGAACGGCCCCATCACTGACTGGCCGGTACCGCAGCCGGTGCGGGTGGCACCGCGATACATCACCAGCTTCGGCGCGACATACTGTTTGTTCATCTGCTGGAACAGTTTCCCCCAGGTATCTTCGGTGGTCGCCAGCATCACTTTGGTAAATTTCGCCGCTTCATCCTCATTCGGACTGACGCTACGCTGCTGTTGCTGACTGGTCGGTGCTACTTCACCGCCGGTCAGTAAGGCGGTCAGGTCATAGCCATAATAGCCGGCCACCGCCACCACAATCAGCAGAACAATCCCGCCTTTGCCGCGCGGCAGACGAATCTGGCGGCCTCCTCCACCAAAACCGGATGATTGATCGCGACGGTCCTCTACATTGTCGCTTTCGCGACGCCCTTGCCAGCGCATGCTGTACTCCCTTAGCGGTTTACTCAGATGGCATGATTTTAGTTGTGTGCCGGGGCAATCACCAGCTTTATGCCAAAATGAAAAAAGGAGAGCCGGGGCTCTCCTTTTTCTGCGGTACGGCGCGACTTAGTCGAGCTTCACGCCCAGTCGCTGGGCAACCGCTTCATAGGCTTCAACCACGCCACCCAGGCTCTGGCGGAAACGGTCTTTGTCCATTTTATCCAGCGTCTGTTTGTCCCACAGGCGCGCGCCGTCTGGCGAGAACTCATCGCCCAGCGTCACTTCGCCGTTAAACAGACCAAACTCCAGCTTGAAGTCGACCAGAATTAAGCCGGCGTCATCAAACAGCTTGCTCAGCACTTCGTTGGCTTTGAAGGTCAGTTCCTGCATCCGCGCCAGGTTTTCTTTGCTGACCCAGCCAAAGGTTTCGCAGTAGGATTCGTTGACCATCGGGTCATGTTTCGCATCATCTTTCAGGAAAAGATCGAACAGCGGTGGATTCAGCACCATCCCCTCTTCCACGCCCAGACGCTTAACCAGTGAACCCGCGGCACGGTTGCGGACGACACACTCAACCGGCACCATCTCCAGCTTCTTCACCAGCGCTTCGTTATCAGACAGCAGCGCTTCCATCTGGGTCGGGATACCCGCTTCCTGCAATTTAGTCATGATGAAATGGTTAAACTTGTTGTTTACCATTCCTTTGCGATCAAACTGCTCGATTCGGGCGCCGTCACCGGCTGACGTATCGTTGCGGAATTCGAGTATCAGCAGATCCGGATTGTCGGTGCTGTATACGGTTTTCGCTTTACCGCGATACAACTCAGCTCGCTTTTGCATCTTGTTAACTCCAGACTTGAAATAACGGGTGTTCAACGGCCTGTGCCGCTGCGGCGATTGGCGGGACGCAATCGATTACTTCGCCGCGCGCTATTATGCCAAAAACAAAATAAAAAGGCCGGAGAATCTCCGGCCGTTAATCACTTTATTTGTTCAGCGCGCCCTGGAACACCGCCACCAGCGCATCATTTTGCGACTGGGTCAGCACATGCCCTTTCGGATCGATGAACTGCAGGCTGGTACGGTTATCAAGATCGCCGACCTGCACTTTGTAATCACCGTTTGGCAATTCCGGATCTTTCGCGCCCACTTCATCCCAGCTGCTGCTGCCCGGTGATTTATAGGTCACCTTCATGCTGCCGGTTGAACGGGTGGTGTCCGTCACTTCCATGCCGACGCGTTTCATCGCCTCTGGCAGACGCTGCCACGCCACGTTGTAAGGCGTACGCAGGATCAGCAACGGCAAGCCGGTATCATCTGCGCCACTCTGCACATCAATCGCACCATTCACCCGACCTGAAGCGGCGTTTTCGCTGGCGGTTTCGATCTTATCCAGACCGGTGCTGATGTCGTTGAGCATCTGCGCGGTATAACGCTGGATTTGCGCCGGCGAAGTGATGGTTTTGCCATCCTGTTGCAGTTCCAGCAGACGAACCGTCAGCAGCTGCTGATAGCTCTGCGACTGTACGCTGATCTGGTAGCGGCCACGGTACTGCTGGTCTTCATCAGCCCGGTTCCACTGCACCCAGTCAGTGGTCAGCTGCTGTCCCGCGTCATTGCGTGAAGCAATCGGGAATTTGTAAGACTGCACCACATTAACCACCTGCGACCAGACGGAGCCACGGCTGTTCTCAATCATCAGCGCGCCGGTATTATTGCTGTATTGCGCGCGCGTACCGTTCAGCAGCGCCAGTGGCTGGGCCGGTGGACGGATATCGAGCTGCTTGCCGGTCGGCGCCTGACTGCTGGTGCGCGGCACGTCAAAATCACCACGCTGAACCGGCAGGATCATTCCGGCAGGGGCTTTCAGTTCATGTAATTCGCTGGCTTGCAGGTAAGATTCATCACCGCTGACCTGGCGCTTATAGCGCTGGTCGCTCGAACAGGCCGACAACAGCATCAGGGTGGAAAGCCCCACCACGGTAGCTACCGTTGACCGCTTTACTGAGTAATTCATTCAAACTCCCTAAATTATCGCAAACCCGCTTTCACCAGCGCCTGCTCCACTTTCGGCTGGCCGGCTGCAGTCAGTGGCGTCATTGGCAGACGCAGCGTGTCGTTAGCGATTAATCCTAGCTGTTTCGCAGCCCATTTTACCGGGATAGGATTGGGTTCACAGAAAAGCGTCTGGTGCAGATGCATCAGACGCTGATTCAGGCGGCGAGCCTCGACGAAATTGCCCTGCTGCGCCAGTGTGCACAGCTCGGCCATTTCGCGCGCGGCCACGTTCGCAGTCACCGAAATGACGCCTTTGCCGCCCAGTTGCATAAAGTCCAGTGCGGTAGCGTCGTCGCCACTCACCAGAATGAACTCTTCATTAACCAGCTCTTGGATCTGACTAACCCGCGATAAGTTCCCGGTTGCCTCTTTGATTCCGATAATATTTTTTATTTCAGCCAGACGGGCAACGGTTTCCGGCAGCATGTCACAACCGGTGCGCGAGGGTACGTTATACAGCATTTGCGGCAGGCTGGTGCTGTCGGCGATGGCTTTAAAGTGCTGGAACAATCCTTCCTGCGTCGGACGGTTGTAATACGGCGTGACGGTCAGGCAGCCGACAACGCCGGAGTGTTCGAAACGTTTAGTCAGAGAGATGCCTTCTGCGGTGGCATTCGCCCCGGTTCCGGCGATCACCGGGATCCGGCCATCGGCCAGCTCCAGGGTCAGCATCACCACATCGCCGTGTTCTTCATGGCTCAGCGTGGCCGATTCGCCTGTGGTGCCGACGGAAACAATCGCCGCGGTGCCGCTGGCGACATGATAATCAATCAGTTTTTTCAGACTCGCACGGCAGACATTACCTTTGTCATCCATTGGCGTAACGAGTGCAACAATACTTCCCGTAAACATTGGCGATCCCCTCGACAAACAAGTGCTTCATGGTACGTTTTACACTTAGGGAAAAGCAAGCAAGCCACGCTATTCCCGCGCTTGTCAGCAGTTTTTTTTATGTTTACCTTATGGTTATTAGCGAATGCACAGGAAAAGCCATTTTGCCGCAATCTCAGCCCCATCATCTGGTGATCACCGCGCTCGGTGTTGACCGTCCGGGTATCGTCAATACCATCACCCGACACGTCAGCAGCTGCGGTTGCAATATCGAAGATAGCCGTCTCGCCATGCTTGGGGATGAGTTCACCTTTATCATGCTGCTATCCGGTAGCTGGAACGCCATTACGCTGATTGAATCCACTCTGCCGCTGAAAGGTGCCGAACTGGAACTGCTGATCGTCATGAAGCGCACCAATGCCCGTCAGCGTCCGCCGATGCCGGATACCGCGTTTATTCAGGTTGAGGTGGCGGATTCGCCGCACATCATTGAGCGCTTTACCGATCTGATCGATAAACATCAGATGAACGTTGCCGAACTGGTGTCACGAATTACGCCGGGGCAACACGATTTACCCCCAACGCTCTATATTCAAATGACGGCCCACAGTCCAACGCGTACCGAAGGCACGTCGTTTGAGCAGGCTTTTAATACGCTGTGTCAGGAGCTGAATGCCCAGGGTTCGCTGCGTCTTTACAGCGCGTCGGATGCCGACAGCAGTGAAGCCATCAGCCCGGCACGCTAACGGCGCAGGTCACAATACCGGAGCTATTTCTCCACATTACTGTCACCGAAACGTGCCCGGCTATGTGGTGAAATACCCCCTGATGGTAATTTTCCGTTTGGCAGTTTCCGGCCGGATGGTGTATTACCGACAGCCTGAATAAAAAAATGGAGAGATGTGATGAATCCACTGAAAGCCGGTGATACCGCACCGAAATTTAGCTTGCCCGATCAGGACGGCGAACAGGTTAATTTGACCGACTTCCAGGGACAGCGCGTTCTGGTGTATTTCTATCCGAAGGCGATGACGCCTGGCTGCACCGTCCAGGCGTGTGGTCTGCGTGACAATATGGATGAGTTGAAAAAAGCGGGTGTCGAGGTGCTGGGCATCAGCACTGACAAACCGGAAAAACTGTCACGCTTTGTCGAAAAAGAGCTGCTGAATTTCACCCTGCTGTCGGATGAAGATCATGAGGTCTGTAAGGCATTTGGCGTCTGGGGTGAAAAGACCTTTATGGGTAAAACCTATGACGGCATCCATCGCATCAGCTTCCTGCTGGATGCGGATGGCAAGGTGGAAAAGGTATTCGATAACTTCAAAACCTCAAATCACCACGACATCGTGCTGGATTACGTTAAGTCCGCCTGATGTCTGTCGGGCGCGGCAGTTTACTCGCCGCGCCCGGCTTATTACGCCGTCCGGTGCTCGTCCGGCCAGGCATGCACCACCGCTTTGACCAGCGTCGCCAGTGGAATGGCAAAGAACACGCCCCAGAATCCCCATAGCCCGCCAAAAATCACCACCGATAAGATAATCACCAGTGGATGCAGATTAACCGCTTCTGAGAACAGAATCGGCACCAGAATGTTGCCATCCAGCGCCTGAATCACCAGATAGACGATAAACATGGTCCAGAATTCGCTGCCCATCCCCCACTGAAACAGTCCTACGCAGATTACCGGCACGGTAACCAGCATCGCGCCGATATAGGGAATCAACACCGAAATCCCCACCAGTACCGCCAGCAGGAGCGCATAGTTGAGGCCGAGAAACAGGAAGGCCAGCCAGCTGGCGATGCCGACCACCACCATCTCCAGCACCTTGCCGCGAATATAGTTGGTGATTTGCTGATTCATCTCCAGCCACACTACCCCAGCCAGACCGCGATTGCGTGGCAACACCCGGCGCACCGCGTTCAGCATCTGTTCTTTATCCTTTAACAGGAAGAACACCATCAGCGGCACCAGTACCAGATAGATCATCAGCGTCATCAGGCCGACCAGCGACGCCAGAGAGTAGCGGACCAGCGAATCGCCGACGCCGCTCAGCCGGCTACGCAGGTTCTCCGCAATCAGATCGATGATGCCGGCATCCATCAGTGCCGGAAAACGCTTCGGCAGCCCGGCGGAAAACAGGTAGAGCTTGTTGAGCATGTTGGGCAGGTCGCGGGTCAGATTGATGCCCTGTTGCCAGGCGACCGGCGCCACAATCAGCACCATCACCAGCAGAATACCGGCGAACAGCACCAGCACAATTGAGGTGGCCCAGCTTCGGCTGCAGCCAACGCGCTGCAGTCGCGCCGTTGGCCATTCCAGCAGATAGGCCAGCACCACGGCCAGCAGCAGCGGAGCCAGCAGATCGCTTAAGAAAAACAGGATGCAGAAGCCCGCTAGCAGGATCACCAGCAGGGCAATAGCCTGCGGATCGCTGAAGCGGCGTTTGTACCATTGAAATAATAAAGCCAGCATAACTTCCGATCCAATACAGCAAAAAAGGAGGACGATTGTACCTGATATAAGCAGCCTGAAAAGGGCGTTGCCTGCTGGCGCGCGGTTAGCTGACGGGTGCCGCAATCACGCAGTTACGTCCGCTGTTTTTCGCCTGATACAGAGCGGCATCCGCCTGCTTTAAGCTGGCTTCCAGCGACACATCCTGCTGACCGTTCCATGCCGAGACGCCAATTGATAAGGTGATGCGGCCAACGTCGGTAAGCCAGGCTTCGGCAATGCCGAGCCGTACTCGCTCCGCAATGATCAACGCCTCTTCCAGCGGGGTGCCCGGCAGCAGCATCAGGAACTCCTCTCCGCCGTTGCGGCAAACCACGTCGGACTGGCGCGCGCTGGCCCGCAGGGTACTCGCCACCTGCTGGATCACCCGATCGCCGACGTCGTGTCCCCAGCTATCGTTGACGTTTTTAAAGTGATCGATATCCAGCGCCAGCACCGAAAACGGCTGGCGCAGCGTCTGGTAATAGTCCAGCACCGCGTTGAGGCCGCGACGGTTCAGCAACTGGGTCAGCGGATCGGTTTGCGCTTCCGAGTTGAGTCGGCCAATTTTGTCCTGCACCAGACCAATGCCGGTCAGCAGTGCGCGTTTGACCTGAGCGGCCTCAAAATACCAGGCGCTGATGCCGCCAATCTCCATTGACACACCCTGTGCATCCATCCGGCTGGCTTTACGGGCCAGTTGCCACAGCGGCAGCGCAATCAGCCGGGCCAGCACCACCGCCACCAGCAGCGTCAGCAGCGCAAACGGCACGGAATTTTTCAACACCTTGAGCAACAGGCCGGAGAGCGGTTTCAGCGTGACGTTAATCGGCTTGAGCGCCACCACCATCCAGCCGGTGGTCGGCACCACGGCATACCCCGCCAGCTGCTTAACCTCACCCGACTGCGAGAGCATTAGCGAGCCATTGCTTTGATCCTCACGCGGCCCGATGATGGCGGGCAGCATTTTGCCAATCAGCTGGCGATTCTGGTGATAGAGCACCTGATTATTGCTGTCGAGCACGTAGACGCTGGTGCCATCGCGATAAAACTGCTCGCCCAGCAGCGCATTCAGAATGCTCTTTTTCTTCAGATAGATGGTGCCGCCGACATAGCCCAGATAGTCGCCTTCGTGGCTCCAGATTGGCCAGGAGACAAATACCAGTAAGTTGTTCGCTGCAGAAAGAGTGGGTTTACTGATGATCGGCTGGCGCATCTCCAGCGCTTCGCGTGATGCTTCGCTGGTCAGATGCATCCCTTTCAGCGTCAGCGACTCCGGCGAGATGGCTTTTACTATCCCCTGCTCATCCACCACTGCTACCGAGTTAAAACTGGTGGTCTGCTCGCGCAGGCGGTTGACTTCGTTTTGCAGCAGCGTCTCGTTATTAAAATTATCACTGAGTTGGTTAGCGCTGTAATGCAACTGTGACTGCGCCAGCTGGAAGAAAATCTCGCTGGTGGAGGCCAGTTTAGCGGCATAAGCGCGATTAGCCTCAAGGGTACTTTCAATCAGTACCTGACGCTGTACCCGCCAGGTCGCGTAGAGCGTATTGGCAAGCGTAATAACGATGCTGACCATAACCAGCAGTGCGATTAAATTGCGTAGATCGGTTTTGGGCCGAAAACGCCTTAGCATGGCGTTGCCGCCGCAGGAGAAAAAATCATGTCTTACGTGCCCGATTATTGTTTTTAGCGTGTGCCGGTTACCCTGGTGATTCCGGGCATAAGTCTACACCCTGGCGGAGGATTTGAGCAGGTTTAAGGCCGCCGACAGTGGACTAAATTCAAATTTACCTGGCCCTAATCGATTAATTCCTGCTGATTATAAAACGGCCACAACCCAGAAAAGCGGTCAATGGCGTACTGATGCGGCACCATCCGCTGCCCCGGCTGCCAGCGCTGCAGCAGAAATCGGGGTGGTTCCAGCACGAAGTGGGCCGGGTCGTCAGGTTGCAGCTCCAGCACCACCTGATATGATACGCCGGCCAGCTGCTCTATCGCCTGTAATTGCCGGGCAATACCGGATGAAGCAGCGAAGGCAGCAACCTCCACAACGTGGTGAGGTACTGAGTCGTAACTGACGGACAATATGATGCGGGCGTAATCCGGGTTACGCTGAGGCGGCCAGCTCCTTGTGCAGCGTGTCGGGGTTCAGCAGAGGAGGAGTAGAAAAGGCGCGTGCGGCAGTGTCGCGCGAAACGCCCGCCAGCGTGGCTACACGGCGTAAATCGGTCATCACGCCCTCGCTTACCGTCGATGAGATCGATCTCATTGAGGCGGAAGCTAACGGCATGATACGACAGAGGCAGGGTGGGAACCTGACGAAAAGAGAACAGCGGCGGTGTCGCCGCTGTCAGGATCACAGCATCAGGAAAGCGTACCCTTCATTTTGCAGCGTGGCGACGGTGGTGCCGCTGGAGATGGTGTGGGTGACCATCGGGTCAATCCATTCGCGCTCAAGCTGATGGAACGCCACCGACTGATCGCAAATCGACACTTCAACACCGGCTTTTTTCAGTTCACTGATCAATTTAAGGTTCGGATTGTCGACGCCATAGGCTTTATGAAACTGCGCATTGTTTAAGGCAGCCGGGACCGCATCGCTGTTAATCGATACCACGAATTTCAACTGGTCGAGCGGGACGCCCGCCGCATAATAGAGGTTAGTGACGCGAGCAACCCGCTCCAGACCCAGGTTCGGCTGGCGAATATCGCCTTCACTGCGGTTGATCTGGAAAACAATTTTATTGCTCAGGCCTGGCGTTGTGCCCGGTTTAAAGGCTGGCGTATCGACATAATGTATTTTTCCGTAGCCTTCAATGGCTGGGGTACTCCAGAAATCAGCCGGCTGGGTTTTATTATCCGCCACTTTGCCACTGACCTTATCGAATAATTCCGGCAACTGTAAAACATTACCACCAATAAACCCCGCCACGGCGGCGACCACAATAAAGGCTGCTGGACGCATCACTTATTCTCCTGATGTTTTAGACAAGGTATTAATTACATTGCCAGCCACGCGTAACCCTGATTTTGCAGGGTCGATACCGTGGTCGGGCTGGAAAGCGCATGCACGACCGATTTATCAATCCAGTTATTGGGATAGTGATGGAAGGCCACCGACTGATCGCAGACCGATACTTTTACGCCCGTTTTATTTAGCTCATCGATCAATTTCAGGTTCGGGTTATCAATGCCATAGAACTGCCTGAAATGGGCGTTATCCAGCATCGCCGGGGTGGCGTCACCGGTCACTGAGACCACAAATTTCAGCTGGTCAGCCGGAACGCCTGAGGCAATATAGAGATTAACCACCCGCGCGACCCGCTCCAGCCCCAGATTGGGCGCAGTCATCGCTCCGTCGCTACGGGTAATCTGGAAAACGATTTTATTGCTCAACCCCGCCACCGGTTTAAAAGCGGCGTCGGCCTCATAATGAATTTTGCCATAACCTTCAATCGCTGGCGTACTCCAGAAACCTTCAGGCTCCTGCGGCTCAGACGAAAGATGCTGCGCGACTTTGTCATAAAGAGTGCCGCTTTGTGTGACAACCGCGCCGACCACACCACCCATAATGGCAATTAACACGTAAGAAACCGCTGAACGCATAACACTCCTCTCCGGCAAATAACGCGCTACAGATCCATATTCTGAATCGGGGCAATATCTATATCACAGCGCATCGATATTCAGCGCCTGCGTAAATGTGTGTCAGCTCAGATTTGGTTACGACAGAAATAATGATCGTGCTTTACCAATCGAAAATTTTCATCAACATCTGACGTAAAGCGAATAATAGCTGGACCTTAATATCTTTATTAATTTCCCGCATTAATGATCACTTCAGGTTAATTTAATGCCACTATTTTCTGGAGCCTGAAATGACTATCCGATGAGGAGGAATTATTTATTTAATCGTGACGACGGACATAAAACGCGCGAAATGACCTTTTTTTCGGAGTAAACCTGGAAAAATTCATGCCATATTCAATTTTTTTGAGTGAATTTACATAACTTTAAACTAAGCGCGTAAAGCGTTTTATTTCACCCTCAGCATAATCTGCTTTATTTCCCGCGACCACATTGAGAAAACCTGAATAAGCCAGTTTCTCCTCGCCCATTACCCTCAGCTCAGGCGGCTGGCGTTTTTTCGTTTAACTCCGGTTTAGGTTTTTAACATATTCAATTTTTTTCGCCAGAAAAGGCGATCTTGCACAAAACAGACTCCATCCGGCGTAGATAACCCCATTCCTTTCTTATCATGCTGTGGTTAAGATAGTTGCGAACCGTTGTTAGCTGCGAAAAAACGGAAGCTTACCGCTGCGCACCTGGCCAGTTTCAGGGCCTCTCTACAGGATTAAGGCATGTTGAACCGGTTAAAAAAAACGCTGATCGCCGCACTGCTCCCAACGCTGATGTTCACCAGTCTGGCACCTGCCTGGGCCGACGTCAGTGATTCACTGCCCGATATGGGGACCACAGCGGGCTCAACGCTGTCGATTAATCAGGAATTACAGATGGGCGACTTCTACGTTCGCCAGTTGCGCGCCAGTGCTCCCCTGATCAATGACCCGTTGCTTAACCAGTACATCAATCAGCTCGGCCAGCGGCTGGTGTCACACGCCGATTCGGTTAAGACGCCGTTCCACTTCTTTCTGATTCAGAACGATGAACTCAACGCCTTTGCCTTCTTTGGCGGCAATGTGGTGCTGCACTCTGCGCTGTTCCGGTTCACCGAAAATGAAAGCCAGCTGGCCTCGGTAATGGCGCATGAAATTTCGCACGTGACGCAGCGCCATCTGGCACGCGCCATGGAAGATCAAAAGCGCAATGCCCCGCTCACCTGGGTCGGCGCGCTGGGCTCAATTCTGCTGGCGATGGCCAATCCGCAGGCCGGTATGGCGGCGCTGACCGGTACGCTGGCGGGAACCCAGCAAGGCATTATCAGCTTCACCCAGGGTAACGAGCAGGAGGCGGATCGCATCGGGATTCAGGTGCTGCAACGTGCCGGTTTCGATCCCCAGGCGATGCCAAATTTTTTACAGAAGCTGGCCGATCAGAGCCGCTTCTCGTCTAAGCCACCAGAAATTCTGCTGACGCACCCGCTGCCTGACAGCCGTCTGGCAGATGCGCGCAACCGCGCCAACCAGATGCGACCGGTGGTGGTGCAGTCCAGTCAGGATTTCTATCTGGCGAAGGTGCGTGCGCTGGGGATGTACGCCACCGGCCGCAATCAGCTGACCGATGAACTGTTGAACCAGTACGCCAGCGGTAACACCCGCGAACAGCTGGCGTCGCAGTACGGTAAGGCAGTGCAGTTTTTACAGGCGAAAAGCTATGCCGATGCGAAGCGGATCATCACTCCGCTGCTGGCGAAGCAGCCGGATAACGTCTGGTTCCTCGATATCATGTCGGATATCGACATCGGACTGAACCAGCCGCAACAGGCGATCGCCCTGCTTACCGGCGCGACCGGCGCGAAGAACAGCCCGGTAGTGCAGCTCAACCTGGCAAACGCCTACGTTGAAGCGAAACAGCCGGCCAACGCCAGCCGCATTCTGAATCGCTACACCTGGACCAACAAAGATGATCCTAACGGCTGGGACTTACTGGCACAGGCATCAGCACAGCAGGGACTGAACGATGAAGAGCTGTCGGCGCGCGCTGAAAGCCTGGCGCTCAACGGCCAGCTTGACCAGGCGATCACTACCCTTAGCAGCGCCAGCGCCCAGGTGCCGCTCGGCAGCCTGAAGCAGGCGCGTTACGATGCCCGTATCGATCAGCTGCGGCAGTTGCAGCAGCGTTTTAAACAATATCAGAAAGGCTAACCGGCCCGTTATCAGAGGAGATCGCCTGAAATGGTGACGATTTATCACAATCCGCGCTGTAGCAAGAGTCGCGAAACGCTGGCGCTGTTACAGGAACGCGGCATTGAACCCGAGGTGGTGCTCTATCTGCAAACCCCACCAACCCGCGACACGCTGCAAATCCTGCTGCAAAAGCTGGGGATGCAGAGTATACGCCAGCTGATGCGGACCAAAGAGCCGCTTTATCATGAGCTGGGGCTGGCGGAGGAAACGAAGAGTGAGGCTGAACTGATCGCCGTGCTGGTTGACCATCCCAGCCTGATTGAGCGACCGATTGTGATTAATGGCGACCAGGCGCGTATCGGCCGCCCACCGGAGGCGGTACTCGGGATTATTTAAAGGCCGAGCGTCTCTTTAACAAAGGGGATGGTCAGTTTGCGCTGGGCACTGATCGATGCACGATCGAGGCGATCCAGCGTATCAAACAGCGTGCGCATTTCGCGATCGAGTCGCTTCAGCAGGAAGCGGCCAACGTCTTCCGGCAGCTCAAAGCCGCGCAATCCGGCGCGCAGCTGCAACGCCTGTAGCTTATCTTCATCAGAGAGCGGCTGCAGACGGTAGATCTGGCCCCAGTCGAGACGCGAAGCCAGATCGGGCAACTGCAGATTAAGCTGACGTGGCGGACGATCGCCGGTGATAAACAGGCGGGTATTGCCGGTTTCCAGAATGCGGTTGTAGAGATCGAAGATCGCCATTTCCCACTCCGGCTCGCCGGCAATGCACTCGATATTATCGATGCATACCAGTGACAGTTGCTCCATCCCTTCCAGCACTTCCGGCACAAACCAGGTGCGCTTATCCAGCGGCACATAGCCGACCGCCGCACCGCGCGCTGACATTTCTGCGCAGGCTGCGTGCAGCAAATGGCTCCGGCCTCCGCCTTCGCGCGACCAGAAGTAGAGATAGCTGCCATGTTGTTGGTTGAGAGCACCTTTCAGCGCGGCAATCAGCGACGGGTTCTCCCCCGGCCAGAAGCTGGCGAAGGTTTCGTCGTCAGGCAAATAGAGTGGCAATGACAATTGTGCCGGCGTGTTCAGAAGCACCTCAGCAAGAGAACAAGCAAAAAACCGGGGAAGTCTACCACAGTTTTCAGAAAGAGATGAATGGAGCGTCCCTGCCCCGTTCTCAGGAAGCGGCTAACGATCAGCTATCCTGGCGTTCGTCAGCTTCCAGCACTACCTCTTCCGGGCGCAGCAGTGAAATCACGCGGAAGATCAGCGCTAATCCCACGCCAACGAGAGTGGCCAGCGCCATGCCTTTCAGTTCCGCCGCGCCGATATGCACCTTCGCGCCGCTGACGCCGATGATCAGGATTACCGAGGTCAGGATCAGATTCTGCGCTTTGTTGTAATCCACTTTGGATTCGATCAGCACCCGGATACCGGACGCGCCAATTACCCCGTACAGCAGCAGCGAGACGCCGCCCATCACCGGCACCGGGATCGCCTGAATCGCCGCCGCCAGTTTACCGACGCAGGACAGCAGAATGGCGAGGATCGCCGCGCCGCCAATTACCCAGGTGCTGTAGACGCGGGTAATCGCCATCACGCCGATATTCTCACCGTAGGTGGTGTTGGGGGTCGAGCCAAAGAAACCAGAAATCACCGTTGATAAGCCATTGGCGAACATCGAGCGGTGCAGGCCAGGGTCGCGGATCAGATCTTTCTTCACGATATTGGCCGTGACCACCAGATGGCCGATGTGTTCGGCAATCACCACCAGCGCCGCCGGCAGAATAGTCAGCATTGCCACCCACTCGAAGCGTGGCGTATAGAAGGTTGGCAGCGCGAACCACGGCGCGTTCTCTACCCCGCTCCAGTCGACGATGCCCATAAACCACGAGAGCGTATAGCCGACCAGCACCCCGATCAGAATCGGGATGATCGCCAGAAAGCCGCGAAACAGCACCGAACCAAACACCGTCACCGCCAGCGTCACCAGCGAGATAATCACCGTGGTGCTGTCGGGCGAACTGCCCTCAGCCGGCAGCAGACCGGCCATATTCGCCGCCACGCCAGCCAGTTCCAGGCCGATGACTGCGACAATCGCGCCCATCGCCGCCGGCGGGAACATCACATCCAGCCAGCCGGTACCGGCCCGTTTCACAATCAGCGCCACAATACAGAACAGCACGCCGCATAGAATAAATCCGCCGAGCGCCACCTCGTAGCCCAGTGGCAACAGCAGCAGCACCGGCGAGATAAAAGCAAAGCTTGAGCCGAGATAGGCAGGAATTTTGCCCTTACAGATAAACAGATAAATCAGCGTGCCGACACCGTTGAATAACAGTACGGTAGCCGGGTTGATGTGGAACAGAATCGGCACCAGCACCGTGGCGCCAAACATGGCGAACAGATGTTGCAGGCTGAGTGGAATGGTTTGCAGTAACGGCGGTCGTTCACTGACGCCAATGGCGCGACGAGTCATCATTTATCCCCTTGCGTTAGTTTTCCCCGTTGGTGACACCCGCGCCGACGCAGCGTCACGCAGAGTGCGGGAAGCTGATGCCAGACGGCGGGTGTTATCCGATTGGGGATGATGCTTTTTTTGCCAAAAAAAAGCCGACTCTCCGGCCGGCTATGCGATTTATTTGGTTCCGAAAATCTTATCCCCGGCGTCACCGAGCCCAGGAATGATGTAACCTTTGTCGTTCAGTCCCTGATCGACCGACGCGGTATAGAGCTCTACGTCAGGATGCGCTTTTTCCAGAGCGGCAATCCCTTCTGGCGCGGCCACCAGCACCAGCACTTTAATGCTGCTGCAACCGGCTTTTTTCAGCAGGTCGATGGTGGCGATCATTGAACCACCGGTCGCCAGCATCGGGTCTACCACCAGCGCCAGGCGCTCTTCAATGTTCGAGACCAGCTTCTGGAAATAGGGAACAGGTTCCAGGGTTTCTTCATCACGGTAGACGCCCACCACGCTGATGCGTGCGCTGGGAACATGCTCCAGCACGCCTTCCATCATGCCGAGACCGGCACGCAGAATCGGGACCACCGTAATTTTTTTACCTTTGATTTGATCGATCTGCACCGGGCCGTTCCAGCCCTCAATAGTCACTTTTTCGGTTTCCAGATCGGCGGTGGCTTCGTAGGTCAGCAGGCTGCCCACTTCTGATGCCAGCTCGCGGAAACGCTTGGTACTGATATCATGCTCACGCATCAAGCCCAGTTTATGTTTGACCAGCGGGTGTCTGACTTCCACGATCTTCATTGGTGTTCTCCCGGAATGAGTTGAGCTAAAAAAAAATCGCGGGATTATACCGCCTTTTCGCCTTCGCGCCACTTATCCTTGCGCAAGGCGGCAGCATTTACCGGGACAAAATAAGGATTGATGAAAATCGCCTGGCGCGCAATCCCGGACTCGCAAACGTTTGCCTGCGCTGGTAGAATTGCCGCGCTTTATTTAAACCACCAACCGCAACTCGCGTGGGGACCTCGCAGTGACCGACAAGACCTCTCTCAGTTACAAAGACGCCGGTGTTGATATTGATGCTGGTAACGCCCTGGTTGACCGTATTAAAGGCGTAGTGAAAAAGACGCGTCGCCCGGAAGTAATGGGTGGACTGGGCGGCTTCGGTGCGCTTTGCGCGCTGCCGCAAAAATACCGTGAACCGGTGCTGGTCTCCGGCACCGATGGCGTCGGCACCAAGCTGCGTCTGGCGATGGACCTTAAGCGCCACGATGCGATTGGCATTGACCTGGTCGCGATGTGCGTCAACGACCTGGTGGTTCAGGGTGCAGAGCCGCTGTTCTTCCTCGACTATTACGCCACCGGCAAACTGGACGTTGATACCGCTTCTGCGGTGATCACCGGCATCGCCGAAGGCTGTCTGCAGTCAGGTTGTGCGCTGGTTGGCGGCGAAACCGCTGAAATGCCGGGCATGTACCACGGTGAAGATTACGACGTAGCCGGTTTCTGTGTCGGCGTGGTTGAAAAATCAGAAATCATCGACGGCAGTAAAGTGCAGGACGGCGACGTGCTGATCGCGCTCGGTTCAAGCGGTCCTCACTCTAACGGCTACTCGCTGGTGCGTAAGATTCTGGAAGTCAGCAATACCGATCCGCTGGTTGAACAGCTGGAAGGCAAACCGCTGGCTGACCACCTGCTGGAACCAACCCGCATCTACGTAAAAAATATCCTCAGCCTGATTGAGCAGGTCGATGTGCATGCGATTGCGCACCTGACCGGCGGCGGCTTCTGGGAAAACATTCCGCGCGTCCTGCCCGACAACACCCAGGCGGTGATTGACGAGAAGAGCTGGCAGTGGCCTGCGGTATTCAGCTGGATGCAGCAGGCGGGCAACGTCAGCCGCTTTGAGATGTACCGCACCTTTAACTGCGGCGTCGGGATGATCATTGCCCTGAGCCCGGATGAGGCGGACAAAGCCGTCGCGCTGATGCAGGCTGCCGGTGAAAAAGCGTGGAAGCTGGGCGTGATCAAGGCCTCCGATGCGGAAGAGCGTGTGGTCATCAACGGATGAAAAAGCTGGTTGTACTGATTTCTGGCAACGGAACCAACCTTCAGTCCATCCTTGACGCCTGCGCCAGCGGGCGGATTAACGGCAGCGTCGCTGCCGTTATCAGCAACCGTGCTGCGGCCTATGGCCTGACCCGGGCGCAGGAAGCGGGCATTCCCGCCAAAGCGCTGGCCGCCAGCGACTTCGCTGATCGTGACGCCTTCGACCGTCAGCTGATCGCTGAAATCGAGGCCTGGTCACCGGATCTGGTGGTACTGGCAGGCTATATGCGGATTCTCAGCAGTGCGTTTGTCGCCCATTTCCATGACCGCCTGCTGAATATTCACCCTTCTCTGCTGCCGAAATACCCCGGCCTGCATACACACCGTCAGGCACTGGAGAGCGGCGATAGCGAACACGGGACCTCAGTGCATTTTGTCACCGATGAACTGGATGGCGGCCCGGTGATCCTGCAGGCCAAAGTGCCGGTATTCCCGGATGACAGTGAGGCGGAGATTACTGAGCGGGTGCAGCATCAGGAACATGCGATCTATCCGCTGGTGATTAGCTGGTTTATCGACGGACGGCTCAGGATGCGTGACGGGAAAGCCTGGCTGGACGGTGAACCCTTGCCGCCGCAGGGCTATGCAAACGACTGACGTGGAAGGAGAAGCCATCATTTCTTCTGAAGTGATGGCAGAGTAAAGGCTCAGAGAGCCTGTGCTCTCCGTAAAGACGCAAAAAACGCCATCCCTGGCCGCTCAGCGCGGGCGATTACGCACCTCATCCCTGAGGTGCGCCCGTAGCCGGGCCAACGCTTTGCGTTGTTCAAAAACGCTCCCGACGTTTTTGTCGATGGCCCGCGATGCTTTACTCCGGGCATCGGCTCCCATCGCTTTAAGTTTATCAGTCGTCTGACCAAACCCCGCTCTTCTCCCTTTCCTTAACCGTAGCGGCCGGTAATGTAATCTTCGGTGCGTCGTTGTTTCGGCGCAGTAAAGATGCGATCGGTATCGTCAAACTCCACCAGCGCGCCCTGATGCATAAAAGCGGTATAGTCCGATACGCGTGACGCCTGCTGCATATTGTGGGTGACCAGCACCAGCGTAAAGTGCTGCTTCAGCGTGGTCATCAGCTCTTCAATCACCAGGGTAGAGATGGGGTCCAGCGCCGAGGTCGGTTCATCCAGCAGCAGAACCTCCGGTTCGATAGCAATCGCCCGCGCAATCACCAGCCGCTGCTGCTGTCCGGTCGAGAGCGTCAGCGCATTCTGCCCCAGTTGATCCTTCACCTCACTCCATAACGCCGCCGCCCGCAGCGCACGTTCGCAGGCTTCGTTCAGCACCCGCCGATCGCGCACGCCCTGTAATCGCAGGCCGTAAACCACGTTTTCATAGATCGACTTCGGAAACGGATTGGGCCGCTGAAACACCATCCCGATACGCCGACGCAGCGCAGAAAGATCCTGATCCGGCCGCATGATCGGCACCGCGCCCAGCAGCACCTCACCGTCGATCCGACAGTGATCGATCACATCGTTCATCCGATTGAAGCAGCGCAGCAGGGTTGATTTACCGCAGCCGGACGGGCCGATCAGCGCGGTAATGCGGTTTTTTGGCACCTGCAGCGAAATGTCCTGCAGCGCCTGGCGCTCGCCGTACCACAGAGAGAGATGGTTAACGGTGAGCGCAATGTCAGTGTCGGGCGTCATAGTCATAGCCTGTTATTGAGTCATAAGGCGATAGCGTTCACGCAGGCGGTGACGCAGGCTCATCGCCAGCAAATTGAGCGACAGAATAATCAGCACCAGCAGCAGCGCGGTGGCGAACACCAGCGGCCGGTCAGCTTCAATATTCGGACTCTGAAACGCCAGATCGTAAATCTGGAAGCCAAGATGCATAAATTTGCGGTCGAGGTGCAGATAAGGGAACACCGCATCGATCGGTAATTCCGGCACCATTTTCACCACCCCGACCAGCATCAGCGGTGCGGTTTCGCCCGCTGCGCGTACCACGGCGAGGATCAATCCGGTCAGCATTGCCGGCACCGCCAGCGGCAGCACCACATGCCACAGGGTTTCCGCCTGCGTGGCACCAAGCGCCAGCGATCCCTGACGCAGACTATCTGGAATGCGGGAAAGTCCCTCCTCCGTCGCCACGATCACCACCGGCAGCGTCAGTAACGCCAGCGTTAACGCCGCCCACAGCAGGCCCGGCGTGCCGAAGGTCGGATTGGGCAATGCGCTGGCGAAGAACAGCTGATCGATCGTGCCGCCGACCAGCCAGACAAAAAAGCCAAGGCCAAAGACGCCATACACGATTGAAGGCACCCCGGCCAGATTAACCACCGCAATCCGCACCAGCCGGGTCAGTGCGTTGCGCCCGGCATATTCGTGCAGCCAGATTGCGGCGATCACCCCAAGCGGCATCACCACAATCGACATCAGCAACACCATCAGCACAGTGCCAAAGATCGCCGGGAAAGCACCGGATTCGCTTCCACCGTCGGCCGGCGAGTCGCTGACAAAGCGCCACAGCTGATGCAGGAAATGGAGACTCTTTTCGCCCAGCGTCATTGCGTTGGGTTTCCAGCTATCGACAATTTCCGTTAGCGGAATCGCGTGGTCGATGCCGTGCACATCCCGCAGGATCAGCACGTCGCGCTGGCTCTGCTGTTGCAGGCTGGCCAGCGTCTCGCTGAGATGATCGAACCGACGCTGCAAGGCCGCCTGATTCGCCTGATATTCCGACTGGGTCTGTAGATCAAAGCGACCGGCGGCGCGCTGCTGCGTGGCCTGTTCATCCAGCTGCTCACGCTGGCTGTTGACGCGTGCCATCTCTACCCGGCGAATCTGATTGGCCTGCCGCACCAGCAGTTGTACCTGCGCCAGCCGCTGATGCAGCAGCGCATCGGGATTGCGGGCGGTTAAGACCTCATTATCTTCGCGCAGGCCGATAAACCAGCCGTAAGCCTGGCCGTGACTGCGACGCTGCAACACCATGATCGCTTTCGGCTGGCTGACGCTGGCCGCTTGCCGGCTGTAGACCACGCGGAAATCGGGCGCGTCCCAGTCGCGGTTGCCGGTTTTAATCAGGTAGCGATGAACCTGTCCGCCGCTGTTGCCCTGCTCGTCAGCCGGGGCGGGAAAGCGCGGCTGATGCTCAAGAGTTTCGCCCAGCAGGCGCACCTCACGCCCGTCGGGCTGGCTGAAACTGTAGAGGTCAACCCGCTGCGGCCAGAAAGCCCGGACGCCCTGCCAGGCCAGCAGGCCAATCAACAGCGTAAAGGCTAACAGGCAGACCGCCACGGCACCGGCGGTTAACCAGCGCCAGCGATCGTTTTGTCGCATCACCTTCATACCTGCTCCTCATGCTGGCTGTAGCGCTGGCGCAAACGCTGACGGATCAGCTCCGCCACGGTATTGATTACCAGAGTGAACAGCAGCAGCATCAGGGCGCTGAGAAACAGGATGCGATAATGGGCGCTGCCAGCGGCGGCTTCCGGCATCTCGATGGCGATATTGGCTGACAGGGCGCGCAGTCCGCTGAACAATCCGCCCTGACTTTGCGGCGTGTTGCCGGTCGCCATCAGCAGAATCATCGTTTCCCCCACCGCGCGGCCCAGGCCGATCATCAGGGCGGCAAAGATCCCGGCTGAGGCGCCAGGCAACACCACTCGGGTCAGGGTTTGCCACGGCGTAGCACCCAGCGCCAGCGAGCCCTGCCCCAGCGATGCGGGCACGCTGAACAGCGCATCTTCAGAGAGCGTAAATATCAGCGGCACCAGCGCAAAGCCCATCGCCAGCGCCGCCACCAGCAGGTTGCGCTGTTCATAATGTGGCAGCCAGTCGCCTGCATCAGGGATAAACAGCGTTGGCAGCCACAGCGTCAGTAAGGTGACCAGCAGCAGCAGCGGCAGCAGAATCAGCACCTCGCGGCCCGGCTGTCGCCAGCGCGCCGGTAAACGCGCGCTGAGCGCGCCGCACAGCAGCAAACTGGCGGCCAGCGTCAGCGGCAGCAACAGCACTCCAATCAACGCCTGACTGATGTGCGGTGCCAGCCAGACACCGGCAATCAGCCCCACCACCACGCTCGGCAGCGCGCCCATCATTTCGATAGCCGGTTTAACCCAGCGACGCAGGCCCGGTGCCATAAAAAACGCGGTATACATGGCTGCCGCCAGCGCCAGCGGCGTGGCAAACAGCAGCGCTAAGCTGGCGGCTTTCAGCGTGCCGACCACCATCGGTACCAGGCTGAACTTGCCCTGATAGCTGTCGCCCGCCGCAGTCGATTGCCAGATCCAGTCCGGTGCCGGGTAATTTTCGTACCAGATTTTTTGCCAGAAATTACGCCAGGTAACGTCAGGCCACGGATTATCCAGCCGCAGGGTTTGCCAGCTGCCTGCCCGCTCAATCAGCAGACTGTCGCCACGCGGTGAGAACTGCGCGTCAAGAATGCCTGGCGCCAGCTGGCGCTGCAGAATCGGGCCATCCTGTTTGCTGGCGAACAGCCGCAGCAGGCCATTTTCACTGAGGGTGGCGAACACCCGACGTTGCGGCTCGGTGACAACTTTCGCCACTCCCGCGCTGTGCGCGAACGTCCGGATGCGTTGAAGACGCGGTCCCTGTGGGCTGGCGATCGCAAACCACTGGGTAATGCCGCTCTGATCCTGAATCAGCAGGCTCTTACCGCCCACCAGCAGATGCAGACTTTGCGGGCGCTGCGGCAGCGTCTGGGTTTCACGCAACCGCGCCTGATCCTCGTCGAGTTGCCAGACCCGCAGCACGTTGCCTTCGGTGGTATAGAGCAGATCGCCTGCCGGGGAAAGTGCCAGCAGGTCCAGCTGTTGCTGTGGCAGATCGACAGTGGCGGCCTGCTGATCGGTGCCGAGCGTCAGCACCGTCAGGCCGCGGTCGGTCAGCGCCGCGATACGCCACTGGCCTGGATGGCGAGTCGCCAGAGCCATTTTTGTCACCGCGCCGTGCGGCAGGTGAAACGGTTTGTCGCCCAGCGGAAAGCGCCACTGCTGTTCCGCTGTCGGTTGCATCAGCATCAGCGCACCCTGCATATTCAGCAGCAGCGTCTGGCCGTCGGCACTGCGCACCACCTGTTGCGGTGGCGGCGATAACGCCAGCGCCGGTTCCGCCGGTTGTCCATCCAACGGAATAAACCGCGCCGCGCCGTGCGCGCTGATACGCCAGCCGATACGACCATCATTGCCGAGGGCTAACGCCGGCGCGCGATCCCATAGCTGCTGATTACTGGCAATCTGCAGACCCGGTGCACTGAACAGCGGCAATACCACGCCAATCAGCCAGCAAAACAGCAGCAACATCAGCAGCAGAATCGCAATGCCACAGGACGTGACCAGCCGCCGCGTCAGGCGGTCAACGGCACGACGCTTACGGTCGCTGAACTGGACTGGGATGTGGTTTACGCTCATGCGGTTCCGGTAGCAGGCAAAAACAAGCCGCTATGTTGCCCGTAGCCGGTTGATAAGACAACTATTGACGTTGGACAACGCTGCCATACTCTCGCCATAATGATCAGGGACACTGGATCTTCAGTCCTGCAACCGCTATATGGAGTGAGAATGGGTCAGGTAAAGCTTTATATTGAAAAAGAATTAAGCTGGTTATCCTTTAACGAACGGGTTTTGCAGGAAGCGGCGGACAAAAGTAATCCGCTGATTGAGCGGATGCGTTTTCTCGGTATCTACTCCAATAACCTCGACGAATTCTACAAGGTGCGTTTCGCCGACCTGAAACGCCGCATTCTGATTGGTGAAGAGCAGGGTTCCGCCAGTACGCCACGTCATTTATTCAAGAAGATCCAGCAGCGAGTCCTGAAGTCTGACCAGGAGTTCGACGCCCTGTATAACGATCTGCTGCTGGAGATGGCGCGTAATCAGATCTTCCTGATCAACGAGCGCCAGCTCTCGCCGAATCAGCAGGCGTGGCTGCGCCACTATTTCAAACATGAACTGCGCCAGCATATCTCGCCGATTCTGATCACCCATGAAACTGACCTGACCGAATTTCTGAAAGACGATTACACCTATCTGGCGGTGGAAATTATCCGCGGCGATACCATTCGTTATGCGCTGCTGGAGATCCCGTCCGATAAAGTGCCGCGTTTCATTAATCTGCCGGCTGAGCCGCCGCGTCGTCGTAAGCCGATGATCCTGCTGGATAACATTTTACGTTACTGCCTGGACGATATTTTCAAAGGCTTTTACGACTACGACGCACTGAACGCCTACTCGATGAAGATGACGCGTGACGCCGAGTACGATCTGGTGACGGAGATGGAATCGAGTCTGCTGGAGCTGATGTCGTCCAGCCTGAAGCAACGCCTGACCGCCGAGCCGGTCCGCTTTGTCTACCAGCGCGACATGCCCGATTCGATGGTGGAACTGTTGTGTCACAAGCTCTCCATTTCTAACTTCGATTCCATATTGCCCGGCGGACGCTACCACAACTTTAAAGACTTCATTGGCTTCCCGAACGTCGGCAAAAACAACCTGGTGAACCGGCCGCTGCCGCAGATTCGCCATATCGGATTTGATGGCTTCCGCAATGGCTTTGATGCCATTCGCGATCGCGATGTGCTGCTCTATTATCCTTACCATACCTTTGAGCACGTGCTGGAACTGCTGCGTCAGGCGTCGTTTGACCCCAGCGTGCTGGCGATAAAAATCAATATTTATCGCGTCGCCAAACACTCACGCATCATGGATGCGATGATTCATGCGGCCTATAACGGTAAAAAAGTGACGGTGGTGGTTGAACTGCAGGCGCGCTTTGATGAAGAGGCGAACATCTACTGGGCTAAGCGCCTGACCGAAGCGGGCGTGCACGTAATTTTCTCTGCGCCGGGGCTGAAGATCCACGCCAAGCTGTTCCTGATTTCCCGCCGTGAAGGTGAAGAGATTGTGCGGTACGCGCATATCGGTACCGGCAACTTCAACGAAAAAACCGCCCGCCTCTATACCGACTACTCGTTGCTGACCGCCGATGCGCGTATCACCAACGAAGTGCGCCGGGTGTTTAACTTTATCGAGAACCCTTACCGGCCGGTCACCTTCGATCATCTGATGGTGTCACCGCAGAACTCACGCCGGATGCTGTATGAGTTGATCGATAACGAAATCGCCAATGCGCAGCAGAAAAAGCCATCCGGCATTACTCTGAAAATCAATAATCTGGTGGACAAAGGACTGGTTGACCGGCTTTATACAGCCTCCAGCGTGGGGGTTAAGGTCAATCTGCTGGTGCGCGGCATGTGCTCATTAATTCCCGATTTGCCGGGGATCAGTGAAAATATTCGCGTCATCAGTATCGTTGACCGTTATCTGGAGCACGATCGCGTCTATATTTTTGACAATGGCGGCGATAAAAAAGTGTTCCTCTCCTCGGCTGACTGGATGACGCGTAACATTGATTACCGCATCGAAGTGGCGGTGGCGATTCTCGATCCACGTATTAAGCAGCGCATACTCGACATTATTGCTATTCAGTTAAGTGATACGGTAAAAGCCCGCATCGTCGATAAAGAGTTGAGTAACCATTACGTCCAGCGCGGCAATCGTCGCAAAGTGCGATCGCAGCTGGCCATTTATGATTACATCAAGAACCTGGAACAACCTGAATAAATCCTATGCCAATTTCCCATAAAAGTACGCCAAAACCCCAGGAGTTTGCGGCGATCGACCTCGGATCGAACAGCTTCCATATGGTCATCGCCCGGGTGGTAGATGGCGCGATGCAGGTATTGGGTCGCCTGAAGCAGCGCGTCCATCTGGCTGACGGGCTGGATGCCAGTAATCGCCTGAGCGAAGAGGCGATGGAGCGGGGATTAACCTGCCTGGCGCTGTTCGCGGAACGCCTGCAGGGATTCAGCCCGAGCAATGTCACCATTGTCGGCACCCATACGCTGCGCCAGGCGGTCAACGCCGAAACCTTTTTGCAACGGGCCGCCGAGGTGATCCCCTATCCGATTGAGGTGATTTCAGGCCATGAAGAGGCCCGCCTGATCTTTATGGGCGTGGAGCATACTCAGCCGGAGAAAGGTCGCAAGCTGGTGATCGACATCGGTGGCGGGTCAACCGAACTGGTGATTGGCGAGGATTTTGAGCCGCAGCTGGTGGAAAGCCGCCGCATGGGTTGCGTCAGTTTCGCGCAGCTCTATTTCCCCAACGGTGAAATCAGCCGCGAGAATTTCCGTCGCGCCCGCTTAGCGGCCGCACAGAAGCTGGAAACGCTGGCGTGGCAGTATCGTCTGCATGGCTGGCAATATGCGCTGGGTGCGTCCGGCACCATCAAAGCCGCCTGTGAAGTGCTGCAGGCGATGGATGAGAAAGAGAAGCTGATTACGCCTGAGCGTCTCGACAAACTGTATGACGAAGTGATCAAACATAAATCGTTTGCCGCGCTGAGTCTGCCAGGCCTGTCGGAAGAGCGTAAAGGGGTGTTTGTACCGGGACTGGCGATTCTGTGCGGCGTGTTCGACGCGCTGGCAATTCGCGAGCTGCGCCTCTCCGATGGTGCGCTACGTGAAGGCGTGCTGTACGAAATGGAAGGCCGCTTCCGTCATCAGGATATCCGCAGCCGCACCGCGCAGAGTCTGGCGAACCATTACGCCATCGACAGCGATCAGGCGCGACGCGTGCTCGACACTACCGAACAGCTCTATCTGCAGTGGCGCGATCAGAATCCCAAACTGGCGAATCCGCAACTGGCGGCGCTGCTGAAGTGGGCGGCAATGCTGCATGAAGTCGGACTGACCATCAATCATAGCGGTCTGCAGCGCCATTCAGCCTACATCCTGCAAAACACCAATATGCCTGGCTTTAATCAGGATCAGCAAATGCTGCTGGCGGCGCTGGTAAGATTCCACCGGAAAGCGGTGAAACTCGATGAGTTGCCGCGGGTGACGCTGTTTAAGAAGAAGCAGTTCGTGCCGCTGATTTTCCTGTTGCGTCTGGGTACCCTGCTGAATAATCAGCGCCAGGCCACCACACGGCCGGATACTCTGGTGCTGAAGTGCGACGACGGCCACTGGACGCTGATTTTCCCCGCGGGCTATTTCAGTCAGAACACCCTGGTACAGCTCGATCTCGAGCGCGAGCAGGGTTACTGGAATGATGTCACCGGATGGAAACTGATCCTCGAAGAGGCCTGATAACGTGGGTGCCTGGCACCCATTTAACTGAACTGATGACCATGACACAACATACCGAACGTCTGCGTGACGAACACTATTTTGCCGAAACCTACGGCCTGACGCCGCCTCACTCTGAAGTCGTGGCGGCGCTACCACAGCTCAACGTCGGGAAAGCACTCGATCTCGGCTGTGGCGGTGGGCGTAGCACGCTGTATCTTAATCAGCACGGTTTCGACGTCACCGCATGGGATCATAATCCGCAAAGCCTGGCGCGCCTGCACGATATCATCGAGCGGGAAGGTCTGAGCGGCATCCATACCGAACAACGGGATCTGAACCAGACGCGCTTTAACGGTGGCTACGATTTTGTGCTGTCGACAGTGGTGATGATGTTTCTGCAACCGCAGAGCATTCCGCAGTTGATTGCTGATATGCAGGCCTGCACGGTGAAAAACGGCTACAACCTGATTGTGGCAGCGATGAACACCGACGATATGCCCTGCCCGAGCGATTTTACCTTTGCGTTTAAATCGGGCGAGCTGAGCAATTATTACCGTAACTGGCATATCGTGAAGTACAACGAAAATCCTGGCCAGCTGCACCGTAAAGATGAACACGGCAATCGCATTAACTGCCGCTTCGCCACGCTGCTGGCGCAGAAAGCCAGTTACTGATCTTTGTCTGCTGTTTTTTTCAACCGCGATTGATTTCGTCTGGCGACTGTGACTAAATGTTGCGGTCGCCCAGCTTTGGGTCATTACAGGAACCACCCCGCGTGAACAGCGCTATTTCTCCCCGAAGACGTCAAAAAACCGGCACCATGACCCGTATCGTGTTGCTGATCAGTTTTATCATTTTGTTTAGCCGCCTGATTTTTATCCTGCCTGCTGCCTTCGAACATCATCAGCAACAAAAATCGCTGCCTGAACCGGTTGCCGTCAGTTCTGGCGATACGCGTTAGCGAACACGACTTTTTCGCCTGAAAAACTGCCCCGCCGTCCGGTTGACTGCGCCATTTTTTGCATCCCTTTTTCAGGCGAAACGCTACACTTCGTGCTGGTGCTTTCAGACTAAAGGGATTCAATGTGTCTGCCTCACACTCTCAACGTTTAAGTGAAATACGTCATCGCATTCTGACGCTGCTGCTCAACGAGCACGATCTGGTTGATGCTTTGCTGGATAAATCCAGCGACCTCAGTCCTGAACAGCAACGTGAAAATGCGGCCCAGCGTGACGCGCTGGAGCAGGATATTCGTCAGCTGCACGCTGCCGACCTTGCCGACATCCTCGAAGCCTTACCGGAAGAAGAACGTCAGGCGCTGTGGCGACTGGTGCCAAACGAACGGCGCGGTCTGGTACTGGTGGAAGCCTCGGAAACCGTCTGGGCCAGCCTGACCGAAGAGATGAGCGATCGCGATATTCTGCGCGCCATCGAACCGCTGGATATTGATGATCAGGTGTGGCTGGCACGATATCTGCCTCGTGACCTGACGGGCCGCCTGCTGGCGACCGTGGAACCGGGCCTGCGCGCCCGCATGCTGAGCATGGTGGAGTTTGATCGCGATCGCGTCGGTCGGGTGATGGATTTCAATATCCTGACGGTACGCGACGACGTGACGCTGGCCACGGTGCAGCGATATCTGCGTAAGCACAAAAGCATGCCAGGCGGCACCGATAAAATCTTTATCACCAATGACGATAATCTGCTGCTTGGCGAACTGCTGCTGACCGATATTCTGCTGAACAAGCCGAAAACGCTGGTCAGTGAGGTAATGAATGCCCGCCCCACCACCTTCCAGCTTAACGATAAGGCGGAAGATGCCGCCAGCGCCTTCGAACGTTATAACCTGATCTCCGCGGCCGTTACTGATGCAAAGGGCCGCCTGATAGGCCGTATCACTATTGAAGACATTATCGATTTGGTGAATGCCGAAAACGAAAGCAATATCCGTAAAATGGGCGGTATCAGTCAGGAAGAGGACGTGTTTGCGCCGGTGCGGAAGTCAGTGCGTAAACGCTGGGCATGGCTGGCGATTAATCTCTGCACCGCCTTTGTCGCCTCGCGAGTGATTGGGCTGTTTGAAGGCACTATCTCGCAAATCGTGGCGCTCGCCACTCTGATGCCGATCGTCGCTGGCATCGGCGGCAATACCGGTAATCAAACCATCACCATGATTGTGCGTGCTCTGGCGCTACATCAGGTTGAGCCGGGAAACTTCTCGTTCCTGATTGTCCGTGAACTCGGCGTGGCGCTGATCAACGGCCTGTTCTGGGGCGGGATTATGGGCGGCATCACCTGGCTGATGTATGACAACCTCGCGCTGGGCGGCGTGATGATGCTGGCGATGGCGCTGAATCTGCTGCTGGCAGCGCTGATGGGCGTGCTGGTACCGCTGGTGATGACCAAAATGAAGCGCGATCCCGCCGTCGGCTCCAGCGTATTGATCACCGCCATCACCGACACCGGCGGTTTCTTTATCTTCCTGGGACTGGCTACCCTGTTCCTGCTGCCGCACTGAGCCTCAGGCGCGGCCCGGGTTGCATTGTAATGCTCGCTTGAGATTACGCTGGCGCGTCACCTGCGCCAGTTCACCGATGGCGGCTGGCAGCGCATAGGTGCCGCGCTGGCTTAACCACTTCAGCACATCGTCCAGATGCCAGATGGCGGTTTTGCCGTCATGCACCGGCAACGGAAACGGCGGGCGATGGCTGAGCATCAGTTTGCGCATATTCTGCCGCGACATGCCGGTTAATTCCGCCACATCCGTCAGTCCGACAAAATCGGGCGCGGCTTCCGCCAGCATGGCACCGGGTATGGCGCCGATGACCTCCGCTTCGGCGCGCATCAACGCCTCACTGGCAGAAGAGGCTTCACGGCTAAACTCCAGCGCAATTCTGCCAGGTACGCCGAGCCCGACCAGCGCATCATCACAGCCCGCCAGTGCCAGATTCTCCAGCATCTCATCCTGCGTGGCGTGCTCCGCTGGCAGGCTAAATCGTAAAGTAAAACGGTATTCCATGAGCCGCTCCTTTTGCTGTGTCAGGCCGTAAGAAAGTGACAATGATCAACCACGCGGCGCAGGGCATTGGCATGGTTTTGCGCACTCTTCGGCGTACTCCAGATTCAGGTCAGACAAAACTCGCCGCACCGACAGGTCATCAGGTTTTTCGGACAGTACATCTTGCCCCACGCATGATGGCCGCCCGGTACTACCCGCCATCCATGGGATTCGGCGTAACATAAAGCCGATTCAATCTCTTTACTGTGATGTCGCTTTCTGACCATTTGAGCCTCTAGCGTGACGTGAAACCAGTGGGTTGTCAACTGACAACTTGTTAAAGTGGAGATTATGCGGCTCAGCATGGGCAGACTTTTTCTCGCGGTAAAACAGTCAGGGTATAAACTGGAAAACGGCACGCAAAAAATCATCAACAGTGGATTTATGCGACCAGAATGAACAACAAACTATGGAGGCAACATGTTTAAACCGGATGATTTTGTCCAGTCAAAGACCGGCGGTCCAAAAATGCAGGTGCTGCGGGCAGAAGGCGATACTCTGTGGTGCGCACGCACAGACGATGCGACCAAAAAAGAGATTGAAGTGAAGGCTGATAGCGTGAATCTGTATCACGAAGAAGGCGACTTCGGCGTCTGCTGATGAAAACTGGCCCCGACGAACGGGGCCGGACTGTTACGGGTTATTCTGTTGAAGGTTGTCGTGGCCGAGGCCGCCGATAAACGGCAGACGTAACCGGAAAGGGGTGAAATCCAGCCCCATGTTTAATCCCAGCAGGTTCACTTCAAAGCCCTCTTCTGCGCCGAGCGTCACGCCCGCCACGCCCAGAATCGACACCTGTAATCCACGTCCCGATGGCGGCAACCCAATCGGACGCCACAGCGGTCGGTAATCTTTGCCCAGCGCATTAGCGGGCAGATCAAGCTTCAGTGCCGGTACTTCACGGCCAATGTGTGCCAGAAAGGTATTACTGTTGGGTCCCGGCCAGGCATGATAGGTGGTTGGCCACGGGTAAGATTTAATTGCTGCCTCAATCTGCGGAATCATCGCTTCCGCCGCCGGGCCGCGATGCTCCACCAGCAGCCGTGGTTTCGCGCCGTACCAGTACCCGTCAGGAATATTGGTGTTGCGGCGGACTTTATCGCCGCTGCCCCAGCTAATCACCTCATAACGGTTATAACGGCTTTCGCCAGCGCGTTTGAAAATGATCCACGGATGAACCGCTACCGCACCTTTCCAGCCATAGGTCGGTGCGGCATAGACCTGAACAATAGCCAGGTTGGCTATGGCGCGCGGATCGGGCGCGATACCGGCCGAATCACGACGGGCCGACCACCAGCCGCCCTTTTCGCTGTTATCGCTGTGGCGAGTGGCCTGCGCAATACTGGCCCCCAGCGATAACAGTAAGACGGCAACAAAAAACAGGCTGAACACTTTAAGTGAAAGCATGACAACATTCCTGAAGACAATAAATGGCAACGTCTGCTGAGCAGTCGGATTTACACGGGGCGGCTTTGGGATATTGAGCAAAAGCGGCGGGTAAAGGCTGGCGACAAGTGTGGCGCGCGTCTCTCTACTGCAGAGCAGAATAGCGCAATTCTCGTCAAAGTGAACAATAAAACGCCAGCGGCGGCCGGGGATGCGCTGAAAGGTTAAAACCGCGGGCAGAATGGCACGGTTTGTTTCGTCCAGTCTTCATCTGTCTGCCTTGCCGTAAAAATTGCGGAACAGCGGCGCTTACTCTGGTTACTGGCTTGATGGCGGCTGTCAATCGCTCCATTTCGCCAGACGGCTCCCAGCAAAAACCCAACACCACGCCGAACCGGACTTGACCATTCGGCCTTACAGAAACGCCAAAACAGCGAGCTGCGATCGTAGGCTTCTTAGCCTGAGCCTGAGCCTGAGCCTGAGCCTGAGCCTTCAGGCTGATGCCTGACACCCCATTTAACAACATTGCTGCTATATAAAAATCCGCCATCTCTCTTTGGGATGACGGATTTGTTATCCTTGCCAGCCAGGTATCCGGGCACCGGTCTGCTCCGGGTCCGGACTCTCCTTCCTTACGAGTGACGAGGAGGTTTATAAGCTAACTCAGAACCACGCCTCAAACATGCCGCCGACATTCAGCGAATCCAGTTGCTCGTTGCTGGTGGCATCGGCTCTGGCGATATGCGCGTTGTCCACCTGACCGCCGGTCACATAGAAGCGCAACATCGGACGGAACTCAGGCCCCATGCCAATGGCGATGTTCTGCGATAACGTTAGTTTCCAGCCTTTGTTATCTCCGCCCTGATCGTAATCCACACGCTGGTAGCCGGCTTCCAGCCAGGTTGAGTGCACGTCGTTCCAGAAATACATCGGTCGCACAATCGCAGCATAGTTTTTACGGTTGTCGGTGTTGTCCTTACCGTCATCGTAGTCATGGAAGGCCAGCAAATAATCGAGCTGCGCCTGCTGGGTAAACTTATGACTGCCCTCGAAGCTGGCGTAGACCGTGGTCAGATCGTCCGTTTTGTTGTAGACGCTGTTATCCGAGTTGTCGGAATAGCGCAGAATGACTTTGTTCACCCCGCTGTCGTTAGTGTGGCTCAGTACCAGACCGCCCTGCCAGGCATCGAGCTGCTCATCGTTGTCTATCGCTTTCGAGTCAAAGCCGTAGTTGGCGTACACTTCGACATCAATCGGCCCGGCCTTGATGCCGTGGGTTTTGGTGGTCAGCGCATAATGGCCATCATCACCGGTGTCGGAGCTACCGGTACAGGTGATACGTGATGGATTAGTCTCATCGGCCGACACTTCCGGGCTACAGGATTTCACCTGCGACACCGTTGCCACGTCAAACTGAATACCGCCAATAGCCAAGTTTTTCACCCCGGCCCCCTGGCCGTCATGGTTCATCCAGAAGTAGTCGTTGATCCCCTGCTGCGGACGTTGATGGAAATCGCGGCCAGCCCAGATATAGGCATTTGGGTTTGATTCGAAGACGTTAGTGACGCCTGCATAGGCCTTTTTCAGGTTCACTTCATCGCTCCAGTGGTCAAACATGACGTTAATGTCCCAGATGGCCCCTCTGTCGCTTTTGAAGGCTTTGCTCAACTGGAATTCACCGCCGTTACTTTCGTTACCCAGACGACCGATCGCCGAGGCACCGTTATAGGATCCCTCGACGCCAACATATTTCTGATCGCCCGCCTGGAAGTGGCTGCCGTAGCGGGCGTAGCCACTGAATTTAAGACCAAATGGAATGGCTAAATCCGGAGAGGCAGCAGTGGTTTGCGGGTCAGTAATAACGTCGACTTTTTTATCGGCAGCAGCAGTGATTTTCGCCTGCCTTTCGGCCAGGGCTTTATCAATCGCTTTAGCGACAATGGCGTCAATCTGTTCCTGAGTGAATTCCTGTGCCAGAACGGAAACAGAGCACAGTGCGGTAATTATCGCCATTGCTAAAGGGATTGTTTTTACAGTTTTCATGGCTATCTCAAATTAATTAATTATATCTTTAGAAAATAACCATCCTGTTTCGGTGTGAATAGAAACAACGTCACCAAAACAAGTTGATTTTATTTTTATTTCGTAGAGGTACAGTTAAATAATTAGCGTAATGAGTGTCTCCGTAGTCAGGGTGAGTAAATATTACTGGGGTCAAAAGTGAATAATCCATTCCACTAATTCAAATTGCAGCAAGGATTGCATCCGATAATTCGGTGCTAAGACTCCTTCACGGTCAGAGGCTGGTGCGCTTATCCGGCGCAACGCCATCCTTAGCATTAAGGCTGGCGTTGCACTTATTACCTGAATTGACACTTAGTATTTAATTAAATCGTGATTCACTGGCATCCCAGCTATAAGTGTTATTTTCAATTAGAAAATCACCCAACTCCTGATAACTGAAGTGATAAAACTCTGCGCTGGCAGCATAACCAGAATAGTCAACGACCGCGAGGCCAACAAATGCTCCGGTAAAGAATCCTCCATAGCTTTGCAGTACATAATCATCTGAAAGGATGGCTGAATCTAATTTGACAGGGATTTCAGTGAAATTGATTCCGTCAAAACTATATTCATAACTATAGGTTTCCTTCCGAACTTTGGTGCGAAACCAGACATATTGCGTTTCCTCCGGAATCTTAATGGCCTCATCTTTCAGATAGGAGGTGTATTTCCCACGATTATTCTCACCAATTTCGATAACGGCTCCATTAATTTCATTCCAGGTAATGAAAACAAAACTCCAATGGCGGTCGTTGTAATAATGGGTTAACCCTGCCATTTGCTGGTAATTAAATGGCTCAAATTTAACTTTAACCTGCGCATCAAAATAAAAGGCTTGCCAGCGTCGGGCAATCAGCGAGAGGTCATGGGTATTCGCTAGCGATCCCTGCCCTGTCAGGGTTAACTTTCCATCACCCGTCGTTCCCATTTTTTCGGTGAACGGGACCCGGAGCGTATTCCAGTTGAGATCAAGTGTCGCCGTTATAAAATCATCGTGCTGGCTATGATCTTTTGCGCTTTCGGTATAAATCGCATCTGCTGGCCCTTCGACAAACGTTCGTCCACTGTGGCCTCCTGCAATACGTGGCCAGCCATCTTTATCCCAATACACTTTCTGGATAGAGGTTTCTCTCCCCAGGGTAGACCAACCACGAGGGTCGTAGGCGGACTCACCGACACGGTTCCACGGACGCGCGCAAAGCGAAGCATAATACCATTCCCCTGTCGGGGTTGAGACCAACGAGCCGTGCCCCTGCTTTTGAATATAGCTGTCTGGCTTATCCATATTGGTTAAGAACACTTCCCCTGGCTGTGTTTCAAAACTATTGGCATTCAATGTTTTTGAACGCGCCACGACTTCCTGGTGAGTGAAAACGGTTCCGCCTTGAGCGGCAAAAAGATAATAATAGCCGTTCAGTTTGTAGAGATGTGGCCCCTCGACCAGGGCGACGGCAGTACCGCGATAAATCGTTCGCGCAGTTTCTGGTTTTAATTTCAGCGTCTGTGTATCAAGCTCAGTTAACGTAATGCCATCAAAAGGATGATGATACTCGCGATGATCCCAGGTTTGTTGAATGAGGTATTTACGACCATCGTCATCATGGAAAAGTGAAGCGTCAAAACCGACACCATTAAGTTTAATCGGATCTGTCCATGGGCCACGAATGTCAGTGGCTGTAGTCAGATAATTGGTCATGTCTTTAAAGGCACCTTCGGTGACTTTCACATCGGTATAAACTAACCAGAATTTACCATCAGCATACGAAAGCGCTGGTGCCCAAATCCCGCCGGATGAAGGATTTCCTTTCATATCTAAAAGCGCGGTTGTTGATAATGGGGCCGGGAGAAGATTCCAGTGTTCCAGGTCTTTTGACTCATGTAAACGAACACCCGGGAACCACTCAAAAGTAGAATTTGCAATATAGTAGGTGTCTTCTACACGGATAATGCTCGGATCGGCATTAAATCCAGGTAAGATAGGGTTTTGAATCAGAGACATATAATCATACCTTTTAAGTTTAAGCTGGCTATTTTTTGAGTTTTATCGCTAATTTTTCAAACTACACACGTACCTCATCAAGCTGACGATTGATGTCGGTGACATGTTTGTCTGAGATGGGATAGACCTGAATGATGATCATCGAAATGGCGGCTAACATTATTGGAGCCCAAATCGCTGTAATAATTATTCCGTCGATAGCATTTGCACTTTGCTGAACCCCTTTTTCGTTAAAGCCATAGGCAGCCAGTAACCAAAGTGGAATCGCGCCACCCAGCGTGAAACCGATTTTGAAAAACAGTCCCATAATGGCATTAATAATGGCGGCGTTTCGTTTTCCTGTTTTTAATTCGCCATAAGCGACAACTTCAGGGACAAGTGCCCACATGAAGCCGGTCGCAGAGCTTAAGCCCCACTGTTTGATGAATGTTGAGATATAAGCCAGCCAAAGGGCATCGTGCATTGCTTCACGTGACCATACGTAGGTCAGTAGTTCACCGACAATAAACATGCCAAGGAACAGATGGAAGAAGCCTTTTTTGCCAAAAATTTTCTTCAGTCTGGGCCAAAAAACAGGGAAGACAATACCGGGAATTGAGGCGACCAGGCCGATAGCGCCCATCCACTCTGAGTGGCCAACGACGTACTGATTGAAAAAGCCATTTACGGTATTCATGAAAAACATGAAGGTGAAGGCCAGCATGAAAAACAATCCGAGAATGACAAGCGGCCGGTTATGTCTGAGTTCATGGAACAGATCTGTCGCTTTTACGTTGGCTGTTTGTTCTGCCGTCGCAACGACACGTTCTTTAGTAAATTTATAACAGATGAAAAGTGCAACTGCGCCGATCAGCATATAGATTGAGTAAACACCAAACCACGCGTAGTTAGCTGAGGGATCGGTGTAGTTACCCATATTGAGTTCAAGGCCAAAAAAACCCGTATCTTTCAGGCTTCGATCTTTTGGAGAAGCCATTTGTACAAACATTGGAAAGAGCGTATAGACAAGAAGATTCGCACTATTAGCCAGCATCATACGTGTGCTGGTCAGTTTATCAATAGATTCAGGATCTCTTGTCAGTGAAGCATTCAGTGAACCATACGGGATATTCACTACTGAATAAATCAAATCCAGGGCTAAATAAACCACAAATGCAAAAGGAACAGAACCCTGGATACCCGGGATGGGAGCAAACAGTAAAGCAGAAAGGATAACAAGGGGAACACCTGCTCTTAAAAGCCAGGGACGGTATTTTCCGGCAGGAGAGCTTCTTTTATCAACATACGTTCCCACCATCGGGTCCCATAACACGTTAATAATGCGGACAAAAAGAAATATAAATCCGGCTGTTGCTGTACTGATTGTATTTACAGTCAACATGTGAAGCGCCAGAAAACCGCCAATGGTACCGAATACCAGGTTTTGCGCAAAGTCGCCCATCCCATAACCAATACGCTCTCCACGGGTTAATTTATGATATTCATCATGCCGGCTTTGCATTATGTTATTACTCATTCTAGTCAGATCTCCGGTTCTTTTGTCTGGGAGGAACACTTTCTGACACAAGTAACCCATGAGAATCTATTATGTTTTTAAATTAATTAATTATGTTTTTTTATTTATGTGATCATTGAGACAAAAGCCATTTAAAGGCCCGGAAGGGTTGATTAACCGCGCACAGACGATATTCTCAGCAAATGAACTACCATACTAAACAGGCTTTTAATTTAGACTCTTGCCTGCTGTCGGTGACAAAGCAAACTCAATATATAAGCGTAATTTTGCGGGATGGCTCACACTTGATAATTATCTCAATACGAGAGTGAAATAACGTAATTGAGCAACCGGCGATGAAAAGAGAGGATAGGTAACAGTGATTTATTTTGCGCCGCCTAAATGATGGAGTTCTTTATGCAAGTTCAGGCCACGGCTCGCCTTCTTTCTATGCCAAACGAGATGTCAGCATCAAAAGCAGGTTTTGACTAGCGCTACTCACTGGCGCATCGGAATCGTAGGCGAAGGAAGGATATAATCAGAGCTACCGGCAAAGATTTTGAGAGCAATAATAATATCCATTGCCAGTCTGGAAAGAAAAAACCAATCTGGTCTACGTTGTTTCATCCTCTCCTTTAGTTTCGTCCATAATGCTTCGCTAAATTTCAGCTCGTCGCGCTTGCGCAAGCGTAATCCCACCGACGCCCTAACGGTCAAAGCTAATGGTCTCTTGTGTTCGATTTATTGAATAGTGGTAGCGAAATGAGATTGGACCCGCCGGAGTCACCGCAACATAAAGGCCATCACGGTCATTAACGTTATAGCGTTTCTCGTGAGTTCCATTGAAAAAACTGTGCTTACCGTTGCCAGAAAGTGCCAGACACAAAAAAGCCCGCAGTGATGCGGGCTTAGAGGGATTTTACTGCTTAACCGTGCAGGCTGTTGCCAGACGCGAAATCATTCCCATTCAATGGTCGCCGGTGGCTTGCCGCTGATGTCATACACCACGCGGGAGATGCCGTTGACTTCATTGATGATGCGGTTAGAGACCCGGCCGAGGAATTCATACGGCAGGTGCGCCCAGTGCGCGGTCATGAAGTCGATGGTTTCCACTGCACGCAGTGAAACCACCCAGTCATATTTACGGCCATCGCCCATCACACCGACCGAACGTACCGGCAGGAAGACGGTGAAGGCCTGGCTGACCTTGTTGTAGAGATCGGCTTTGTGCAGCTCTTCAATGAAGATCGCATCGGCACGGCGCAGCAGGTCGCAATACTCTTTCTTCACTTCGCCCAGCACGCGCACGCCCAGACCCGGACCCGGGAACGGATGGCGATAAAGCATATCGTACGGCAGGCCCAGCTCCAGACCGATCTTACGCACTTCATCTTTGAACAGCTCTTTCAGCGGCTCAACCAGCCCCATCTTCATCTCTTTCGGCAGGCCACCCACGTTATGGTGCGATTTGATGACGTGCGCTTTACCGGTGGCAGAGGCGGCTGATTCAATCACGTCCGGATAGATGGTGCCCTGCGCCAGCCACTTAACGTCCTGCAGTTTTAGCGCTTCTTCGTCAAATACTTCCACAAAGACGCGACCGATGGTTTTACGCTTAGCTTCAGGTTCATCAATACCCGCCAGTGCATCCAGGAAGCGCATCTCAGCCGGCACATGGATGATGTTGAGACCAAAGTGGTCGCCAAACATATCCATCACCTGTTGCGCTTCGTTCAGGCGCAGCAGACCGTTATCCACGAATACGCAGGTCAGACGATCGCCGATGGCGCGGTGCAGCAGCATCGCGGTCACAGAGGAGTCAACGCCGCCTGACAGGCCAAGGATTACCTTGTCATTGCCGACCTGCTCACGCAGGCGCTCAACCGCATCTTCAATGATCTTAGCCGGGGTCCACAGCGCTTCACATTCACAGATATCGATAATGAAACGCTCAAGCATCCGCAGCCCCTGACGGGTGTGGGTCACTTCCGGGTGGAACTGCACGCCGTAGAAACGCTTCTCTTCGTTGGCCATGATGGCGAACGGACAGGTTTCGGTGCTGGCAACGGTGACGAAGTCAGCCGGAATGGCAGTTACTTTGTCGCCGTGGCTCATCCAGACATCCAGCAGCGGTTTACCAGCGGCGCTGAGCGCGTCTTCAATACCGCGTACCAGCGCGCTTGGGGTGGTCACTTCAACCTGCGCATAACCGAACTCACGCTCGCTGGAACCGGAGACTTTACCGCCCAACTGCATCGCCATGGTCTGCATGCCGTAGCAGACGCCCAGCACCGGCACACCGGCGCTGAAGACATATTCAGGCGCACGCGGGCTGTTCAGCTCGGTGGTGCTTTCCGGCCCACCGGAGAGGATGATGCCGCTCGGATTGAACTGGCGAATCTGCTCTTCGGTCACGTCCCATGCCCAGAGTTCACAGTAGACACCCAGTTCGCGCACGCGACGTGCCACCAGCTGAGTATATTGAGAGCCGAAATCGAGAATCAGAATGCGATGCTTATGGATATTTTCCGTCGTCATTGAGGGGTTTCCAGAACGGTGACTTGATAAATAAAAGCGCCCGGCTGAAGCCGGGCGGGAAATCTTACGGGATTACGATCCCATGCGGTAGTTCGGTGACTCTTTGGTAATGGTCACATCGTGGACATGGCTTTCGTTGATGCCGGCACCGCTGATGCGGACAAATTCCGCTTTGGTGCGCAGGTCATCAATGGTCGGGCAGCCGGTCAGGCCCATACAGGAGCGCAGTCCGCCCATCTGCTGGTGTACGATCTCTTTCAGGCGGCCTTTATAGGCAACGCGGCCTTCAATGCCTTCCGGCACCAGTTTGTCGGCGGCGTTATCGGTCTGGAAGTAACGGTCAGATGAGCCTTTCGACATCGCGCCCAGTGAACCCATGCCGCGATAGGATTTGAACGAACGCCCCTGATAGAGTTCGATTTCGCCCGGGGATTCTTCGGTACCGGCCAGCATAGAACCGACCATCACACAGGATGCGCCCGCAGCAATTGCTTTGGCGATGTCGCCAGAGAAGCGGATACCACCATCGGCGATTACCGGAATACCGGTGCCTTCCAGTGCAGCAACCGCATCAGAAACGGCGGTAATCTGTGGCACGCCTACGCCGGTGACGATACGGGTAGTACAGATGGAGCCCGGGCCGATACCGACTTTAACTGCACTAACGCCGGCGTCTACCAGCGCCAGTGCGCCAGCACCGGTCGCCACGTTGCCGCCGACGATTTCAAGATCAGGATATTTGGCGCGGGTTTCACGAATACGTGACAGCACGCCTTCGGAATGGCCGTGCGAGGAGTCAATCAGCAGCACGTCAACACCGGCCGCAACCAGCGCATCGATACGCTCTTCGTTACCGGCGCCCGCACCAACGGCGGCACCGACACGCAGACGACCCTGCGCATCTTTACAGGCGTTTGGTTTACGTTCGGCTTTCTGGAAATCTTTTACGGTAATCATGCCAAGCAGATGGAAGCTGTCATCCACCACCAGCGCTTTTTCAACGCGCTTTTCGTGCATTTTGTGCAGCACTACGTCGCGCGCTTCACCCTCTTTCACCGTCACCAGACGATCTTTCGGGGTCATCACAGCGGATACCGGCTGGGAGAGGTCAGTGACAAAGCGAACGTCACGACCGGTAATGATACCGACCAGTTCGTTGTCGCGGTTCACTACCGGGTAACCGGCAAAACCGTTACGCTCGGTCAGCGCTTTCACTTCGGCCAGCGGTGTAGTTGGCAGCACGGTTTGTGGCTCAGTCACCACGCCGCTTTCATGTTTCTTCACCTTGCGCACTTCGTCCGCCTGGCGTTCAATTGACATGTTTTTGTGAATGAAGCCAAGACCGCCTTCCTGCGCCAGCGCAATCGCCAGACCCGCTTCGGTCACGGTGTCCATTGCAGCGGAAAGCATCGGAATATTTAAACGGATATTTTTGGTCAGCTGAGTACTGAGATCGGCCGTATTCGGCAGGACGGTGGAGTGTGCAGGAACGAGTAAAACGTCGTCGAAAGTGAGTGCTTCTTTAGCGATTCTTAACATGGCAATACTCCACCTCGGGTGAATGAGAATAGATAAAATATTGCCGCGGCATTATACAGGCCGTAACCGATTGCCTCCAGCATTATTTCAGAAAAACTCTTGATCCGCGCTATCAGCCCTGTAGTATCGGTGAATTAACCTGCTGATTTGGAATTTGATCTTCGTCACATGTCGCTGCCACCCGTCGCCAATATTTTTACCGTCAGCCGTCTCAATACCACAGTGCGTCAGCTGCTGGAAAAAGAGATGGGCCTGGTCTGGCTGAGCGCCGAGATCTCCAACTTCACCCAACCCGCTTCCGGTCACTGGTACTTCACCCTGAAGGATGACGGCGCCCAGGTGCGCTGTGCCATGTTCCGCAACAGCAACCGTCGCGTCACCTTTCGTCCGCAGCATGGTCAGCAGGTGCTGGTTCGCGCCAACATCACGCTGTATGAGCCGCGCGGCGACTATCAGCTGATTATCGAAAGTATGCACCCGGCCGGTGAAGGTCTGCTGCAGCAGCAGTTTGAACTGCTGAAAGCGCGGCTGGCGACCGAAGGTTTGTTCGAACCACAGCATAAGCAACCGCTGCCCGATCCGGCGCGCCAGGTCGGTGTGATCACCTCTTCAACCGGCGCGGCGCTGCACGATGTGCTGCGGGTGCTGCATCGCCGCGATCCCTCCTTGCCGGTAGTGATCTATCCCACTCCGGTTCAGGGCGTTGATGCGCCTGCCGCTATCGTCCGGGCGATTGAGATCGCTAACCAGCGTAATGAGTGCGACGTGTTAATTGTCGGCCGTGGCGGCGGCTCACTGGAAGATTTGTGGAGCTTTAACGACGAACGCGTCGCGCGGGCGATTTTTGCCAGCCGTATTCCGATCGTCAGCGCTGTCGGCCATGAAACTGACGTCACGATTGCCGATTTTGTGGCAGATTTGCGCGCGCCAACGCCTTCTGCCGCCGCCGAGATCGTCAGCCGTAATCAGCTTGAGCTGCTGCGTCAGCTGCAGTCGCAGCAACAGCGGCTTGAGATGGCGATGGACTACTATCTGGCGCGCCAGCAGCGGCTCTACAGCCGGCTGGAGCATCGTCTGCAACAGCAGCATCCTCAGTTACGTCTCGCCCGCCAGCAGACCGCCCTGTTCCGCCTGCAGCAACGGCTGACTGACGCGATGGAAACCGGCTTGCGCCACGCCAGCCGGCAACAGGATCGCCTGACGCATCGGCTGACCGCGCAGCAGCCACAGCAGCGTCTGTTTGAAGCGCAGAAGCAGCTGCAAAGCTGGCACTATCGTCTGCAGCAGAGTATGCAGAAACAGCTGAACGCGGATAAACAGCAGTTCGGCCAACTGGTAGCGCAGCTGGAAGGCGTCAGTCCGTTAGCGACCCTGGCGCGCGGCTTCAGCGTCACTACCGATACTGCAGGTCAGGTTGTGAAAAAAACCCAGCAGCTGCAGAACGGCGATCTGCTGCGCACTCGCCTGGATGATGGCTGGGTCGAGAGTCAGGTAACCCAGCTGTTGCCGGAGAAAAAGCGCCGTCGCAAAGCCACTTCCTGATCGCCCTGCTGGTGTCAGACCGTCAGTACACCGGTTATCGTATCGCTTGTTATGGCATCAACGAGGTGTATCTTTACTGACCGGTCTATACTTTTTGGCACATCCCTGTTGCCAAGGAGTTTCACATGGCCTTTAGCGTTATTCCTCCCTATATCCTCCGCAAAATTATCGCGCACGGCTCCGGTCACCAGCAGGAACAGGCGCGCCGCACCCTGACCCATGTACAGCATCTGATGGCTGAACACTGGCAAAAGCCGGCCGTGGCGAAAACGGCAGCAGGCGGCCATGTGGATCGCGAAATTTATGATGCGCAAAACCAGCAAACCCTGCCCGGTAAGCTGATTCGTCAGGAAGGCCAGCCCGAAAACGGTGATGTCGCAGCCGGTGAAGCCTGGGATTATCTCGGCACCACCTATGACTTTTTCTGGCAGGCCTACCAGCGCAACTCGCTGGATAATCAGGGGCTGAAACTGCTCGGAACGGTCCATTACGGCGATAAATACCAGAACGCCTTCTGGAACGGTCAGCAAATGGTATTTGGTGATGGTGACGGCGAGATTTTTAATCGTTTTACCATCGCAATCGACGTGGTGGCGCACGAACTGACGCATGGCGTGACCGAGAATGAAGCCGGTCTGATCTACTTTGAGCAGGCGGGTGCGCTGAACGAGTCACTCTCCGATGTATTTGGCTCGCTGGTCAAACAGTTCAGTAAAAAACAGAGTGCCGATCAGGCTGACTGGATCATCGGTGAAGGCCTGCTGGCCAGCGGTATCAATGGAAAGGGGCTGCGGTCGATGTCTGCGCCCGGCACCGCGTATGACGACCCGATGCTGGGCAAAGATCCGCAGCCGGCGCACATGGATCATTACGTTCAGACCCGCGAAGATAACGGCGGCGTGCACCTCAACTCCGGTATTCCTAACCGCGCCTTCTATCTGGCGGCGAAAGCGCTGGGCGGCTATGCGTGGGAGCTGGCGGGTCACGCCTGGTATGACACAATGTGCGACGATGAACTGCCGCAGGATGCCGATTTTAAAACCTTTGCCCGCTTTACCCTTCAGCATGGCGAAAAGCGCTTTAACCGTTCCGTTGCCAGCGCAATTGAGCAGGCGTGGAAAGAGGTCGGTGTGCTATGAGTGATCTGCCCGAACTCACCGATGACGCCACTATCATCGTGGCGCGTGAAGGAGGCCTCGCCTTTATGCCTGGCCTGCGCGCCGAACGCCGTTTTTCGCTGGGTGAACTGCCGCCGCCGGAAAAGCAGCGCGTCTGTCGTGCGCTTGAGCAGGCTATGCCGCTGGGCGAGCCGGAAGAGAAAGCGCCTGAGGTGGGACGTGGCGATCAACGCTATTTTCGCATTCAGATTCAGTATGCGACCCACCGCGAGGTCGGCACCATCGTGCTGTTGATTCCGGAACAGGTAGCGCCGCCAGAATTGCAGGCGCTGTGGCGTGATGGTGAATAAGCAAAAAAGGGCCGACAGTGTCGGCCCTGAGACAGCTGAATAATCTGATGTGAATCTGGCAGCAACCCATGAGCTTAAGATGCAGGGAACACAGTCAGAGGAGGAAAGCGTCCCGCGCCATGGACGTCGCGCGCCGGGCAGTCATGGATGTCGGTTTTGCGACTTTCCGATCTGACCGTGTTACCTGAGCTAAGCGGCCTTACAGCGAACCGGGCAACACTCTGCCAAAAAAAGGCCGACAATGTCGGCCCTTTTCACAGCTGAACTTACTTGCTGTCTGGCAGCGCGTAAGCAATCACGTAATCACCACGATCCGGCGACTGGCGTGCACCACCGGCAGAGATGAGGATGTACTGTTTGCCGGTTTTCGGCGAAACGTAGCTCATCGGGCCGCCCTGGCTGCCAACCGGCAGACGTGCTTTCCATACTTCTTTACCGGTTGAAGCATCAAAGGCGCGCAGGTAGTAATCCTGGGTACCGGCGATGAACACCAGGCCACCCTGAGTTGCCAGCGTACCGCCCAGCGTTGGCATACCAACCGGCATTTTCATGCGCATTTTGATGCCGAAAGGTCCGGTATCCTGCACGGTACCGACCGGCACCTGCCAGACGATTTTCTGGGTTTTCATGTCAATGGCCGACAGCGTACCAAACGGTGGCTTCTGGCAAGGAATGCCCAGCGGCGACATAAAGCGGTTTTTGTTCACCGCATACGGTGTGCCTTTCAGCGGCACCGCGCCCATACCGGTGTTGATCGCTTCACCACCGTTGCTGCCACGAGAAATCTTATTGGTGTCAGCCGGGATCATCTGTACCCACAGGCCGAGACGCATGTCATTGACGAACAGCAGATGGTTGTTCGGATCGGTCGACATGCTACCCCAGTTCATTCCGCCCAGCGAACCCGGGAAGCTCAGCGACTTATCGGTGTCCGGTACGGTGAACAGGCCATCATAACGCATCGATTTGAAGCCAATACGGCAGGCCAGCTGATCAAACGGCGTAGCACCCCACATGTCAGACTCTTTCAGCGTCTGGTTGCCAATCTGTGGCATACCGGTCGAATGAGGCTGGGTTTTGGTGTACTGCTCGTTCGGGATATGTCCCTGCGGCATCGGCAGCTCTTCGACTTTGGTCAGTGGCTTGCCGGTCATGCGATCGAGCACGAAGATCATGCCGGTTTTACCGCCAATCACCACCGCAGGTTTAGTTGTGCCATCCTTCAGCGGGAAATCGATCAGGCTTGGCTGCATCGGCAGGTCGAAGTCCCACAGATCGTTATGTACGGTCTGATAAACCCACTTCTCTTTACCGGTGGTAGCGTCCAGCGCCAGCACGGATGCGCCATATTTGTGATCCAGTTCGGTACGGTTCGCACCCCACAGATCGACAGATGAACTGCCCATCGGGATAAATACGGTGTTCATCGCCGGATCGTAAGACATCGGTGCCCACGAGTTCGGCGTACTGCGGGCGTACTCTTTGCCCGGCATTAACACCGCATTCGGATCGACATTACCCGGGTCAAACGCCCACCGCATCTGACCGGTGATGACGTCAAAACCACGCAATACGCCACCCGGCATATCGGTCTGGACGTTGTCAGCGACGCGGCCGCCCACCACTACGGTGGTGCCTGCCAGCGTCGGTGCCGACGTCAGCTGATACTGCGGATCGGGCGCCTGGCCGAGACCGGCTTTCAGGTCAACGATACCGTGATTACCAAAGCTCTCACAGAACTCACCGTTGTCAGCGTTGATGGCGATCAGACGTGCATCGATGGTGTTCATCAGGATGCGGCGCTGACAGCTATCACCGGCTGGCAGCGTGACGGCCGGAACCGGCGTCGAGCCTGGCTGAGTTGGCTGCTGCAGCGGTTTAGTGGCATCGAAATAAGCCAGACCACGGCAGCGCGGCCAGACTTCCGCCTGGGCATTAATTTCGCGTTTCCAGATCTGCTTACCGCTGTCTGCTTCGACGGCAATAACATTGTTGTGCGGGGTGCAGAGATAGAGGGTATTACCCACCTGTAACGGGGTTTGCTGATCTTCCGCGCCGTTGCCGGTTGGGCTGTCCGGGATATCGCCGGTCCGGAAGGTCCAGGCGACCTGCAGATCTTTCACATTATCGCGGGTGATTTGGTCCAGCGCCACAAAGCGGCTGCCCTGTGGCGTGTTGCCATAGTTATCCCAGTCTTTCTGCTGTTTCGCTTTATCCACCGGAATCAGCGGCAGCTCTTCGCCTGAGAACGCGACGGTAGGATGTGGCTGAAACATCTGCACGAAAGTTACCACCATGCCGACTGCCAGCAGCGCAGAAAGCCCATAAGCGGGCTTTGCCAGCGAGCTTTTGCCTTCACGCTTACGCAGCGCAGGCCAGAGCAGGAAGGCGACGATCATCAGGCCGGTTGGCACCATCAGGCGCGAAACCAGCGGCCAGAACTCGATGCCAGCATCAAACAGCGACCAGATCAGGGTGCCGACAAACATCAGCAGAAACAGTACCACCGCCGATGATTTGCGACGGAAAAACTGAATTGCTGACAGAACGGTAACGATACCGGCAATCAGGAAGTACCAACTGCCGCCGAGGGCAACCAGTTTGCCGCCGCCTATCGCGAAGAACAGGCCGGTAGCCAGCAGCACCAGCCCGAGCAGCACGGATACTATTCCCAGCCCCTTAGCGGAGCGGGACGATGTTTCAGCCATAACACTAACTCTCCTGAATAAACAGAGCGTCCACGCCGGTTGCCGCCTGAACTGCGCAACCTTGTCAAAGGGACATGCGGAGTGCCGCACTGTTTCAAATCGAATATAAACAGACCCGCGTCCATGGAGAAAGCTGGACCGGAAAGACCTGGTGTGGCTGGCCCATCCCCACGACGCGGCAGGATTGTACCACCTGGTACATTACAGAGTGAACATCTATAACCCAATTGTTACGCTGCAATAGCATTTTTGCTACAACAATTGTAGTGAATGCCGACGGCTTACGCCGGATCGCTGCCGCTTACTTAACGCTGTGGCTGAAACTCCACCCGCTTTTTCGAGATCAGGCCGTGTCCATGGTGACAAAAGTAGTCCACTGCGCCACAGGCAGAAAGCCGTTCCAGCGGCTGATGGCAATCCGGGCAGCATGCCTGCGCCGGCGTGTGTGCGCCACAACCGCTACAGATAAATTCGCCGTCGCTGAGCTGCAGCGGCTGCTGACAGTTTTCACAATTGATGGTCATGATTAGCCTCTTACTTAATATCAGGACAAAAAAAGAGGGCCTTCCGGCCCTCTTTCACTTAACGCTTATTTTTCTTCATATGCGCCATCAGACGCTTACGCTTACGCTGCTGCGTTGGCGTCAGCAGGTTGCGCTTACCTTCGTACGGGTTCTCACCCTCTTTGAACTGGATGCGAATCGGCGTTCCCATTACGTTCAATGATTTACGGAAGTAGTTCATCAGGTAGCGTTTGTATGAGTCCGGCAGGTCTTTAACCTGGTTACCGTGGATCACCACAATCGGCGGATTATAACCACCAGCATGTGCATACTTCAGCTTAACGCGACGACCGCGAACCAATGGTGGCTGATGATCTTCGGCCGCCATGTTCATGATACGGGTCAGCATTGAGGTGTTCACACGTTTGGTTGAACAGTCATAGGCTTCGGTGACCGATTCAAACAGATTGCCGACACCACTGCCGTGCAGCGCAGAGATGAAGTGGATGCGGGCGAAATCGATAAAGCCCAGACGATAGTCCAGCGTCTCTTTCACTTCATCACGGATTTCCTGCGACAGGCCATCCCACTTGTTGACCACAATCACCAGCGAGCGGCCACTGTTGAGGATGAAGCCCAGCAGCGACAGATCCTGATCGGAAATACCGGCACGCGCATCGATCACCAGCATAACTACGTTGGCATCTTCAATCGCCTGCAGCGTTTTGATCACCGAGAATTTCTCTACGGTATCAGAGATTTTGGCACGCTTGCGCACGCCCGCGGTGTCGATCAGCACATACTCGCGTCCATCACGTTCCATCGGAATATAGATGCTGTCGCGAGTGGTGCCCGGCATGTCGTAGACCACCACGCGATCTTCGCCGAGAATACGGTTAGTGAGCGTTGACTTACCTACGTTAGGACGACCGACAATCGCCAGCTTGATCGGCAAACCGGTCGGGTCGAAGTTTTCTTCTTCCTCTGCGGCTTCCAGTTCAGCAGTCTGTTCGGCGTCGAGCGCACTCCAGTAAGCCTGGTTCTCTTCTTCTTCAGTGAGTTCGACCGGCTCAACTTTGTCCATCCACGGCAGCAGTGCCGTTTCGATCAGGCTGGTAACACCACGACCATGCGACGCCGCAATGGCATGGATCTCACCGAGGCCCAGTGAATAGAAATCCACCACCGCCTGATCGGGATCGAGTCCGTCGGTTTTATTCGCCACCAGGAAAGTGGCTTTCTGACGTGAACGCAGGTGCTTAGCAATTTGCTGATCGGCGGCCATCATTCCGGCACGCGCATCGACCATAAACAGCACCACATCCGCTTCTTCAATCGCCAGCAGTGACTGCTCGGCCATCCGCGTTTCGACACCCTCTTCGGTGCCGTCGATACCGCCGGTATCGATAACAATAAATTCGCGCCCTTCCACTTCGGCGCGACCATATTTGCGATCGCGAGTCAGTCCAGGAAAATCCGCTACCAGCGCATCACGAGTGCGGGTTAAACGGTTAAATAGCGTAGATTTTCCCACATTGGGACGCCCAACCAGCGCGACCACAGGTACCATAACAATGCCTCAATAAATAATTAATCGCCCGAATGGCGTGATTATAACGGCTCTGGCCGTTAAGTTCAGGCTGAAGGCGCAAAGAATACCATGCCTGACTAAAAACGAAACGGCCCCTGATTAAATCAGGAGCCGTCAGAACGGAGGATTTCACCTGCCAGACGTTTACCCGTTAGCGGGTAATCGCATAAACCTCACCATCTTTCGACTGGATCAGCAGCTTATCGCTGGCGACCACCGGCTCAGTCTGGAAGCCGGAGCTGTCCAGTTTCTGCTGCGCGACGAAACGACCATCGGTGGTGTTCAGCCAGTGCAGATAACCTTCGCTATCGCCGACCACCAGGTAGCCGTTGTAGAGCACCGGTGAGGTCAGATTACGGTGCAGCAGATCGCTCTGGCGCCAGATTGCCACGCCGCCATCGGCGTTAAGCGCAATCACCCGATCGTCCTGATCGACCAGATAGATGCGGCCCGCATCAACAATCAGATCTTTTACGCCGCCGATTTCGCGTTTCCACAAAATCTGACCGGAACGCAGGTCCAGCGCCGTGAGATCGCCGTTATAGGCCAGTGCGTAAACCACACCATTGACGATAACCGGCGTAGTATCGACATCATTCAGACGATCGATCTCAGTCGCGCCGCTGACCTGGGAAATACGCTGCTGCCAGATCAGTTGTCCCTGATTCAGGATAACCGCACTGACGCGGCCATTGTCGCCACCGACGATGGCGCCGCCAAAAGCGACCGCAGGCGCAGATTCACCACGCAGTGACAACGCTGGCATATCCAGGTTGACGCTCCACTTGATAGCGCCGCTGCTCTGATCCAGTCCCTGCAACATCCCGTTGCTGGTGTGTACCAGTACCAGGCCGTCGCTGACCACCGGACGAGAAAGTGCTTCACCCGCCACTTTGGTCTGCCAGGCCAGGCTGCCATCGCTGCTGTTCAGCGCATAAATCTGACCGCGCTCGCTGCCGACATAGAGACGATCGCCGTCCGCCGTCAGGCCGCCCGATAACAGGGCTGAGCGATTTTTCGAGAAGAAGCCGGTTTTCTCAGAGAGATCGACTTTCCATTTTTCTTTACCGTCGGCGGCGTCCAGCGCTTTTACGATACCGAAACGATCGGCCGCAAATACGGTGGTGTCCTGCCAGGCGGGATGCAGGTTGGAGTAGAAATCACCGACGCCATCTCCCACCGAGGTGCTCCACACTTCCTGTGGCGTGAACTGATTTTCCACCTGAGGCAATGGGGCCATTTTTACTACATCTTCTTCGCCGCTAAACAGCGAACAACCGCTGAGCAAAGTGACTGAAATCAGCCCCGGCAGCAGGTATTTACGTAATTCCATGCGCTCTCTCTTGACTGGCTTAGCTTAAGTTATTCATCTTCATCTGCATCATTTGCTTCAATGCCGGAGAGGCGTCAGATTCAACCCCTTTGCTCCATGCATCGCGCGCGCCCTGCTTGTCGCCTTTGCTCAGCAGCGCTTCACCACGGATATCGGCCACAATGGCTGTCCAGCCATCACCCTTCACAGCGTCAAGGGTTTTAAGTGCCGCATCAGCATGATTCTGTTGCAGTTGAATGCGTGCCAGGCGCAGGTTAATCACCGCCTGCAGGTTGGCATCTTTGGTATCTTTCAGGCCGTTTTGCAGCAGCGTCGCGGCTTTGTCCAGCTGGTTGGTATCAACATACTGTTTTGCCAGATCCATCGCGGCCAGCGCACCGTAGGTGTTGCTGTTTTCATTGGCAAAGGTGTTAACCGCTTCCAGCGTTTCTGGCTTGCCCGCCTGCATGGCGCTGGTGAGCTGCTGATACTGCGCCGATACTGATTTCGCCGCATCTTCCTGATGACTGGCCCAGTAACGCCAGCCGCCAAGCGCAGCAATGCCGATCACTACGCCAACCGCTAACGCTTTGCCGTTATTGGCAAAAAAGCGACGCAGCGCATCGGTCTGCTCGTTCTCATTGCTATACACTTCCACGCAATCCCTCTCCTTTCTATGGTTGGTGCTGCGCCACGCTTACTGCAACAGCGTGCGCAAAACAGCAGCAGCCTCTGCCTGAGCCAGCGTTTGCTGCTCGCCACGGCGTAGATCTTTAATCACGACCTGTCCGGCCTTCACTTCATCCTCGCCTAACACCAGCGCGACGCGAGCGCCCCACTTGTCAGCACGGGCAAACTGCTTTTTGAAGTTGCCGCCGCCGAAGTTAGTCATCAACCGCAGTTCTGGCGCTTCATCACGCAGTTTCTCCGCCAGTTGCATGGCTGCAGACTGCACGCCCTGACCCGAAGCGATTACATAGACATCCACATTGCTCGTCGGTTCAAAATCGGGATTCACCGCCTGAACCAGCAGCACCAGACGTTCCATGCCCATAGCAAAACCTACGGCTGGGGTTGCGCGTCCGCCGAGCTGTTCAACCAGGCCATCATAGCGTCCGCCACCGCACACCGTGCCCTGTGAACCGAGGCTGTCGGTCACCCACTCAATCACCGTGCGATTGTAGTAATCAAGCCCGCGCACCAGGCGCTGGTTGATGGTGTAGGCGATACCGGCGTCATCCAGCAGTGCGCACAGGCCGTTGAAATGCTCGCGTGATTCGTCATCAAGATAGTCGCCGAGTTGCGGCGCATCGTTCAGCAGTTCCTGAATATCAGGATTTTTACTGTCCAGCACTCGCATCGGGTTACTGTACATGCGGCGTTTGCAATCCTCATCCAGCACCTCTTTATGCTGCTCAAGGAAAGCCACCAGCGCATCGCGGTAGCGAGCACGGGCTTCAAGGGAGCCAATGGAGTTCAGTTCAAGGCGAACGTGATCGGCAATGCCCAACGCTTTCCACCAGCGCGCGTTCAGCATGATCAATTCAGCATCGATATCCGGGCCCTGCAGGCCAAACACTTCGACGCCCATCTGGTAAAACTGACGGTAGCGGCCCTTCTGTGGACGCTCATAGCGGAACATCGGACCCATGTACCACAGCCGCTGTTCCTGGTTGTAGAGTAAACCGTGTTCGATACCGGCTCGCACACAGCCTGCGGTTCCTTCCGGACGCAGCGTCAGGCTTTCGCCGTTGCGGTCCTCAAAGGTGTACATCTCTTTTTCAACCACATCGGTGACTTCACCGATGGCGCGTTTAAACAGCGGGGTCTGCTCCACCAGCGGTAAGCGAATTTCGCTGTAACCGTAGCTCGCCAGCGTCTGCTTGAGAACGCCTTCAATCCGTTGCCAGATGGCGGTATCCGCAGGCAGGTAATCGTTCATCCCGCGAATCGCCTGAATATTCTTCGCCACGTTAGAATCTCTTAATGCAAAAAAACCTGTCCGGCATCATACCTTATGAGGATGAAACCGCACAGGTTCAGTCAAAAAAGTCACGCACGCAGGCCGCGCACGCCATTATTTTTCCAGATGCTGCACATCAATACGGCGCGTGGCATCAAGCATCGATGCTTTGGCACGAATACGCGCTTCCAGCTGATCGATCATATCGTTGTTGTCGAGACGATCGCGCTGACGCACGCCATCTTCGTAGAAGCCACTTTTCTTGTTGCCGCCGGTGACGCCCAGCGTAGAGATGGTCGCTTCGCCCGGTCCGTTAACCACACAGCCGATAATGGAGACATCCATCGGCGTGATGATATCTTCCAGACGCTGTTCCAGCGCATTAACAGTGCCGATTACGTCAAACTCCTGACGTGAACAGGTAGGACAGGCGATGAAGTTGATGCCACGCGAACGAATGCGCAGTGACTTCAGAATATCAAAACCGACCTTCACTTCTTCGATCGGATCGGCCGCCAGCGAGATACGCAGCGTGTCACCAATCCCTTCGGACAGCAGTAAACCGAGCCCAATGGCGGATTTTACCGCACCGGCTCGCGCCCCGCCCGCTTCGGTAATACCGAGGTGCAGCGGCTGCTCAATCTGCTTCGCCAGCAGACGATACGATTCGACCGCCAGGAAGACGTCCGACGCTTTTACGCTGACTTTGAACTGATCAAAGTTAAGGCGATCGAGGTGATCGACATGGCGCATCGCCGACTCAAGCAGTGCCTGTGGCGTCGGCTCGCCATATTTTTCCTGCAGATCTTTTTCCAGCGAACCGGCGTTTACGCCAATCCGGATCGGAATATTGTTGTCGCGTGCGCAGTCGACCACCATGCGGATACGCTCGTTATTGCCGATGTTGCCGGGATTAATCCGCAGGCAATCAACGCCATATTCGGCCACTTTCAACGCGATGCGGTAGTCAAAATGGATATCGGCCACCAGCGGGACGTTCACCTGCTGTTTAATCAGTCTGAATGCTTCTGCTGCATCCATCGTCGGCACCGAGATGCGGACGATATCGACACCGACGCGCTCAAGGGCTTTGATCTGATTTACCGTCGCCGCCACGTCTGTGGTGCGGGTGTTCGTCATCGACTGAACAGCGATTGGCGCGCCGTCACCGACTGGCACCTTGCCGACGTAAATGCGTTTGGATTTACGGCGGATAATGGGTGCTTCGTTATGCATATTTCTTCTCCACAATTGCCCGGTACGCGATACGCTGTTATTGCGCACCCAACGTCAGGCGAGCAACCTGGTTATTACGGATAAAACGACTTAAATCAACGGGCTGATTCTGATATTGCACCTGAACCGCGGAAGGAGCGCCAATTTTCAGACGATACGGAGCGGTTCCTGCGAGACTGAGTTTACCACCGCTGCGCTGCAAGCCGCTGAACAGTTTTTTACCGGTTGCATCGCTAACTTCCAGCCAGCAGTCGGCATTAAAGGTCATCACCACCGCGTTTGGATCGCCAGCGGGTTCACTGACCGCTGCTGCGCCGACCGGCATCTGCGGTGCGGTGCTGGCCGCCGGAGCGGCCGCGCTGGTGTCTACCGGTGCCTGGCTGGGCGATACCACCGCATTACTGGTGTTGTCTGACTGAGCAGCAGGCGCGGTATTGCTGGCACTGGCGGCCGGGGCCGTCGTGGCTGGCGTGTTGGTGCCGGCAGCGCTGTTATCTGCTGCTGGCGGGGTGTTGCTTTCATCCGGCGCAGCCGGGGCGGTGCTGTCACCGCTCGACTCCCCCAGCGGAATAGACTGACCGTCACCGCTGCTGCCATTCTGATCGGCCATCGACACCAGATCGTCCTGAGAGGCTTTGTGATTCTGCCACCACCAGGCACCCGTCAGACCGACCACCACAAACAGCACCAGCCAGGTGAAAATCATCAACCAGCCGTCACGCTTTTTGCGGCGCTTACCCAGCGAGAAACTTTGCATCGGTTCGATTTTTGCAGCACGAACCGGCGTCTGTTTCGCCATCATTGGCAGCAATTCCTCTTCAGGAATATGCACCAGTCGCGCGTAGGAGCGAATGTAGCCGCGCAGGAAAGTAGAGGCCAAATCAGCAGGCGATTTGTCTTCTTCAATGTCACGCACGGTAGAAAGTTTCAGACACAGGCGTTCAGCGACGTTCTGCTGCGTCAGTCCCAGCTGCTCACGGGCCAGACGCAGGCGTTCACCTGTTGAATGTACTGCAGAATTCTCTTGAGTGGCTTCAGTATTCATTAGCTAAATAACGCTGGTACTGTATCGATTGCGGAAAACGTCGCGCTAACCGGTCGCCATAACGTGAAACGTCAGCGGCATGTCCCTGTAGCGCGGCGAAACGTAAGTGTAACGCCAGACTGCGTGCCGTTTCGGGCCGCTGTTGCTGGTATATATCGAGCAAAATCTGCGCGTTAGCCAGTTGATTATCGGCCATCAGCTTTTCAGCTTCAGCCAGCACTGCCCCGGCTTTGCGATCGTCCGTCTCAATGGCCTGCCGCAATTCACGGCGCGCGGCGGCAAAATCGCCTGCCTGCAGATAACAAAATCCCGCCAGTTCAAGCGCATCGATCCGGGCGTCAATCTGCTGCGCATCACCTGCCCGACTAAACTGTTGATGCGCTTCGCCATACTGCCTTAAAGCGCAAAGAAACGCACCGTAATTGTTCGCGACAAAACCATTCAACGGCGCCTGCTGCTGCGCCAGTTGATAGTGGGCCCGCGCTGCCGCGCGGTTACCCCGCTTCTGTGCCAGTCGGGCCAGTGCCAGCGAGACCCGATAATCATCCGGTGCCGCCGCCTGCGCCCGCAGGAAATTGCGCTCTGCTGCCGCCTCATCGCCGCCCGCCAGATAGTGCATCCCTAACTGTAGACGCAGTTCCGACGCGCCGGGTGACTGCGTCTGGCTGACACACCCGCTTACAACAAACAGGGCCAGTAAAATCCCCGGTAATCCCTTACTCATCATCGTTTCCATCCGGTTGACGTTAGCAGCGTACAGCCTGCCACGCGCGTCACTCTCAGGAAACGTTAACGGTCAGCCTTTCAGAGCGCTTTCACAGATATCGCTTCACCGGCCATCTTTTTGCGCAGGGTACGTTTGGTACGGTCGATAACTTCACCTGCCAGCTGACCGCAGGCGGCATCAATATCGTCGCCACGGGTTTTACGCACGATAGTGGTGAAACCGTAGTCCATCAGCACTTTAGAGAAGCGATCGATGCGGCTGTTAGAGCTGCGGCCGTACGGTGCGCCCGGGAAGGGGTTCCACGGAATCAGGTTGATTTTGCACGGCGTATCTTTCAGCAATGCGGCAAGCTCATGCGCATCGTCAGTGCTGTCATTGACATGATCCAGCAACACGTACTCGATGGTGACGCGACCCTGGTTGGCATTCGACTTACCAATGTAGCGTTTCACCGCCGCCAGGAAGGTTTCGATATTGTATTTTTTGTTGATCGGGACGATGTCGTCACGCAACTTGTCGTTCGGCGCGTGCAGCGAGATCGCCAGCGCGACGTCAATCATATCGCCCAGTTTGTCGAGCGCAGGCACGACGCCAGAGGTCGAAAGGGTCACACGACGCTTCGATAAACCGAAACCGAAGTCATCCAGCATGATCTCCATGGCGGGCACCACGTTATTGAGGTTGAGCAGTGGCTCACCCATGCCCATCATCACCACGTTGGTGATGGGACGCTGGCCGGTGATTTTGGCCGCGCCGACAATTTTCGCCGCGCGCCATACCTGACCAATAATCTCTGAAACCCGCAGGTTACGGTTAAAGCCCTGCTGAGCGGTCGAACAGAATTTACACTCCAGCGCACAGCCCACCTGTGAAGAGACGCACAGCGTGGCGCGGTCGCCTTCCGGGATGTAGACGGTTTCCACCAGCTGATCGCCAACGCGGATCGCCCATTTAATGGTGCCATCGGTGGAGCGCATCTCTTCCGCCACTTCCGGGGCGCGGATTTCCGTCAGCTCCATCAGCCGGGTACGCAGCTTTTTGTTGATGTCGGTCATCTGCTCGAAGTCATCGCAGCAGTAGTGATAGATCCACTTCATGACCTGGTCAGCGCGGAACGGCTTTTCGCCGAGCGACAGGAAGAATTCGCGCATCTGCTGACGGTTGAGATCCAGCAGGTTAATTTTTTGGCTCTTGGGGGAAACAACAATCGGGGATGCGGACGCGGACGTCACAATCTGTTCGGACATAATGTTCTCTGGCCTCGTTGTTACACGTTATGGCGCTGTTCATGAATAGGTAAAAAAATGCGCCTTCATCAAGCGGAGTTAATGAAGGCGCAATATTGTACAACATCTGCGGCCTGATAACAGGCGGGAGTCGCCTCCCTCAGGCAGATTTTTGTAAAGCCAGCCGGTGGTTTATCGCCAGGCGATTAACGGGTACGCGGGCAGATTTCGTTTTCGCCGAAGAAGTAGGCGATTTCACGGGCAGCAGATTCTGCAGAATCTGAACCGTGGGTCGCGTTCTCGGTGAAGCTGTCAGCGTAGTCAGCACGCAGGGTGCCGGCCAGTGCGTTTGCCGGATTAGTCGCACCCATCAGGTCACGGTGACGCTGAACGGCGTTTTCGCCTTCCAGTACAGAAACCACTACCGGACCAGAGGTCATGAATTCAACCAGACCGTCGAAGAATGGCTTGCCCTGATGTTCAGCGTAGAAACCTTCAGCCTGCTCTTTGCTCAGCTGCAGCATTTTTGCGCCAACGATTTTGAAGCCTGCGCTTTCAAAACGGTTGTAGATGGCACCGATCACGTTTTTAGCGACGGCGTTTGGCTTGATGATAGAAAAAGTACGTTCGATTGCCATGATGACCTCTGTCTTGACGTCCTGAAGAAACCGGGGGCGCACGCCCCGGCTAAGAAACGGCGCCGATTATAGGGGCAGAGCCTGGCGTTGCCTATCAGAGATCCGCAATTTATTGAAAAATCTTGATCTGAATCGAAGCAAAGCGGGCGCAACTCTGATTTAGCGTAAAAAAGCATCACAGGCGGCTGAAGGTGACGGTGGCCAGTTGACCCGCTTCATCCATCACCACCAGCTGATAGTCGCCCGGACGATCGAGATGCAGCGACAGCGTGCCGTTCTGGCCTGGCTGTGGCTGACCGTTGAGAAACCACCAGCGCGCGGTGCCTTGTCCACCCTGCACCGCCACCGGCAGTACCAGGACCGGATTGCCCGGCAGCGGCTGCACCCGCTGTCCGTCAATCACGCCGGTAACGATCAGCGGTGCGCTGCTGCCCTGCTCCAACGGCGGACAGTGCGGATCGATTGGCGGTAAGCGCTGCGCCCGTTGTTCCTGCGGCGGCAGCCAGGCCTCCAGCGGCAGCGGCCACATCAGGCGTTCACGGCTGCTGGCCTGTGGGCAATCCGCCGCCACCCGCAATCCCCGGTCGTTTTGCCAGTAGCGTAACCGCAAGCCGCTGAGGCTCTCCTGCCCGGCGGCCAGCAGCGTGGGCGGCAGCGTGTCGTTGAGCACCCAGCTCTGCCGCCGCTGCCGGCAATTCTGATCGCCCACCGGCAGTGGCTGGCCGCCAGGCCAGCAGATAGCGGCAACCGTTACCGAGGCTGGACGCGGATCGGCAGGCCATTCCTGCCCGGCTAAGCGGCTCATCAGGATGCTGTTAATCTGATTCATCACCGGTACCGCCGAGGCCACACCTGACTGACCGGCCACCGGCGTCGCATCCGGTCGTCCAACCCAGACGCCAATCAGGTAGCGCGGATTCACTGCAACCGCCCAGGCATCGCGGTAGCCGTAGCTGGTGCCGGTTTTCCACGCCAGCGGAACCACCGCCGGTTCGCTGCCGTTAGCCGCTGGCTGCGCCTCACCTGCCAGAATGCGGCGGATAATCCATGCCGCGCCAGGCGACAGTAGCGGTCGCTGCTGCAACGGCTGATCGGGCATCCAGCGCAGCTGACCGGCGTTGCCGTGACGGGCAAAGGCACTGTAAGCCGCCACCACTTCGTCCATCCTCGCCCCGGTGCCGCCGAGGATCAGCGACAGATTAGGCCCCGAACCGGCTGGAAAACGTAAATTGAGCCCGACATTACGCAGACGGGCCGCCACATTTTTGGGTCCCAGCGCCTCCAGTAGCTGAACGGCAGGCAGGTTAAGTGAGCGCACTAACGCCTCGCTGGCGCTGACCGGGCCATGAAAACCGCTGTCGAAATTACCCGGCCGGTAGTCGCCGACGCGACGCGGTACATCCTGCAACAGTGATTCTGCATGGATCAGGCCATCATCGAGCGCCATGCCATAGACAAAGGGTTTTAACACCGAGCCGGGCGACCGCACGCTGGCGATCATATCCACCTGACCAAAGCGGCTGTCATCGCCAAAGTCGGCGGAACCGACATATCCCTGTACCGCCATGGTGGTGTGATCGACTACCAGCACCGCCAGCGAGGTGCGCGGTGGAAGCTGGCTTTTAATGTTCAGCGCCATGCTTTCCAGCTGACGCTGCAACGACGGATCGAGGGTCGAGACAATCTTTTCACGGTCGCTGATCGACAGCAGACGCCGGGCCAGTAAGGGCGCCATCTGTGGCATCTGTCTCGGCGGAAGCCAGACCGGCTCCTGTCGGATTTCAGCCACCTGCTGAGGCGACCAGACGCGGTACTGCGCCAGCCGATCCAGCACTTTGTTGCGTGCGGCTTCGGCCCGCGCCGGCCAGCGATCCGGCCGTAACCGGCTGGGAGCCTGTGGCAACACCGCCAGCAAGGCGGCCTCGCCGCGGGTCAGCTCAGCGGGCGATTTGCCCAGCCAGCTCCAGCTTGCGGCGCCGACGCCTTCCAGCGTGCCGCCAAACGATGCCCGGTTGAGGTAGAGAGTCAGGATATCGCGTTTGGAAAGGTGCCACTCCAGCTGCAGCGCACGCCAGGCCTGAATCAGCTTGCCCTTTAGCGTCCGCGGCTGGGGGTCAATAAGCCGTGCCACCTGCATAGTTAAGGTGCTGCCACCGGAAATCACGCTACGGTGCCGCAGATCCTGCCAGGCGGCGCGCAGCAGGGCCAGCGGATTGACGCCAGGGTGATACCAGAACCAGCGATCTTCGTAAGTCAGTAATGCCTGCAGGTAAGCGGGCGAAACCTCTTCTGGCGTGACCGGATAGCGCCAGATCCCCTGACGATCGGCGAAGCGCCACAGCGGCGTACCGTCGGCGGCCACCACCACGCGCGCTGGCTGTGGTTGCTTAAGCGGTAACGGAGAGAGCCGATCCAGCCCCCACAGAGCCAGCAGCAACATCAGTAAAAAAAGCGGCAGCGCCAGCCACCGCTTTTTAGCCGTTCGGATGTTCAACACCCTGCCATCCGCTTACCGGACATTCATCGGCGGTGGCGTACTGCCGATGGCGTGCCACTCAGGAACATACATCGATTCCACCTGCGGCGGTGGCATCCGGTAAGTGCCTGGCGTGACGGCCCGCGCCAGATAGATCAGCGTCGCAGGACGATAGCTATCAACGGCCAGCGCGGCGACAAAGCGATCGTCACGGAACTCAATATGCCGGAGGTTAACCTGCTGCATATCCATCATGCTCTCTTTTAACGCATCCGCGCTGTCACCCAGGCTGGCGCTGCTGTCGGCCAGATTCTGATTTTCCAGTTCCAGTCCGGCAGGCAGTAAATCCACCACCAGCGCATCGCTGATGTCGCGTCTGGCTGAAACGGTCAGACGTACCACCAGCAGCTCACCGCTGCGCAGTTGGCTGAGATCGGCAGCTTTGCCGTCGAGGGTGAAGTACTCCCGTTTGATCGCCAGCTGCTGGCTGACCGGCGCTGGCGGGCTCAGCGGATACCCCACCACGTTCAGGTTGCCATACAGGGCCGCCGGGCCCGGATTACTTATCGTCACGCCCTGCGTCAGCTGCTGAGCATCCAGTCCGCTGTTTAACGGCGCATGGCCGGTTACCGGTTGCGGCTTGCCCACGATGTTCGCCTGCCAGCTCTGGCCCTGAGCCGTTTGCAAGGTGCGCGCAGCCAGATAGAGCGCGTTATTCTCCTGCGTCGAGAACCCGCGTTTACCATTAAGCTCTTTCGACAGCGACAGCAGCAGGCTGTTTTGCAGATCCGGTTGCAGCTGGTTTTCCGCTAACAGCGCAATCATCATGCCCTGATCGCGTACCGTGCTGCCGTAGTCCCCAATCCAGCTATCGTCAGGGCGCGTCAGGCTGGCAGCCTGCGCGACCGCCAGCTGCGACCGCTGCGCATCCCCCATCAGCTTCAGCGCCACCCCGAGCTGCATCAGCGCCAGCCCCGATCGGCTCTGATCACGCTTTTCATACAGCGCTCGCAGGGCACCCAGCGGCGCGCGCTGCTGCCGCGCCAGTACCAGGCCGGCGTAGGCCTGCACGCTGAAGCGCAATGCGTCAGGCTGGTTACTGCCGCTGGCAGTGATCTGCGCCGGGTCCTGTAAGTAGCGCAGCAGCCGGGCATTGGCACGGGCGATCAGGTCGTCAGGCAACGCATAACCCGCCTCGCTGGCACGCAGCAGAAAATCGGTCACGTAAGCGGTTAACCAGAACTCCTCTTCGCTCTGTTTACCCCATAAACCGAAGCTGCCGTCCGCGCGCTGCATGCCTGCCAGCCGGGCGATGCCGGTATCCACCGCCGCCCGCCGCGCCTCATCAGTGCTGGTTTTAATTCCCATCGCACTGAGCTGCGCCTGGCTGGTGTAGAGCGAAGGCCACAGGCCGCTGGCGGTCTGCTCCAGACAACCGTAAGGATAGGCATACAGCGCGCTGATATAGCTGGCGAGATTTAACGGCGGCCGATTACTCAGCGTCAGTTGCCCGGTCAGCGTCTGGCTGTCGAGACCGGTAAACGCCGCGGCCGCCACCTGCCACGGCCGATCGGGGGTAATCACCGCATCAAAATTGAGGGTCTGGGCAGGATAAGGCGGCCTGACGCCGATCTTCCACTGCTGTTTGCTGGGCCGTAGCTGCTCGCCAGGCAGATTCAGTCCGCTGATCTGCACCGCGACCTCACCGTCGCCAAAACCGTTTTTCGCCGTCACCGGTATCTGCAGGGTAGTGCGAGCGCCTTTTGCCAGACTGATAGTCTGACTGGCGGCCCCCGTCAGTCCGATCAGGCCACTGGCTGCCACATCCACTTTCAGAGTCTGTGGCAGATCGGTCAGGTTGGTAACGTCCAGCGCCAGGGAGGCCTGGTCGCCGCTGGCAAGAAAGCGCGGTGTCGCCAGTTCACTGACCAGCGGCGCTGCCACCACCACTTTGCGCTCTGCAACGCCGAAGCTGTCGTCACTCCAGGCCTGCGCCATCAGTCGCAGCTCACCGTTAAACGCCGGGATCGGCAGCGTAAGGGTACCTTTGCCCTCTTTATCCAGCGTCACAACCTGTAATTGCTGCGCCACAATATTGACGTGGGTAAGCGGCTTTTTACCGCCGCGTGTATTGGAAGGATCTTCGCCATCACCGCCAAAGCGCAGCGTCGCCAGTCGCCCCCCGCCCTCAATCAGCTGGCCGAACACGTCATACTGATCGACGTTATAGCGTTTACGACCGAAAAACGCCTGCCACGGGTCGGGCGTCTGGTAATCGGTCACGCTCAACACGCCACTGTCGACCGCCGACAGCAGCACCTGCACCTTCTCAGGCAGGGGGCCGCCATCGCGGCTGGCCTGCACTTTCACCGTCAGGTTCTGCTCAGGCCGGAGGGTGGCGGGCGTATCCAGCGTCAGATTGAGTCGCCGCGCCTCGGTCGCCATTGGCAGATGCAGCAGTCCGACCGCGCGTTTTGGCGTCGCCCCGCTGACCTTATCGCCGTCGCGCACCACGATGGCACTAAAGTAGAGATCGTGACGCTGCCAGCTGTCGGCAATCGGCACGTCAACCTGGGTGCCACCCTGTGGCACGGTTAACGGCTGCCACCACAGCGTACCGCTGCTCGACTCCACCATCAGATAGCCTTTACCGGCTGTCGGAGACTCCACCTGCAGATGCACCGTTTCGCCAGGCTGATACGCCGCTTTATCCAGCTTCAGTTTTACCTGATCCGGGCGCAGTGCCCCGGTGCCATTGGTATTATCCTGCCAGTCATAACCCGCCTGAAAACGTACGCTGCTGACGATCTTTTCGCCCGCCTGCACCTCAAGCCGGTAACTGCCCCACTCGACCGGGAAGCCCACCTTGCTGCTGCCGCCCGCCGGCAGAGTGATCACGCGTTCATCTTCCTGCAGGTCTTTGGCATCGTAACGCGACTGCCAGCCTTCGCTGTCAGAAAAGCTCCAGTAGTAATCGCGCCGTTCGCGGATTAATCGCACCACCAGTTTGTCAGCCGCCAGCTTTACGCCCTGGCTGTTGGCATAAACGAGGTCAAACTCTGCCAGGCTGTTTTCCGGCACGGTAGGCTCGTCGTGATAGCTGTCACTGCGGTAGTCATACACCGCTTTACTGGCAAACAGCGGACGAATACCGGGCAGTGCCTCGGCTGGCCAGATGGCGGTCGTGGCACGGCGGGTAACCGGCCGCCCACCGGTTTCCAGCAGGCTGGCCTGCAGAATCAGATTGAGCGGTGAATGCAATTGATCCCACTGATTATCGACCGTGAGCCGGGCCTTGCCGTTGGCATCCAGCTTCAGATCGACTTCATCCAGCGTGCGCCTGAGGCCCTGCTCAGTGATATCACCAAACTGGTAACCCGGCAGAGCAGCGACCGCCTCCCGCGCCGGGCGCAGATAAAGCTCACCCTGCAACGCGTTACCGGCTGCCGGGGTGCCATACAGGTAGCGGCCCTCAATATCGAAGGCGATATCAGCATCGGCAGGTTGCGGCTGAGGATCGGTTTTCAGGGTCAACGCCATGCGTTCCGGCAGAAAATCCTCGACGTGGAACGTCCATTGCCGCTTCAGGTTGTCACCGGTATTCAGCCGCAGCTGCCAGTCACCGGTCATCGACACGTCGGGCAGCGTGAACCGCTGCTGATAAAAACCGTCCTGCGGCTGCCAGACAAAGGTACGCATCACCTGACCATCGGGCTGGACCAGCTCGGCTTTCACCGGCTGGGCCGGCAGCGGTTTGCCGTCGGCATCCCGTAATAGCGCATTGACGATCACCGTTTCGCCCGGGCGATAGATATTCCGTGGACCAAACACAAACAGCTGTTTGTCATAGCCCTGCGGCCCGGTCACCGGAAACTCGGCCAGATCCAGTGCCGGACGCGCCAGATCGATCAGCGAGGTCTGCTCGCCCTGCATCGCCAGCAGTAACCGGCCCTTCTCATCCGCCTTCAGACGCAGGTGCCCGTTGCTGTCGCTGGTGCCGCTTTGCAGTACCTGGCCTTTTTCGTTCAGCAGCCTGACGCTGACGTCAGCAAGCGGCTTGCCGTTTTCCAGGCTCTGGGCGAACAGTTCAAGCTGCGTGGGAAAGCGATGCAGTGACAGTCCAATATCGCTCAGGGTAAACAGCGTGGCAGGCATGCTGTAGTGATAGGTGCCCGCCTGTTTCATCACCGCCAGATAGACGCCCGGCTGCTGCAGCGGGGTAATATCCTGTAGCGGCAACTGCAGCTTTTCACGGGTATTACGTGCCGGGTTGAGTTCAAAACGTCCGCTATAAACCAGCTGACTGCTTTTCAGTAACGACTGAGATTGCCAGCTTGAGAGGTTATTGCCGTCATTCCATTCGGCAAGAAACGCCGCCAGACCGGCATTTTTTATCCGGAAAAAATCCACATCCACCTGGTCGATATTCAGCGCCAGCACCGGTAATCCCTGAGTGAGACGCAGCGGCAGCAGCGAGCCACGGCTGGCAAAACCGACCATCGGTTCGATATCACGGGTAGTGATTTTTTTGCTGAAGCCGGCCGCCAGCGTCTCTCCGCTGGCCGCACGCAATCCCGCTTCTACCGTAACGGTAAACCGACGCGACGGCTGGGGATGGCGAAAGCGCAGCGCTTTGCGGTTGTCAGACAGCTCCCAGCCACCGTCAACCTGACCCAGTTTATCGTCGGTCAGCCTGACTTTTTGCGTCAGATCCTGTTTATCATCCAGCGGCTGATTAAAGGTTAAGACCAGCGCGGCGGCGCCATCAAGCTGAAGCTCAGAGAGGTCGAGGAGAGTCAGCGGTTTGCTGACCTGCGTGGCAGTCGTTTCCGCTGCGCTGACAGTGAAAACCGGCACGGCTGCCGTCGCCAGCAGCGAGCCGCCGATCAGCAGGCCGATCAGCAGTCGGTTAATGCGTTTTTTCATGGTAAATCCTTCACCGGGCCCCAGGGGAGTTGTTTTATAACGCTGCGCAATTTCATCTCAATGCTCGCATTTAATCAACGCTTCTCTTGAGATGGCGCCCGCATTGCCCGACACTGACAGCACAGATAACTGAGATGAGGTTGTTATGACGACGCCACTGTTTGTGTCCGCCGACTGGTTACAGGAACACTATCATGATGAGAACCTGCAGGTGCTGGATAGCCGGATGCTGCCGCCTGGTCAGGAAGCGGTCCGGGATGTGAATGCCGAATATCTGGCTGGCCATCTGCCTGATGCACCGTTTTTCAATATTGAAGAACTGTCGGATCACACCAGCCCTTACCCGCACATGCTGTCGCGCCCCGAGCGTTTTGCCGTGGCGATGCGTGAACTGGGTATCAGCAGCGACAAACATCTGGTGGTCTATGACGAGGGGAATCTGTTCTCGGCCCCACGCGCCTGGTGGATGCTGCGCCTGTATGGCGCTGCCCAGGTGTCGATTCTGGCTGGCGGCCTGCAGGGCTGGAAAGCGGCAGGTTTTGCCCTTGAGAGCGGCCCGGTGTCACTGGCGGAAGGTGAGTTTGAGGCCAGCTATGATGAAAGCCAGGTCCGTCGGCTCAATGACGTGCTGCTGATCAGTCATGAAGGCGGCGCACAGCTGGTGGATGCGCGCGCGGCAAACCGTTTTAACGCCGAAGTGGATGAACCGCGTCCCGGTCTGCTGCGCGGCCACGTTCCAAATAGCCTGAACGTGCCATGGAATAGCCTGGTGGTGAATGGCGAACTGAAACCGCTGGCTGAACTGCGCGATCTGTTTGCCCGTGCCGGGGTTGAACTGGACAAACCGGTGGTGGCCAGCTGTGGTTCGGGCGTTACGGCAGCCGTGGTGATTCTGGCGCTGACCGCGCTGGGCGCACGTCAGACCGCCATCTACGACGGTTCGTGGAGCGAATGGGGTAGCCGCGACGATCTGCCGATTGCGAAATAAAAAAAAGAGCGGCCACTGCGCCGCTCTTTTTTCATCAGATGATGCGTTCGCTGCCTTTGAAGTCGCGCAGGAAACTGCCCCAGCGACGTTCATAGAACGGGGTAATATGTGCGGTGAAGAAATGGCTGATGCCACGATCCTCCACCGTCACTTCGCATAAGTCGACCGGCGCATCGTCCGGCAGCGTATCCATCGCCACGCTGCCCGCCGCCTGAATAATCGCTTCAATATCGCTGTCCGCTTCAATACCAATCAGCAGATTCGGCGCTTCATCGGCCCGTTCACGGATGCTGGCGATAAACGCGCGGCGCACCTGTTTATATTTGCTGAATAGCTGGGTCAGCGAATCAACCATCTGCGCTGGCGGTTCCGCCACTTCAGATAACAGCAGCGACTGCCCGCCTTCCAGCACCGTTTGCTGACTCAGGGCGCTGCCCTCTTCCGCCAGCAGATGAGTGATTTCGGCAGGCGAGAACTCTTTGCCGGTCGGTAATTTAGGATTGAGAAACAGCGTTTCGCCGCGGGTCATTTCAAACAGCGTGCGCACCGGCAGACGCAGATAAGCCTGCTCGCTGCTGACCGCGTCACTCATCGCCTGTTCTGAACTGAAAAACGGAATGATGCTGCTGCCATCCTCTTTTTCCCAGTGCTGCAGATCCACCGGCGTACTGGCATCGAGTTGCTGTGCCGTGCTTTCGCCCGGCACCCAGACGTCTGATTCCAGCAGCAGTTGAAAAAATTCGGGCCGGTGAGCGGGCTCGGTAGCGGCCAGCTTCAGCACCTCTTCAAGACGGTTCATATTCACTCTCTAAATACGCGGCAGCACCCGCCACCGCTGAATAGCACTTATTTCAGTAACAGGTTAGCCAGCGTCCGCACGCCGAGGCCGGTAGCACCGGCAGCCCACTGATCGACCGCGCTTTTGCGGTAGGTCGCAGAACAGTCGATATGCAGCCAGCCCTGCTGGTAGTTGCTGACGAAATAAGAGAGGAACGCCGCCGCGCTGCTGGCACCGGCCGCATGCGCCGGACTGGCAATGTTATTGAGATCGGCAAAGTTAGACGGCAGATGGCTGCGATGGAACTCGGCCAGCGGCAGACGCCAGAACGGCTCGTTCTCGCTGACTGCGCTGCCCATCAGCGACTGCGCCAGTACCTCATCAAAGGTGAACAGTGCGTGGTAATCATTGCCCAGCGCGGTTTTGGCTGCGCCGGTCAGGGTGGCAGCATCGATCAGCAGCGTCGGTTGCTGCTCGCTGGCGTCGATTAAGCCATCAGCCAGCACCAGTCGACCTTCGGCGTCGGTGTTCATCACTTCCACCGATTTGCCATTGCGATAGCGAATGATATCGCCCAGTTTAAAGGCGTTGCTGCTGACCATATTGTCGGCGCAGCAGAGGTAAAGCTTCACGCGTTTGTTGAGACCGCGGGCAATCGCCATCGCCAGCGCGCCCGTCACGGTGGCCGCGCCGCCCATGTCAGACTTCATTGAGTCCATGAAGCTGCTCTGCTTCATGCTGTAGCCGCCGGTGTCGAAGGTAATGCCTTTGCCGACCAGACAGGCGTACACCGGCGCGTTGTCGTCACCGGTCGGATTGAAGTCGAGCGCCAGCAGCACCGGCGGACGGCTGGAGCCGCGTCCTACCGTATGCAGGCCCATGTAGCCCTGCACCCGCAGATCGTCACCTTTGGTGATGCGATAGCTGACGGCACTGCCGCCCACTTCACTGATCAGATCGATGGCGGTGTGCGCCAGCTGCTCCGGTCCCAGCTCTTCGGCTGGCAGGTTGATGGTGTTGCGTACCCAGTCGATAATTTTCAGCCGGCGATCAAATTCTGCCTGCTCGTGCTCGCCCAGCGTCGGCCAGTCAACCTGACGCTGCCCTTTCGGACCGCGGTAGCCCTGCCAGAACGCCCAGCATTGTTCAAGGTGCCAGCCTTCGCCGGTCAGCGCCACATGGCGGATCCCCTGGCTATCCAGTTTGCGACCGGCACGCTGAATGGTCATCAGCGCATCCGCGCCGGTCAGGTGCAGCGTCATGCCGCTGTCGGTGCTGCTCAGAATGGCTTTTTCGCCCCAGCGCGCATCGGCGGGCTGGCTGCTAAGAGTGATGTTCATCGGTTGTGTGGTCATCGCGAAGCTCCATAGACGTTATTCGTTTCATCCAGCCTGATTGTTAAAGTGGCTTTAATAAGATGTTAAATACAATGCGTGGACAGACCTGATAACAGATTCTTTCAGAGGATGCCAGCCTTGCGCATATTATGGCGCGGTTTCCAGAATCTGGCCGGGTATCCGGCCGATTACATTAAGGCACGCAGACGCGTCACTGATTTCTGCACCAGCGCGATGGCGTAATCGATCTCTTCTTCGGTGGTAAAGCGACCAAGCGAAAATCGCAGCGAACTGTGCGCCAGCTCTTCGCCGACACCCAAAGCCCGCAGGACATAGGAGGGCTCCAGACTGGCAGAGGTACAGGCAGAACCGGAGGAGAGCGCCAGGTCTTTTAGCGCCATGATCAGCGATTCGCCCTCAACGTTGGCAAAACTGAGGTTAAGAATGTTAGCGGCGCTGTGTTGCAGGTCACCGTTCAGCGTGACGTCCGGCAGCGTACTGATGCCGTGCCACAGCCGGTCGCGCAAACGTTGCAGGCGCGCCATCTCGGTCTCACGCTCTTCCGCCGCAATGCGATAGGCCTCGCCCATCCCGACAATCTGGTGAACCGGCAGCGTGCCGGAACGCATGCCACGCTCGTGTCCACCGCCATGGATCTGGGCAGCGATCAGCACCCGTGGTTTACGACGGACATAGAGTGCGCCGATCCCTTTCGGGCCATAGAGTTTGTGGGCGGAAAATGACATCAAATCGACCGGCAACACGCTGAGATCGATCGGCAGTTTGCCAACGCTCTGGGTCGCATCAACGTGAAACAGAATGTCGCGTTCACGGCACAGCTCACCAAACGCAGCAATATTCTGAATCACGCCGATTTCATTATTGACGTGCATGATCGAGACTAAAATGGTGTCGTCGCGCAGGGCGTCACGCAGCATTTCAGGGCTGATAATGCCGTTGGCGGGCGGTTTCAGGTAGGTGACATCAAAGCCTTCACGCTCCAGCTGCTGGCAACTGTCGAGTACCGCTTTGTGTTCAGTCTGGCTGGTAATGATATGTTTGCCGCGCGCCTGATGGGCGTGGGCTGCGCCTTTAATCGCAAGATTGTCAGATTCGGTGGCGCCAGAGGTAAACACGATTTCACGCGGATCGGCATTAACCAGTTCGGCCACCTGATTGCGCGCCACATCGACCGCTTCTTCAGATTGCCAGCCAAAACGGTGAGAACGGGAGGCCGGATTACCGAACGTGCCATCCAGCGTCAGAAACTGCATCATTTTGCTGGCTACACGCGGATCGGCCGGCGTGGTGGCGGCATAATCCAGGTAAATCGGTAATTTCATTGCGCTACAGCTCCGTATAAAAAATCATACGTCTTTATAGCAGATTCGGCCCTGCCCGCGTTAGCAGTTAGGGCCGCAACAGTGGGGATTACGAGGCGCGCAGATTGACGTTGATTTCCTGAGCGCGTGGGCTCTGGAAGCGACGATTGTCATTGGCGTTCTGACGATCGGCCACGTCGAGGATCTCCTGATTATTCACCAGCTCAGCCAGCGTAATATTGTTCAGGAAGTCACTGATGCGCACGCTCAGATCGCGCCACAGAACGTGAGTCAGGCAGCGCTCGCCGCCCTGGCAGCCTTCTTTACCCTGGCATTTGGTGGCGTCAACTGACTCATCGACTGCGGTGATCACTTCACCGACCGCGATAGCATTCGACTCTTTACCCAACAGATAACCGCCGCCCGGCCCCCGTACGCTGGCAACTAAGCCATTTTTACGCAGGCGGGAGAACAACTGCTCGAGATACGACAGCGAGATGCCCTGACGCTCGGAAATGTCAGCCAGCGGAACCGGGCCTTCATGGGAGTGAAGGGCAACGTCCAGCATAGCAGTTACGGCATAACGTCCTTTGGATGTCAGTCTCATAGCGTACGACCTCAATAGCGTCCGGTTATCGGAGGATTAGCAAAAGATGTCGGCAAGTCTGACATTCCCGAGTAATTTGGTCAACTATTTAACCAGGTAAAACACTCAAGTATTTAACCTGGTAATTTACTCAACTATTATCGTCTTCTTTCTTCTCGTTTTTTCGCTTTTCAAACGATGAAAGCATGCCGCGCAGAATGTTGAGTTCATCACGTTCCGGCCGGGCACGGGTATAAAGACGACGCAGTTTACTCATCACCTGGCCCGGGTTAGCTTCTCGGATAAAGCCGCTGTTCAGCATCATCTGTTCCATATGCTGATAGAAGCGCTCAAGGTCATCCACCAGCGGATAAGGCGACTCAGCATACTGCGGCTGCGGGCTGGCTTGTTCCTGCGCCTGCAGCCACGCCATCCGCACTTCATAGGCGATGATCTGCACCGCCATCGCCAGGTTCAGCGAGCTGTATTCCGGGTTGGCCTGAATCGCGACGTGATAATGACACTTCTGTAATTCTTCATTGGTCAGGCCGACGCGCTCACGACCAAACACCAGCGCCACCGGCGCCTGCTGCCCCTCTTCCACGCTTTTCACGCCACATTCGCGGGCATCAAGCATCGGCCACGGCAGTGAACGGGAACGTGCGCTGGTGCCAACCACTAAACTGCAGCCGGCGATAGCTTCGTCCAGCGAGTCGACGATTTTAGCGTCGCCAATCACATCACTGGCCCCGGCGGCGAGAGAAATCGCCTGTGAATCGGGTTTGACCAGCGGGTTAACCAGATAAAGGTTGGTCAGGCCCATGGTTTTCATGGCGCGGGCGACGGAGCCCATGTTGCCGGTGTGAGAGGTTTCAACCAGCACGATACGGATATTTTGCAGCATTATTGAGGAGTCTCAGCAGCGGGTCAGTAAAATCAGTAGCGCGAATGCTAACATAAAGCAGGACATTTACCGAACACGCTGCTATACTCCGCGCCGTTTTCCCCGTTCTTTAACATCCAGCGAGAGATACCGATGCATCCAATGCTCAACATTGCCGTGCGCGCAGCGCGCAAGGCCGGAAATTTAATTGCCAAGAATTATGAAACCCCGGACGCCGTCGAAGCCAGCCAGAAAGGCAGCAACGACTTCGTAACGAATGTTGATCGCGAAGCAGAACGCCTGATTATCGAAGTGATTCGTAAATCTTACCCGAAACATACCATCATCACCGAAGAAAGCGGTGAACTGGCGGGTGAGGATCAGGACATTCAATGGGTTATCGATCCGCTGGATGGCACCACCAACTTCATCAAACGTCTGCCCCACTTTGCTGTTTCCATCGCCGTGCGCATTAAAGGCCGCACTGAAGTCGCGGTGGTCTACGACCCAATGCGTAATGAACTGTTCAGCGCCGTACGCGGCCAGGGCGCCCAGCTTAATGGATACCGCCTGCGCGGCAGCATCGCTCGCGACCTGGATGGCACCATTCTGGCAACCGGCTTCCCGTTCAAGCTGAAACAGCACGCCCCCGCCTATATGAACATCCTGACCAAACTGTTTACCCAGTGCGCCGACTTCCGCCGCACCGGCTCAGCAGCGCTGGATCTGGCTTATGTCGCAGCCGGTCGCGTTGATGGTTATTTTGAGATTGGCCTGAAGCCATGGGATTTCGCGGCGGGTGAACTGCTGGTACGTGAAGCGGGTGGCCTGGTCACTGACTTCACCGGTAACCACGGTTATCTGCATTCCGGTAATATCGTTGCCGGTAACCCACGCGTGGTGAAAGCCATGCTGTCAAACATGCGTGAAGAGCTGAGCGAAGCGTTAAAACGCTAAGTAATAGCACAGAAAAAGGCGGCTTCTCAGCCGCCTTTTTTATTGCCTGTTTTTCGCGTCGATTAACGACGTTCGTGTGACAGAACCTGACGAGGCTGAGTACGACGACCCACCATCCCCATCACACCGGCCAGCACCGCTTCGATAATCAACAGAATCAGCGCATACCAGCTGGCTTTCGCCGTGGCTGCTGCTGCTTTATCTGCGGCTTCACGTGCCTTCTGCTCGGCCTGCTGTTTCAGTTCCTGATATTTCTGCATCGCCTGCTGATAGCTCTGCTCTGCTTTAGCGACGATCTGATCGACTTCCTGATCGCTTTTACCGGTACGCGCTTTGATAATATTTTTCAGCGCATCACGATCGGCGGCCTGTAATGTATCTGAATGACGATTCATCACGCCTTTTAACCAGTTAGACAGATCGGTATCCGCCGTCTGTGGATGGCTGGCAGTGTTGTTAGCCTGATTCTCCGCGTTCTGCGCTTCGTTATTTGCATCCTGCTTTAAATTCTCCGGCTGTAATTCCGGCTTACCGGTCTGGCGCAGCGTAGTTTCCAGTTCGTTCTGCAGGTCATCTAAATTAATATTATTTTCCTGCAGCTTATCTTTCGCCATTTGAGTGACCGATGGCGCAGCGGCGGAAATACCGCTACCTAATGCCTGGAAACCGGAACCGACAATATTCATTGCCCCGCCCAATACACTGCTCGCCAGCGCAATCGCCAGGTAAATAGTGAAAATTGTGCTAAGGCCAAACATCAGTAAACCGTGCAGCGCGCCTTCGCGCTGTGCCAGGCGGCCCGCCACGTAGCTACCGGCCGCCATCGCCACCAGCATTTCAATTGCGGTCCAGACCAGTGCGCCGGTACCCAGACCGTCTAATGGGTTCTGTTCCTTCATCGGATCAACGCTGGTCGCGCCAATTGCCGTTCCCAGCAGCGTCAATATGATGTGAACGATCAGCGCGCAAATTACCCCAGCAAAGACGGCGCTCCAGGAAATACGCTTAAGCGGCAATCCCGCTGGCCCGGTCGCCAGCGTTTCGGTATAGCCATTATTAATACGGGTATCAGCCATGAAATATTCTCCTCGCAACAAACAGAAAGGTGCTTTGGTTTTAATCATCCCGGCAGAGAATGCCGTTTTGGTATTAACAGCATAGACAGTGAATAGTCATTTCACCACCATCGCCAGGCGAGAAAAAAATAAAGATGTGAATTTACATAAATTAGCGAGATACGCTACGCAGCGGTAATTTAATTCCCGCTGCGCTTGTTGAGATTCAGAAGGGTCGAATTCCGCCGCTGAAGGCGGGTTGTGCTGACTGCCATAAAGCGATGCCGGCCACAATTAATATCAGGCTGCCGATTAAGGTGAGCATCGGAACCAATAGCTGCGCCAGTTGATTGTGTCGCGGCTGGGCCAGTCGCTGCGCCACTACACGGGCGCGCTGGACCAGCAAACCAATCAGAGAGATGGTCAGTGCGGTGCCGAGCGCCATCGCCGCCGCTGACAGCACGCCCCAGGCATAAACGCCAATCACTTTGGCAAACAGCAGCATCATGATCGCCCCGGAACAGGGCCGCAGCCCCATCGATACCACCACCAGTAGCTGGGTTTTCACACTCACCGCCTCGCGTATCTGTTGCGGCGACGGCAGGTGCGCATGTCCGCAACTACAGTGTGCGTGATGCTGGTGATCGGGACGCAGCGTGCGGAAAGCGAGCGCCGGGCGCGGACGTCGCATCTGCCACAGCGTTCGCAGCGCGCGATAACCGATCCAGGCCCCCAGTCCGCTCACCAGCAGATAGCTGCCCTTTTCCAGCCAGAAGCTGCTGAGATGCAGCTGGCGTGAAGAGGTTTGCAGCAGCACCAGCATCACCGTGACCAGCACGATCGCTACTGAACCCTGCAATAGTGAGGCCAGCAGCGTCAGCTTAATACTGGTTTTAACTCTGGCCGGATGGGTTGCCAGAAAAGTGGTAATCACCACTTTGCCATGGCCCGGTCCCAGCGCATGCAAAATGCCATACAGCAGGCTGAACAGCACCAGTGACAGCCCGGCCTGCTGCGGCTGCTCAGCCACCAGCTGTAACAGCTGAGTCATCTGCCGGTGCAGATCTTTCTGCCAGAGTACGCTTTGCAACAGAATCTGCGACCAGTTGAGCCAGAGTAGCGTGCCGCCGGTCAGCAACAGCGCCGCCAGCAGCCAGAGCGGCCAGAGTCGCGAAGCGCCTGCCGGAGTAGAAATTACTGACATGTGAGAATCACCGTCTGCGCGAACTGCCGACCTAAATCAAGCTCTTCTGCTGGTGCATCAGCCTTATCCAGCGACAGCGCATACTGTTTCAACGAGTCGTTGGGCTTTGGCGTGTTCAGCGTAAACTTACAGCGTTGCTGCAGTGCCGGCGGCAGCGTCAGGGCGCTGGCGTTGTCATAAAACATGTCGACAAAATAGCTGGGATCAAAGGTCAGGATGTCAAACCGCTGCCCGGTCAGTACCGGCGGCTCCGCCAGCGGCAGAATAAACTCCAGCACCGCCTTATGACCGTTACGCGAGAGATGATATTCGTCAGGCAGATTCAAAAATTTCACCCGCTGTTGGTTATGCCAGATTTCTGAGAAGTAGTGCTGGCCCAGCACGTTAGCCATCACACCGGCCGCCAGCTTTTTCCACACCACGCTGCCTGGCTTCGCCTCGCCAGCGTCATACAGCAGATCGGCAGAGGTGATCTCATCCATGGTCCAGGTCATTTTTAAGCCGGTGAAGGTATCCCCCTTCGCCACCAGTTCGGTTTTCATGTCGATGAAACTGTGTGGATGCGCCAGTGCCGCCGGACTTAAGACCATCAGTAATACAAAGCGTGCGCGTTTCATAATGTTATAAAGTAACGTTCCCGATGAAAAGAATCCATAAGTAACAAAATTTTGTGACCCGCCTTAAACCTCTGACTAAAAAAACCGCCTGACAGCTTCCGGGACTGACGGGGTTGGCTATTCTTAGCTCAAATTAGCCTGCTGGAAATCTGATTGATGAGTTCTGCTACCCCTTTGGCACCACTCTTCACCCGTTCACAGCGACAGTGCCATCTTTTATTACTGTTATTTCTGCCGACTCCCGCGCTTACGCTTGAAAAAGTCTGCCAGTTAAATGGCGTTGATCCTGCGGTTGCCCGACAGGATATCGCGGAAGTGGGTGACGAGATACAGCGATATCACCGGCTGGAACTGCACCAGATGGTGGATGGCAGCTTTCGTCTTCATGGTACAGAGTTGGATCGGCGCCTCTGTTTGCTGCACAACCTGCGACGCAGTTTGCGTTTGTCGCAGACCTTTGTCTGTGAGCATTTTGCCGCCCCACTGCGTCAGCGTCTGAAGGTCATGAAGATTGAGAAAGCGCTCTACGATGAGACTAACCTGCAGGCGTTAATTCAGCACTGCGGACTGCGACTGGGTCGCGATTTTAGCGAACGGGATCGGCTGTTTTTACAGATTTTTATGAAGTATGGGCTGTGCCAGCGTCAACCCGCGCTGTTCAGCGATCCGCAGCGCGTCTGGCTGCAACATAAGGCAGAACGCCAGGCGGCTGAGGATGTCATTCATCACTGGCGCAAACGCTGCCATCTGGCACCGCACATCAGCGAAACGGATTTCTGGACGCTGCTGTTCAGCCTGATCCATACCCCGCAGGCCGATCGGGCAAAGCATCCCTGCGAGCAGCGATTAATGGCGGCGACGGTACAGCTGATTGCCGATTTTGAGCAGTGTGCTGCGGTGACCTTTGCTGACCGCGCCGATCTGCTGCAGCAGCTCTATACCCATCTGGCGCAGGCGCTGGATCGCACCCACTTTACCATCGGCATCGACAACAGCGTGGCGCTGGATGTCAGCCGACTCTATCCGCGCCTGTTACGCACCACCCAGCTGGCGCTGCGCGCTTTTGAATATGAATACCAGATCGCTTTTACCCCGGAAGAGGTGAGCCTGATTACGGTGATTTTTGGTGCCTGGCTGATGCAGGAAAATGCGTTGCAGGAGAAGCAGGTGCTGATATTAACCGGCGAAGATCCGCAGCTTGAGCAGGATGTCGAGCAGCAGATCCGTGAAATCACCCTGCTGCCGATCAATATTACCTATCAGCAGGTGAGCAGTTTCCAGCGCGATGGCGCGCCGCGCGAAGTTGACCTGATTATTTCACCGTACGCCACCTCGCTGCCGCTCTACTTACCGCCGCTGATACATGCGGAACTGCCGCTGACGGCGCACCATCAGCAGCGTATCCGTTATTTGCTCGAGTCGTAACGCGGGCGCAGGAACAGCGCAGGCAGCGCAACTAACGCCATCACCCAAAACAGATGCCCCTGCAGATGGGTAAACAGCACGCCGCAAATCATGGTCATCACTGCGATTCCGCCGCCCATTGCCAGCGCGGAATAGAGCGATTGCAACCGGATCACCTCAGCGCCCTGACGGGCAGCAATAAAGCGCATCGCCGCCAGATGGCAGACGGTGAAGCTGCCGCAGTGCAGAATCTGCGCCACAATCAGCAGCGGCAGCGCGGTGCTGGCACCCAGCAGGCTCCAGCGGATCAGTGCGCAGATACCCGATAGCAGCAGCAAATCGCGCGCGCTCCAGCGACGAAACAGGCGATTGCTGAGCGCAAAAATAATAATCTCCGCCACCACGCCCAGCGACCAGAGATAGCCCACCGTTGAGGCCGAATAGCCGCTCTCCTGCCACCAGATAGCACTGAAGCCGTAATAGGCGGCATGCGCCCCCTGCAGCAGCGTCACGCACAGCATAAAACGCCAGACCGCATTCTCACGCAGCAGGTCACGCCAGACCGGCCAGCCACCGCCTGTTGCGCCCTGCCGCTCATTCCCCTGCGGATGGGTGGCTGGGGTGAGCATCATCCCGGCCAGCATGCTGAGCGCCCCCACCGACAGTAACAACAAAATTGCCTGCGAAGAGTAAGCGCTGACCAGCACCCCGGTCAGCGCCGAACTGATCACAAATGCCAGCGATCCCCACAGCCGTACCGGACCGTAAGCCAGGCCAATCTGCTGCGTCCAGGTGGCGGCAAGCGCATCACTGAGCGGCACCAGCGGCGAGAAAAACAGGTTAAAGCCAATCATCACCGCCAGCAGCCACATCCACTGCTGCCCGACCCAGTAGCCAATGGCAAACAGGCAGGTCATCAGCGCCAGCAGGCGAAGTGCGGTAATTAACTGTGCCGGATTTTTTACCTGCGAGGCGATAAGCAGGCTGCCGACAAAGCGCGCCACCATGCCACACCCCAGCAGCAGACCGATTTTTTCCGCATCAAGGCCGGTGCCTTTGAGCCATACGCCCCAGAAAGGCAGGTAGATGCCGTAACAGAAGAAGTAAGTGAAGTAGCCCAATCCGAGCCATCTGGCGGAGCCGATTGCCATATTCCCTCCAGCAAGTGTGCTGCCTGGCAGCAAGAGTCGGCGCTACTCTGGCAGAGCGCCGCACCTCAGGCAATAAAAAAGGATGGCTGATGCCATCCTTTTTATGCGGTTACACAACAAGTTAACGCTTAAGCATAGACCGGCAGACGGCTGCAGATTTCCAGCACTTTCTGTTTGGTGCGCTCAATGGTCGCTTCGTCGTTGATATTATCCAGCACGTCAGCAATCCAGCCCGCCAGTTCACGTACGTCCGCTTCGTTGAAGCCACGACGCGTAACGGCTGGCGTACCGATACGAATACCCGAGGTGACAAACGGGCTCTTCGGATCGTTCGGGACGCTGTTTTTATTTACCGTGATGTTAGCACGGCCCAGCGCCGCATCGGCTTCTTTACCGGTCAGGTTTTTGCTCACCAGATCGATCAGGAACAGATGGTTATGGGTGCCGCCAGAGACGATGTTGTAGCCGCGTGCGATCAGCACCTCGACCATCGCTTTGGCATTTTTCGCGACCTGCTGCTGATAGGTTTTGAATTCCGGCTCCATCGCCTCTCTGAACGCCACCGCTTTACCGGCGATCACGTGCATCAGAGGACCGCCCTGTCCACCCGGGAACACTGCGGAGTTCAGTTTTTTATACAGCTCTTCGTCACCGTTTTTCGCCAGGATGATCCCGCCGCGCGGACCCGCCAGCGTTTTGTGGGTGGTCGAGGTCACGATGTGCGCATGCGGCACCGGGCTTGGGTAGACGTCAGCGGCAATCAGACCGGCAACGTGCGCCATATCAACGAACAGCCATGCGCCCACGCTATCGGCGATTTCACGCATTTTTGCCCAGTCACATACGCCGGAATAGGCAGAGAAACCGCCGACAATCATTTTTGGCTTATGCGTTTTGGCCAGTTCAGCCAGCTCGTCGTAGTCGATCTTGCCGGTTTCATCGATGCCGTAAGCGACTACGTTGTAGAGTTTGCCAGAAAGGTTAACCGGTGAGCCGTGGGTCAGGTGTCCGCCGTGGGCCAGGTTCATGCCAAGGATGGTATCGCCCGGCTGCAGCAGCGCGGTATAAACCGCGAAGTTCGCCTGAGAACCTGAATGTGGCTGCACGTTAGCGTAATCAGCGCCAAACAGCTGTTTAGCGCGGTCAATCGCTAATTGCTCAACGATATCAACATATTCACAACCGCCGTAGTAGCGTTTGCCTGGATAGCCTTCGGCGTATTTGTTGGTGAGCTGCGAACCTTGCGCCTGCATAACGCGCGGGCTGGTGTAGTTTTCAGAAGCAATCAGTTCGATGTGCTCTTCCTGACGCACTTTCTCTTGCTCCATCGCCTGCCACAACTCGGCATCATAATCGGCAATGTTCATATCACGCTTTAACATCCGCATCTCCTGACTCAGCTAACTTTTTTAACGGCAGTTTAAGCCCCACCGGGGCGAAGGCCCACCGGGGCGAAGGCCCACAGTGTAAACCGTTTTATCAGGTGAAGGTAGGGTGAATCCCCTCTTTTTACGCAAACGATTGGCTATGCAGCGGCACGGGATTTTTACGCTTTTTTCTGGTCAGACTGCGCCACGATTTTTCTTCAGGATGTGACGGAGATTTCCTCATCCAGCGGCCATACGCGGCTTGCCAGGCGATCAGAAAGTTAAAGCGGTTATTTACAGCGCAGCCGGCATGGCTATAAGATGTATTTAAAATGCAACTTTACATGTGAGGTTCCTCCTATGCTTGATGCGCAAACCATCGCGACCGTTAAATCGACCCTGCCCGCCATTGCGGCCTGCGGTCCGAAACTCACCGCCCACTTTTATGACCGCATGTTGTCGCACCATCCCGAACTCAAAAACGTCTTCAACATGAATAACCAGCGCAATGGCGATCAGCGTGAAGCGCTGTTTAATGCAATTTGCGCCTACGGTGCCAACCTGGAAAATCTGGCGGTGCTGCTGCCGGCGGTGGAAAAAATTGCCCAGAAGCATACCAGCCTGAATATTCAGCCTGATCAGTACGCCATCGTCGGCGAAAATTTACTGGCAACTATCAAAGAGCTGCTGGATCCGGGTGAAGAGGTGCTGGCGGCCTGGGGCCGGGCTTACGGCGTGCTGGCAGAGGTGTTTATCCAGCGTGAAGAGCAGATTTATCAGGCCTCGGAACAGCAAACGGGCGGCTGGCGGGGGACCCGCGCCTTCCGCATCAGCGCGATTGAGCAACAGAGCGCGGTAATCAAAAGCTTCACTTTTACGCCGGTCGATGGCGGACCGGTGGCCGCGTTTGAGCCGGGCCAGTACCTGACGGTGCACCTGCAGCCCGCCAGTTTCGAACATCATCAGATTCGCCAGTATTCCCTGACCAACCTGAGTAACGGTAAAGATTACCGCATTGCGGTGAAGCGTGAGGACAAAGGCACGGTTTCTGGCTGGCTGCATCAGTATGGTCAGGTGGGCGATGAAGTGCAGCTGGCTGCGCCGCACGGTGACTTCTTCCTGCAGACTGAGGCTGAAACGCCGGTAGCGCTGATCTCGGCTGGCGTCGGTCAGACCCCGATGCTGGCCATGCTGCATGCGCTGGCCGCGCAGCAGCATCCTGCTGCGGTAAGCTGGCTGCACGCCGCGGAAAATGGCGAGCAGCACGCCTTTGCTGATGAAGTAAAAGCGACCGGCGCACAGCTCAGCGATTTCGTTTCGCAAGTCTGGTATCGTCAGCCTGCCCCGCAGGATGCCGGCGCCTATGATGCGCAGGGCCTGATGGACGTGACGGCGATGGCGGCACGTTTACAGTCACCGCAGACACAGTTCTACCTGTGTGGTCCACTGGGCTTTATGCAGCATGTGGTGGCGCAGCTGCGTGATGCTGGCGTTGAGGACGCGCGCATCCATTACGAACTGTTCGGTCCGCATAAAGGCATGTGATTGCACCATAAAAAAAGCCCGCATCGCAGCGGGCTTTTTTAATCCGGCGAACTCAGATCGCCTCTTCATCCTCTTCGCCCGTACGAATGCGCACCACACGCGCCACGTCAAAGACAAAGATTTTACCGTCACCGATTTTACCGGTCTGCGCAGTGCGCATGATGGTTTCAACACAGGTATCAACGATATCGTCGCCGACCACCATCTCAATTTTTACTTTCGGCAGAAAGTCGACCATATACTCTGCGCCACGATAGAGTTCGGTATGGCCTTTCTGGCGGCCGAACCCTTTCACTTCACTCACGGTCATGCCGGTGATGCCGACTTCAGCTAAGGCTTCACGTACATCATCGAGTTTGAATGGTTTGATAATCGCATCAATCTTTTTCATGTCAGACCCTTTTCTCTCTCCCTCCGTGGTCGGAAGGGTTTATCAAGTATAAATGTTGCTGGCGCGGCCGGGCAGCGAATATCCGCCATGCGGATCACGCTTTGCCCTGGCGGGATTGCGGCGCACGCTACTCTTTAAAATCGCTGGCGTCCAGTTCGTGACGAGACAGCAGCTTATAGAACTCAGTACGGTTGCGTCCAGCCAGACGCGCAGCATGGGTCACATTGCCTTTAGTCATCTGCAGTAACTTACGCAGATAGTTCAGCTCGAACTGATTGCGCGCCTCGACAAAGGTCGGCAACGCACTGTTTTCACCGCTCAGCGCCTGCGCCACCAGCGCATCACTGATCACCGGTGACGCGCTGAGCGCCACACACTGCTCAACCACGTTGACCAGCTGACGCACGTTACCCGGCCAGCTGGCGGCCATCAGGCGTTTCATCGCATCGACAGAAAAACTGCGGATTTGCGGCTTGTGCCGTTCCGCCGCCTGACGCAGCAGATGATTCGCCAGCAGCGGGATATCCTCCGTCCGCTGATGCAGCGCCGGAATTTTCAGGTTAACCACGTTGAGGCGATAGAACAGATCCTCGCGAAACTCTTTTTTCTCCATCGCCTTAGGCAGATCGCGGTGGGTGGCGGAAATGATACGCACGTCGATATCCATGTCGTGATCGCTGCCGACCGGCCGTACTTTGCGCTCCTGCAGTACCCGCAGCAGCTTAACCTGCAGCGCCTGTGGCATGTCGCCGATCTCATCAAGAAACAGCGTGCCGCCACCGGCCGCTTTGAACAGCCCATCACGGGCGCTCACCGCGCCGGTAAATGCCCCTTTGGCGTGACCAAACAGCTCAGACTCCAGCAGTTGTTCCGGCAGCGCACCGCAGTTGATGGCGATAAACGGCTTGCCGTGACGTGGACTGGCGGCATGGATGGCCTGTGCCAGCATCTCTTTACCGGTACCGCTCTGCCCGTTAATCAGCACGCTGACATCAGACTGCGCCACCATATGCGCCTGCTCCAGCAGCCGCAGCATCAACGGGCTGCGGGTAACAATCGCTTCGCGCCAGCGGTCATCGCTGATCGGCGCCTGCTGCGCCAGCGCTTCATCAATCGCTTTGTAGAGCGCATCACGATCCACCGGCTTGGTCAGAAAGCTGAACACGCCCTGTTGGGTGGCGGAGACCGCATCCGGAATCGAGCCGTGCGCGGTCAGGATAATCACCGGCAGCCCCATATGGCGTTTCTGGATTTCGCCAAACAGCGCCAGCCCGTCCATTTCATCCATCCGCAGATCGCTGATAACCAGCTCAATTTTTTCTTTCTGCAGCAGACGCAACGCTTCCGGGCCGCTGGCGGCCGTGGTGACCTGGTAACCTTCGCTGCTGAGACGCATGCCCAATAGCTTCAGCAGGCTGGGATCGTCATCGACCAGCAGCAGCCGGGCGGCTTGTTTAACCATTATTGCTCCTCGTCCTGCGGCAGTGCAGTGCCGTGACTGCTGTCAGAGACATCCGGCGCTTTGCGGGATGATAGCTGGCGCTCAATGTCGGTCAATCGCTCCAGCTTACGCTGTGTATCACTCAGCTGCTGTTGCTGCCTGATCATCTGCTGCCGGAGTGTCTCCTGCTGGGCATCACTGCTTTGTTGCAGGTGCGCGTAACGGGTTCGCGCTTCGCTGAGGTCAAGTTGCGCCGCCTGATTGCTGCGCCACAGCTGAATAAGCGGACGAACCGGAGCAGGAAAATCACTGCTGTAGCTGTCCAGGGTGGCGACATACTGGCGCCGCTCGACCGGCGTGACGTTGCCGTTAGCCATTAACACGCCCTGCTTAAAGGCGCGTGACCAGCCGTCTGCCGGCCAGCGGTGCGCTTCAGCCCGGGCTTCGGCTGGCGACAACCGTTCTGCACAGTCGATGGTGCGCATCCAGTAGAGCGGATTAGCCAGCGCCGCGTGGTTTTCAATCTGCCACACATCACTGCAGCGGGTCGCCAGATAATCAGCTATTTTGACCTCCGGTTCCGTCACCGGATGGCCCGACGGCAGCGATGAGGTGGCCGGAGAGGCGGTACATCCGCTGAGCAGCAGCGTGGTCAGCGTGCTCAACAGCAAAGCGGGTAAATATTTCATCAGTCAGACATTCCCGGCTGTGGTGTTCAGTTCAATGCGAAAACAGACGCCGGTGCGATCGCTGGAGACCAGCGACAGGTCGCCCTGCATCCGGCGCAGACAATCTTTGGCAATACTCAGGCCCAGCCCGCTGCCTTTCACCGGCCCTTTACGCTGCTGGCTGCCCTGAAAGAACGGCTCGAATATCATCTTCTGCTCGTCCGGCGGAATCGGGGTGCCGCTGTTGGCAACCTCGATCCAGATCCGATCGCCCTGCTGCTGACTGCGCAGCCAGATGGTACCGGATTCGCTGCCGTAGTTCACGGCGTTCGAATAGAGGTTGTCGATCACCCGCATCAATAGCGTCGGCTCGGCCAGACAGCGGGTCGCGTTGAGATCCAGCACCGTCTGCATCAGTTTGGTCCGCGCCGAAAGCGCATGCGCGCTGACCACCCGTGCCACAATTTCATCCAGCCTGACCGTTTCCAGTTGGGTCGGGCCATCGGCCAGTTTACGGTTGTAATCCAGCAGTTGCTCAATCAACCGCTGCAGATGGCGGCTGCTGCTGTCCAGAATCGACACCACCTCTTTCTGCTCGCTATTAAGCGATCCGGCCACTTCATCCGCCAGCAGTTCGGTGCCTTCGCGCAGGCTGGCTAAAGGTGTTTTCAATTCATGGGAGAGATGACGCAGGAATTCATGACGCTGGGTTTCCAGCCAGGCCAGTCGCTCACTCAGCCAGAGGATACGCTGGCCGAGTGACCGCAGCTCACGCGGGCCGCGAAGCTCTACGCTGCTGCCCAGTTCGCGTCCTTCACCCAGCCGGTTGATCATCCGTTCAATGCGCTTAACCGGCCCGATGATCATGCCGGTGAAGAGCATCATTAACGCCAGGCTGATGATAAACAGAATCAGCGCCTGCCAGCCAAAGAACTGGCCGCGATCGGCAATCTCACGCTGTAGCTGTAAGCCACGTGAAAACACCACTTCGCGCGTATCCTGCACCATCCGGATATTCGTGGCCGAGAAGCGATCCAGCGCCTCGGCGGCGCGCGGCACCGGATTGCCATTGTCGCACTGCGGTTGGGTCAGCAGGGGCAGCGTGGCTTGCAGCGTCTGGAAAGCCGGCAGTTCCGGCAGGCTGGCGCTGTGGGCGCTCAGCATCTGGCTGTAACGGGTACGCTGCGTTTGATAGAGCCGCGCCAGCGAGGCATCATCCAGCACGCAGTACTGGCGATAGCTGCGCTCCAGTTCAACCGCGGTGCGGGCCATCGCCTCGCTGCGGCGCACGTCGGTGAAGGTATTGCGGTTGGTATCCGCCGCCTGTTCGCTGAGGGCTGAAAGGCTTTCCCACGCCTGCCAGGCCAGCACCAGCAGCGGTAACAGCACCAGCACAAACGCCATCAGCACCAGCTGGCGCAGAGAACGGGGAAATAAACGCCATCTTTTCACGCGGCCGCTTCCTTAGAAAAATGCTGTCTGGATGCTAGCGGACTCTGATGCAGGAAGAAAGAGGCAGAAAAGAAAACGGCAGGCGCGCTGGCCTGCCGTTGACGCGACGCCAGCGGCATCGCGGAACAATGGGTGGAGCCTTACTCAACGTTACGTCCGGCGTTTGATAACGTTGCAAAGCAAACGATTATCGATGAGGTGGACGGCAGGCTCCGTTTGGTGCGTCATTCGGGTTTTATGAGCTCTTTTCCGCAGTGCGGGGCAATCATAAACAGGTGAATGAGCAGCGCACGGAGTATAGCAAGTTTCATGCCAATTAATAAATAACTATATTTTTCAGTTAATTGTCAGATTCACCGGGCTAACGGCAGCGTTAGCGAACCGCAAAAGCCGGTAAAAGTGTCGCCTGAAAGCAACACTCAGTACGAGAGGAAAACTAGCTGATATAAATCAGCAGGATAAATGTCGCCAGACGGCGACACAGTTAAGCCACGGCTGTCGCCATTTGCCAACAGCCGCCTGAAAATAAAACAGGAGGCGCTGTGGCCTCCTGTTGTTATCAGCGGATGATTTAACCCAGCTGTTTACGTGCGTTGCGGAAAATACGCATCCACGGGCTGTCTTCGCCCCACTCTGCCGGATGCCAGGAGTGGCTGACGGTGCGGAACACCCGCTCCGGATGCGGCATCATGATGGTGACGCGGCCGCTTTCGTTGGTGACCGCAGTGATACCGTTTGGCGAGCCGTTCGGGTTAGCCGGATAGGTTTCTGTCACTTTGCCGAAGTTATCGATAAAGCGCAGCGCCACCAGTCCTTTCGCTTCCAGTGCGGCCAGATGAGCCGGGTCGCGCACTTCTACAAACCCTTCCCCGTGGGAAACCGCGATAGGCATATGCGATCCGGCCATTCCGTCCAGTAACAGCGACGGGCTGGCTGCCACTTCGACCAGGCTGAAACGGGCTTCAAACCGCTCAGACTGGTTACGCACAAAGCGTGGCCACAGGTCACTGCCGGGAATCAGTTCACGCAGGTTGGACATCATCTGACAACCGTTACAGACGCCGAGCGCCAGCGTCTGCGGGCGGTGGAAGAAGGTCTCAAACTCATCGCGTACCCGAGCGTTGAACAGGATTGATTTTGCCCAGCCTTCGCCCGCGCCCAGCACGTCGCCGTAAGAGAAGCCACCACAGGCAACCAGCGCCTGGAACTCTTCCAGACCGCGCCGTCCGGCCAGCAGGTCGCTCATGTGCACATCAACCGCAGTAAAACCGGCCCGGTCAAAAGCCGCTGCCATTTCAACGTGCGAGTTGACGCCCTGCTCACGCAGCACCGCAACCCGTGGACGCGCGCCAGTGGCGATCATCGGGGCTGCGACATCTTCCTGCGGATTGAAGGTCAGCGTAACGTTGAGGCCCGGATCGCTGTCGTTCTTTTTCGCCTGGTGTTCCTGATCGGCGCAGGCCGGGTTATCACGCAGGCGCTGCATCTGCCAGGTGGTTTCTGCCCACCAGGTGCGCAGCGTAGTCCGGCTTTCGCTGTAAACCGCGCTGTCGCCCGAACGAATCACAAAGCGGTCGCCTGGCTGAGCATGACCCAGCAGATGACTACAGTCTGCCAGACCGTGATCGGCCAGAATTTGCTCTACCGCCGCGCGATCGGCAGCGTTAATCTGAATCACCGCGCCCAGCTCTTCGGTAAATAAGGCGGCCAGTGGGTCATTGCCCAGCGCCGCGATATCAACTTCAACACCGCAGTGGCCGGCAAAGGCCATTTCTGCCAGCGTCACTAACAGGCCACCGTCGGAACGATCGTGGTAGGCCAGCAGTTTCTGCTGCGCCACCAGCGCCTGCATCGCATTGAAGAAGCCCGCCAGCTGGCTGGCATCACGCACATCGGCTGGCTTGTCGCCCAGTTGACGATAAACCTGTGACAGCGCCGTAGCGCCGAGGGTATTGGCCCCGTTACCGAGGTCGATCAGCAGCAGCAGGTTTTCCCGTTCGGGCTGCAGCTGCGGCGTGACGGTGCGACGCACATCTTCAACCCGCGCAAACGCGGTGATCACCAGCGACAGTGGCGACGTCATTTCACGCTGTTGGTTGCCTTCCTGCCAGCGGGTTTTCATCGACATCGAATCTTTACCGACCGGGATGGTGATGCCCAGCGCCGGACAAAGCTCTTCGCCGACCGCTTTTACCGCGGCGTACAGACCGGCGTCTTCGCCCGGATGACCGGCAGCCGACATCCAGTTAGCCGACAGTTTGACGCGTTTCAGCGAGCCGATAGAGGTGGCCGCGAGGTTAGTCAGCGCTTCACCCACCGCCAGACGGCCGGAGGCGGCGAAATCGAGCAGCGCAACCGGCGCACGTTCGCCCAGCGCAAAGGCTTCACCGTGATAGCTGTCGAGGCTGGCGGTGGTCACGGCGCAGTTGGCGACCGGGATCTGCCACGGCCCGACCATCTGGTCGCGCGCAACCATGCCGGTCACGCTGCGGTCACCAATGGTGATCAGGAAGGTTTTCTCCGCCACGGCGGGCAGATGCAGCACGCGATTGACCGCATCCACCAGGGTGATGCCATCACGCTGCAGTTCATTGCCCTGCGCCTGCTGCGTCACCACGTCACGCGTCATCTTCGGCGTTTTGCCCAGCAGCACGTCAAGCGGCATGTCGATCGGTTTATTGTCGAAATGGCTGTCGCTCAGGCTCAGATGCAGCTCTTCGGTGGCTTCACCGATTACCGCAAACGGTGCGCGCTCACGCTGGCAAATCGCTTCGAACTCTGCCAGCTTCTCGGGTGCCACCGCCATCACATAACGTTCCTGTGATTCGTTGCACCACACTTCCAGCGGACTCATGCCCGGCTCATCGTTGAGGATATCGCGCAGGTTAAACTGACCACCGCGGCCGCCATCGCTGACCAGCTCAGGCATCGCATTCGACAGACCGCCCGCGCCCACGTCATGAATGAACAGAATCGGGTTGTCATCGCCCAGCTGCCAGCAGCGATCGATCACTTCCTGGCAACGACGTTCCATTTCCGGGTTGTCACGCTGTACCGAGGCGAAGTCGAGATCGGCATCAGACTGGCCCGACGCCATTGAGGAGGCGGCACCGCCGCCCAGACCGATGTTCATCGCCGGACCGCCCAGCACCACCAGCTTAGCGCCGACGGTGATTTCACCTTTCTGCACGTGGTCAGCACGGATATTGCCAATGCCGCCCGCCAGCATGATCGGCTTGTGGTAGCCGCGCAGCTCGGTGCCATTGTGGCTGGTAACCTGCTCTTCATAGGTACGGAAGTAACCGTTCAGTGCCGGACGACCAAATTCATTGTTAAATGCCGCGCCGCCCAGTGGGCCATCGGTCATGATCTCCAGCGCGCTGACGATGCGGTCCGGCTTGCCGAAATCCTCTTCCCACGGCTGCTCGAAGCCAGGAATACGCAGGTTCGACACCGAGAACCCGACCAGGCCAGCTTTCGGCTTGGCGCCGCGTCCGGTTGCCCCTTCGTCACGGATTTCGCCACCGGAGCCGGTTGCCGCGCCAGGCCACGGTGAAATCGCCGTGGGGTGGTTGTGCGTCTCAACTTTCATCAGGATATGTGCCGCTTCCTGATGCCAGCGGTATTCGCTTTCTGCCGCATCAGCGAAGAAACGGCCGACGTCGGACCCTTCCATCACCGCAGCGTTGTCTTTGTAAGCAGACAGCACGTAATCCGGCGTCTGCTCCATGGTATTTTTGATCATCTTAAACAGCGATTTCGGCTGCTTCTCGCCATCAATAATCCAGTCGGCGTTGAAGATCTTGTGGCGACAGTGCTCAGAGTTAGCCTGAGCGAACATATAGAGTTCGATGTCGTTCGGATTGCGGCCCAGGCGGGTGAACGCCGCCAGCAGGTAATCAATTTCATCGTCTGCCAGCGCCAGACCCAGCGAGAGGTTAGCCTGGACCAGCGCCTGACGGCCCTCACCCAGCACATCGACACTTTTTACCGGCTGCGGTGAGTGGTGAGCGAACAGCTGCTCAGCTTGCGCCAGATCACTGTAGACCGTCTCCATCATGCGATCATGCAGCAGCGCGCCAAGCAATTGCCACTGCGCCTCGGTTAACTGAGGGGCCTGCACGTAAAATGCCAGACCGCGCTCCAGGCGACGGACCTGCGGCAGATCGCAGTTGTGAGCAATGTCGGTGGCTTTCGATGACCATGGTGAGATGGTGCCAGGACGCGGTGTCACCAGCAGCAGACGCCCTTGTGGCGCATGTTCAGCGAGAGAAGGACCATATTTCAGCAGACGCTGTAAACGGGTCTGTTGGTCGGCGCTCAGTGGCGCGCTGACATCGGCAAAATGGACGTACTCAGCGTAAATATCACTCACCGGCAGGTGAGCGTCCTGAAAGCGGGTCAGCAGTTTGTTTACACGAAATGCCGACAGGGCGGGCGAACCACGCAGAATTTCCATCATAAGATCTCTCGTCTTCGAAACGCCGGGCGACGCTTCATTGGGCGCAACAGGGGAAAACGGGGCGTATTATAGAGAAAGCGCCCTCGCGACGAAACCGTTTGCGCAAAATTTATGGCCCACCGGATTTGCCTGAAATTTGCGCAAAACCTGCTATATGAGTTGCTCAGCTTCGCTTTGTTGCGCAAAATGCCCCTCGCTCTGGGAGTTCAAAGAAGACAAATACTGCCTTTAAAAGACAGAGGCCTTAGAGCCAGCGAGAGATAACTATTTGAAACGCCTAAAATTTAATTATCTGTTTATCGGTCTGGTCGCCGTGCTGTTAGCGATGGCATTGTGGCCGTCCATCCCGTGGTACGGCGGTGGGCAGGATACGATTTCACAGATTAAATCACGGGGAGTATTGCGTGTCAGTACCATCAATTCCCCGCTGACTTACTACACCATAAATCAGGCCCCGGCCGGTATGGACTACGAGCTGGCAAAACGCTTCGCCGATTATCTGGGCGTTAAACTGAAGGTGACGGTCCGCCCGAACCTGAGTGACCTGTTTGACGATCTTGATGAAGGGAAAGCGGATGTGCTGGCGGCGGGCCTGAATTATAACAGCGAACGCCTGGCGCGGTATCGGACCGGGCCCGGCTACTACAACGTTTCGCAACAGCTGGTGTATCGCGTGGATAAGCCACGCCCGAAAAACCTCGGTGATCTCAAGGGGCGGCTGACGGTCGCCTCGGGATCGGCGTACCTCTCCAGCCTGAAAAGCGCCCGCTCTAATCAGTTCCCCGATCTGGACTGGGCGATCTCCACCGATCAAAGCCCGAAAGCGCTGCTGGAAGCAGTGGCGGATGGCAAACTCGACTACACCATCGGCGACTCGGTGACGATCGCCCTGCTGCAACGCATCTATCCGCAGCTGGCAGTGGCGTTTGACGTCACCGATGAAGAGCCGGTGACCTGGTACATGAAGCACAGCGACGATGACAGCCTGAATGCGGCGATGCTCGACTTCTTTAACGGCATGGGTGAAGAAGGCGCAATGGCGCGACTGGAGGAGAAATATCTCGGTCACGTAGGTACCTTTGACTATGTCGATACCCGCACTTTCCTGCGCGCCATCGACAGTACCCTGCCCGACATCAAGCCGCTGTTTGAGAAGTATGCCTCCGGCATCGACTGGCGCCTGCTGGCAGCCATCTCTTATCAGGAGTCGCACTGGAATCCGCAGGCCACCTCGCCGACCGGCGTGCGCGGCATGATGATGCTGACCCGCAATACCGCTGAGAGCCTCGATGTGGGCGACCGCACCGATCCTGAGCAGAGTATTCGCGGCGGCAGTCAGTATCTGCAGAATATGATGGAGAAAGTGCCGCAAACTATCCCGGAAGATGAGCGCATCTGGTTTGCACTGGCGGCCTACAACATGGGCTATGCCCACATGCTCGACGTGCGTAAACTGACGGCGCGTCAGGGCGGCAATCCGGATAGCTGGGCGGACGTTAAGCTGCGGCTACCCATGCTGAGCCAGAAGCGTTACTACACCCAGACCACCTATGGTTACGCGCGCGGGCACGAGGCGTATAACTACGTGGAGAACATCCGTAAGTATCAGATCAGTCTGGTGGGGTATCTGCAGGAGCAGGAAAAACGCCTGGCACAGCAGATGGCTGCGCAAGCGGAACTGGCAAAAGGCTATCCGGCAGTTGAACCGAACATCGCCATGAATTAACTCTGGCGTTGCGCCTGACGCAGCGCTTTTTTCTGCTCGCGCCGCATGCGGAAGAAATCACTCAGCATGGCGGCACACTCTTCTGCCAGCACGCCGCTGTGCAATTCAATCTGATGATTCATGCCGGGATGCCCCAGCACATCCAGCAGCGAGCCTGCCGCCCCGGTTTTGACATCATGCGCACCATACACCAGCCGGGTAATGCGACTGTGCACCATCGCGCCCGCGCACATCACGCACGGTTCCAGCGTCACGTAAAGCGTGGTGTTCAGCAGCCGATAGTTTTCCAGTACCTTACCGCCCTGTCGCAGCGCCATCATTTCGGCGTGGGCGGTCGGATCGTGCTGACCAATCGGGCGATTCCAGCCTTCGCCAATCACCCGCTCATCCTGTACCAGCACCGCGCCGACCGGCACTTCGCCCTGCTCCCAGGCTAATCGCGCCAGGCCGAGGGCGTGGCGCATCCAGTATTCATCGCGTTGTTGATTCATGCAGGCCACTCCCGGCAACAGAAAAGCGGCGCATTATAGCGGTCTCGCGGTCGCGGGTGAAACTTATTCCAGCTGTTGCAGTTCGCCCGCCGGCGTGACACGCCAGCGATGCTGGCAGAAAAACAGCAGCGGGTTATCCTGCTTGCTGTCGCTGTACCCGCTGTAAAGCTGCAGCGGCGTGCCGATTTTCTCCTCCAGCTGCGCCACTTTTTCATGGCCGAGACAGCGCATCGCCAGCACCCGACCGCCCCAGCCGCGCTGCATCTGGCTGGCAATCATTTTCACCCGCGGCAGAAAAGCCGAGTCGTAATAGACCTGTTCGACCAGCGACTGTGGTGAGCCGGTAATCAGCCAGACATCGGCGTCATCGCTGCCGAGATAGTCAGTCAGGCGCTGTTGCACCACCGGGAACGCTTTCACCCGCAGGCGAAACCATTGCGCGAATTCAGCTTCTAGACGCAGCAAGGTTCGCTCTGAATGACCAAAGGTGATCGACCACAGCAACAGGCTCATCGGCCAGCGTGCCGCCCGGCCTTTGAACAGCAATCCGAGCCCCACCACCGGCAGCAACGGGACCACCAGCAGCAGATTCAGCGGCCGGCGTCGCAGCAGATAACGCATAAAGGTGCCAAACATATCCTGCTGATGCAGCGTGCCGTCCAGGTCGAAAAATACGATGCGACGTTGTGTACCCTTGGTCAAACAACTCTCCTTTTCGCTGATTTTGCGCCAATAGACTCTATTGTAGCCATCATCAGGCGGCACGGCGATGGCTGTCATTTTTAATTCCGATGACTACAATGCCAGATGAATAGTTTATTCTTCGCAAATTACTCCTGAATCATGAGGATTGGGCATGAGTTCATTGCTGCGCATTCGCCAGCTTTATCCCCGTCTGGCGCTAAACGAACGCCGGCTGGCTGATTTTCTGCTGTCACAACCCGATCGGGCCCGTCATCTGAGTTCGCAAAAGCTGGCGGAGGAGTCAGGCGTCAGTCAGTCGAGCGTGGTCAAGTTCGCCCAGAAGCTGGGCTATAAAGGGTTTCCGGCGCTGAAACTGGCCCTGAGTGAGTCACTGGCCGACAAGGATGCGATTACCGTGCATAACCATATTCTCAGCGATGACCCGCTCAAAATGGTGGGAGAAAAGTTGCTGGCTGAAAAGCTGTCGGCGATTCGCGCCACGCTGGATATCAACAGCGAAGAGAAGCTCAACGAGGTGTTGCAGCTGCTGAAGAATGCCCGGCGCATCCTGCTGGTGGGAATTGGTGCTTCCGGGCTGGTGGCAAAAGATTTTTCATGGAAGCTGATGAAAATCGGGATCAATGCGGTCGCCGAGCAGGATATGCACGCCCTGCTGGCCAGCGTACAGGCGATGGGGCCGGGCGATGTGCTGCTCGCCATCTCTTATACCGGTGAGCGGCGTGAGATCAATCTGGCCGCGCAGGAAGCCGCCCAGGTAGGTGCCGACGTGGTGGCCTTTACCGGCTTCACCCCGAATACCCTGCAACAGAGCGCCAGCCAGTGTCTCTATACCGTGGCGGAAGAGCAAAGCACCCGCAGCGCAGCGATCTCCTCGACCACCGCCCAGCTGGCGCTGACTGACCTGCTGTTTATGGCGCTGGTGCAAAACGATCCGGAACGCGCCTCCAGCCATATCCGGCACAGCGAAGCGCTGGTGAAAAAGCTGGTCTGATCAGCCGGAGGGCGTATAATAGCCGCGCTTTTTCTGTTGTAACCAGGTGGGAAAAATGGCGCTGTTGATCACGGCCAAATGCATTAACTGCGATATGTGCGAACCGGAATGCCCGAACCAGGCCATCTCGCTGGGTGATGCGATTTATGAAATTGACGTCAGCCGCTGCACCGAGTGCATCGGGCATTATGATGAGCCAACCTGTCAGCGGGTTTGCCCGATCGATAACACCATTATTACTGATCCACAGCACACCGAATCACGCGATGCGCTGTGGGATAAGTTTGTGGTGCTGCACGGTTAGCTTTCGATAATCACCGTGGCGCAGGCGTAATGACGTTCGTCAGCCAGCGTCACGTGAACGCTTTTCACGCCCAGTCGCTGTGCCAGTTCATCCGCATGCTGGAAAAAACGTAACCCCGGTTTTCCCAGCGCATCGTTATAAACCTCAAACTGATTAAAGGCCAGACCGCCACGAATGCCGGTGCCAAATGCCTTGGCCGCCGCCTCTTTGACGGCAAAACGCTTGGCGAGAAAGCGCACCGGCTGCTGGTGCGCCTGATATTGCTGCCATTCCGCTTCGCTCAATACCCGCCGCGCCAGTCGATCGCCGGAGCGCTCAATCACCCCGGCGATACGCTCGATTTCAACGATGTCGGTACCCAGCCCGAGAATTGCCATCAGCGACGCGCTTCACGCAGCAGCTGCTTCATCTCCCGGACTGCGTCAGGCAATCCGCTCATCACCGCACGGCCAATAATCGCATGACCAATGTTCAACTCATGCATTTCCGGCAGCGCGGCAATCGGCAGCACGTTGTGATAGGTCAGACCGTGGCCGGCGTTGACCTTCAGACCAAGGCTGGCCGCGAAGGTAGCCGCCTGACGGATGCGTGCCAGTTCTGCATCGCGTGCCAGGCCTTCCGGGGCTTCAGCGTAGGCACCGGTATGAATTTCGATATACGGCGCTCCGCTGGCCACCGCCGCTTCAATCTGGCGGTGATCGGCATCAATGAACAGTGAGACCAGAATTCCCGCTTCACTCAGCAGCTTGACCGCCGCATTCAGCTTGTCCTGCTGGCCCGCCACGTCCAGTCCGCCTTCGGTGGTCACTTCCTGACGCTTTTCCGGAACCAGACAGCAGAAATGCGGTTTGATATCGCAGGCGATGCCAATCATCTCATCGGTAACCGCCATCTCCAGATTCATCCGCGTCTGGATGGTGTCACGCAGAATACGCACATCACGATCGGTGATATGACGGCGATCCTCGCGCAGATGCACGGTAATGCCATCCGCGCCCGCCTGCTCAGCGATAAACGCCGCCTGCACCGGATCGGGATAGTTTGTCCCGCGCGCGTTACGTACCGTGGCAATGTGATCGATATTGACGCCTAACAGCAACTCAGACATGACCATCCTCACTTCTTGTTTGTCGTAATGTTGAGTGTACCGCGTTGCATCCGGCAAGCGGTACGACCAGCGCTATTCAGCGGCTTCGTCGGTTTTTTTCTTCGGGATAAACTGACGAAACAGTTCCTGACTCTTGAGCGGCTTACCGCCAAGGTAAGGTTTCAGGGCGATACGGGTGAACCGCTTAGCGGCTCGCAGGCTGTCGGCATCAGGGAACTCGCGCTCACACAGGGCGCGCAGCTGGCGACCGGTGAAGCTGCGTTGATTCAGCACCAGGCTGGCGATAAAGCCGCGCTCTTCGCGGTAGCTGTAGGTCATCTCGTCGCTGACCGGCTCGCCACTGCCGGCACAGTGCAGGAAATCGACGCCGTAGCCAAGATGGCCGAGCAGCGCCAGTTCAAAGCGGCGTAGGGCCGGTTCTGGCGAGCCCTGAGATGAGGCTAAGCTTTGCAGACAGTTAAGATAATCGAAGAACAGATCGGAGAACGGGAATTCCTGCTCCAGTACGCGGGATATCAGCTCGTTGACGTACAGGCCGCAGTAAAGCGTGATACCGCTGAGCGGTAACGCCAGCGATACCGCTTCGGCATTGCGCAGGGTTTTGACCTCGCCCCGCCCGCTCCAGCGAACCAGCAGTGGGGTAAAAGGCTGTAACGCCCCTTTCAGCTGGGAGCGCCGTGAACGCGCCCCTTTCGCCAGTACCCGCACCCGCCCTTCACTTTCGCTGAACAGGTCGAGCAGCAGACTGGTCTCACTGAAGGGACGACTATGCAGCACAAAGGCGCGTTGCCAGCCTTCCATCGAATCAGAGATCGTCTGTGTAACCCAGGCTGCGCAGCGCACGTTCGTCGTCCGCCCAGCCCGATTTCACTTTAACCCACAGTTCGAGATGCACTTTCGCTTCGAACATATCTTCCATGTCTTTACGCGCTTCAATGCCGATAGTTTTGATCTTGCTGCCTTTGTTACCAATCACCATCTTCTTCTGACCTTCACGCTCAACCAGAATCAGGCCATTGATGTCGTAGCCGCCGCGTTCGTTAGAGACGAAGCGTTCAATTTCTACCGTCACCGAGTAAGGCAGTTCAGCACCGAGGAAACGCATCAGCTTCTCACGGATAATCTCCGACGCCATAAAGCGCTGTGAACGGTCAGTGATGTAATCTTCCGGGAAGTGGTGATCGGCCTGGCGCAGATGTTTACGGGTAATCGCCGCAATGGTATCGACGTTCTTTCCGCTTTCCGCCGAGATCGGTACGATATCGAGGAAGTTCATCTGCTGGCTCAGGAACTGCAGGTGCGGCAGCAGAATACTCTTGTCCTGGATGTTATCGACTTTGTTGATCGCCAGCACCACCGGCACTTTGCCGTCGCGCAGTTTGCCTAACACCATTTCATCATCCGGCGTCCAGCGGGTGCCTTCAACCACGAAGATCACCAGTTCCACGTCGCCAATTGAGCTGCTGGCGGCGCGGTTCATCAGACGGTTAATCGCGCGTTTCTCTTCCATGTGCAGGCCGGGCGTATCGACGTAGATCGCCTGATAGGCGCCTTCGGTATGGATGCCCATGATGCGGTGGCGCGTGGTTTGCGGCTTACGCGAGGTGATCGACACCTTCTGCCCCAGCAACTGGTTCAGTAAAGTGGATTTGCCGACGTTAGGTCGGCCGACAATCGCGACAAAGCCGCAATAAGTTACGTTTTCGCTCATTCGAGTCCTGAGTTATTCAGCGCCTGTTCAGGCGCCGGGATAGTGCATATTCGGGTCATGATTGATTCAGCGTCAGTTCAGACGCCAGGGCCAGCAGGCAGTCAGGTCATGATATATCGGGCACCGTTGCCGGTGCCGGGGTCAGGGGAATTATTCGAGACCCAGTTTAATCAGCGCCTGTTCGGCGGCTGCCTGTTCTGCTTTACGGCGGCTGGAGCCTACGCCCACCACCGGCTCGGCCATGCCACTCACCTGACAGTGAATGGTGAATTCCTGATCGTGAGCTTCGCCACGCACCTGTACCACCAGATAGCTTGGCAGCGGCAGGTGACGCCCCTGCAGATACTCCTGCAGACGCGTTTTCGGATCTTTTTGTTTGTCGCCAGGACTGATTTCGTCGAGGCGGCTCTGATACCAGTCGAGGATCAGTTTTTCTACCGTCTGGATACTGCTATCGAGGAAGATACCGCCAATCAGCGCTTCCACCGTATCCGCCAGGATCGATTCGCGACGGAAACCGCCGCTTTTCAGCTCACCCGGCCCTAAACGCAGGCATTCGCCGAGATCAAATTCACGCGCCATTTCCGCCAGCGTATTACCGCGCACCAGCGTGGCGCGCATGCGGCTCATGTCACCTTCATCAACCCGCGGGAAGCGGTGATAAAGCGCGTTCGCAATCACATAGCTGAGAATGGAATCGCCGAGAAATTCAAGACGCTCGTTGTGCTTACTGCTGGCGCTGCGATGAGTCAGGGCCTGCTGTAACAGTTCCGAATGAGTAAAAGTGTAGCCCAGTTTGCGCTGAAGCTTGTTAATCAGGATGGGGTTCATGCGATTCCAGTTCTTTGTTGCGTCTGTGACTCTGCATACCAAACAGGGCTGAGAATCCAACACATTCCGTTTGGTGTGCAGTGGCCTCCCGCAGGAGGCCACCCGATTTGCCTGTTAATCAGACAATACTTTTAGTGGATGCCGCCGATACGACTGAATCGCACGCCGGTAGGCCACTGTCCTTCTTGTTTCTCAAAGCTCATCCAGATAGCGACCGCTTTACCGACCAGATTACGCTCCGGGACAAAGCCCCAGTAGCGGCTGTCGGCGCTGTTATCACGGTTATCGCCCATCATGAAATATTGCCCTTTCGGCACTACCCAGCTCGCCTGTGGCTGACCCGGCTGCTGGTAATACATGCCCGCCTGACTCTGCGCTTCGTTCACCAGCAGGATGTCATGGGTCACGTTGCCAATCGTCTCTTTACGGGTGCCGAGGCGTAAGCCACCGCGCATCGTATCGCCCTGTGGCACCTGATAAAAACCGTTGCCAGTTTCGTTGCCATCAAAGCCGCTAAAGGTCTGAATAAAGTTGCTCGGCTTAACGTCGGTATAAGTCACCGCTAACGCGGTGTCACAGGCTTTACCGTCGGTACAGGCTGGCTTGACCGTCAGGGTTTTGCTGTAAGGATCATAGATCACTTTATCGCCAGGTAAACCAATCACGCGTTTAATGTAGTCGAGGCTCGGATCTTTCGGGTATTTAAATACCGCGATGTCACCGCGCTTTGGCTGACCGGTCGGGATCAGCGTGGTCTGAGTGATTGGATCTTTAATTCCATAGGCAAACTTCTCCACCAGAATAAAATCGCCAATCAGCAGCGTCGGCATCATCGATCCCGAAGGGATCTGGAACGGTTCGTAAATAAACGAACGCACGATGAACACCACGGCCAGTACCGGGAACACCGAGGCGGTAGTTTCAACCCAGCCCGGCTGCGACGATACTTTCGCCAGCGTTTTGCTGTCGAGCGTATTACCGGTTTGCGCCTGAGCCGCCGCCTGTTTAGCCCGACGTTGCGGTGCCCATTTAAAACGATCAATAACCCAGACGATGCCAGTAATCAGCGTCGCTATCGCCAGTATCAGGGCGAACATATTAGCCATTGGAAATCCTTATTTGCTGTCCTTACCGACATGCAGAATCGCGAGGAAGGCTTCCTGCGGCAGCTCAACGTTACCGACCTGCTTCATTCGCTTCTTACCGTCTTTCTGCTTCTGCAACAGTTTCTTCTTACGGCTGACGTCGCCGCCATAACACTTGGCGAGTACGTTTTTACGCAGCTGTTTAACCGTTGAACGCGCGATAATGTGGTTGCCGATTGCCGCCTGAATCGCAATATCAAACTGCTGACGCGGGATGAGCTCTTTCATCTTCTCAACCAGATCGCGTCCACGATACGGTGCGTTTTCACGGTGGGTAATCAGCGCCAGCGCATCGACACGTTCGGAGTTAATCAGAACGTCGACGCGCACCATGTCAGAGGCCTGGAAACGTTTAAAGTTGTAATCCAGCGAAGCATAGCCGCGTGAGGTGGATTTCAGACGGTCGAAGAAGTCGAGCACCACTTCTGCCATCGGAATCTCGTAAGTCAGCGCGACCTGATTGCCGTGGTAAACCATATTGGTCTGAACGCCGCGTTTCTCAATGCACAGTGTAATGACGTTGCCCAGATATTCCTGCGGCAGCAGCATATGACACTCGGCGATCGGTTCGCGCAGCTCTTCAATATTATTCAGCGCTGGCAACTTAGACGGGCTGTCTACGTAGACCACGTCGCCGCTGGTGGTAACCACTTCATACACCACGGTCGGTGCCGTGGTAATTAAATCGAGATCGTATTCACGCTCCAGACGCTCCTGGATGATCTCCATGTGCAGCAGACCGAGGAAGCCGCAACGGAAACCAAAGCCCAGCGCCGTCGAGCTTTCTGGCTCATAGAACAGCGAGGCGTCATTCAGGCTCAGTTTGCCGAGCGCATCACGGAACGCTTCATAGTCGTCAGAGCTGATCGGGAACAGACCGGCATAAACCTGCGGCTTCACTTTTTTAAAGCCTGGCAGCGCTTTGTCTGCCGGGTTACGCGCGGTGGTCAGGGTGTCCCCTACCGGCGCGCCGAGGATGTCTTTAATCGCACAGACCAGCCAGCCAACTTCACCGCAGTTAAGCTCGGTACGGTCAACCTGCTTCGGGGTGAAGATGCCGAGACGGTCAGCGTTATACACCTGGCCAGTACTCAGAACCTTAATTTTATCGCCCTTGCGCATGGTGCCGTTTTTAACCCGCACCAACGACACCACACCGAGGTAGTTATCGAACCAGGAGTCGATAATCAGCGCCTGCAGCGGTGCTTCCGGATCGCCTTCTGGCGGCGGGATGTCACGCACTAAACGTTCCAGCACTTCCGGTACGCCAACGCCGGTTTTTGCCGAGCAGCGCACCGCGTCAGTAGCATCAATGCCGACGATATCTTCAATTTCCTGCGCCGCACGATCGGGATCGGCCGCTGGCAGGTCAATTTTGTTCAGAACCGGCACTACTTCCAGATCCATCTCAATCGCGGTGTAGCAGTTCGCCAGGGTCTGCGCTTCTACGCCCTGCCCGGCATCCACCACCAGCAGTGCGCCTTCACAGGCCGCCAGTGAGCGGGAAACTTCATAGGAGAAGTCAACGTGACCCGGAGTGTCGATGAAATTGAGCTGGTAAGTTTCGCCGTCTTTCGCGTGGTAATCGAGCGTTACGCTCTGTGCTTTGATGGTAATACCGCGCTCGCGTTCCAGATCCATAGAGTCAAGAACCTGGGCAGCCATCTCACGGGCGGTGAGGCCACCACAAATCTGAATCAGGCGGTCAGAGAGCGTAGATTTACCATGGTCGATGTGGGCGATGATGGAGAAATTTCTTATGTGCTTCATTTATATGAATATCTTCGCATAGAGAATCAGTTGAAAACCTGAGCACAGACACATTCAGGAAGATCGCTCTTTACCCACAATCCTGTCAGCCTCATTAATGACGACGCATATTACACTGTTAACGCCGCGCATAAAAGAATGGAACGTTGTGGAAGCGAAACAGAGTTTTGCGTAAGGGAGAACAGACAAAGGCCGCGGAGTGCGCGGCCTGGAGATGCGTTACGCTTCGCTTTCAACGCGCAGCGCATCAGGAGGTAATGCGATGTTCAGGATCACCGGTTGAAAGGCTTCGCGATCGCCCAGTTTCATCGAGACGCCTTTGGCGATAATAAAGCCGCCAATACCGCCCAGCAGCGCACCACAGGCGGCCGCCAGATCGCTGCTGAACAGCGCCTGAAACAGCCCTGCCACCACAAACAAACCCAACAGCGGCGTCATATAGACCAGCAACGCCGAGCCCAGCAGGCTGCTCTCGCGGATACCCAGTTCGATACGCTGACCCGGCTGCAGCGGTTTGCTGCTGGCGATCTGCATTACGTGGGCATTTTTCGGGCCGAGTTTGTTCAGCATGTGGCTGCCGCAGCCTTTACGCGCCTGGCAGCTGTTGCAGGAGGTTTTCGCTTCAGTATGCAGAGTGGCGATGCCATCCTGCCATGCCACCACGGTGGCCCATTCTCTCATCATTTTTGTGACCCCAGGTCGATGCTGTCCGCAATGCGTTTTGCTGTCGAAGGCGGTAATTCGCCGACCACCGCAATCTCGCTATTATTGCGCACAACCGTTTGTACCGTACGACGTCCAGTGCGCAATGTCTGGGTGGTACTACTTTTATCGGCCGGAGTGATATTAATGGCGAAGCTGAACAGGCCGTCGCTGTAGAGACGCGACTCCATGTTTTTGTTCAGCGCGGGCAACGTACGACGATTCTGAGAGACCAGCGTCATGCCGGCGGGTATCCAGCCTGGCTGCCAGTTGAGCGTCACCGCATCCCCTTTCGGGACGGAGAGCGATGGCGGCAGGTTGGCCTTTTCCAGCCCCTGCATCAGGTTACGCACCCCTTCATCCACCGCGAAGCTAATGACACGGAACTGCTCCAGCGTTTCACCGTCGCGGTCCAGCAGGTCAATCCGCAGAGGCAGCCTGGTATCCACATCCAGCCAGACGACATAGCTGTAGCGGGTGCCATCGCGTGACACGATGCGCAATACGTCGCACATCTGATCGGCAATACGCGAGCGGCCAACGGTAATGAAGTCGTACGCACTGCCCAGCTTGGTGAAGTCTGCAAAAATCACCGACGGCAGCGCATCGATAATGTGGTTACCGGGTAGCGAAAACGGCTCAAGGCCAGGTTCGAAGTAGCTGATATCGTTGCCACGCTGGATCACTTCACGTCGCGGGCCGTCCATCTGCAACAGCTGAGCAAAAATACGCTCATCAATCACAGCATGACGATAACGCAATGATTCAATGCCGAGGCGGGAGACGTTGATATAGGCGAATTCGTAGTTGAGGTTTTGACTTGCCTGCTCCATCTGCTGCAATAACGCCCCGGACGCAGAAGGTTGCGCCGGGGCGGCAGATGACCACAACAGGCTGCCTGTCAGCAGGCTAACAGCATACCAAAGCGGCTTCATTACTGCTGCTGGAGTCCTAAGGATTGGTTTCCGGGAACATCAGCCTGTGCTTGTTTCGGTGCATCGGTTTCAAACTGCAGCTGATCGGCATGTAAACGGCGTTGCAGTTCATAATCCTGCAGCATCGCATTGACGCGACGACGCTGATCCTGAACCTGCTGATTAGCGCTGTTGGTATCAAACGCATCAGAAGGCACGCCGAGGCTGACCGGTGAGGCTTTGCCCATCATCGGCAGCGTGTTAAACACCGGAGAATCGGACGATTCAGCCGTGCCGCCGTTTGGCTGGTTGTAGTGCTGGACGCCAACGATAACTGCCAGAGAAACACAGGCAGCCACGCCGACCTGGGTTAACTGTGCTGCCCATGGACGCACTTTCTGCCAGAACGGCATTTTTTCCCAGCGGGAAGGTTCTGGCTGCGCTTCAGGGATCAGCGGTGTAACAGTACGCAGCGGTTCTTTTTCGATGGCAGCGGCAACGCGCGCAGAGATATCGAAATGCAGGAACTCGCCAACATCGCCGCGCATGGTATCGCGAATCAGATGGTAGCTTTCCCAGCTTTTCTGTAGATCTGCATCCTTCGATAAGGCTGAGAACAGCTCGTTATCTAAGGTCTCACCATCCATTAAAGCGGAAAGTTTTTCTTTCTGCATGCCTATGTACCCTTCCAGTAGCCGTTATCACTGACGTTGGATAAGCGGTTGAACTTTATTATCAATGGCCTCTCGCGCACGGAAGATACGTGACCGAACAGTGCCTACCGGGCAATCCATAATGACGGCGATCTCTTCATAGCTCAGGCCGTCCAGTTCCCTGAGGGTGATTGCCATACGCAAGTCCTCGGGTAGCGCCTCGATGGTACGAAAGACAATTTGTTTCAATTCGTCAGACAACATTAAGTTCTCAGGGTTCGAAATTTCTTTTAATGCACCCGCACTTTCGAAATTTTCTGCGTCAATCGCATCCACATCGCTGGATGGCGGACGTCGCCCCTGAGCAACCAGGTAATTTTTCGCTGTATTAACCGCAATGCGGTACAGCCAGGTATAAAACGCGCTATCGCCCCGGAAAGAGTCCAGTGCGCGATACGCTTTAATAAACGATTCCTGTACTACATCAGGCACATCGCCCGACGGAACATAGCGTGAAACCAGGCTCGCCACTTTATGCTGGTAACGAATTACCAGTAAGTTGAAAGCTTTTTGATCTCCCTTCTGTACCCGTTCAACGAGGATCTGATCCGTTAACTGCTCGCTCATCCGAGGTAATGTCTCCCCAAATTTTTTATACGCGTAAAGTAACTGCCAGCACATCTCAATGGTTCTGAGCAAGCATGCGCTTAGAGTTGTGATGTGGTGCGAAGTTCACTTATCGCCCTAATATTTACCGCTCCGCTGGTGATTATCCGGCTTGTTCATTTTCGTTCAGTACAGGGAGCGTAAATCGCAGGCAGAGTAACCTATGACAACGGCTTTTTCATCTTTAAATCCCTGCGCTTAATTAAGTTTGGTATAAAAAACACTTTTTAAACCGCCCCGAATTTAACCTGCTGATTGTTAGCGATATTTAGCCTGACACTGCCTGGCGCGTGGAAAATTTGTTCAAAATACTTCACAGCAACCGGCTTAACGCTTATGCTCAGGCCTATTCTTGTTTAGTAAATTAAACATCATGACAAATGCAAATCCGGATTATCAGTGTGATGTATTGATTGTGGGCAGCGGTGCCGCCGGCCTGTCGCTGGCGTTACGGCTGGCCAGACATTATCAGGTGCTGGTGCTCAGCAAAGCGCAGGTCAATGAGGGCTCCACCCTGTATGCGCAGGGTGGTATCGCGGCGGTGTTCGATGAAACCGACAGCATTGAGTCGCACGTGGAGGATACGCTGATTGCCGGTGCCGGCCTGTGCGATCGCGACGCCGTTTCGTTTATTGCCAGCAATGCCCGTCACTGCGTGCAGTGGCTGATTGATAACGGGGTCGCCTTTGATATCGATCCGCAGGCGGCAGGCGAGATGCGCTATCACCTGACCCGTGAAGGCGGCCACAGTCATCGCCGCATTCTGCACAGTGCCGATGCCACCGGCCGCGCGGTAGAAACCACGCTGGTCAGTCAGGCGCTGAGCCATCCCAACATCCGGATTCTGGAACGTACTAACGCGGTCGATCTCATTCTTTCAGACAAACTGGGCCTGCCCGGACCACGCCGTGCTGTGGGTGCGTGGATCTGGAACCGCAATCGCGAGCAGGTGGAAACCTGTAGCGCCCGCGCCGTCGTGGTCGCAACCGGCGGCGCAGCCAAAGTCTATCAATACACCACCAATCCCGATATTGCCTCTGGCGATGGAATTGCGATGGCGTGGCGTGCCGGCTGCCGGGTCGCCAATCTGGAGTTTAACCAGTTTCACCCGACCTGCCTGTTTCATCCGCAGGCGCAGAATTTCCTGCTAACCGAAGCATTACGTGGCGAAGGTGCCTGGCTGCTGCGTCCTGACGGCAGCCGTTTCATGCCCGATTTTGATCAACGGGCTGAACTGGCGCCGCGTGACATCGTCGCCCGGGCGATAGACCACGAAATGAAACGGCTGGGCGTGGACTGCATGTATCTCGATATCAGTCATCAGCCGGAAGCATTTGTCCGCGCTCACTTCCCGATGATTTACGACAAGCTGCTGACCTTTGGCTTTGATCTGACCAAACAGCCGATTCCGATTGTGCCTGCCGCGCACTATACCTGCGGCGGCGTGATGGTCGATCAGCAGGGGCGTACCGATCTCAATGGCCTGTATGCGATTGGTGAAGTGAGTTATACCGGCCTGCACGGCGCCAACCGGATGGCGTCCAACTCACTGCTGGAGTGTCTGGTTTATGGCTGGTCAGCCGCGGAGGATTTGATTCGCACCCTGCCCGACGTCGAAGCGGTGACTACCCTGCCCGGCTGGGATGAAAGCCAGGTCGATGATGCGGATGAGCGGGTGATCATCCAGCATAACTGGCACGAGCTGCGGCTGTTTATGTGGGATTACGTTGGCATTGTGCGAACCACCAAGCGCCTTGAGCGGGCGTTGCGCCGCATCACGCTGCTGCAGCAGGAAATTGATGAGTATTACCATCACTTCCGCCTCTCTAACAATCTGCTGGAGCTGAGGAATCTGGTGCAGGTCGCCGATCTCATGGTGCGCTGCGCGCTGGAGCGAAAAGAGAGCCGCGGACTGCACTACATCCGCGACTATCCCGACCTGTTACCCGAAGCGCTGCCGACCATCCTGACGCCGCCCGGTTACAGGAACAGGTAGAATGCCCGCGTCAGGCAACACCAGTCTTCGGAATAGTGGGTGTCGGGCGCGCGAATGGCGAGACGCTCCAGCAGCGTTTCGCCGGCCTGCGGAGAGAAAGCCAGCAGCACGCGATGCGGCGGGCGATGAGCATATTCCGCCACGTCCAGCCGAAAACGTAAATGCCAGCCATCGGCCAGCGCCTGGCTGATAAACGTTTCGCCGGTCGCGGTGGGCAGTACCACGCAGAACATCCCCTCTTCTTCAATCAGCAACGCTGCGCTGCGTAACAGGGTCTGATGATCGAGGGTGCGGGTCGCACGGGCGCTGTCCCGCGCCGCAGTGGAACAGGCTACGCCAGGCGCAAAGTACGGAGGATTGCTGACAATCAGCGAATAACGCTGCTCGCAGTCTTCGGCCCAGCGGGCGATATCCTGCTGATGGATGTGAATACGCTGCGGCCACGGCGACTGCTGTACATTCTCGCGTGCCTGCTGCGCCGCCTCACCGTCTAACTCGACCGCATCAATCTCAACCGGCGACGACGTGCGCTGCGCCAGCATCAGCGCGATCAGTCCGCTGCCGCTGCCAATGTCCAGAATCCGTCTGACGCCAGCCACCGGTGCCCAGGCACCGAGCAGAATGGCATCGGTACCGACTTTCATCGCACAGCGATCGTGCGCGACAAAAAATTGTTTAAAGGTAAATCCGTTCTTGTTTAACTGGGGCCGCTCACGCGGCTTATCGTGCATCATGGGTCGCTACCATTCACTTATTTTCTGCCGTGCGGCAGCGCATAAGTGTAACGTGACAGGTAAGGGAATTCACGCAGCAGACCATACCTGGCGGATTAACAGATGAAGATTATGTCTGATCTGTCTATAATCAGCGCCCCAAACTGAGGTAGACCATGACAGTAACCACATTTTCCGAACTCGAACTCGACGAAAGCCTGCTGCAAGCGCTGCAGGAAAAAGGCTTTACGCGCCCAACAGTGATTCAGGCTGCTGCAATTCCGCCCGCGCTTGAGGGCCGCGACGTTCTGGGTTCGGCACCTACCGGGACCGGGAAAACTGCCGCCTATCTGCTACCGGCGCTGCAGCACCTGCTTGATTTCCCCCGTAAGAAATCTGGCCCGCCCCGCATTCTGATCGTCACACCAACCCGCGAACTGGCGATGCAGGTCGCCGACCAGGCGCGTGAACTGGCGAAACATACCCATCTGGATATCGCTACCATCACCGGCGGCGTGGCCTATATGAACCACGCTGAAGTGTTCAGCGAAAACCAGGACATTGTGGTGGCGACCACCGGTCGTCTGCTGCAATACATCAAAGAAGAGAACTTTGACTGCCGCGCAGTTGAAACGCTGGTGCTCGATGAAGCGGACCGCATGCTGGACATGGGTTTCGCACAGGATATCGAAACCATCGCGGCAGAAACCCGCTGGCGCAAGCAAACGCTGCTGTTTTCCGCCACGCTGGAAGGCGAAAACATCAAAGACTTCGCCGAGCGTCTGCTGAACGATCCGGTTGAACTGGAAGCCGATCCCAGCCGCCGTGAACGTAAAAAGATCCAGCAGTGGTATTATCGCGCTGACGATCTGGAGCATAAAACCAAATTACTGGTTCATTTGCTGAAACAGCCGGAAGTGACGCGCTGCATCGTGTTTGTGCGTAAACGTGAGCGTCTGCATGAGCTGGTCAGCTGGCTGCACGAAGCGGGGATTCGTAGCAGCTATCTGGAAGGCGAGATGGTGCAGGCCAAGCGTAACGAAGCGATTAAACGTCTGAGTGAAGGCCGGGTCAACGTGCTGGTCGCCACCGACATCGCGGCGCGTGGTATTGATGTTGAGGAAGTCAGTCACGTCTTTAACTTCGATATGCCGCGCACCGCCGATACCTATCTGCACCGTATTGGCCGTACCGGCCGTGCCGGCCGCAAAGGAATCGCGATCTCGCTGGTCGAAGCGCATGACTACGTACTGCTGGGTAAAATCAGCCGCTACGTCAATGAGCCGCTGAAAGCCCGCGTGGTGGATGAATTGCGTCCTGAGACGCGCGCGCCGCACGCCAAAACCACCGGGAAACCGTCGAAAAAGGCGCTGGCTAAGCGAGCTGAGAAGAAATCCAGCGAAGCTGAAAAACCGCGGGTGAAAAAACGTCACCGCGATGCCAAAAATATCGGTAAACGCCGCAAGCCGAGCGGCAGCGCGCCGGCTAATGAGTAATGCGGAATAAATCATCGCAGCCATAAAAAAATCGCCTCATCAGAGGCGATTTTTTTGATTTAATCATCAGTAACAGGCAGTTGGTGCCATTTTCAGTGCCTGATGGCGATCCGGCGATAATTGCCGCCGCACCGCCAGCCGTTCTGGCTTCTATCTTATTAATTTTGTGGTAAAAATTGCTGTGTGCGCTTTGCGTTATTTTTCAGCGCCGGTTAACTGATGTCACTCAGAGACTTTCGGTGAAAGTACGGGCAATCACGTCGCGTTGCTGTTCTGGCGTCAGTGAGTTAAAACGCACCGCATAACCGGAAACGCGAATGGTCAGCTGCGGATAATTTTCAGGATGCTTAACGGCATCTTCCAGTGTTTCACGACGCAGAACGTTGACGTTCAGATGCTGACCGCCTTCTACCCGCACCTGCGGTTTAATTTCTACCGGCACTTCACGGTAGGTGAATTCACCCAGTTCGCTAAGCGCAACCACCTGATCTTCTTCATAGTCGCCTTTGGCACACAGGCAGCGAGCCTGAGCTTTCTCTTCGTCTAACAGCCAGAAAGAATTAAGGAGTTGGGGTTTATTAGTTTGTGTGATCTGGATACCAGTAATCATGTCAGCGCCTCCAGGGCAATGCGTGAATGAATCAAATTTGAGGCTCCGGTATAGCACTCTCCCACGCCGTCAGCCTTGACCTGGGTCAATTTTAACCGGCCATAAAGTCTCCTTTTTCGCTAACTGACTGATCTCAAACCGCTGCTGATATTAACTTTTTTTGCATTATTAAAAATATTTTTGCCCTTCAGCTCAGGGGCAGGAACGGCTAAGCTTACGGCACAAACCTTAAGGGAGTGGATTATGGTTGAAAAGCTGACCTGGCACGACGTGCTGGCTGAAGAGAAACAGAAACCCTATTTTACCGAGACGCTGAAACTCGTGGCGGATGAGCGTGCTGCAGGCGTGACGGTTTACCCACCGCAAAAGGATGTGTTCAATGCCTTTCGCCTGACCGAATTAGGCGACGTCAAAGTGGTGATTCTGGGTCAGGACCCGTACCACGGCCCTAATCAGGCGCACGGACTGGCCTTTTCGGTGCTGCCCGGCGTGCAGGTACCGCCGTCGCTGCAAAACATCTACAAAGAGCTATTGCAGGACATTCCGGGCTTTCAGAAGCCGGACCATGGTTTTCTCGAAAGCTGGGCGAAACAGGGCGTGATGTTGCTGAATACGGTGTTAACAGTGGAAGCGGGCAAGGCCCATTCCCATGCGCGCTTTGGCTGGGAAACCTTTACCGATAATGTGATTGCCGCGATTAACCAGCATCGTGAAGGGGTGGTGTTCCTGCTGTGGGGCTCCCATGCACAGAAGAAAGGCAGCATTATTGACCGTCAGCGCCATCACGTATTGCAGGCGCCGCACCCTTCGCCGCTCTCGGCGCATCGGGGCTTTTTTGGCTGTCAGCACTTCTCGAAAACTAACGCCATACTGCGTGAAGCCGGTCAGCAACCAATTGACTGGACGCCGGTACTGCCTGAATAAGCTGCAAGGCACACGGCCGCGACACTGCGCGGCCGTGGTACGGATTCAGGCGTGAAATCAGCCTTTCGCTTTGGCAACCGCGACCATCGCCGGACGCAGTAGGCGGCCATTCAGCGTGTAGCCACGTTGCATCACCAGCATCACCTGGTTCGGTTCAAACTCTTCAGACTCCATCATCGACATTGCCTGATGCACTTCGGGATTAAATGGCACGCCAGTTTCGCCTACCACTTCTACACCGAATTTGCGGACTGCGCCGAGCAGACCTTTCAGGGTCAGTTCAATCCCTTCGATCATCGGAGCCAGCTGCGCGTCCTCTTTGTTCGCCACTTCCAGCGCACGCTCAAGACTGTCGATCACCGGCAGCAATTCGTTGGCAAATTTCTCCAGGGCGAATTTATGCGCCTTCTCAACGTCCATTTCGGCACGGCGACGAATGTTCTCAATTTCAGCCTGCGCACGCAGTTGTGCATCACGCACGCCGGTTTGCGACTGCGCTAATTCAGCTTCGAGCTGAGCAATACGCTCATCACGCGGATCCACCTCAGCCGCTGTCTCCGCTTCCTGAGGTTGTTGCTGATCCTGCTGAATTTCGTCTGAGACTTGCTCGTTTGGGGTGTTCTGTTCTTTACTACTCATGAATTTCTCCGCGTTTTGCACATTCATTTCGCTGGTTGGCTTATTATGGGGATCGGTTTGACGGTTTCAAGGGAACCTATCACATTGCCTTGCCGTTTTGGCTTATAAGGAATACCCACTCGATGAACAAACACTTTAACTGCATTGGTATTGTGGGTCATCCACGCCATCCCACCGCGTTAACCACGCATGAGATGCTCTGGCGCTGGCTGACCGCCAAAGGTTATCAAGTGATCGTGGAGAAGCAAATCGCGCAGGAGCTGGCGCTACACGACGTCCAGACCGGGACGCTGGCTGAGATTGGTCAACAGGCAGATCTGGCGGTGGTGGTCGGCGGTGACGGCAATATGCTAGGCGCGGCCCGGGTGCTGGCGCGCTATGACATCAAGGTGATTGGCATTAACCGCGGCAACCTCGGCTTTCTGACCGACCTTGACCCGGATAATGCGCAGCAGCAGCTGGATGAAGTATTGCAGGGCAACTACTTCGTTGAGAGCCGCTTTTTGCTGGAAGCCCAGGTATGTAAATCAGACTGTTCGCCACGCATTGGCTCGGCGATCAATGAAGTGGTGCTGCATCCCGGAAAAGTGGCGCACATGATCGAGTTTGAAGTCTATATCGATGAAGTGTTTGCCTTTTCTCAGCGCTCAGACGGCCTGATTATCTCCACGCCGACCGGTTCCACCGCCTACTCGCTTTCTGCCGGCGGCCCGATACTCACGCCTTCGCTGGAGGCAATTGTGCTGGTGCCGATGTTCCCGCATACGCTGTCGGCCCGTCCGCTGGTGATTAACAGCAGCAGTACCATCCGGTTGCGCTTTTCTTCACGCCGGAGCGACCTGGAGATCAGCTGCGACAGCCAGATAGCGCTGCCGATCCAGGAAGGTGAGGATGTGCTGATCCGACGCAGTGCCAGTCACCTGAATCTGATTCACCCTAAAAACTACAGCTATTTCAATACGCTGAGTTCGAAACTGGGCTGGTCAAAAAAATTGTTCTGAAAAGCCGTGCCGCCTCTTTACTGGATAAAATTCCAGTTTATACTGTATGAAAAACCATATGTGTTTATTCATACAGGTGAACCTATGCTGGCCCAACTGACCATCAGTAATTTCGCTATCGTTCGTGAGCTCGACATTGATTTCCAACGCGGTATGACAGCAATCACTGGTGAGACCGGTGCCGGTAAATCTATCGCGATTGATGCCCTGGGGTTATGCCTGGGCGGTCGCGCAGATGCCGACATGGTGCGTCAGGGCGCCAGCCGGGCCGATCTTTGCGCCCGCTTCCAGCTTAAGTCCTCCCCTTCTGCTCAGCGCTGGCTGATGGATAACCATCTGGATGATGGCAATGAGTGTCTGCTGCGTCGGGTGATTAGCGCGGACGGACGCTCACGCGGGTTCATCAACGGCACGGCGGTTCCGCTGTCGCAGCTGCGCGACCTCGGCCAGTTACTGATTCAGATTCACGGCCAGCACGCGCACCAGTTGCTGCTCAAACCTGAGCACCAGAAACATCTGCTGGATGCTTACGCCGGTCATGACGATCTGCTGCAGCGCATGCGTACTCATTATCAGGCCTGGCATCAGAGCTGCCGCACCCTGGCACTGCATCAGCAGCAGGCTCAGGAGCGTGAAGCACGTCGCGAACTGCTGCAATATCAGCTGAAAGAGCTGAACGAGTTTGCGCCGCAGGCTGGTGAATATGAGCAGATTGACGAAGAGTACAAGCGGCTGGCAAACAGCGGACAGCTGCTGTCGACCAGTCAGCAGGCGCTGCAACTGCTCGCGGATAGCGACGATAACAATCTCTGCAGTCTGCTCTACAGCGCACGTGAGATGCTGTCTGAGCTGACCTCGCTGGATGAGAAACTGAACGGGGTTTATAACCTGCTGGAAGAAGCGGCCATTCAGCTGAGTGAAGCCAGCGACGAGCTGCGTCATTACTGCGACAGCCTCGATCTCGATCCGAATCGTCTGTATGAACTGGAGCTGCGTATTTCACGCCAGATCGCTCTGGCGCGTAAGCATCACGTTACGCCGGAAAATCTGCCTGAACTGCATCAGCAGTTACTGGCGGAAGCGGAGTTGCTGTCACAGCATGAAAGCGATCAGGAGAGCCTGCAGTCGCTGGTTGGCGAGCACTATCAGGCAGCCCTGTTAAGCGCGGAGCAGCTTCATCAGCACCGCACTCAGTACGCTGAGGAGCTGCAGCAGCTGATTACCCAGAGCATGCATTTGCTCTCTATGCCGCACGGCCAGTTTAAGATTGCCCTGACCTTTAACCCGGACCAGCTGACTGCTGAAGGTGCCAGCCGCATCGACTTCCAGGTGACGACTAACCCTGGTCAACCGCTGCAGCCGCTCGGCAAAGTCGCCTCCGGCGGTGAGCTGTCCCGTATCGCCCTGGCGATTCAGGTCATCACTGCGAAGAAAATGGAAACGCCAGCGATGATTTTCGATGAAGTCGATGTCGGGATCAGCGGTCCGACCGCCGCCGTAGTAGGCAAACTGCTGCGCCAGCTGGGCGAATCGACTCAGGTGATGTGTGTGACTCACCTGCCGCAGGTAGCAGGCTGTGGTCATCAGCACTTCTTTGTCAGCAAAGAGACCGATGGCGCCATGACCGAAACCCATATGCAGCCGCTGGACAAGCGCGCGCGGCTGCAGGAACTGGCGCGACTGCTGGGCGGTAGCGAGGTTACACGCAACACCCTGGCTAACGCCAAAGAACTTTTAGCCGCCTGATAGCGCACTTTTTTAACCTGCCGTGGTCATATGCATGCTCTGTAGAGGTTCCCAATAGCGAAAAGGTTTATTATCATCGGCACTTATGTCGCCAAAGTAATAAAGCCTGCCGCAGGCAGAGTTCAGATTTTGTTGGCAAAAAAACAGCCTGTAAAAGGCGTTTGGCCCCGGAAAAGGAATGTATAGATGCGCTGTAAAACGCTGACTGCCGCGGCAGTGGTAATGTTGATGATGACCGCCGGATGTTCCACCTTAGAGCGCGTGGTATATCGTCCTGATATCAACCAGGGTAACTATCTGGTTGCCAATGATGTGGCCAAGATTCACACCGGTATGACCCAGCAGCAGGTGGCTTACACGCTCGGTACGCCAATGATGAAAGATCCGTTCGGCAGCAACGTCTGGTATTACGTTTTCCGTCAGGAACCAGGCCATGAGCGCGTTCAGCAGCAGACGCTGACGCTCAATTTTGATGGTAACGGCGTCCTGACCAATATCGACAACAAGCCGAATCTGGCGCAAAAAAGCGACTAACTAAACGGCAGACAGCAAAAAAGGCGCACTGAGCGCCTTTTTTTATGCTGCGGATTAACAGGTCATTGCTGCCCTGCTGTCTGCTGCTTACTTTTTACCGGATGCAGAGCGCTCTGCGCGTTGACGACGCAGCTCTTTAGGATCGGCAATCAGCGGTCGATAGATTTCAATCCGATCGCCTTCATCCACCACATCACTGAGCTTAACGGCCCGGCTGTAGATACCTACTTTATTACTGCTGAGGTCGATTTCACGGCGCAGCTCCAGAATTCCGGATTGCTGTATCGCCTGCTCTACCGTGCTGCCCTGCTCCACTTTGACGTAGAGCTGGTATTGCTTTTCAGGCAGCGCATAGACCACCTCAACCGAAATATCAGGCACTGTAAACCTCTTTGGCACGCTGGGTGAAGGCCTGCACCATACTGTTGGCCAGCTCTTTGAAGATCCGACCAAAGGCCATCTCTACCAGCATGTTGGTGAATTCAAACTCCAGGCTTAACTCAACCTTGCAGGCGTCATCGCCCAGCGAGATGAATTTCCAGCCGCCGGTCAGCTTACGGAACGGCCCGTCAACCAGCTGCATATGAATGCTCTGGTTATCCGTCAGGGTATTGCGGGTGGTAAATGTTTTGCTGATGCCTGCTTTCGACACATCCACGGACGCGGTCATTTGATTCTCTGACGCATCCAGCACGCGGCTTCCGGTGCAACCCGGCAGAAATTGCGGGTAAGCATCCACATCATTTACAAGTTTGTACATCTGCCCGGCACTAAACGGGACCAGCGCCGAACGACTAATCTGAGCCATAATGGTTCCTGTTCATCACGAAACCGCTGAATAATAGCATTTTCAGCGATTAAACAAAAATGCCCCCGAGTAAGGGTGTGCTAGAATATCCCGTTTCCTGCTGCCCCGCTGGACTGGGGATGCGATAACCGACTAAGTGATGTAAAATACGCCGCACTATGACAAAGAAAAAATCACACAAACCCGGTTCTGCCACTGTTGCCATGAACAAACGCGCCCGCCACGAATACTTCATCGAAGAGGAGTATGAAGCGGGATTATCGTTGCAAGGATGGGAAGTTAAATCACTTCGTGCCGGCAAAGCCAACATCAGCGACAGCTATATTCTGCTGCGCGATGGCGAAGCGTTCCTGTTTGGTTCAACCTTTCAACCCTTAGCCGTTGCCTCCACCCATGTGGTGTGCGATCCCACGCGTAGCCGCAAGCTGCTGCTGAAGCAACGTGAGCTGGATTCACTGTATGGCCGCGTCAATCGCGAAGGTTATACCATCGTAGCGCTCTCGCTCTACTGGAAGAACGCCTGGTGTAAACTGAAGATTGGTGTTGCACGCGGTAAGAAAGAGCATGATAAACGTGACGATATCAAAGACCGCGAATGGCAACTGGATAAAGCACGTATTATGAAGAATTCAAAGCGTTAAGCGCTGGATTCTGACCTGCTTTTTTGCTAGTATTTGAAGTTCTGGGGCTGATTCTGGATTCGACGGGATTGTGAAGCCTTAGGAGCATGCCGAGGGGCGGTTTGCCTCGTAAAAAGCCGCAAAAAAATAGTCGCAAACGACGAAAACTACGCACTAGCAGCTTAATAACCTGCTTAGAGCCTTCTCTCCCTAGCTTCCGCTCTTAAGACGGGGATCAAGAGAAGTCAAACCCAAAAGAGATCGCGTGGATGCCTTGCCTGGGGTTGAAGCGTTAAATCCAATCAGGCTAGTCTGTTAGTGGCGTGTCTGTTCGCAGCTAACCGGCGAATGTAAAAACTGACTAAGCATGTAGTGCCGACGGTGTAGTAATTTCGGACGCGGGTTCAACTCCCGCCAGCTCCACCAAAAAAAGTTGGACAGTGGGAAGACACAGACTTGTAAGTCATAACGTTAACCACTGGGTCCGGGCAGGAACCAGCCTGAAACCGGACAAAGAAAGATACGCAAAGGAGCCCCGGCTCCGGCGCGACAGAAGGCCCGCGAAAGCGGGCTTTTTTGTATCTGTCATTCTTCATCAGATACTCCCGCCTGTGATAAATGCTTTTCCCTCCCGGTAAACAGAGAAGCGTGGTGACTCGCCCGCCGGCGGTTTGCAGTAGACCGATGATGAGCGATGTGAATTGCCGATGCGCATCATCAGTACGTGATGATTTTCGCGTCCGACTGTCGGCAGCCTGATGCCCTGCAGCCTGAACGTCATACCCGGCAGCTTTCCTTTGTTGCCTGTATCAGCTCTATAGAGTTCTTCGAAATGATCTCCGCTCTTAAGCTGAAGACTGAACTGCTGCCTTGCACTGCGGCATTCAGCAGTGACGGTCAGGTTAGTATCAAGGACACGCTCAAATGTTTCGCCAGCAATATAAAAAATCACGTGCAGACCTCCCCGGTCTGACCAGCTGAACGCGCCTCTGGGTAAATTTATCCCGCCTGACTGAACGTTGTATATGTCTCCGGTGATTTGCCTGGCATCCAGCTGTCCGTGGATTGTGCAGTCGTCCTTTATGACGACATTTTCCAGTACACCGTTGACCGCATGGATTGTCCCGCTGATGTCCGCTTTTTTTGCCGTCAGTGTGCCATCCGGCGTCAGTTTGAATGCGGGCGGATCGCCACTGCTGGTGAGGCTGACCGCCTGAAGTTTTTTGATAAGGGCTTCACGGAAGAATATCTGATCGTTTTCGATAACCAGCGCAGGGGTGCTGTTTCCGCTGGCCGGATTAACAAATGCCACGCGATCGGCCGCCATCAGGATCTGACTCTGTATACCCTCCGGCGTTTCCTCTGTCCCCATACCAAAACCGGCCATGCAGTACTGGCCGTTTTTCATCTGCTCAAGCCTGACAGACCACCGCGTATTGAGGCGTCCCTCCGTGTCTTTCCAGCTCTTCTGAATTTCTTCGATTTTCGCTGCCCCCTCACGGAGCTGCTCCATCTTATTGAGCAACTCCCCGCCCAGATGGGTGTCGCTGATTTTTCCTTTATAAAACGCCAGATAGTCTTCCGCTTTTTCACTCGGGCTGGCCTGCTTTTCTGTAAAAGCGGATTTACCCAGCGCGTTAACGCTGCGGATATAGAAGTAGTGAGCCTTGCCCGGCCTGAGGCCGTCTTTTATCCAGCAGGTCCCTTCCCCCAGATACCTTGCCTGCGTTTCTGCCAGCTGCGGGTCCGCAAGCTGTGCACTGGCGGACCAGAACTCATACCGTGTGGCAGCGTCATAAATCGCCTGATGCGGCACCAGCGTGACCTGGAAATAGCCGGGCGTCACGTCAACAGAAACGGGTGCCTCAGGCGGTGCAACAGTGATATCCACCGAGACCGGTTTGCTTTTCAGCCCGGCTTCATTAATGGACCTGACGGTCAGCGTATAGTGACCGGCTTCAGGCAGCACAAAGGCATATTCAGGCCGGTCCACGGTGTCGCTGACAATCAGGGAGCCAGTGCCGTCATCACCCCGTGTTACCCGGACTTCAGATCGCGCGCTGATGAGGGTGCGCAGAATTTCCCAGCGGGCCTGGGCCTGAATGTGTCCGGATGCCATGCTGACGCTGACACGAAGATGCCGGACAGCCGGCGGTAACACGGCGTGCCCGCTGGCCGGTGATTCAGAAAAGCGCCTGCCTTCATCCACCCTTGCCTGTTTCTCCGGGCAGTGCTGCAGCGCGGTGATGGCATAGCCGCCGTTTTCGCTTTCCCGGATGGCCACGCAGCGAAACAGTCGCTGCCGCCGCCCCGGCAGTTTCAGTCCCCAGATGCTGAGCGGTGCCACGCCCTCAGGAAGCACATCCACCTCTACACTGTCGGGCTCGGGGTGTCCGGTCACGCTGGCGGTAAAGGGCTGACCGGAGCTGCTGATGAGATTCAGTGTGGCTGCCCCCGTCACCGGAAGGGTCACGGGCCGGTCAAGCCTGAGCATTTTCCTGTCCGGCTCCGTGGCAAGAATGCGGCCACCGGTTGCCGTCCCGGCATAATCGTTATCGCAGATTTCAAGGATGTCGCCGGGGACATGACGCAGCCCTTCTGCACCCACACAGAAATCAACGGTCTGGGTTTCCAGAAGCTCGGTCTCAATAATCCATAAGCCGGTACGGTGTGCCTGACCGCGGCTGGTACAGCCAAATGCATCGACTTTGAGCAGGTTGCGCCCGTAGCGTTTTATTGCATCGCGGTCTTCCACCAGCTCAACCGAAGGCTGCCAGTTATTGTGTGGATCGATGAAGCGGACCTCGACCGCGTTGTGGCGGTCTTTTAATGCACTGAAGCTGTAGTGGAACTGGCCACCGGCCACGCTGGCATTGGTGTAAGTCCAGACGACATCAGAAGGCGCATCCTGAATAAACGTCAGGCGCTGACCGTTCCAGACGGGCATGCAGCGCATCAGGCTACAGAAATCCCTGATGACATCGAATGTCTTCCGCTGCTGCGTCAGCCACGCATTGCAACGGATGCGCGGCTCCTGGCCGCCATAACCGTCACTGACGCTTTCATCACAGTATCGGGCAATGTTATAGAGGGCCCACTTATCGACATCCGCAATCCCCACCCGCTTACCCAGACCATAACGCGGATGCGTCAGCAGGTCATACAGACACCAGGCCGGGTTGTCCGTCCACGCCTCTTTAAACTCCCCGTTCCAGCGCGGGCCGACATAACGGCGCGTCACCGGATCATAATTCGCAGGCACCTTAACCAGACGACCCCGCATCTGATAATTACGCTGTGCCCGCTGGTTGCCTGATTTCTCTGAGTCAATTTTCAGGCCGATGACGGCCGTATAGGGGTAATGCTGCCGGACATCGGTGATTTCTGTATAAGAAGACCAGAAGGTCTTATTGTGCAGACGATTATCCGTACTGTCCGGCGTGATGCGCTTTACGCGGACATCAAAGGGCGGAGGTGGCAGATTGTCGAGGATCACAGAGAACGCAAACGGTTCATGGGTGCACCCTTTCACGGTGATGTCTTTCTCTGTCTGCCAGCCTGCCGGTTGCCGCACAAGAACCTGCAGGGTGACTGACGCATCCCGCGTTTCCCCTTTTTTATTGACCGAGAAAAGCTGGCGAACGCCCAGCGTCAGACGGAGCCGGTTCGTTTCTTTTCCGTTCACCGTGCGGGTGACGGCATACTGCGCGGTCAGGTCAGCATTAATCAGCTTTTCCCTGGCTGATGCCTCAAACCCGCTAAGCGTCGGCTGGTCAGCGGTTCCGGCACGAAAGTCCATGCTGACACCGTGCACGTTAACCTGTCCGTCCGGCCCCAGCACGGGAGTGCCGTTAACCAGCACACTTTTCAGCCCATGGCTAAGGCCGGCAATCGGGCCTTCGCTGATCACGTCAATCACGCTCAGGATCTGGGAAGAACGAAGGTTGTCGGGTTTGTCGTGCGGCGTATGCGCGTGATGATGGAAAATGCTCATGACTTTATCCTGCAGGAAATGAACCGGGACTCTGCTCCTCTTTGTGTCTTTCTATTAATGGCCAATAACAACTGTCTTCCCCTCACCGCTCATGTCACGGGTGGCGATCTCCTGAGAAATGACGCGCGAACCTACACGCATCTCCCCGTACAAAACCGGTACCGACGCCCCCTGAGCCGTCATGTTTTCTGTTCCTGAAAACCAGGTACTTTTTTTATTCCGATCATCAGCGGCTGTCGGCCGTGGTGCCAGCAGCTGCACCGCACCGCCCAGCATCAGGCTGGCCCCCAGAGAAAATGCCGCCCCGCTCAGCGAAAGCGTTGTCGCGCCCACAGTCCAGGCGAAAGCATTCAGGCCCGGGATAAATGACGCCGCGATGAGCGCGGCACCCGCAAAAAGCTGAAGCAGCCCCCGCCGTGAAGCTCCCTGCAGACGGGGGACCAGATGAACAACCGCCCCGGCCGGGAGGTTTTCATGCAGGCGGGCATGCAGACTGTCAGCATTCAGATCGCTGCCAGCAATACGCACCTGATAAAGGCCTTCAGTAAACTGACGCCTGAACTCACCGGACTGCGTTACCAGCGCATGCAGCGCTTCTGCCGCCGTCATCACATGCAGTTCAATACGCCGGCCAAACCGGGCAAGGTTGCCATACAGGCACACCCGGACTGACCGGGCGGTTTCAGGAAAGGCAGTGGTCATGTTCATCTTCAGTTCCGAAACAGTAAATTCTGCCGCCACAGACCAGCCACCAGCTGCACGCGCTGTGCGTCAGTCCGTGTCTGTCCGCCGGGCTCAGTTCGGGCGGTCCATCCGGATGACTGTGAACCAGCGCGATAATCGTGCCGGCGGCAGACGCTTTCAGGTAATCCTCAGGAGTAAGGGAGAAGTGACGGCGCGGCTCAGGGGACGCGTTAATACAGGGCAGATACTGATGACCGTCCCGTGTCAGGATGACCAGGCCACAGCACTCCTGCGGGTGACAGGCCCGGGCATGAGACAGGATGGCTTTTGTCAGGCGTTCGCGTGTCGCGGTGCTGAATGCGTACGTCATCATGCAGAACAGGTGTCAATCGACAGGAATCCGCCGAAGCGCCCGATGTTATCTCTGCGCCGGCAACCTGCCGCACAGTTGCCGCAGTGATCCTGAGCAAGATCTGTGACCGGCTGGCCGTTGCTGTCTGTGACAGACGGCCCGGCATAACCGCACTCTTCGGAGCGGTACTCCCACGGGCAAAGGTCAGCCAGCATGATGCGCCCGGGGCACACCAGCCCGTCGGTTTCCGTCGGCACGGCCAGAATAAACCGGGCCGTCAGAGAGGTGAGCTCTGCCAGCTGCTCGATCACATATCGGCTGACCACTTCCTGCTGCGGATCGGCCCAGGGATTACCGTGCCTGAAATTCTCAGCATCCAGAAAGCGCACGCAGACCGTATGGCGTATTACTGCTGCGCCTGCCAGACTCTGGTGCGCTTCAGCCAGGCCGGTCACAACGCCATAGAGATTAGAAACCACGAGCGACGGGCGCATGCCGGAGTGCTATCTGCAGAACTGTCTTCAAGCCAGGTTTCCCGACGCGCCCAGGAGGGTGCATCAGGCCATCGGATTTTTTCGTAGCCGTGCAGAATGGCCAGCGCATCGGCATAGACGAGCAGGTCAAACCCTTCATTGGCTCCCCGTCCTGGCTTACGCCACCGGCCTTCTGGCGTGCGCTCTTCATAGGTGAGCTCGTCGTAAAACCAGCTCCCGAGCCAGGCCGGGAAATGGATGTAATTGGGTCCCGGGGCTTCACGCCACAGCGCATTGTTAACACGGTCCTTAAGCGCATCCGTCTGGAGCAGATAAAGCGGCACATCCCCCGCGGCTTTTGCGCGGCGCGCTGAGCGTCCGGTATTGTCAGGCCAGGTCCGGGTAATCAGCTTTTCACGCTTATGGCTATCGCCCTTGAAAAGATAAACACGCTTTCCTTCCCCCTCCCGACGACATTTTCGCCAGAAGCGATAGGCGTTGTCGGTGACACCATCCTCGCCGCCAGAGTCCACAGCCATGGCCATGAGCGACATTCGCTTTAATGGGTTGTCTGCCAGCGCCCAGGTTTTGTACAGCACGTCCGGAAAAAGCAGGTCCCAGTCCTCAGGATAACTGGCAGGATCAAGAGGGCAGCTTTCGCCCTGGTCGTCGCAGCGCAGCGAATGGCGGAGGCTATACCGGTCAACGATCCACCGCTCACCCATGCTGCCATATCCGGTAATCTGTACCACGAAGCGACGATGCCGGCCGCCCTGCACGTCAACGGTAGCCACCAGAAAGTTCACACCTTCCGCAACCGTGCGCTCGGGGATGTCCTCAGCCCGCTGCTCCAGCCGTTCTCCCCTGCGCTGTTCAAGGGCGGCCCGGGGAAGATAAGGCCGGCCAAAGTCGGTGTTGACGACGGCTTTGAGCGTTTCTTCGCTGCCCGTTTTCTGATATTCCTGTTCAGCAGTGAGGTATTTAAAAACCAGTTGTGCCCATGTCTGATAGGCCGCCGCCGGTCCCTCCATCCAGAACGAGGCAATCCTCGACTGACGTCCTTCTCCGGCCACATTTCCGTCACAATCAATCGTCTCGCCATCCCTCAGCCAGACCCCGCGAATATTCAGCTCCCGTTTCATCTCAGGAGAGATCATTTGCTTACAGGCCGGACACTGCAGACGTGCGGCCTCACTGGCGAGAACCGGATCGGTATGATCGTTATAGCCCGTCAGGTTGGCCATTTCTGGCTGAAAGTATTCTCTGCAGTGTGGGCAGGGCCAGTACCAGCGCCGACGATCGCCCCGGTTGTACAACGACAATATTCCGGTTGAGGGCGGTGCTTCGTGAGAGGTTGAGGCCTTCCATTTTGTATCGCAGATATCCCGCCCGGGTGAGCTTTCCACCAGCGTCATCCCGGCAGACATAAACGTAGTGGTACGTTTGGATGCGAGCGAGAAACCGTCCCCCTCGCTGTCGATGTTCTCCGGAAAGCGGTCGTAATCGGTCAGAGCGACAAACCGGTAATCCGACGACGACATAATATTGACCGAAGGCCAGCCGATTTTAAGGAATGAGCCGTCCCTGAACGTTTTGTCATGGACATTATTGTCGTTGCGGCGGGGGCTCATTCTTTTCTTTACCGCCGCGCTGCTTCTGAAGGTTCTGTCCAGGCGCTTTTTAGAGTGCTCCCGGGCCTTGTCTTCGGTCATCTGCACGACGAGCATGTCTGAGGGGTCGCAGACGATGGTATAGACAATCCAGCCATCGATGAGGCCGATCGTTTTTCCTGTTCGGGCCGGACCGACAAAAATCACCGCATCGTACTCACGCGATGACAGGCAGTTCATTGGTTCGATGATATAAGGGGTCAGTTCAGGATCCCATGGAACCGAATTACCGGCACCTTTGGGAACACGCATGAATTTTCTAACAGCCTCTGAAATTGGCATGCGACGTGGTGGAGAAAATCCTGCCGCTATGTCCCTGCCAGAATTTCGGGCTGATGAAAAACTCATTATTCCTCCTCGTGACTTTCTCCTTCATCGTCCGGCATTAATTCTGCAGCACAAGCCTCATATGACTTTTCCTGAAGGGTATTCCGCAGGTCATCAATTGACTGTTGTACAACGCTGACAGCCTGTGGCGAGAGGGCACAATCGCGTTCAAGAATATCCGGTATAGTCTCCAGAACCTGCACGACAGCTTTTCTCATGGACGAATAGACAATGACGACTTCATCCACAGGGATGAGTTTGCGTTGCTCCTTTTCCAGTTTGATTCTTTCATTTTCTGACTGATACCAGTCCTTTCTCTCTTTCGGCTCCATCCGGGACGGATCATGAACGGAGTCTGCCGCTTCAAACCTCACGCCGAACAGGGCCGGACCGACATGCTGCAGCGCATAAACGGGATTTCCTCTGACTGTCGCAGCCACCGGAATGTTGGCGGCGAAAAGCCGCTTTTTCACGGTGTCACGGTGCAGCCCGAAGGCCTCTGCAATTTTAAAAACGCTCCAGTGATAGGCATCACCGATTCCACTTACATTTGACACTGGCAACTCCATCTGGCAGGTGAATGTGAGGTTTATTCATTTAATTCAATAAATTACAAACTGGTCTGATGACAGCAAGAAAAAAAGAATGTACAGGTGATCATGGAAATTATTTATTATTATCAGTCACTTAACAGACCTGCCGCCGCCAGCATGAAAATGCAAAAATCAGCCGTTTTCCGCGGGGCCGCCGCCTCGTGGACAGGGTACCCCTCCGGGAGGACCCGCAGGTTCACAGCGTGGCGGGACGATCATTTTTCACTTTTAATTTGTCTTTTTACTATCCAAATATTCGCCATCTCCAAAGAATTATAAATTTTACTGAAATACCTCAGTCATTCCTGATAAATTTTCTAGTACAGCGTTAAAAAAAAAGGTGCTAGCGACAGAACATTTAGTGTTTGTAGATCAGACCCATGCTTTATTCGAAGGATATTGCGAAAATGATCGTCATAGATATATTAAAATCTACCCATATGCTTTCAATCACATTTGGTGTGCTTTCAGCCATCCTGTGGCTAGCATCTTCCCGCGCTAAAGGCAAGAAAGTCCTACGTGGACCGGGATTTATATTCGATGATGGCAGCCAAATTGATATACAAGAATTGGCCGTTTCTATGACTGCACAATCAGCACTCAACAAGAGAGCAGCATTCTTTGCAGCACTCGCATCTGTATGTCAGGCGTTAGGCTGTTAAAAGAAACACAACCGTGCAATCCAGATGATTCACTAATGAAAAAAACCCGCCCGAAGGCGGTCACTTATCTTTGTTTTTGAAATAGTAGCCGATGATAAAACCTAATGAAGTACCTAACGCGCTAACTATTATTGATAAAACTTTATCCAATTCTAAAAAAGGAATCTTTTGAGATTGCTCGATAAGGCCAGCATCATGTAATTTAATAACCCAACCTACTGCAAAGGAATTATAAATAGCAACAAAAACAGCACCAAAAGCAATCAATCCGAAAAAACCCACCAAGAACAGGAATGTTAATGAGTGTCGGGTATCCTCATCACTTCTAAGTTTTTCTTTGGATGAATCCTCTTGGAATTTTGCAGCATTTTGAGCATCTGCGGCTTCTCTTTTTGCTGATTCTATTTGCCTGAGTAAATCAGACGCTTTGGCATTATGGGCCAGTTTGGAAGACCTGAGAGTTAAGTTATCGCTCATTGTTTCTCAAACTCTCCCCGCCAAGTTGCTTGATGACTGATGTATAATCCTTCCACAATGAATCGTTGTAGGCGTGAGCATTTAGAATAGACTGCCCTATTAACTGAAGGTGAGAAGCTATCTTTTCAGAAATGGCCTTTTCTTCTGCTGTTTTGTTAGCCTTCTGGTCGATCTCTTCAGTGATACTTAGAAGAAGGGATGAAAGTTCAAATACGTCTTCGGAAATTTTATCGCCCGCAGCTCTGAATCTGGATAACTTGTCGATGATTTCTGTATTGCTCAGCTTCTTCATAACGCCTCAAAAGAATTATAACTTCATCATTTCATTCTAACTTGAAAGAAAAATCCGTTCATCTTTATATTACATAAAACATTGTTCTCTGATGTACTGCTGCAGTCCGGCTATCTGTTTTATGGCGATTTCGATTCGGTTTCTGAGGGTAAAATAATCCCGTTCAGCGGCGTCATCAAGTCGGGGGCGGGCTGCATCATCCACGCCGGTGGCGCTGGGGGTTTTACCCTCTGGCATGGCTGAACGGCGGGTTTTGAGGTACAGCCGCTTGCGACCAGCAATAACGTCATGACGAAGCTGCTCAATAGTCGCCTGAGCATCGGCTAACTCCTTTGTGTATTTTGCATCGAGCGCGGCAACCTCTCGCTGTCGTGTCTGCATTTCTCGGATAGCAGCTTCCTGCTGCTTCGCCAGCTGTTGTGTCTGATATGCAGCCGTACGCCACTCTGTGGCTTTGTCGTGATAATGGCTGGCGAGCAGCCCGGCCCCCAGCGCGACCAGGCAGAGACACAGCAGCAAATACCGCATCACTTCACGCCTTCCAGGCAAAGCTGTTTTTCCTCCTGACGTCGCGTCACCAGGCCCGGAAGCTCTTTGCCCCCACCGAAAACCCACCGGGGGAATTCATTGCATCCGTCCACCAGCTGGCCATGGCGGAAATAGCGGAACATCGTTGATTTCTGCATTGCCGGACAGCCAGCATTGAATGCAATTGAGACCGCAGCAGAGAATGTGTTCTCCGGCAGCCGGGCACCCGCAGCGTAGCGATTTACACATGCCTCGGCGTCCAGAATGTTTTGTTGCCAGTCTGTAGCTATCTGCTCGTCAGTTTTGCGTGTGCCTGGCTGAGTACTGTGTGTATTGCCTATGCCGTCGGTGATAATACCTGCCGGACACGTATAGGGTTCACGCCAGCACCCTTCGGCATTACCGATGAGTTCCAGTCCGCGCTGATTTGTGCGTATTTGGCCAAGCGAAAGCACGATAGCAATGATGACACTAACAGCACATATCGCGCCTGCTGCGCCGGCTTTTCTGTTAAGTATCGGCATCCCTAATCCTCTTGCCTTCTGTTGCTTTAGCCATGACTTCAGCAGGCGTCGGGCGCTCGCTTTCCGGCTTAGCAATGACGCTGTCCAGATAGGCTCTGAGCATCTCTGTGCGTATGCGCTCTTCCTCCAGCTGCTGTCGCCTTTCGCGTCGAGAGGCGTAATAGGTTTTGATTGTGAAGAACGCGGAGATCGCTGCGCCGACGCAGAAAACGTAGTCATACAGGCTAAGCGTTGAGAAGAACGCCAGACACGCAGACCACCAGTACGGCATTTGATGAGATGAAGAGTCCATACGATGCATGCTCAGCCCTTTCTGCTGTGGGCAACAACAGGATTAGAAGAAAAAGCCGCGCGTCGGCGTGCGCAGGATGCGCGGTGGGAACCAGCGGCGACTTTGGGTATAAAAAAAGCCCGCCGAAGCGAGCCTGCAGATAATTTTGATTAAACAAAAAAGCTTCTTTGCCGATAACTCTGCAATCCCAACCTATCGAGAAACTACAATGGCAACTAAAGCTCCAGGCATTTGCGGCCACTGTCGCGAAACCGTTTCACCCAACGTGATAGAAGAAAACACTTTTCGCCGTGATAAATGTCAATGTCCCAAATGTTCTGAGATTTTATATTCTTGCAGAACACCAGGCTGCGATGATTACGCAAAAGGCGGTAAATCGTACGATGAAGAACTCTGTGTAGGATGTACAAAGTCATTAGCTGAAGGTGCCGGAACACTGGCAAAAGGAGCTATAACAGTCTTAGCTACAGCAGGTGCTGCTTATGCTGCGTCTAAATTCACAGAGTCCTCTGAAAAATAAATATAAAGTTCTAAAGCATGAATGAACAAGAATGCTCCTTGAAAACCTCAGGCTCTGGCCATGAAATTTTGGGGAGCATTTAATGGATTTTAGATCCGTTCAGGATGATGCCTTTGTTGCCACTCTTATCATGATATTTGCTTTTTTACGATCGTAAAGCATTTATTCCCTGATGCGCTATTACCGCTCCTGGCGTTGATGAGAGCTTTGTTTGAAACCGCGTAAACGGATCCCCAAGAAAAGTAATTACATCTCACAGGAAATTACCTTCTGATGACATCTGCGACATATCAATGTAAAAGATACTCATTTCCAATATTCAGGCACCCTCTTTCAACCAGACATCTGCGTCCATCTCAAGCCTGATATCCAGCGCCATCAGATAGCCATCAACCATTCCCTCCGCATTCTGCAGCTTCTTACCGATATGCGTATCTGAGCAATGATGCTCACGCCCCAGCTGCATGAAAGTTTTGCCAAAGACGTAATAGTCGAAAAGCAGATTATGTGCGACCGGATACTTACGGTGCAGTCTGGCCATAATGTCAGAGATAATCATTCCGTCATCGTCACAGCACTTAGCGCGGCTTTTAATCTTTGAAGGTATGAGGTCAGCGAACCCGGCAGCAACTGACGGCCACCAGACCGGCTCCCGGTTATCAGCTACCCATGCTCCCCATCGTTCAAGCACTTGTTGAATATCACGCATCATGACCCCCGATACTGAAACGAATAGATAAAAGGAACTGAAGCTTTATTGACATATAGCAATAGACCTTGAACGATGCTTATTATCTCAAACCCTGATTATCAGCAAACACTTTTTAAGGCGGGAGGTTAAAGGTACAATGAATTTACGTTGCGGAATATTAGCGATTCCGGAGGCTGGGTGTAGCCTTTTTATCTAAATATAAAATGCATAGCCTGGAGTTCTCTTACTCTCAAGGAATACAGATGACTATTCAGAACCTGTCCAGTCAGGAATTTTACGAAAAACTCAATAAAGTGATCCGCCCTTCGGCACCCATCTCCTCTTTTGAAATGCTTTTTGGCCGGGAGAAGCAGGTCAGTGAGATTGAGGCGGCACTTTATGCAGATGGCCGCCATGTTTTCATTTACGGTGATCGTGGCGTGGGCAAAACCTCGCTGGCTCAGACTGTGGCGGTTAAGCTGCAGACACATAATGATCCAATCTTTGTTGGCTGTGAGCCCGGCTCAACCCTCAGCACTATAGTGAGTGATATTCTGCTTAAGGCAAACGTCTCTGCTGAACCGGTTTCTGAAATGACCTGGGGAGCCAGTGTAAATCTGATGGGTACAGGCCTGTCAGCCCAGCATAAAAAAACCGAAAAGCCTCTGCTGCGTGAAGTGAACTCGGTCTCCTCTGCAGTGATGGCTCTGTCGGCACTATCAGGAAAGCACTCACCTGTTCCGCATGTTGTCATTGATGAATTTGACCAGATCGAAAGTGCTGAAGAAAGGAAGAACTTCGGAAGGCTCATAAAAGCCCTTGGCGACCAGAACCTCAGAATCAAGCTTATCTTTACGGGCATCAGTGACTCCCTTCACTCACTGATTGGCGGGCATCTTTCCAGTGAACGGCAGATCCATCAGACACCCCTTGAGGCATTGCCCTGGAGCGGAAGGGATGAAATTATCGACAGAGCCTTTGGCGAGTTTGATCTTGAGCTCAGTAAGGATGTGAAGTTCAAAATATCCGGCCTCAGTGACGGCTATCCTCATTATGTTCATCTGCTGTGTGAAAAGATCCTTCAATGCGCCTTCTCTAAAGACGAAGAGGTGAAGCAGATCGACCAGGCGCTGTTTCTGGAAGGACTCAGGGATGCCGTCAGCTCCGTTGCTGAAACACTGAAATACGATTACGTGCAGGCTACTCACTGCCGGCCTGAATACTTTCACCATATGCTGTGGGCTATGGCCGACTCTGGTGATCTGCAGCGGGAAAAGAAGACCATCTTTTTCTCGTACAATCACATCTGTGAAACGCGTGGTTACAGCCAGCTTGAGAGTAAACAGTTTGATCGGCAGTTTTCAAAACTGAAAACGGAAGAGTACGGTACGGTTATTATTCCCGCACTGGAAGGAAGAAAGGGCTGGTTCAGGTTCAAAGAAAATATGCTGAGAGGCTATGTCAGAATGATGGCCGAGCTCAATGGCGTGGAGCTGGACTTTGAACGCCGCTTTACCGCAAATGAGCCTTCAGCGCAGGCAGTTTCATACCGTTCGGGAACTTACCGGCCACTCACGCCAGTTGAAAATAAAATATACCGGCGTGAGCAGAGGCAGTTAAAAAGTAAGTTGTGACATTTACTGAACCGGGCAGCATCTCAGACCAGCTCTGAACCGCAGACGAAAAAATGCTGACGCTGCCCATTACTCGTAGCTACTACAACGGCCAGCTTTACTGCCCTCCCGACCTGTATTGAAGCTTCACCTGCATCGCATCTTTACAGTTTACTAAATATGCGAATGACAACCTTAGCTATCAAAGTATCGGAAAGATAAAATATAAAATCACTCAATGATTCCTATAAGCTCTTAAAAAAAGCACCTACTGCAAACATCTCAGCGAACTCGCATTAAAGCTGCGGGGGGGCATTACCACGCTAAAAAAATTAGCTTAACTGATAAATTGAAAACAAAGTGAATAAATTTCACTTTAATTGTCATTTTCTAATGACTACAGTTATTCACAAGTTTTTGACAACAAACCTTATCTGGAGAAGCAAACTTGTTTGGCTACGAAATCGCATTCATCCCTATATTAGTTATTGCTATCATTCTGATGTGTTCATTTATAACATTTAATCTGAAACTATATTTTGAATTAGGGTTACGTCCAGGCATCGTCACTTTTATTTTTATTGGCACTTATAGTGGATTATCCTTCGCCTTCTCCAATGAGAAACCAATTATTTATTTTTTTGCCACCATAATAACTTTATTTGCAGCAATCGCTCCAAGGTGCTGTTCATTGGTTGAGAGTTACAGACAATACCAATACATATTAACGAGCCCTGAAGACACCCAGTACAGAACACCCTTTATACGCAGAGTTTTTGACATACTTCCGGACCTGGTAGTTATACTGCTTATTTTTTCTCTCGCATCAGATGTGCGAAAAGAACTGAAATTGAATGCTTTATGCTTAACTCTTTTCTATATGACTTCCTTCTTCTATACCTTTGTTGTTGCTGCTTATATAGCGATAACGGATAAGATTAACAGCAAAATACATCATTAGCGCCACTACCTCCCCCTTTTATGAAGGTCTTTTTTATTATGGAAAGTTTAGTGCAGAACATTATCAAGTTTGACACATTGATAAGTGCCATTGCGGCGATTATTATACTTTTAGCAATCAGCTATATTTTTTATTCGAGAAGCGGTTCTACCTACAGCTTATACAATCGCCTGTGGTCTTTATTTGTTGGAGACAAAAAATTTTATGATGAAAACCTCGAAACATACATGCAGGAAAGAAAAGATCTTGATAAATTCAATGCGGTATTCAATACAGAAGCAAAAACAAAAAGTGATCTTTTAAGATTTCACAAAAGAATAACAAAACACGGCATTGACATAAAGAAAATTTCGGAATCAAAAGGTAATTTTGATTTTTATAAGCTTAAAATGGAGAAACCATCACTGACATTTAGCTTTATCACATTTCTCTTTTCTGTTGGGATTTTCCTTTTCAGTCTCGTTATCGTTGCCATCGGCGTCAGTGATAAGGCCATGCTAAAGTTCCATGATGAAGAACCGTGGGTTTTGATAAACCATGAAATGGCTAAGCCAGCACTCAGCAAATATAAGATAACACCAGAAACATGCAAAAAGGATAACTATGACGTCAACAAAATCAACCGATTAACAAAACTATCCCCGAATACAATTGAAGTAATATGCCACTCCTTTGATAGTAAAGATGATGCAAAAACCATTGATAAATACATTGCAGGGCAAAAAGGATTACCATGGATTGCAGTATTATTATTATTCGTTGCATTTCGGATTTTCATTTTTTCAATCAGGCGATTCTGTGCCAGAGATTACAGGGTTTATTTAAAAAATCAGTATATTAAGTCGAGAAAGGCAGCTCGTTCTACTGTGAACTAGCATCTTCAGAAACTGAGTGTTGAGCAAAGCAATATCCTGACAGGGCCTAACCACTCTGTCAGAGATTCTGTTACGAATGGATATTGCCTGACGGCCATAGCTGTTCAGTCGTATGAGGCCGCCCTGTTACTTAAGCCGCTCGTCCGGCGTACGCCATTTCAACAGGCGCTGCAGGGCAGTTTCACCCTGCATAAATCCCCTGGCGGCCCTGAGCCGTTCTCTCAGCTGCTCCTGAAGTACAGCATCGCATTTCTCAATATCTCTTTCAGCATCCCTGAAGAATTGTTCGACACGCATATCTTCTGCCCATTTGGCCATAATGCCCTGCAGTTCGTTCACGCTGGCCTTATGCGCCTCTTCCCGCTTACGGATAGCCTCACGTTTTTTATACTCGATCATCTGCTGCTCCATCCGCAAACGGTGGGCTTCAGCACGTTCTTTCTGCGCCTGGATTTCCTTCTTCAGAACAGGCAGAGCAGAGTGTGCCGCTTTAATGATTTTCGGTATCTGGCTTATCAAACCGCAGGTGTTGGTTTGAGTGAAAACCTGGTACCAGCCCTCCTGCTCGTAGGGAGAGTAGAGTTGCAGCCTGAACCGGCCACACGGTATATGATGCCGACTGTAATAACCGAGATGAGCTGAATTTTTGCCGCGTGACCAGCTGATCATCTTTTCATCCCGTACATAACGGCCCTTCACCCTTTTAGCTGGCACATACTCCACCATCTCCACCAGTGAGAAGCCCACGCTTATTCCGTCTAAGCTTATTACGCTCTCATTGGTTGGCTTCCATATCGATGGGTATATGAAATCCCGGCTGCCATCCTCACTGACACTGATATCTCTTCGACGGAGACTTTCGTTCATCTCTGCCAGGCGAATACGAAGCCCGCCCTTCTCAGCTGCAGCAAACAGCTTTAACAGGAAAGCCTCAGCATCACTCAGGCCCGAATCGGTAACGTTCACATCGAGTAATTTTCGCTTTGAAGGCTTGTAATAGCCCAGCTCAGTAATCTGAGATTTGAGCAAAATTTCTCTGGTGGCGAAAAACAACTGCGCCCCTAATGTGGAGTGAGACGGCGATTTGGGCCTCCCCTTCGAAGCGGGCTTTGAGCCAGAAGGTAATAGTTGCTCGCCCTGTTCTTCGTTAGCTGGTAGTACATCAGGCTGCTTGGGTGGATTGATGCTTTCCTTATGTTTGAATGGGGGCAACACAGGAACAGCAGGAGCGGCACCTTTCGCAACCGCGCGCCAGTATCCCTCCAATGGCCTGGGGATTTGGAGCTCAACGCATCTGGCAATCAGCATCTGCTCGCTAACGTTAAAATCTAACGCTATAACGAAAGCTGGCCTCGACCACACCAGAATGTGTAGGGAATGCCTATCTGTGGGTAGCAACATTAATATGGCCTTTTAATCGAGGGAATCGTTTATCCAGCTGATTAAAATCAACAAATTTAAAACCCATTCAAAATGGTCATGAACTTATCAGCTTGAATGTCACACTTACGATAAAAGTGATGTACTCATGATGAGACATCAGAATTTTAGGTGACAGAAAAACACTGTTCAAAATAACCGAAACTGTGATTTTGAACAGTGTTTTTCTTGTTTTTAAACCTCACTTGAGGTATAAAAACAAGAAAATCCTACAGGAATCTTGTTCATGCCTCTCTGCAACATTGCCCATACCGAAGTGCTGGAAGATCGTAATGATGTAGAATCTTTCCTCGCGAGTTTGAATCTCAACCAAAGTGAGTTGGTACAGATACTTGAGCGTGGTCTATCAGCCCGCTATTCGACCACACTGAATCATCCATTAACTTCTCGTGGACAATACTTCTATGGTGAAGCCGTAAGCGCCTTCCGAGAAGTACTTGCTCCAAAAGGATTTGAACGTTTATCACTACGGAATGTAGAGCTTACTATAAGTAATGATATAGCACTCTATCTTTGCCGGGGATGCAGCCAGACTGGCCTTGCTCATGGTTATCCAGAATCACGAATGAAAAAGGGAGATTTTACATGCGATCTAATGGGATTAATTTTAAATAATGCTCCAGGTCAAGGTGAACTTTCACTGAACGAAAACCAGCTTAAGCTGGATTTTAAGTTATCTGATATTGATGCAATATCATTACTACCGAACAAAATCGGACGTGACTTATGGTTTTTACTCTACGATTTTTATGAACTGGATGAGTTTAATCGTGTTGGTATCCGTGCGGAGCTATCCCGTCCCGTTTCGTACAATAATAACAATGTAGTTAACAGTTTTTCCACACGATTAATCCTTGATGTGAATCAACTGGATCCGCTATTGCCAAAAGGTGAATCTCCGCAATTTACCCCCGATATTGATCTCGATATTTTGAAAACAGGTTAAAGATGCATCATGTTTAACTCAGAGCGTTTACGTATAGCTAGAGAGCGGAGAGGCCTGACACAAAAAGGTTTAGCCGAAGCTGCAGGACTGACCAGCAAAACGATTTTCAATTATGAAAAGGCTGGCATTTTTGATGAAATTGCTAGTGATAGCATGGAAAGAATCTCTAATGTTTTGAACTATCCACTTGATTTTTTTCAAGACAGACCTGTCCCTACACTATCCTACGAAGCAGTCAGTTTTCGCGCAATGACAAAATTAAGTGCCCAAAAGCGTGATTCAGCAATAGGGGCTGGAAAGCTGGCTCAAGAGTTATCAGAGTGGATTGAAGCCCAGTTTCAATTACCTGAGACAAATGTACCTGACTGTAGTTTTGATGGCTTTTCAGAACCCGAGAACGCGGCGCGAGCTGTTCGAGAAGCTTGGGGTATTGGTGAGCTTTCAATATCCAATGTTAATCACTTGCTTGAAGCCAATGGGGTCAGAGTTTTTTCGCTCGCTGAGAATTGCATTGAAGTTGATGCTTTTTCCTTCTGGATGGATGAGAAACCCTTTGTTCTTCTTAATACCATGAAAACACCTGAACGAAGTCGTTTTGACGCCGCGCATGAACTTGGGCATTTAGTATTACATAAGCACTCAAGTAATAACGGTCGCCAAGCTGAAATGGATGCAGATCGCTTTGCATCAGCATTCTTAATGCCTGAGCGAAGTATCCTAGCATCCGTACCCAGAATGCCTAAATTGGATCAACTAATCTCACTGAAAAAAAACTGGAAAGTTTCACTGGCCGCTTTAGTCCGACGAACATTTGATTTAGGGTTATCATCGGAATGGCATTATCGGCAGCTTTCAATTGAGTTAAATCGGCGTGGATATCGAACAGGAGAACCCCAAGGTATGCCTGAACGAGAAGTATCATTGATTTTAGAGAAAGTTTTTTCAGCTTTACGTGCTAACGGGGCGAAACGCACCGAAATCCTCAAAGAACTAAGATTCCCTTTGGATGAAATAAGCGCACTAACATTTAATAATCCTTATTTCATGGAAGCATTGACCGGCAGTAGCTCGATAATTAGTAACAATAAGGACACTTCGCACTTAAGCCTGATTAAGTAAAACTTTACACATAAACGGCGATATTAGCGCCGTTTCTAATGTGATGTCAAAATGGAAATCAGTTCTCAATTAATCATCGTATTTTAGCTTAGCACCTTACCAAGGTATAGCTTGCTTTAGAGCAGTCCTATGAGCTACATTCATAGCTTCATGATACAATTTATCAAATTCATCTAGAACAACTTGTGAAAGTTCAACGCTAGTCAAAACTAAAAGCCTTGCATTATACCTTTTCAATTGCGCTTCTCTTGATAAATTAAGTTCAGAACAGTCTAAATTTAACGCAGAAATAGTTAACTGAGCTTTTTCTTTATCAACAACATCAAGATTTTTTTTTGCCTCAACCTTGCCACTTATGAAAAACTGTAAAAATTTTTCAGGATCATCCACATCAGGTTTAATCAACTTATTAGGGTCATATGCTTTTTTTTGACCTTTAGGTAAGATTTCATCCTTGAAATGTCCACAATGACCTCTTGAATCGCAGCAACCGAATAAGTTATCCCAGCTAAATGTTAACGGCTTATAGGCCACATTTCCTTTATGAAAAAAATGCTCTATATGCCCAGTACCCTTCCCCCTTTCAGCCTTGCTTTCACAGTAAACGCAAAATTTCTCCTGAAATTTATCGAGTTCAATCCATATTTTAGCTTTCTGTCTAGTTTTAACAGAATCCCAGTCCTGAGTTAAATATGAGAACTTGCTCAAACATACAGGAGTAGTAGCCAGAGTCCTATCCAACTTTTTCATCTCAACTCCTAACCCTTATTGTTTATTTTAGCCTTGAGCTCATGAATCTTAATTAAATTCTCACAATCAAGCACAACAGGATGATTATTTCCAAAGTGCTTTCTTAAATAACCCAGAGACTCCATTGCCTTCTCGATATCGTTATTAGAAAGCAATACCGAAAAATTATCAACATCTCTGGCTTCTTGCACATCTGGTATAGAGTCCGCGCCCATTATCTTGGCCATAATATCTGCACTTTTCACCCCTTTAGTTTGGAAATTAGGAGATACGGACAATATCTCACCATCATCACCATTAACAAACATGCGGATGTTATTTTTGTCAATAGTTGATAAAACCTGTGGGCTATGGGTTGTTATTATAAACTGAATACATTCAAAGCTTTTTAATAAAGCATCAACAATATTTTGCTGCCACTTGGGATGTAAATGTAATTCAATCTCATCAATCACAACAATACCTGGTGATCTTAAAGGGTTATCTAGAGCTGGATTTAAAGTTAACAATTTTCTAGCAATATCAGATACCAAAGAAATGATAACTTGCTGGCCCTGAGAGGCCTGAGTGATACTTATTATTTGCCCATCTATGACAAGCATAACCTCTGCTCTGCCAGAGGTCTTATCAACATATATATCTTCAAATCCGGGCATCGCATTACTAATAGAGGATTTAATAAACTTTAACTTTTTAAAATATATTTCTTTATTGCCTGCAATATCAGATAATTTTTCAAACTTAGTTAATTCATTGATGTAAATTTCATTCAAAGGATTTTCTTTTACATCTGCACCAGCTAACTTAAAACCTTCAATTAATTTCCTTGACTCATCCAGTTTATTTTTAATTGAATCTCCTGTCAGATTATCAATGACAACCATCCACTCAAGGAAACCATTAAGATCAGCATCACCATCTAACGTCTTCTTATCATAAGATGTCAATCTATCTAATGATACATCAACATTTCTCTCATCAAAAGTGCGATTGGTTTTTATATTATTCCTAGAGACTGAATAATATAAAAAGATAGGTAAAGGGAATTTATCTGCAAATTTTATATTTCGCTTACTTGATAAAACACGATAAAGCTCACCAAGATCTTCAAGAGGTTCTATTTTACTAAACTTATTCTCCTGAGATTTTTTAGCATTTTTTCTCAGCGCTGATTCATAAACGGATTTTTTTAAAACTAGTTTTGATTTTACTTCTGCATATCTTTCCGACAAATTATTTACATCATACTCATTGACGCCCTTGCCTCTACTATTTTTACGCAATATATTAGGGCCGATCCAACTTAAAGTTTTGACAACGGCATCAATAATTGTTGTTTTACCTGCACCGTTATCACCTATAAATACTGTTAGCCTTTTATCGAGCTTAACTTTCAAAGCCCTAAACTTTCTGAAATCAGTTAGAAATAAAGAGTTAAAAAACAATCCTTCGCATGATTCACTTTCTTTAGAAAGCAGATGCTCGTTGCAAATACTCAGAAAATAGTCTGCTTTCTCATAGTTTATCTCAATGATTTGAATGAATTCGCCATTTTCATCTTTTTCTGTAACTCCATTTTCATAAATTTTAAAGAGCTCAAATGCAGATAAAACATCGTCATTGAGAGCTCTTCTCTCAAGCGCCAATATTTGTTTTTTTTGTCTATCCAATTTATTCATAAGTTTACTCCATTAACTTCATCAGCGTTATTTTTGAATACTTAATTTCAAGAGATTCAAAAAAAAGTGGCTCTATAAATTTTGAAAACGCAATCAACCCTTTAAGATGATTAATCTCATCAAAGTCAAGTAAACCCAACTTATAATGATGTATTTTATGCTTGATGTATCTTTTCCTGGCTCTACCTAATGAAATTTTCCCATCATTGCTTAATGTAATGCCAGTAACGTGTCTATTGTGAGCCTTAGATGAAAAAATTGTTTTCCCTCGATTTATTTTTAATGCGCCCGAGAAGTTTTCTTTTAAGACTTTAGCAATTAATTTTGGGAGTGAAAATAGAACATTTCTTATATTGGTGGAAAAAGTTAAATCATCAGCATAACGTGAATACGATATATTATTTTTAACGCAAAACTTGTTAATTTCTTCGTCGAAAAAAAATAGACAAAAATTAGATATCATAGGTGAACTTGGCGCCCCTATGCTCAACACCAATGAATTATCTTTTTTCCAGAATGTTACAGATTCAATAACACTCATATCATATTCATCAGGTAGTTCCCAGAACCTCTGCCATACAGACCAAAAAACATCGGGTGTGATTGAGTTAAAAAAATCCTCAAGATCCATTTTTAAAAGGTATGCGTTTCCAGAGTGAATTAATGCATTACTTTTAATACTCTCTCCTAAACGATAGGCCTTGGCAGTATCATTTATTGGTAAAACGATAAGGTTTAATAATGTCTTTTGATAGACTTTTAACTCTTTTGAGGGCTGAGCAATCAGACGGAATCCAATACCTCTTTTAGGAATCGAATATACTTTGTATTTCTCGGGAGCGTTGATGAGGAACTGCTCAGCAACATCTTCACTAATGCCCATTTTTTGAGCTAAAGCACTAAGTAACATACCCTCCTCCAAAAAAAGCTCAAGTATCAGTAAGATGCTTGAGCTTTGACTCTTTACTAAAGAATGCAATGTATACGCATCTTAAAGGAGGAACGAGTTTAAGATGCGTATACATTGCATTTAAACCCGTTCAATAAATTTGAGTCTGGCTGAACACCCGACTAGACGTAACGTCCACGCTAAAGAGTGATTAACATTATAACTAATAACCTAGCCACTCTTCAAGGAGAAATTTTCATAATATAATACCCCGCCGTACAAAAAATCATTTAAAAACAATCACTTATCTTATGGCTGCTTCAGCATGCACCCACCCTTAACATGTTCTGACTGACTATTCATGTTTAAACTTAGCCATTGCAGGCAGAACTCATTGGCCTGAATATCTGAAAATTCAGTCTCTTAACGCTCTTGACATTAATTAGAGATATACTGAGTAACAGCATGACAAAATCGTTCTGTGAAAAGGTTTAAGCACGACTACGTTTATGTAAAAGATCTTAATGTGACAAGTGACCCGATTGTATGCAGTAATAACTGCACCCATTATGGGGCTGAAAATGCAGTCACCGAGAGAGTACAGAAATTCACTACTCGCTATAAATTAACCGTGTCCGTTTTAACAGTGGCAACTCCAATAACTTTAAGCGTATACCTTACAAAAAGCGATAACTGTTTTCAATGAATCTAATTATTTAGTTCAACCCTATACCTAATCGGAGTTCGTTATTATATCGGCTTTGTTGAATAAATCAGATTTCGGGTAAGTCTCCCCCGTAGCGGGTTGTGTTTTCAGGCAATACGCACGCTTTCAGGTATACCTGCTTTCGT
>NZ_JBEPNM010000010.1:0-192034 GCF_040546285.1 Pantoea sp. UYEF8 | reverse complement strand
TCGCTGTCGTTCTCAAAATCGGTGGAGCTGCATGATAAAGTCATCGGGCATTATCTGAACATAAAACACTATCAATAAGTTGGGACCATTACCGGAATTTCAGATAATCGGTTTAAGCGTTTTGACCTCACCGCGACCCGTGAGGTACTCGGTTATCAACCGATGGATGACGCTTTCCGGGAATTCGGCACGGCATCGCTTAACTTCTGACGGAATAGTTCTCATAACGTCAAACTGCGTTGAAATCGCCGGCTCGTGTCTGAGGGAAGGATGAACAGGCAGAGACGATATTGATGCAGGCAGGGCTGATGCGCTTCAGGCAGCAGGACCCCAAAGCGGCTGCCGGATGCCTGCCACCGCTGTAACACCTGATCTTCATTCTGAGAACTGATCATGAACATCTCTCATGTTCGGTGAAATTAAATCACTTTTCCTCACACTCCGACTGAGGCATAAAGGATGCATTGTTAATATCAATTGATAATATGAAGAGTCGCCAGCGGTGCGCAATTAATCGCCGCTTCGATGCGCGATTCTCATATTTTGAATCAGACGATCAGGGTGCCAGATTGCGATGAATAATGCGTTTACATTTACTCTTAAAAGTCTGCGTTTCGACGAGAATTATAATCCGTCTGAAAATACGCGCATCACCACTAACTTTGCCAATTTAGCCCGGGGTGAAAAGCGTCAGGATAATTTACGCAACGCCCTGGTCATGATTGATAACCGTTTTAACTCGCTGGCGAACTGGGATAATCCGAAAGGCGATCGTTATTCTGTTGAGCTGGAAATTATCTCAGTGGAGTTGGCTATTAATGCGCAAGGCCGTAATGATGCCTTCCCGGTCATTGAGGTTTTAAAAACCCATATCATTGATCATCACACCCAACAACGCATTGAAGGGATTGTCGGCAATAACTTCTCATCGTATGTACGCGATTATGATTTCAGCGTGGTGTTGCCGGCACACAATAAAAACAGAAGCGAATTCAGTACGCCGGAAAATTATGGCGTTCTGCATGGCAATATCTTCAAAAGCTTTGTTAACTCTGCGGCGTATAAAGAGAAATTCAGTAAATCGCCGGTGATATGCCTGAGCGTATCGAGTAAAAATACCTATCACCGCACCGGTAATCATCATCCGGTGCTGGGTGATGAATATGCCCAGAATGAAACCTCGCTGACCGATGACTATTTCGCGAAGATGGGATTAAGAGCGCGTTATTTCATGCCGCGTAACAGCGTTGCGCCGCTGGCTTTTTATTTTCAGGGTGATCTGCTGCACGATTACAGCAACCTGGAACTGATTAGCACCATCAGCACCATGGAAACATTTCAGAAAATATACCGGCCTGAAATCTACAATGCTAATTCAGCGGCGGGCAACGTCTATCAACCGAGCCTGACGCATCAGGATTATTCATTAACGCGAATTGTTTACGATCGAGAAGAGCGCAGCCAGCTGGCGGTTGAGCAGGGTAAATTCACTGAAGAACTTTTCATTAAGCCCTGGCAGACACTTCTTGAGCAATGGTTTGCCCAGCCCGTTGTTTGAACCACCCAAATAAAAGGTTATTTATTATGAACACATTATTACCGACATCGACTGCTGGCAGTTTACCTAAACCTTCATGGCTGGCCCAACCTGAGACGCTGTGGTCGCCGTGGAAATTGCAGGGTGACGAATTAGCTGAGGGCAAACTTGATGCGCTGCGTATCAGCCTGGCAGATCAGCTGCATTCCGGTATCGATATTGTCAGTGATGGTGAGCAAACACGTCAGCATTTTGTCACCACCTTTATTGAACACCTCAGCGGTGTCGATTTTGAAAAACGTCAGATCGTGAAAATTCGCGATCGTTATGATGCGAGCGTGCCTTCAGTGGTCGGTGAGGTTGCCCGCCTGAAGCCGGTATTTGTTGAAGACGCCCGGTTTTTACGCCAGCTGACCAGCCATCCGATTAAATGGGCGCTGCCCGGTCCGATGACGATGATTGATACGCTTTATGACGGTCACTACAAAAGTCGCGAAAAACTCGCCTGGGAATTTGCCAAAATTCTCAATCAGGAAGCCAGAGAATTAGAGGCGGCCGGCGTCGATATCATCCAGTTTGATGAGCCAGCCTTTAACGTCTTCTTCGATGAAGTCAACGACTGGGGTATTGCCGCGTTAGAGAGAGCGGTTGAAGGGCTTAAATGTGAAACTGCTGTCCACATTTGTTACGGCTACGGGATTAAAGCCAACACCGACTGGAAGAAGACGCTCGGCACCGAGTGGCGGCAGTATGAAGAGGTGTTCCCTAAGCTGCAGAAATCAGCTATCGACATCATCTCGCTGGAGTGCCAGAACTCGCGCGTACCGATGGATCTGATTGAACTGATCCGCGGCAAAAAGGTGATGGTGGGGGCAATTGATGTGGCAACCAACGCGGTTGAAACCGCCGAACAGGTCGCCGATACCCTGCGTAAAGCGCTGCAATTCGTTGATGCCGACAAACTTTATCCATCGACCAACTGTGGCATGGTGCCGTTATCCCGTCAGGTCGCCAGCGGCAAACTGGCTGCATTAAGCGCGGGCGCGGACATCGTGCGCCGGGAGATTCTCGGCAAATAATCCCCTTAAGCGCAGATGAAAAGGCTCAGTCCGGACCGTTTAATACGGCCGGTTTTCGGAGATCTTCCGGACTGAGTTCATCCGAATCTGCGCCGTTTTAGCGGCTGTAAAAAGGGTCTTCTGCAAAACTCTTCTGCAAAATCAATTGTTTTCACCAGCCGCCGCTTCCCTCCCTGAACGCGTTTTCTTTATCTGTCACCCAGCAGCACGCGGCTATCTGAGCACGTCATTTTGCTAACACATCACTTCAGCTTTTCCGTCCATTCGGTACAAAAATCCAGATACGCTCGCACCAGGGTTGACGGATGTTTATGGCGGGCATAGACCAGGTGCAGCGGGAGGCTTTGCGTGGCTATGTCGGGTAATAGCTGTATCAGTTCACCGCTTTCCAGCCAGGGCCGGACAGATATATTCAGCAGCTTTGCGATACCCATTCCCTGCAGAGCATAATGAAGTAATCCCTGCACGTTATTAGTGGTAAAGAAGGGCGCGTATTTTACTTTTTCCGCTTCCGCGTTCCATTCAAAAAAACCACGATTCAGCGTTTCCCAGGCAACAATCGGTAGCCGGGCCATTTCAGCCAGCGTCTTTGGGGTGCCGTGACGTGCCAAAAATGCAGGGCTGGCCACAAACACCGTTTCCATATTCATGACGGGCTTAGCGATCACGTCATCGGTTTTTAACTCGCCCATTCTCAGCGCCACATCGATACCATCTTCGAACAAATCGACCACCCTTTCGCTGGAATGACAAAACAGGGTGATATCAGGATAACGTTGCTGAAATGCGATCAGTAAATCCCACCATAGTGAGAACTCAGGCGGGACAGAGAGGCGCAATTTGCCCTGTAGCGTGTGGGCTGAGGTAACAGATTTTTGCGCCTCCTCCAGCAGCTCGACACCCAGCCGTGCCTGCTCAAAAAATTGCTGCCCGCGGTGCGTGGGTTTAACGCACTGGCGTGAGCGATCCAGTAGCTGGACATGCAGGGCCTGCTCAAGCTCATTAATTTTCCGGCTTAGGGTAGAGATCGGTACGCCCATTCGCTCACTGGCGGCAGAAAAACTGCCGGCATTCACTACGGCGATGAACAATTTCGTTGCGTTAAAATCCATTGTTCTTTCCATATATGGGCATCAGGTTTCTATTTTTGGCGATTCCATTCCATTATGTAAAGCGTAACATTTTGCCTGTGTAATTTTCTGCAGGAGCAAAAATGAATAACCGCGTCACTAAAATCCTGAATATTCGCTATCCACTCATTCAGGCACCGTTGTATTTCCTGACCAATGCGGAACTGGTCGCTGCCGTTTCAAATGCTGGCGGGCTGGGTACGCTGGGCCCACACGCCGGCCAGGAAAGCCTGCCGGGATCGCGTTATGTGGCACTGGACCGCATGCGGGAGGAGATCCGAAAAGTTAAAAAGCTGACCAGCAAACCTTTTGCCGCCACCGTGCTCAACGGCCCGGATATGGGTTTCTGGCGGCCCACCGCAGAAATGCTGGTTGAAGAAGGCGTGGAAGTGGTGCTGATCAACGAGCTGCTGGAAGCTGAAATTTTTGATTTCTTAAAAAGCCACGGCATTAAAATCCTTTATCGCGCCCTGACGCCGACCGTCGCTAATTCAAAAGAAGCCGAACGATTAGGGGCTGACATCATCATCGCCACCGGCTTTGACGAAGGGGGAACCGTGCCGACCCGGGTGATCGGGACCTTCAGCATCGTTCCAATGATTGCGGATAGCGTAAAAGTCCCGGTCATCGCGGCCGGTGGTATTGGCGATGTCCGCGGCGTGCGTGCCGCACTGGCTCTGGGGGCGGAAGGTGTTTATGCGGGCAGTCTGTTTTTAACGGCGGTCGAGAACCCCGCCGCTGAGAAAGTCAAACGACTGATCGTCGACTCCACGGCGGAAGATTTGCTGCTGTTCCGCACGCTGCCGGCTTATTACCGTACCTTACCTACCGATCTGACTCCTGCGCTGGCAGAACTGGATGCGCAGGGCACCGATCGTGATGCCATGTTTAAGGCGATGAACGGTTACCACTCGCTGTGGCAGGCCATGAGACTCGGTAATTTTGACCAGGGCATCGTGTCCACCGGGACCGGTATATCTGTCATCAAATCCATTCGTCCGGCGGCAGAGATTGTTTCCGACCTGATGCAGGACTTTAATGAATAACAGTACGCCGTTAACGCAGTTGTCACCAGGCAGCACGCGCTGCCTGACAGGGCCGGTGAAAGGTGATGAGGCAAAGCGGGTGATATTCGCTTTCAGCGAAGAGAGTAGGTTACCGGTCCGGCGACATACCTCCATGAAGATACGACAAACTACCCGTGACCAGAATGATGTTAAGCTCAGCCACAGGTAAAGCCATTTGCCGTACTAGCTGGGCTACCCTCATCACCTCACTATCCCGCAGCTAACGGGGGTGAAATCAGCCTGTTAGCCGCCAGTATTAAGCTGGAATATCATTTTACTGTCATTTTTATTAATTACGATGCTAGCTTCCCCTCATGGATGCTAACAATATGAAAAGAAAAATTATTCCTCTGGTTATCGGTTGTGGATTCTCTTTATCAACGCTAGCGGCGCAACCGCAACACTATATCGTCACTTTTCCCGAAGGTACGCGCGTAAGCTACAGCGGCGCGTTCGCCAGCGCCTTTCCGAATGGGTTGCCGGTGGGGATCGGCTCCGGCTTGCTGTTTACCGGCAAGCAGGGCGACGCGCTCACCTTCGAAACCGTCACCGATCGCGGACCGAATGCCGACTCGCCTGATATGGGTAAAAAGGAGGCGAAAATTTTCGTTACGCCAGACTTCGCCCCGCTGCTGATGAAGATTCGGGTGCAGAACGGCAAAGCGGAGGCCACGGATGCCCGGCCGCTGCATGACGAGAAGGGCAATGTGAACGGCTTGCCGCTACAGGATGGCGTCATCGGCTCAACTAATGAAGTCGCGCTCAGCGATACGTTGAAAGTGCTGCATGGCGATAACCGTGGTCTGGATACGGAAGGCATTACGACGGACGGCAAGGGCGGATACTGGCTGTGCGATGAGTATGGTCCGTTCCTGATTAACGTGGATCAGCGCGGCAGGATCCTGTCAATACACGGGCCGCAGGCCGCGGAAGGGGAAAAATCGATCGCGGGCGGTCTGCCGAACGTTCTCAAATGGCGTCAGCCAAATCGTGGCTTTGAAGGACTCACCCGCATGCCGGATGGACGCATTATCGCTGCGGTGCAGAGTACGCTGGATATTAACGGTAAAAGTAAAAAGCAGGCGCGCTTTACCCGCCTGGTGAGCTTCGATCCGGCGACCGGGAAAACCGCGATGTACGGTTACCCTATCGACAGTGAGGCTTATGCTAAAAACAACGACGCGAAAATTGGCGATATCGTGGCGATCGACAATCAACATATCCTGCTGATTGAACAAGGCAGCGGCAAAGACGACGCGATGCGTAACCTTATCTATAAAGTAGATCTGAGCCGGGCTACCGATCTGGCCGCATTCGATAAGCCTGACGAGTACCCGGAGTTTGACGATGAGAAAACGCTGGCGCAGCGCGGCATTAAGCTTGCAGCTAAAACGCGGGTGGTCGATTTACGTCAACTCGGCTGGCAGCAGGAGAAGGCCGAAGGCCTGGCGCTGATCGACAATAAAACGCTGGCAGTCGCCAATGACAACGACTTCGGCGTGAAAATGGTCATGAAAAATCCGGTTGAAGGTAAGAAGCGCAAGGATTATCGGGTGAACGAGCAGGGGACGCTGACGGTCGATGATAAGCCGGTTGCCACCACTATCGGCCTGAAGCCGCTGGAAAAACCCGAGTCGGACAGCGAGTTGTGGATCGTAACGCTGGCGGAACCGCTGAAATAAACGTTCTCCTCACTCCTGGCTGTGTCCGTTAATGACCTGTTGTAAAAGAAACGGATGCAGCCGGTTTTACCGTCATCGGATAATTTCCCGCCGTTATGTCTTCAGGCAGCGCAAGCCTCAGGTTTTAATCTGACCGGTCAGCCAGAATTTTTTATAACGAGCCGGCGGTATGCCGACAAGGTTATGGAATATGCGATGGAAATTATTGACATTATCGTAACCGACAGCGTTAGCTATTTCAGTTATGCCGGACTCGGTACTTAATAATAAATTTTGTGCTTCACCAATACGACGGCGAGTCTGATACTGCTTCGGAGAATAACCAGAATAGTCTTTGAAGGCGTGGGACAAATAAAACTGATTCATATTCAACGTAGTGGCTATAGACATCAGCGCAATATCTTCCTTATAGTGGTTATCTATATACTCTTTAACGCGCTGTCCCAGCAGAATAATAGGCGTTTCCTGCTCGTGTTTGTGCTCCAGCCATAAATTCCGGCAGATTAAAATCAAGACGCCCAGCAGATTATTGCCAATTTCAGCGCTGTACAACTGCTTGCTGCTGACGTGCGACCACATCAGATCAAACAGCTGACCTATCTCATCATAAAACTCACCGCAAGTTATTACCGGCGACTGTGTGCGGGGCGTGAGAACATTTACAGGTAAACCGTCTACTTTCAATTGCTCAACGCCACAGCTATAAATCAATAAGTCTTCCGTTGCTGTTGGGGTTTCGTCATGCAACACATTGGCGTTAAACACTATCAGGTCACCTTTTTTAACGCTGTAACCCCGGCCGTCTATGTTATAGACACCGCTGCCGCCACGAATGAACATGAGTTCGAAGCGGTCGTGGTGCTTGTGCATCACCCGTGGAATCGCCGCCTCACTCCCTTCAGCTTTACAGATAAATGTAAGACGAGGTCGCAGACCGGTTTCAAACCCGCGTGAAGAACAATGTTCATTGAGGCAAAAGGTCAGCATAGGATGCTCCTGTTATCAGATCGCTATTGTTACATTACTGAGCGAACCCGTAATCATCAATGTTGCTTTTTACAATAAATTAACTTACTGATAAATAATATATTTTAAATATTTTTTGGCATGCAACTGCAGGTTGTTGTGATCCAGCGGTGTAAAGCTGAATATCAGGTTGATCTTCGTCACAGTTTAAATCGCACTGTAGCCAGGCCTGGCGAAACACGGGAGCCTGTGCCGAATTGTCAAAACCCTGCTAATTACAGGGGTTAAACAGACAAAAAAATAAAAAGTCATGAAATTTGTTATTGATAAGCGTGCCGCATTATTTGACGAGCAGACCAGCTAACACGAGGCTTTATTCTAATCTGCTGGTAGTGAATAAAGATGTTTTTATTCTATTAATTCAGCGTGAAAGTTTCTTCAGGGAATGTTTTTAACTCTCTTCATTCTTGCTATGTCAACGTATAAACCGCAGGTTGTGACAATCGTCACCTGAAAAAGGGTTTTTCCTTCGCAATTTTTGATCCTCCGCACGTGGCAGAATGCAGTATCTCAAGGTTGCTGGTATTTAAAATTCTGTTTGATATAACTTCATGGCAACGATAAAGGTGTGTTGAATATTTGATTCATAGACATGAAAAAATAACGTTTCTCTGTATTAAAAAATATTCACTGATATTCAGCTAAATATTATGAGCCTGTCGCGGGTCATTAACTGGCTTGCAGTGGCTTACCTTACAACCAGATGGAACAGATATGTACAATAAAACTCACCTGCAAAACCCTCAAAGAATGAGGATGATAACTATCGTTTCTACCATCGGTGGTTTGTGCTTTGGCTATGATACGGGCGTAATTTCCGGTGCCTTGATCTTCATGAAATATGATTTAAACCTGACTCCGACTCAGGAGGGTTTTATTACCTCATTTCTGTTATTCGGTGCAGCGCTGGGCTCCTTATTTGGTGGCTATCTCTCCGATAAACAGGGGCGCAGAAAAAACCTGCTTTGGGTTGCGATCATTTTTATTTTTGGTGCATTAGGGACTGCCTTTGCATGGGATGTGCCGTCAATGATAGTGGCGCGGTTTATTCTGGGATTAGCCGTCGGGTGTGCCTCGGTAACCGTACCAATATATATATCTGAACTGGCACGTGCCGATCAGCGAGAAAGAATGGTTACGGTCAACGAACTGATGATTGTCACCGGTCAGTTCCTTGCCTATTCGGTCAATGCCGCCATCGTCAATCTCTATCCTGAAATGCAGCACAACTGGCGCATTATGTTAGCCATACCGGCACTTCCTGGCGCCTTATTGTGGATTGGAATGCTGATGATGCCGGAATCCCCACGATTTTTTGTCCGGCGTGGCGAGACGGATAAAGCAAGAAAAGTCCTAAAAACGTTACGTTTGCCGGAAGAAGTGGAACGCGAAATAAAAGAGATACAACAGATAGTCAAAGCCGATGAGGTGAAATTCAATCTATTCGCCGAATTAAAACATCGCTGGGTGGTTCAGCTGGTGTTGATTGGCTTAATGATTGTACTGGCAACGCGCGTCACGGGTGTTAACACCATCATGTATTACGCCCCTACGGTTCTTAAAGCGACCGGCCTTGGTGACGCCGCCGCCGTGACGGGGGCGGTAGCTAACGGCGTTATTTCGGTACTGGCGACGTTACTGGGTATCGCGTTAATTGGTAAACACTCTCGTCGAAAAATGTTCTTTACCGGTCAGGCGGGCGTTACCGTCAGTCTGGTACTGATTGGCGTTGCGTTTAAGCTTTTTTTTCATACCGAAACCATCAATGGAAGCGAAAGCCTGCAGGCTAATTTTGCGCATGCTCCCTACATTATTCTCGGCCTGATGCTGCTTTTCCTGGTATTTATGCAGGGCTGGATCGCGCCCGTTTTCTGGCTGATGTTAGCAGAAATCTATCCGTTAAGAATGCGAGGCGCAGGCATGGGGTTCGCGGTATTTGGTCTGTGGATGTTTGATTTCATGATTCAGTCGATATTCCCCTACCTGTTAAGTCATTACGGCGGTGGAATGACCTTCGGCTTCTTTGGTGCGGCTAACGTCATTATGCTGATCCTGCTGGTGAAATATCTGCCCGAAACCCGTGGCCTGACATTAGAACAGATTGAAAAGAAATTTCGCTTTTAACGCCACTGTAATAGAGGATTGAACAATGACTGTCAAAATCGGATTAATCGGGTTGGGTATGATTGGCCGCGACCACCTGAAACGTTTTAACGATATTATTACCGGCGCGAAAGTTACCGCCGTCTGTGATATTAACCACGCTGCTGCCGATGCGATTGCCAGTGAATATAACGCGACTGCGTTTTATGATGCAGAGGCAATGATTAATTCTGATCAGGTTGATGCGGTATTTATCTGTTCAATTGGTCCGGCGCATAAAGCACAGATCCTGGCGGCTTTTAACGCCGGTAAACCGGTATTTTGCGAAAAGCCATTGACGCCAACCGCGGACGAATCCAGAGAAATTATTGATGCTGAGGTTAAAGCGGGGAAACGGCTGCTGCAGCTTGGTTTTATGCGCCGTTTTGACCCCGGTTATCAGGCGCTGAAGCAGGTAATTGATAGCGGTGAACTCGGCGATATCATGCTGATTCACTGCGCGCACCGTAATCCCTCAGTACCTGAAAGTTATACGCTCGAAATGGCGATTAATGACTCCGCCACCCACGAAATCGACATTGTTCGCTATCTGTTGAATGAGAATATCATATCCGTTCGGGTCGATAAGCCGCGCAAGAAAACCCGCCGTGCGCTGCCACATTTACAGGATCCGCTTATTGTCATTTTTGAGACGGAATCAGGGGTGCGCGTGGACGACGAACTGTTTGTGAACTGTCACTACGGTTATGACATCCGGTGTGAAGTGATCGGTGAAAATGCCATTGCTGCGTTGAACGAACAACAGCTCATCGCCACCCGTTCGCTAAAGGGGCATGCGCAACATATCGCTCAGTCCTGTATGGAACGCTTTACCACAGCCTATGATCGCGAGGTGCAGCACTTCATCGATAACATTCATTCAGGTAAAGAGATGAGCGGTCCTTCCTCCTGGGATGGCTATGTCGTTGCCCTGGTCTGCGATGCTGGCCTGGCGTCTCTGAAAGACGGGGAAAAACATGATGTGCTTATTCCGCAACGGCCGGCTGTATATCGTTAACCCTTTCCTGCGCGCAACTAAGTGAGGATTGAACCATGTTACGACTGACGGAAGAGGCATTGCATTTACAGTATCGGGCAGCGGATAAAACCGAAGCGATAAGGATTGCGGCAGAAGCATTAGAAAAATCGGGTTACGTTAAACCAGGTTTTTTTAATGGCATGATGGCCCGGGAAAGGAGTGTCCCGACCTATATAGGTGCCGGAATTGCGTTTCCTCATTGTGCAAAGGAGAACCTCGATCTGGTTATTAAAACCGGCTTCCAGGTTTTTCAGTTTCCCAACGGCGTAAGCTGGGGAGGCGGCAAGGTTGTCTTCATTGTGGTCGCCGTCGCGGCAACAGCAAATGAACATATTGATGTGCTGGCGGGTATGGCGAATCTATTGGGTGATGAAGTGAAAACGACCTTATTAGCCAGGGCTACAACAAAACAGCAATTCATCGAACAGTTTGAGAAAGCCTGATCTTAATAACAGCCGAAGGATTTAATCATGAAACTCGCACTATGTACCGATGTTCTTGCCGGTTTACCTTTTACGGCCATGCTGGATAAAGTTAAAAGCTACGGTATTAGCGGTATTGAGATGACAGCAGGCGGCTGGTCACCCTGTCCGCACGTGAAAACTGAGGAGCTGCTGGCATCATCAGCGAAGCTCGAACAATTCAGACATCAACTGGCACAGCGTGAAATCCGCATTGTCGCCCTTAACTGTTCAGGTAATCCATTAGCGCCAGGTGAACTGGGAGAAAAGCATACTAAAAGCAGCTACCGGGCGGTCGAACTGGCGGGCAAGCTGGGCGTTAAGAAAATCGTGATGATGAGTGGCCTGCCGGGCGGTGGCCCCGATGATCGGGTGCCTAACTGGATCACTTCCACTGTCTCCTGGCCAGACTACATGCCCGGCGTGATTGATTATCAGTGGAATGAAGTCGCCATTCCCTGGTGGAAAAAGTTTGTACAGCATGCCAGACAGCACGGTGTAGAGCAGATTGCTATCGAGGCGTTCCCGTCCCAGCTGGTTTACAATCCTTCGACACTGCTGCGCCTGCGTAATGCGGTGGACGATATGATTGGCATCAACCTTGATCCGTCTCATCTTATAGCGATGGGTGCCGACCCCATCGCCGCTGCCCGTAAGCTCGAAGGTGCAGTTTTCCACGTGCATGGCAAAGATGCGCGTATTGAGCGCGGCCTTGCCGACATTGATGGTTTGCTCGAGTATCAGCCGGTCACTGCGACGAAAACGCGCAGCTGGAACTATGTGGCGGTAGGATGCGGTCAGGATCTGAAATGGTGGAAAGAGTTCTTTTCAGTGTTACGCATGACCGGCTATGACGGTGATGTCTCGCTGGAAATGGAAGATCTGACTATGAGCGTAGAGGCCGGATTACAAACCTCAATTGATGCATTAAACGCCACCCTGAGTCGCTAACCATACTGTGCCAGCCAGGGCAGGAGTGTTGAAGGAGATTCGTCACTCAGCATGGGCATAAAGCGGTCGGTCCTGATGGCGGAAAAGCCTGTGCGCCAGGATCTGAAACTGACGCAACGTCTGATTAGGGAAAGAACGGAACAGGGCAACAAAAGGTCATGGCATAACGTTAAGGTGATACCCGATAAGCGATTTATGTTGCCTGAAGGTCGGGCAACTATCTCGCCGTGACGCTAACACGATTACCGTTACGCAATAGCAGGCGTTCGCTGGGCCGGGTTACCTCTGGCATTGTCCGCTTTGCATGAGGCGCGAGCGGTAACCTCACCCGGCCGGAATCAGCGTGACGCAAGCACCGAAAGGCGAATGTCTGACACTAAGGTTTTGCGTCAGTTTCAAGTGCAGCCAGAATGGCGGCTTCCATTTTTTGCGGAGGGGTGATCGGTGCAAAACGCCTGAGCGGTTTGCCGTTACGTCCGATCAGGAACTTGGTGAAGTTCCACTTGATCCGACCACCCAGCACGCCTGGCAACGCATCTTTCAGGTAACGAAACAGCGGGTGCGCGGCGGCACCGTTAACCTCTATTTTCCCGAACATCGGGAAGCTCACGCCGTAGTTGATATGGCAGGTCTGCGCGATGTCATCGGCACCGCCGGGTTCCTGCTTTCCGAACTGATTACAGGGAAAACCAAGCACCACCAGACCCTGATCGGCGTATTTCTTATACAGCGCTTCAAGGCCCGCGTATTGCGGCGTGAAGCCACAATGGCTGGCGGTATTAACCACCAGAACCACCTTGCCAGCGTAGTCGGCCATCGGGACAGGCTGGCCACGCAGACTGGTAGCAGTCAGTTGATGAAAAGGGGTCATGACGGCATCCTCAAAGCAGAATTATTTGACGTCGACATTGCAACGCCGTGCGATGCTGCTCGCGCCGTGAGGCGTGGCGAGCAGCAGATATTATGACGTCAGGCTTTACGGCAAGGTCAATGACGACAGTGGTAGTGGCTTCAGTCTGGTAGAAAGTCGTCATGGCCTGCTCCCTCTGCTGATTTCGCGTGATTAAAACACAGGAGAGCCATACTGCTAGCACCGGACATAAAGGCGACCAGGACTCACCTGCGCCCCGGAGTTTAACGCACCCTCATCTGACCCGTGTCCATTTTCCACCAAACCTGGCATTTTTCCCTCATCCTGCTGCTATGTGTCTGGAACGGAGGTGAGCTGCTCGACGCTGTTTTTTGCTGGCTGCTGAGTAGAGGCAGGCCTGGCATTGTGAAGAGCTAACAGCGACATTCTCAGGCAACGTTGCTCAGTATCTGTTTTGCCTGAATGTAATCGTAAGAGGTCACTTCAATCTTGTTGTCACTAAGATCGCTAAAGTACACCGACATAGAGATATCGTGGTCATTTATGGTGAAAGGGATTTCATTGTGTTTGAGGCGGGGTAATAGGGTGCTGAAAAAGGTGGCTTCCACGCCGAACGCCATCGTATGGCCAGGATGCTGAGATTTTCTGAGGAAAAGAGAAAGCGATGCGCCGTGATTTCTTATCACCAGCGGTCCACCCTGTTTGAACCAGAAGGCGAGTGCGTTATCGCGTGAAAATCCGAGGATCTCTTGATACCAGCGCTCTGCGTGCTCAATATGGTCAACGTAGACATGTATATGATCTATATTAGCTATCTTCATAGTTTTCCTCCCTGATGGTTATTATCGACAATACTCGCTGAAGCGTTGTTGATAAACAATCTGCAAAGGATCGGATAGCTTTAAACCCGCCGACGCGATTAAGCTGCAAGGCGATTAAGGTTGAAATTATTGTCGTCAATTTATCTGAAGCAAAGCATTTCTCATCCGTTAGCTTACGGTTGATAATCAATGAGTTTTGTCCAGGCGGATATTAAAATTACAGGGTCTTAACGATAGCTATGACAAAGCCGTCCCATCCCTTTTCGCCCACAGTCTGCATGGCGGTGGCTTCGAGGCGCTGATCCTTCGATATCATTTGAATAAACTTGCGGAGCCCTTTTACGTTAGGATCTTCATTATCGGCATCAAGGACTTTACCGCCACGCACCGTGTTATCGCCAACAATAACCGTACCAGGTTTCGACAGTTTGATTGCCCATTCCAGATAATGTGGGTTATTCACTTTATCGGCATCAATAAAAATAAGATCAAAGGGGCCGCTAAGCGTGGGCAAGAGATCCAGTGCAGCACCCGTGAGCAGTTTAACGCGCTCAGTAAGTCCTGCCTTATCTATATTCTGACCGGCAACTTCAGCATGATGCTTATTGAACTCAAGGGTCGTTATGCTTCCGGTTGGAGGTAGCGCTCTTGCCATCCAGATCGTGCTGTATCCTCCAGGCGTACCAATTTCAAGGACCTGTACAGCACGTGTCATCCGGATGAACATTGCCAGCATTTTGCCTTGTAATGCAGATACATCGTGTGTCGGTAGCCCTTTCTCTGCATTGTTGGCGAGCGCATATTTTAAGTCTGAATCTTCAGGGGCAAGCTTTTCAGCAAACCAGGCGTCGACTTGTGTCCATCTTTCTGAGTCCTGGGAGGGATAATCAGGGATTCGCATAAAGCATCCGTTCTCCATTAATCATTTTATAATCAGTTTAGCTGTATATTGTTTCAGTTTTTAATATGTCAGATCGGCTACAGATTCAAAATCTGTAAGGACCGCCACGTTTACCTTGATCCTGGTTCGCATAGTCCTGACATCAGACAGACCTGTCACAGCCATCAGCATCCAGGCTGTTTGCCGTCTTTTTATATATGGGGTTGTGTTCTGACTGGGCGGATAAATCTTTAAAAAACATGGCCGCCGGATCCCGGTCAGGCCCTGCACGTCTGGTTAAAAGGCTGCAGTCACTGCACGGCCCCGCAGGTGAGCCGTGCAGCAGACGCTTTATTCAACAGTGACAACGATTTTACCTACCTGACCGTTTGCTTCCATATAACGGTGCGCATCAGCAATCTCATCGAACCTGAATGTTTTATCAATTACCGGTTTAAGTTTGCCGCAACGCAGGCCGTCGGTGACGAAGCTTTTTGCTCGCGCCATTTTTTCCGGATCGGTGGTAATTTCGAACAGCTCATAGCCACGTAGGGTGAGGTGTTTACCAAGAAGTTCGAACACCGGTACCTGCATATCACGGCTATCGAGCGCGCCATACTGAAAGAACAGTCCCTGGGGTGCCATGACCTGCATCAGCTTTGCCACGTCCGGGCCGCCTACAGGATCAAAGACAATATGGGCACCCTGATCATTCGTCAGGCGATTGATTTCAGCGACCATATCCTGTTCTGCCGTGGCGATAACGGCGGCTGCCCCGGCTTTAATCAGCATCTCACGCTTCTCGCTGGTGCGGGTCAGGGCCACAGGATTTGCGCCCAGCATATTGGCTATCTGAATGGCTGCCAGCCCAACGCTACTTGAGGCTGCGCGGATGATGACATTCTGTCCGGCCTGTAAATTACCGTACTCAACCAGCGCACCGTAAGCGGTTACGTACATCATCCAGCTTGCGGCGGCCTGTTCAAAGGAGAGATTTTCTGGGTGTTTCACCACCGCATGTACAGGTGCGTTAACCCGTTCGCCATACATGCCGTATTCACTGAACATGAACGACGGGATCACGCTGACTGCATCCCCGCGCGTAAAACCGTCGACGTTTTCACCGACTGCTTCAACCACGCCAGCCGCTTCATAACCCAGACGCGCCGGGAATTCGGGTTCGATCACATACTGACCAGTGCGGTACATAATTTCCGCCCGGTTAACACCTATTGCCTTTACGCGAATCTGAACTTCTCCTGCAGCCGGTGTCGGCACCGGTACATCAACAATTTCCAGAACCTCGGGACCACCGGTGCGGTTAAAGGTAACAACTTTAGACATTTTCAGACCTCGTCAGTTAGCGGGATAGCTTACGGGTAGCGCAGAGCGCAAACCCGATTCATCTGCGACTAATCTACGTGGTTGTCATCGCTGTAAAAATAGTCGTTGAGGAACGACAGTGTTATTAATCCGGTAACAATCAGCGGCCTCAGTAAACCTGGCTGGCAAAAACCTTACCGGAGCAATATCATCACCTGGAAACCCGCACAGGTCTGTCGTGTCGTCCGCTCTATCCTGCCGTTTCACTTGCTCCGTTGGCTGAAAATAAATCAGGCAGGAAAGTTGTCGTTGCCCGGCCGGTGTGAATGCGGGTCGGGAAGCTTTACCGCAATACGAAGGCCTGTAATAAGCCAGATTATCCATCGACGGACAGGCCTTGTTTCTGCTCCTCATGCCATATTGTTTTCCACGCGGTTGATTCCGGACTGAATATACCGCTAAATCCCGGATTAGATTTATACACGTACTCCAGAAATACCGGCTGCCTGAATCCCGCTTTGGTCACGATACTATGACGGTGGTGGTAGAGGGTTTTTATCGCGCAACCCAGCTGTCTGGACAGGTCCGGCAGACTGACACCGGCGATAAAAAAGGGCAGCAGCCGACGCTCCGTCAGCGTCAGGCTGACCGGTCTGACACGATCTGCTCTTATCCGGGATACCGACTGCTCGGCAATTTCTCTGATCATCTGCGCAAGCGAGCTAATATCCTCTGTCTGTGACAGGATCCTGTCACCCCGGCTGGTTGCCGGGAAAACCCGCCCGGTATGTTCCTGAGTCAGCCAGACCACAGAAATATCTTCCCGACAGGCCCGGAGGCTGTTGAACGTCAGCCATTCGCCCCGGAAAAATATCAGGCTGTCCACGGCAACGATGATGTTGCGGGCTTTCTTCACCTCCCGTGGCATATGTTGGCTAGCATAGTCCATCCTCAGGCAGGTCATCTCTGGCAACAGGTCACTCAGACCCGCAAATAACCAGTTATTTTCGGTCATCACAATAAGAAGAGGTTTATCCATCATATTAAGCTCCCTGATGTACACGTATTCAAAACAGCCTGCCATTTCCATGTGACATAGCGACACAGCAACAGGATTCGGCCGGTAAATGTTATATTTACAGACTGAATCCTTCGGCTCTTCGCTATTGCATAATGGGCTGTAAAATTAAACCTGCACAGGCATGAATATTTATAATAAATATGGCATCGATAGGTTTGTCTGTATCAGTAAAAGACAAGCCCAAAAGAATAAACTACCTTCGGGCCTGTACAGAATTATAGCCTGTTAAACAGACGTGCTGAGAGACGACAACTGACAGTATTAATGCGCTTTCATGAATTCTATGATTGTCTGCAAACCGTTATTATTATTTTTATGATATTGCAGCGACAAAATCGATCCCCAGAACATTAACCGGTATGGCGTAATCTCTTCGGGCAGCTCCTCAAGGGTTTTGACATTGAAAAATACCTGGAATCGCTGATCGAGTGTCTGTCCCACTGACTCCCGCAGATCTTTATCCGCAAACGTCGCCTGCCATATTTCCATGATCAGAACCAGCGGATTGTGCAGCGGCTGTTGCTGCATAAACTGGATTAACTCCAGGATACGTGTCTTACAGTCTGAGGTGGTACTGGCCGGTATCTGCTGTAAAAGCAGAGGGATGAGTTCATTTAAGAGATCATATCGGCCAGTGGGAAAATGATAACGCAGGGCACCACGAGTGACGCCGGCCAGTTCGCAAATTTTATTCTCACTGAAAGCGACATAACCTTCCTCAGCAAGGATATCTCGTGCCGCAGCTAACAGTTTCTTTTTGGTCTTATCCGCATTACGGCGGATCATCTCCATCTTCATCAGCATCACACTCCGGATACATTCAGTTTGTTGTCATACGGCCAGGCAGGCACAGAGCAGCAGAGGCTGACCAGTTCACGGGTCCTGAGCAGAAGGGGACTGTTCAGGATCGCGTCACTTTCCACCTCACTCTGCTGCATATCAGCCATTAGCGGATCTACCGGTGTAGCGATAGCCGGTGCACAGCCCGGTTCACTTTGCAATCCCCTGGCATAGCGCGTCATCCCGGCTGACAGGCTCTGCAGCAGACGACGGGCAAGCGTAACCGCCTCATGCTGATCAGCATCGCCGGCAGACCGCGCATACTCGTTTTCCAGCCTGGAAATTGCAACGTGGATCTCACGCAGTTTACCCAGCAAAGTCTGACAGGCTAGCGTCAGATCTTCATTATCATTGCTGCGCCAGTTGGGTTCGAGCGCCACCTGGGCCAGTAATTTTTGTGTGGCATCCAGTTTAAACCAGCCTTCCGCCTGGCTGTTGGTTTTCCCTTCCACCAGGCTCATTCTTGCCGCCATAGATTCAAACAAGCCCGCCAGGGCATGACGCAGTGTTCTTCCCTCCGTTTCCGGCCAGATCAGGCTGTGTATCAGGGTCGAAACTGTAATGCTCAGTAAGATACCCACCAGTCTGTCGCGAATCTCAGACAGGTCCGGGTGGGGAGAAAAGCTTGCAAACATGGCCAGCGAAAATGCGAACAAAATCTGAACCCCGGCATAGCTGCTTCGCTCGGAGCCGGCCGTCACCCAGCCGCTGAGAGCGATAGCGGGTATCACCATCAGCAGCAGCCCGGTTATTGAGTCGATGTGAGGCAGGATAAAGATTGTGCAGAATAACGCCAGCAGACTGCCGACCAGGCAGCCACCGATCCGCAGCAGGCTTTTATGAACTGAGGCGCCAAGACCGGGTACGGCAACAATGATACAGGTGAGCATCGAGGTATGAATGCCAGGCCACTGGACGCTGGTATAAAAGATATAACAGAGGGCAACTGCGAGTAATGTCTTGATGCCGTATTTAATATAGTCATATGAAAGCGCTGCTTTCGGCCGGGCAGTCGTGGGAAGCGTGTCGCCTGATTGCTGAGGCTCGCTGCGTTGTGCGTCCAGCAGGGAGACACTGCGTAGCGCACTGTACATTTCCTGAAGACAGGCTGGCAGGGTGTCAATTTGCGACCGATCCGCCGGCTCAGGAAGATAGCGCCGGTTGTCCCGCAAACACTGAAGAAAGGAACGGCACTCGACGGCCAGTTTGCGGCAGTGATCGGAGGCCGTGTCGGTTAAGCCGCCGTGCAGACTGGCCAGCTGACGTGAGGCAGAATAAAGCCGTTCAGCGGTGGCGATTTCGGCGAGGTGCTTTTCCTTATTGGCGCGAAACGGCTGCGACCGCATGATGGAGAACTTGAGACAGCTGTGTAACGTCAGCACACTGGTCTGGATCTCTTCCAGCGTGACTGGCGTCGTCGGCTTGCCTGCAGCTGCTGTTTCCAGCGCCCGGCGGGTCGCCGTCAGGATCCTGTCCAGCTCCTGCTGCAACTGTCTGACCGGCTCCACCGGCAGCAGCAGCGTATTAACGATATGCGCCACCACAGTGGCATAACAGCCGGCCACCCACGACCACAGACAGTTACGCAGCAACATTTCGCCATCTGAACTGAGATCGACAAAGCTTTGTGCGTAGGTGATGGTGATAGCGACGGCAAAATAGAGAAAGCCCCATTTTCTGGAAGATCGCATCTGATACAGCAGAATAAGCAACGCAACAGAGACGCTCAACAGACGGAGCATCGGCACATCAATGGTGAATTTCAGGATAAGGATCGCCGCCGCGACTGCCGCGGTATTCACCAGCAGGAACAGCGGAAATATCATCCGGGTTAATACAATATTTTTCTGGGTGGCAAAAAAAACCACCAACAGAGAATAGGCAAGCTGCGGGACGCCCAGCGTCAGCGAAGTGATGATGACGATGACGGAAGAAAGCAGATACCTCAGCATGGCATTATAACGCCCGGGGAATCCCCTTAACTCCTGCTGCAAAAAACGAAGCAGAGCACTGGTTTTTCCGCCGGTGATGGCTGGCGTTGTCATGCTGCAATACCCTTCCTTTCATGTCGCAGACGGCCGGAATGCACTTTCACTACCGCAGAGGTTCCCATTCTGAAAAGCCGACGGTCAGGAGCTGTAATGCGAATGCGTACCGGGAAGCGCTGGGCAACACGCACCCAGTTAATATTGCGGGCAACACTCGGTAAACCACCCTGTAACGACCCGCCATCATCGGGATAAACCCCATATCCAATGGAGTCTACGGTTCCGCTAAAATGCTTTCCGGTATCACTCATCAGATAAACATCGACGCTGTCACCGTTGTGAATATGTTTAAGTTCAGACTCGCGGTAGTTTGCCACCACGTACCAGTTCTTACTGTCAATCAGGGTAAAAACAGCCTGTCCTGTGCTGACGTACTGACCGCTGGTGGTTTTTAATGAGGTGACACGGCCTTCAAACGGCGCCCGGATAACGGTATGTTCCAGATTAAACTCGGCGATGGAGATATCTGCTTTGATGACTTCACGTTTCGCAATCAATGCCGCTACGCTGCTGACCGCAGCATTAGCCTGTTCAGCTTGCAGTCTGGCTGACTGTAACTGCGCCGCCGATGCACGCTGCCGGGCTCGCGCCTGATCCAGAGATTCCCCGGAAACGTAGTTTTGTCCGCGCAGCGCGTCCATTCGTCGCAGGGTAGCCGCATCCTGCTCAGCCGTAGCGCGGGCGGCATCAACCCGTTTTACTGCCGCCTGTGCATTGAACTGCTGCGCACTGACGTCGCGCTGGGTAAGAATAATTTGCTGCTCCAGCTGGGCAAGGTTTGCCTTTTCGCGTATTAAGGCATCGTGATAGGGACGAGGATCTATTTCGAATAAAATATCTCCCTGACGAACAAGATTATTCTCTTTCACCGGCATTTTTATGATCACCCCGTTAACCTGAGGGGCGATGGTTATGGTATCAGCATAAACATAGGCATCATCAGTGCCGGGTGTCTGATCAAATACCCAGATTAACCAGAATAATATTGCCAGCGTAAGCACTGACAGCGCCAGAATAAACCGCCGCTGTCCCGCGCCATTTTTTAACTGAATAGACATCTGTTTTCCATGGTTAACAAATTGAGATTAATAAAAAAACAGGATCCACAATCCCATTGAGAAAAGGGTGATCAGCAGCGGATAAGTCAGGATATAAGGTGTGAGCCACGCATTTTTCCCATACCGGGTTAGTGACAGGTATATTGCCGCTGAGATCAGGCAACCACCGGAAATGCAAAATAACCAATCCGGGAAGTACGCGCCCAAAATATTGACCGAGGGAGAGTGCGCTGCACAGCCACTTAGCTGAAAGATGACGGCAGCCAGCAGAATTTTTCTGTATTTCATAAATAAATGCGTCATTGAATTTTCACATACCCTATATCAACCCGACGTCGACATACAACCCTGTATTTAGTAGGTGTATTCGGTGCCTCGGGCAAGGCTGTGACGCTTTCTGGCACTAACAGAAGGCGTCGTATGGCGTCTTTCAGCCGGACAGAAAGGTGAGGGACAGCGCTAATTCAGACGTCTGGTTTGCTGGCTGAGAAGGAGGATTTTTACGGGTATTTGCGGTCCGGTCAGGCGGCGGTGGAGACTGCTGACGGCAGGCTAGCTGCTGAGAAGGATACCAGACGCAGGCGGGTTTGGTACGGCTGGCGGGATCGAAGCCAGCAAGTAATGATAACGACTCATTGCTCCCCTCTCCCTGACGAGCATCACCGTGTGAACGGCTGGATTATTTGCTGCAGCCTGACAGGCTTCACGCCCGTCAGGCATTAATCTCACGCCCCATTCTCTGCTAACACCAGACCTCTGACAGTGTTGATGTCAGGTTGATAATCACAGTGAATTGAGGCGCATTTGTGAAACGATATCGACTTACCAGCCCATGCGCCGCAGTAATGGCTTACCTTTACGCTGATGCTTAACGACGGCTAAAATATGTCCGATTACCAGCAGCGCCAACGTCATGCAGGAAATAATATGCACCTGATTAAAAACGGTCGTAATCCCGGGGTCATTAATCGGTTGCGGTAACACAATCAGGTCAAATACGTTAATCGGTTTTTCCATCATCATTACGCCCGTAATCAGGACTAAAGCAATATTGCTGTAAAGCAGGAAGTGTCCGGCTGCAGCAAGCTTTTCTTCTTTATGACTGAGGAGATTATCGCCAGGTTTTCTGTGGCGCCATGCAAACCAGATCCTTAATATGAAGAGAGGGATATAAATTGTTGTAACGGAGACATTGATAAATCCAATCCAGCGTGCGCACTGCGGAGAGTGATGAAATAATGCAACATAGAATCCACTGAGCGTGGCCCAGATGATAATAATGGCGGAGATCCAGTGCAACCAGATCTGCGGTAATGAATAACGCGGTGACACAAGGTTAATTCCCTATAACTAAATTTCTTAAGTGCATCCATGACACCTTCAATAAACACTGCCGTGGAAATTGGGCGCGCACTTTAAGCAATGGACAGAAGGGTGGCTATAAGATCATTCTTATAAATAAATATCCCGATTTACTTTATTTATCCGCAGTTAATCACCCCCGAAAAGAATATTTAGTGCCAGATAAATTAAGAGAGAAAATATTATTGATCAACTCAGGCTGTATTGAAAATTATTCTATTGAGTCTTAATTCCGTATTAACAGCCGGATCGCTGAAGTGGCCTTTAACGTCCTGTTGGTTTTGTGTAACTGACTGAAGTTAAAGGACTTAAATGATGCCAGTCAGCTTTATAATAAATTACGCCGGGCACAGGCTCAGGCCGTGCCTTATCGCTTTTGAGCCAAATCTGACAAGCCTGACGCCTGCTGGTTCCCTGTCTGGCTATGCTGTTTAATATCAGGAGCTGAGATACGCAAATAATAGTGCTTTGGCCGTTAATTATCGGACCACGACCGGGAACAGTCAGGGAGCAGGATATTTTGCCACGTTGCCGGAATATTCTCATTGGGCAGTGACCTGATTCTTAAAACTCCCGGTACGGGCAGCAGCAATATCATCAGGTGTTTCCTGAACAGCAAACAATCAGACGCTATGCCCTATGATTTACGTGGTTTCGGCCGCTCTTCAAAGCCTGCTGACCAGCCTGATCATGCTGGCTCTGCTAAAAGAGCCAAGGCAAAAGATTGTATTGAACTGATGAACCAGCTGGGTTTCAGGCAGTTTGCGCTGGTGGGACATGACAGAGGAAGCTATACAGCCTACCGAGCTGCGCTGGATTATCCTGACCGAATCACTCGCCTTGTCGTACTGGATTGCATTCCCATACTCGAAGCCCTGAACCGCTGTAATGAGAAATTTGCGCGGCAGTGGTACCACTGGTTCTTCTTTGCTCAACCCGAAAAACCAGAGCGGGCGATCCTCGCCGATCCGGACAAGTGGTATGGAGGCCAGTCCGAAACCATGGGAGATGAAGAATACAGTGAGTTCAGACGAGCCATCCACGATCCGGAAACGGTACATGGGATGATTGAGGATTATCGCGCCGGTCTGGGTATAGACAAAGAACACGAACTTCATGACCGTCAGAGCGGACGGATGATTGCATGCCCGACGCTCTGTTTATGGTCAAAATATGACGATCTGGAGGCGTTATATGGCGATATAGTGGGGATCTGGAAAAACTGGGCAGCCGATGTCACGGGTAAAGCCATCGCGAGCGGTCACCATATGGCAGAAGAGGCACCAGACGAATTAACAGCTGAACTCCGTCATTTTCTTTTACAGCAGGTGCCACCCTGAAATAACCTCTAGCTGCCTCTGTGACACATAATCGACCGATCGCTGGTTTTTCCACGAGAGTGCATGACTTAACCCTCAGGGGATTATTCAACTATCAGGCTCACCGATTAAAGCGGCGAGCCTGATTATTATTAACGCATCACTTTGACATCTTCCAGCGTGACCAGGCTTTCAGGTTTACCACTTATTTGCGTCGCGACCGGGACGAAAATATTGAGGTCCTGCAGCCAGGCAAATTTATCACTGCTACCCGGTTGCCCTTCGTCAGTTTCATCACACTTAACCAGCAGATATTTCCCACTAAACTCAGGTGAAATTTCATGCGCATCCCCCTGATCGGTTACGTCGCAACGTAACGCTGAAGCAGTGACTTTCTTATCGGCATCAATGCTTTCCCATTTCGCCTGATAGTGTTGTCCGGTCACTAACGGGAAACGCAGATCCGTCTGCAACGTGTTGAGCCGCGAAGCACCATTACTGATGGACATTGTGAACTTCAGCTGTAGCTGATTAGCCAGCGTTAAACGTTGCACCGTCCAGATACCATAGTCTTCCAGTTTGCGTATATAACCATCTGCTTGTGCATCCAGCTGTACTTTAACCTTACCCAGGGCGCTGACCGTGGTATAGCGAACCTGCTTAAAGCGCGGAAGCGCCCAGGGTTTAATCAGTGACTGTGCCTGATGCTCAATGGCTGCTGAAAGAGGGAATTTACTCAGCCACTGCGGATTATTATTGCTCAGATCGGGCATTGTTGGCCCCATCAGCTTTGATGCTGGCTTATTAGCCGCAGGGACAAAGTGTCCTTCGGCTCTGAAAGTTTTCCCTGCGGGTAACTGGCAGAGTTGCTCAAAGCGTTGGGTCATTTGGCCGTCAATTTTGAAGCTACTCTTGCGACGAATGATATCAGCAGTGATGAGTGAATCGGTAACGCGGCCTTCACTGTCGACGTTCATTGCAGCCACAGCATCACCCTGATGGGTTTTACAGTTATACAGGTAATGCTCAATTTTTAATTCAAGCGGGGCGTCATAAGGCGGTTCCCAGATGATATCTGCAAAGTCATATCCCATGCGCACCGATAAAATATCACCAATATGCTCAATGCTATTCACATCGACAAGGTTGGTAGTACCGTACTCAGACGTGGCTGATAATTTTTCCCAGCGTGCCTCTTTTATGGGTAACTGACAAACCTTGCGAATATCCTCTGCCGTCATTTGACTGTCATCCTGTGCCGGCGCATAGCGGAGGTAACTATTGCCGTAAAAGCGAGCTTTAGTAAGCCCGCTCTCATTCAATAAATCCTTGTACAGAAGCTGTGCCGTGCCGTGCTTACAATCAACGGATCGCCATTGCTGAGCTGTTTTTCCATTATTGAAGTTTAACGACACCATGTAATTCACACGATCGTGGATTTTGGTGACCGAAAAGGGGTTAGTTTTGCCGCCGGTCAATACAGGATTATCCGCAGCCTGAACCAGAGAAAAGGGCAGCAGCGTCAGAAAAAAAAGTGGCCGGATTAAAGGGCGTACACAGTACATACATGTTCCTTCATATAGTGTAAGAAAGGGAGTTATCGGCATCAGAAGCGGGATCGTTAGTGTTACGCGCCAGAAAAAACAGAGTGTGCGGTTGCTGCCGCCACTTCTGCACAAAATTGTCCGCCGCTTGTCGTGCCGTGAGCTACCAGAAAAAAGGATTTCATTGCGGCAAACAAACGGAGTGCGTCATCAGCGACATTGCATTATCAGCGACATTGCATTGTTTCGGTCGGCTTGTCATTCAGTCAGAACAGATAATTATCTGTTCGCCCGGCTAAGCGAAACCGTACAACTTTACCTTTGTTGTGAATATACCAATCGGCGTCCGCGTCTGGCCTTAAGCGGACGTTAATATGCTTCAAAGATTTGCTCTGATTACTGCTGCTATTATGACCGATATTCAGAATCGTATACCCGAATGAATAGCATTTTTAGCGATACGGCAGAATGATTGTTCTGAATCAGTAGTGCGGGCGAGTGAGTGAAACACCATCTTTCCGCCCTTCGCTTTAAATTTTTTCTGGTGCGATTCCCGCTTTTTGCTTTCGGCATTTTCTGCCGTCCCGGTTAAAGAAAATAGCGCATCTGGCTGGCTCAAATCATTGATCCACTATACTGACCAGTGAAGTTGTTATTTCACGACGAGACTGTTCACGATTAATGAATTAATACTGACCTCACCATGACGATCGGGAGAACAAAATGCAAAAGAGTAAAACCCTTAAAGGTCTGATAGCCGTATCGCTATTCGCAGCAATGTTCAGCACTGTCGGCGTGCAGGCAAAGACAACGACCAGCGCTGCGGACGCTGCTATGCAGAATGGATCGAAGGCTAAGCTCAGCGCCGGCGACGAAAAAGCGTTGAAAGACATGGCACAGGCCAATATCAATGAAATTGCCGCCGCAAAGATCGCCCTGACTAAGGCTGAAAGCAGCAAAGTCAAAGCGTTTGCCCAGCAGATGGTTAAAGACCATGGCGACGCCCTGAGCAAAGTACAAATGGTCGCCCAGCAAAAGGGTGTGACCTTGCCGACGGAGCCGGACGCCAAACACACGGCGATGGCCGCCACGCTGGAAAAGCAGAGCGGCGGCGCGTTTGACAAGATGTACATGGAAAATGCCGGCACCATGGATCACAAGATGGTGCTGTCGAAGCTGCAAAGTGACGCCAGTAAGATCAAGGATCCGGATGTGAAGGCGCTGGCTGACGCGCACATTCCGGTAGTTGAGCAGCATCTGAAGTCCGCTCAGCAGATGGCGATGTAAGTGGGCAGAACAGGAGCAGTTATCAGGTTGTCCGGTGGGCAATGTGCCCTGCGGGCTGGGCAACCGGCCATCAGCGGTATCGGGCCGACACTGGCGATACGCCAGTCGGACTAAAAGCCCGGCCTGCCGCCTGAGAAAGCCCGCCAGAGCGGTATTTTATTGCCGCATACACCACTCATCGCGCGTCATCTCCCACAGTTGATAGTCCAGCAGACCGGCGACATAGGCTTTCTTGCCGGTTTCAATCAACCGCATTCCGGAATGACGTGAGATTGATACCGAGCCGCTATTGATCGCGGCTTTCGGCACCCGCATCACCGGCCGGCCCAGCGTCCTGAACCAGAAATCGTTCACCGCCTGGCACGCTTCCGTCATAAAGCCGTGCCTCTGCCATTCCGGCACCAGCCAGAAACCCCGGTTATCATTTTCCTGATCGCGCAGTTCAATAAGACCGATGAGCTGTTCAGGTTTTTCCTGCCGCCTGATGGTCCAGCACCAGGCCTGTCCGGCCTGCATCGCGGGTAATGCGATATTATCGACGTAATCCTGCGCGGCGCCGTCGGGGTAGGGCCAGGGTATGGCAGCCGTCAGATAACGCACAATTTCCCACTGCGGGAACAGTACCTGAATAGCTGCTGCGTCGTGACGCTGAAGCGGTTCGAGCAGCAGCCGTTGAGTCTCAAGCTGTGGTGTCATGCTTCCTCCATGTTGCGGTTTACCCTTGCAATGATGTTGCTATGCCAGCGCGTGCGTTTCAACCTGTAGGTTGATTATCGAGCCTGGCAGCGTAAGCCTTATCGCCTAACAGACTGCACGGTGCAGTCTTAACCATTATCTGCCTCGTCAGCTGAATTTTTGATTTGTCTCTGAAGCCCTCAAATCTGGCCGGTGATGTCAGCGGTTCTTTGCGTCAGCGTGCGGATCGCGCTGGCAATGACCGGGAAGCCTCGTCTATGAACATTTGCCCGGGCTGCTTCAATGCTGGCGTTTAACGAGATCAACCTAATCTGGGCGGCGATAAAGTCGGCGGGCATGGCGCAGCGCCTTACGCGTTCGATAACGTGCCGTTAACCCAGAAGACGGTCATCATTGCGGGCTTGCCCACAGTCAGAACCACGGCGCAGATCTTCTTATCCCTCGGAACCTCTGAGAAGAAAAAATCGCTGGTGGGCGGTTTGTTCACTAAAAGAAGAGTAGCCCGGTGCGCTGGCTTGTGCCGTCCGGGGAAGTTTGAAAAGAGTCTCTTCAGCCCCGGGCTTATGGCGATGGTGCAGAAAGTCACTTGTTGCGGGTCAACGCATCTTTCTGTGGGAAATAAAAAGCCCGCTGTTAAGCGGGCTGGTGGCGAAGGTTAGAGGAACCATTGCGGCTTCACGCCGAACCGGGCTGAAAGCGCCTTGATATGTGAGATCGTCAGGGAACGCTGGCCGGAGAGGATCTGGCTTACAAGGGATTTAGAACCAATCTCTTCCTTCAGATCGGAGTAGGTCAGCTTATGCTGGTCAATCAGCGTGCGCAGCAGAGCGACGCCCACCGGCATTTCATCAACTGAGTTATTAAACTCGGCAAAGCGCTCGCTGTTATCCTCATAGTCGGCGATTTTGGCCGCCAGGAAGTCAATCAGCGGGTTTTCGTCGTCGTGGTCGATCAGGTAGTCTACCAGCGCCAGTGCGTCACGGTAGTCCTTCTCGGAGACACTGCCCCCCAGGAAAGGGACGGCGGCGACCAGTTGTTTTGTTGCCTCGATAGCTTTATTGGTGTCGACGATCATTCTTTATTCTCCCGATAGTAGCGAGTCAGCTTATCGTATTCAGCATGGGTGGCGATGTGCTTCACGTAAAAGCGCTTATTCACGAAGTTGATGTAGGCGATCACTCGTAAGTTATTGCCACCTACATCTAAAACCCACCACTTGTTGCGGTACTTAAAATTATCCAGGCTTGGCACGGCGGCACGCAGTTCATCCGGCGATTTGAAATCTGTTTCGCGAACCAGACGATACAGCGCCTTTATGGCTAAGGCATCGTTTGGAAAGAGCCGTGCCGCTTGCTCAAGTGGCTCTTTTGAAATGACGTGCATTAAGTGATTCCCTTCAGTGGTTCACAATATGTAAACACAATAACGCACAATACTCCCGGTGGCAATACCAGATAAGTCACGGTAAGAAGGAAGAGCGGGCCCGCCGTAGTGGGCAGGTATTACAGGTTAAGCAGGAATCCAGAATCGTTGCGATAATGCTGAAAGGATCTTCTCTACCGTGTCTGGCCAGGAGATGTCGCAGCCGGTAGAGCGTCAATGAGTGCTGGCGCTGTTTATTTTCCAGTGCATTAATTTTATTGGCCTGCAGCGCCTTGAGGCGCAGATAGGGGTTTGACGTGCCCGCGTTGCTTTGTTGACTGGCGTCCGGCAGCGCAGGATTTGCCTCACCGCTGGCGGCGAAATGCGGACTTAATTTGCAACTTAATGTACCCTGTTAAGCAGACTGGCTGGCTTAAATACCCGCTAAAATACTCTTGTTAACAGGTAACATCGGCAATGGCTCTGATCCCGAAAAACTACACGCGGCTGGAAAGTGGCTATCGTGAAAAAGCGTTGAAAATCTATCCGTGGGTGTGTGGACGTTGCTCACGCGAGTTCGTTTATTCGAACCTGCGTGAATTAACCGTGCACCATATCGATCACGATCACACCAATAACCCGGAAGATGGCAGCAACTGGGAGCTATTGTGTCTCTATTGTCACGACCACGAGCACTCGAAGTACACCGAAGCCGATCAGTACGGCACCAACGTGGTGGCGGGAGAGGACGCGCAGGATGATGTGGGCGCAGCAACCTATAATCCGTTTGCCGATTTAAAATCGATGCTGACGAAGAAGAAATAAATCTCACCGGCGCTGCCGATCGGCCATTCTGCATTCCGGCCAGTCGGCAGCGCTGATTCGAAGACTGGCGCTTTATTTTTTATCCAGCGACCAGGTCGCGCTGCGGACGTCTACTTTCACCGGCAATAACCCAATCCCGGTAAATTTATCGGCCAGCGCCTGCTGCTGCGTAAAGACTTCCGGCGTCATGCGCTGCGCACCGTAAGGCATTCTCGCCAGCGCACGTTGCCAGATTGGCTGCGGCAGGCCGGTTGACGAGGACATGATTTTTGCTGCCTCCTGCGGGTGCTGATTGGCCCAGCTACTGAGGGTGCCAAGCTGGTCGATTACCTGCAGTGCGGTCTGCGGATAGCTTTCAGCAAACTTACGGCTGGCAAGATAGAAGGTGTAATGCGGCACCAGCCCTTCAGCATTTTTTATCAGCCGGGCGTTGGCGTTGGTTTCCACTTCAGCATAGTAAGGGTCCCAGATAACCCAGGCATCGACCGCGCCACGCTGAAATGCCGCGCGCGCATCCGCCGGCGGTAAATAGACCGGAGTGATATCTTTATAGTTCAGGCCCGCCTGTTCCAGCGCCGTCACCAGCAGATAGTTGACGTCCGACCCTTTATTCAGCGCCACCCGCTTACCTTTCAAATCCGCCACATTTTTGATGGGGGAGTTAGCCGGCACCACAATGGCTTCAGTCTGTGGATTGGCCGGGGAGTGCGCCAGATAAACCAGATCGGCATTCGCCGCCTGCGCAAAGGTGGGCGGAGCATCGCCGGTGGCGGCAAGGTCAATACTGCCCACGTTCAGTCCTTCCAGCATCTGCGGCCCGGCCGGGAACTCGACCCAGTGCACCGCGATCCCCTGTTTCCTGAAGGTCTCATCCAGCGTGCCGCGATACTTCAGCAGGGCGAAGATATTGGCTTTCTGAAAGCCGATGTTAACCGTCTGCGGTGACTGTTCAGCCTGAGTAGTGAAAATCATCCCCGCCTGCGCGGCGACAATAAGCGCACTGAGTAAAACTTTTTTCATCTCTCTTTCCTGAGTCTGGTTGTAATCAGCGCAACATAACAAACGGCGCTTAAAGCGCTTAGCGATGAAAAATTCTATGCTTAGCTAAAAAACGTTATTGCTGCCAGACGGTGTCGCGCACTTTTATCGCCCGATTAAACAGGCCGAGCGCATAGAAGCGGTCAGCAATGATCTGCTGCTCACGAATAATCGCCAGGTTCATCCGCTGGGTTTGATGACTGCGCCGCGCCAGCGCATGCTGCAGTGAGGCGGTCGGGATGCCCAGCTCGCCGGATAACAGTTCAGCCGCTTCGTGACGGTTTGCATCGATGTAACGCCCGGTCTGCTCCAGCGCGTCAAGCAGCCGTTGCAGCAGATCGGCCGAATGGGCAGCAAACCCGCGTTCAGCCAGGTAGAACTGATGATTGTTGACCCGCCCGACGCCATCGGCGATCACCCGTAATTGGCCCGATTTCTCCGCATCGCTGAGTAGCGGATCCCACATCATCCAGGCATCAACCGCGTTCAGATCGCTGGGCGTCAGTGGATATTTTGGCGGAGCATAAACGATGCGTACCTCATCCAGCGCCAGACCGGCTTCATCCAGAATCTGTAACAGCAGATAGTGAACGTTAGATCCCCGGTTGACTGCGATACGTTTTCCCCGCAGGTCCGCGATCTGCCGCACCGGGCTGTCATGGGTGACCAGCAACGCCACGCTCTGCGGCGCAGCGGGCTCCCAGGCGACATACACCATCGGACTGTTGCCGGCCTGCGCGAACAGCGGCGGTACCTCACCGGTGGTGCCGAAATCGATCTCATGGTTACTCAGCGCATGTAACAGCTGCGGTCCGGCCGGGAACTCGCTCCACAATACGCTCACGCCCTGGCCCGCCAGCTGTTTCTCCAGCGTCTGTCGCGCTTTCAGAATGCCAAGATTGCCAAATTTCTGATAACCAATACGCAGTTCCCGCTCCGGTCGGACCGGTTGCAGCAGCGACGGATCGCGCTGACGCATCAGGTTGCGGCGCGGCTTTATCACCCCAAGGTGCCCGAGCTGGGTGCGCAGGGTATGGCGACTGATGCCGAGTAGCGACGCCGCCTGTACCTGATTGCCGTGGCTCAGCTCCAGTGCATTTTTCACCAGCGCGGCGATCACGCGCGGGTAGATCGGGCTGTCGCTCTCCTGCATCTGCTGGCGCAGAAAACGACTCAGTGCCTCTTCACCCTGCGGCACCTCGCTGCTGGCAACCGGCCCTAACCGCAACTGCTGCGGCGTGATCAGGGCGCCAGTACTCAGCAGCACGGCGTTATGCAGCGTATTTTCCAGTTCGCGGATATTGCCCGGCCACGGGTAGTCACGCAGCGTGTCGATGGCGTCCTCGCTAAGCCGCAACTGCGGACGTCCCAGACGCCGGGCATAAAGTTGCAGAAAGTGACCGGCCAGTAGCGGAATATCCTCACAGCGCTGGCGCAACGGCGGCAACGTCACACTGGCGACATTCAGCCGGTAGAACAGATCCTCGCGAAAACGCCGTTCGCGGATCGCCACCGCTAAATCGACATGGGTCGCGGCAATCACCCGGACGTTGACCTTGACCGCTTTTGACGATCCTACCCGGATGATTTCGCGCTCCTGCAACACCCGCAGCAGTTTGACCTGTAACGGCAGACTCAGTTCGCCTATCTCATCCAGCAGCAGCGTGCCGCCTTCTGCGGCTTCGAACCAGCCCAGATGCCGATCCTGGGCACCGGTAAAGGCCCCTTTTTCATGACCGAATAGCTCTGACTCGGCCAGACTTTCGGTCAGCGCGCCACAGTTGACCGCCAGGAAAGGATGCTGGCTGCGCGGGCTGTGATGATGCAGATAACGCGCCATCACCTCTTTGCCGGTGCCCGTTTCACCAATAATCAGAACCGTCGCATCGGTAGGTGCGAGCTGATCAAGCACGTTTTTAAACGCACGTGAGGCGGGATCAATTAGCTCCGGACCGGAAATCTGCATCTCATTCCCCTGCAAGAAAAGCCAGCCATGACGATAGCGTGACAGCAGGCCGGAAACGAGAGGCTGCCAACGGCAAAAAGTTGCAAATGCAGCAGCCTGTCACCGCAGTTGTTGCATTGGCAACTGAGGCTATTGATTATCGAAAAATATAAGCCGTTGAATTAAAAGTAATAATAGAAACTGCGCGGTTGGCACGTTCTCTGCTAAACCACATATAACCAAATGAATGGCTGCTATGTATTAAATTCAAGTATCGTTATAAAGGAATCTGCTAATGCGCGACGCAACACAGGAAAACCTTAACCTGTTCTGGTTTTTGCCTACCCATGGTGACGGACGTTATCTTGGCACCACCGAGGGTGGAAGAGCGGTAGATTTACCCTATTTACAACAAGTTGCGTTAGCTGCGGATAACCTTGGCTACTACGGCGTATTAATCCCGACCGGCAAAAGCTGCGAGGATTCATGGCTGGTGGCCGCTGCGCTGGCACCAATGACGAAAAAATTGCGTTATCTGGTAGCGGTTCGTCCCGGCCTGCAGCCGCCCAGCCTGGCGGCGCGGATGGCTGCCACACTCGATCGCCTGTCAGAGGGGCGCTTGCTGATCAATGTGGTGACCGGCGGTGATCCAGTGGAAAACAAAGGTGACGGCATTTTCCTCAGTCATGCTGAGCGTTATCAGGTTACCCGGGAATTTCTGACCGTCTATTCGCGACTCCTGAAGGGCGAAAAGGTCGATTTCAGCGGCGAGCACATTCGGGTTGAAGGGGCTGAAATTTTGTTTCCGCCGGTGCAGCAGAATGGCCCTCCGCTCTATTTTGGTGGATCGTCGGACGAGGCTATCGACGTTGCGGCTGAGCAGATCGATACTTATCTCACCTGGGGCGAGCCGGTCGGGCAGGTGGCTGAGAAGCTGGCCGTGGTGCGCCAGCGCGCCGCAGAAAAGGGGCGCACACTCTCTTACGGTATTCGTTTGCATGTCATTGTTCGTGAGACTGAAGAAGAAGCCTGGGCCGCCGCCGACCGCCTGATCGCTCACCTGGATGAAGAGACCATCGCAGCAGCGCAGAAAGTTTTTGCCCGGATGGATTCAGCCGGCCAGGCGCGAATGAGTGCGCTGCATCAGGGCTCACGCGACAGCCTGCGCATCGGGCCGAACCTGTGGGCTGGGGTCGGGCTGGTGCGTGGCGGTGCCGGTACCGCGCTGGTGGGCAATCCACAACAGGTAGCCGATCGCATTCGTGAATATCAGGCGCTGGGCATCGGGAACTTTATCTTCTCCGGCTATCCGCACCTTGAGGAGGCCCATCGCTTCGCCGAACTGGTGATGCCGCTGCTGCCGCTGGCGGCGAACACCGATAAACAGCAGCGTCGGGTGAATACCGGGCCGTTTGGTGAAACCATCGGTGGCGACCGTCGTCCGGATAAACCAGCCAGCGCGCGTTAACAGAGGAAAAGGCCACGTATGTCACAACAGCACATCGTTATTATTGGTGGCGGATTTACCGGGACCGCGCTGGCGATTCATCTGGCGCGGCTGGGTCCGGCGGGATTACGGGTCACGCTGATTGAACCGCGCGAGCAGCCTGGTCAGGGTGTGGCGTACGGTACGGTCGATCCGGCCCACCGCATCAACGTACCCGCCGCCCGGATGCAGCTAGCCGGTGACCCGGACGGCGCTTTCGATCGCTGGTTCCGGGCCTCGGCTGGCGTACAGGCCGATCCCGATGCGCTGTGGCCGGATGGCAATGTTTACCCGCAGCGCGGTCAGTTTGGCCGCTGGGTCAACCAGCAGTTTAACCAGGCGCGGGCGGACTCTGCGGTGCAGCTCAGCCACCTGTGTGATCGGGCCGTTACCCTGCGTGATGGCGTGGTGACGACCGCCTCCGGCCAGCAGCTAAAGGCCGACCACGTAGTGCTGGCGATCAGTCATCCGCCGCCCGCGTTGCCGGCATTGCTGCAACCTTTGCTGCATCATCCGGCCGTGATCGCGAATCCGTGGCAACGCGATGCGCTGGCACAGGTTGCGCCGGGCGATCGCGTGGCCATTATCGGCTCGGGTTTAACCATGTCCGATGTGGTGGCCTCACTGCATCGTCAGGGGCACCACGGCACCCTCACCGTTTTCTCACGGCGCGGACAACTGCCACGCCCGAACCTCAGCGGCAGTTATGACAACCTGACGCTGGACTACGCGCAGCCACAGCCGGCCACGGCGCGTGGCTGGCTGCACCGGATCCGTCAGGAGATCAGGCTAGCCGCCGTGCAGAACCTGCCGTGGCAGCTGGTGCTGGATGATATCCGCCGCAACGGACAGCGCATCTGGCAAAGCCTCTCGCTGGCGGAACAGCGGCGCTTTTTGCAGCATCTGCGGCCGTGGTGGGACGTACACCGCTACCGGATTGCGCCGCAGGTCAGCGCGGTACTCAGTCAGCAGCAGGCCAGCGGCCAGCTGACGGTACTGGCTGCCCGCCTGTTAGCCGCCGACGTCATCGAACAGCAGCTCAGCCTGACGCTGGGGCTGCGGGGCGGGGATGCCACTACGATTCGGGTCGATAAAGTGATTGTGACCACCGGACCGGCTCATGGCGCGCTGCTGAGCAGCAGCCCGTTACTGCATCAGTTGCAGGCTGACGGGGTGATCCAGCCCGATCCGCTGGCGTTGGGTATCCACGTAAACGCACTTTCGCAGACCCTGAACGCGCAGGGCGCGGCCAACCCGCAGCTCTATGTGGCCGGCCCGGCGGCGCGCGGGCATTTTGGCGAGCTGATGGGGCTGCCGCAGGTGGCCGAACACGCGGAATCCGTGGCGCAGCACCTGCTCGCGGGCACCCATTCTCCTCACCATGAGCGATGTCCCGGCTCACTCACGCACTAAAACTAACCTGTAAACCCAATCGATAATTAAACGTGGGCGGCAAGCAATTGCCGCATCCGCTCAGGAGTCGCTATGCCATCGCAACGTGAAATTCGCCTTAATGCTTTCGATATGAACTGTGTCGGTCACCAGTCACCCGGCTTGTGGGCCCATCCGCGCGACCGATCCTGGCAGTACAAAGATCTGGAATACTGGACCGATCTGGCGCGGCTGCTGGAGCGTGGCAAATTTGATGGGCTGTTTATTGCCGACGTGCTGGGCGTGTATGACGTGCTGAACGGCAACAATCAGGCGGCGATTCGTCAGGCCACGCAGGTGCCGGTAAATGATCCGCTGGCGTTAATCACTCCGATGGCGCTGGTCACCGAACATCTTGGTTTTGGCCTGACGGCGTCGCTGTCGTTTGAGCATCCTTATCCGTTTGCCCGTCGCCTCTCAACCCTTGATCATCTCACCAAAGGCCGGGTCGGCTGGAATATCGTCACCTCGTATCTGGAAAGTGGGGCGCGCAATATCGGTCACCAGACGCAAACCGATCATGATGCCCGCTACGACTATGCCGACGAATATCTGCAGGTGATCTACAAGCTGCTGGAGGGCAGCTGGGAGGAGGACGCGATTCTGCGCGATCGTGAACGCCGTATCTTCAGCGATCCGCATAAGATCCATCCGATTAATCATCAGCGCAAATTCTTCCAGGTGCCGGGTATTCATCTGTGCGAACCGTCGCCGCAGCGCACGCCGGTGCTGTATCAGGCCGGGGCCTCCAGCCGTGGTAAAGCCTTCGCAGCCGGCCATGCCGAGTGCGTTTTCGTCGCCGCGCCGTCGAAAGTGCTGCTGAAAAAGACCGTGGCGGATATCCGGCGACGGGCGGCCGAAGCGGGACGCGATCCGCGATCGATTCTGATCTTTAATCTGCAAACGGTGATTGTCGGCGAGACCGATCGGGCGGCGCAGGACAAATGGACCGAATACAAACGCTATGTCAGCTACGAAGGCGCACTGGCGCTGATTTCCGGCTGGACCGGTATCGATTTCGGCCAGTATCAGCCGGATCAGGTATTAAAACATCTGCACACCAACGCCATTCAGTCGGCGGTGGAGACCTTTTCAACCGCCGATCCCGATCGTCAGTGGACGGTGCAGGGACTGGCAGACTGGGTCGGGATTGGCGGTTTTGGTCCGCTGCTGGTGGGCAGTGCCGCCACGGTTGCCGATGAGTTGCAGAGCTGGGTAGAGGAGACGGACGTTGACGGCTTCAATCTCGCCTATGCCGTGACGCATGAAACTTTTACCGACGTGGTCGGGCTGCTGGTGCCGGAGTTGCAGCGGCGTGGCGTCTACAAACAGGATTATCAGCCGGGTACGCTGCGTGAAAAGCTGTTTGGTCAGGGGCCGCGGCTGGCGTTACCACATCCGGCTGCCGGTTATCGCTGGCCTGCTGCGGCAGAAGCACGGATTAAAAGCGCGGAGGCCTCATGATTGAGATCGAGGGTTTGTGCAAAAGCTACGCCGCGCCGAACAATCGCACCATTGAGGTGCTCAACGCGATTACCCTGAGCGTGCCCGCCGGTTCGATCACTGCTGTGGTCGGGCCGAGTGGTGCGGGCAAATCGACGCTGGCGAAATGCATCAGTCTGCTGGAGAAGCCAACCTCGGGCAGCATCCGGGTCAATGGTGAGGATCTGTCGCACTACAGCGGGGAAATGCTGCGCCGCAAACGCCGGGCGATTGGCACCGTCTTTCAGTCATCGGCTCTGCTGCAACGTAAAACCGCCTGGCAGAATGTTGCCCTGCCGTTGGAATGGCTCGGCGTGGTGCCGGGTGAGATCAAACGTCACGTCGGGACGCTGCTGGAGAGCGTCGGCCTGAGCGCGAAGGCGGACTTTTATCCGGCGCAGCTGTCAGGCGGCCAGCGTCAGCGTGTGGGGATCGCCCGTGCACTGGCGCTTAAACCGTCGGTGCTGCTGGCTGATGAAGCGACCTCCGGCCTCGATCCCGACGCCACCAGCGCGATTCTGACGTTACTCAAAACCCTGCGTGACCAGTTCGGCTTATCGATCATCTTTATTACGCATGAGATGGATGTGGTACGGCGCGCGGCTGACGCGGTGGCGCAGATCGCCGAGGGCCGGCTGGTGCATCAGGGTGCGTTACGCACCTTGCTCGCCAGCCCGGACTCCTCACTCGGACAACAGCTGTTCCCGCTACGGCCGCTCGCCGGCCATGGCGACCTGCTGCTGCAGCTCACCTACGGCGATCGTCCGATCGCTCCCGACTGGATCAGCCAGCTGACGCAGCGGTTTGGCGTGCAGGTCGATCTGCTGGCGGCGCACGTCGAGCAGGTGGGTTGCGCGCTGGCCGGGCGAATGCAGGTGGCGATCCGCTTTTCGCACAGCGCCGTCACGCCGACTCAGCTGATTGAACAGCTTGGGCTATTTGGCATTCATGCCGGGCTGCTCGATCAGCGTCCGCTCCTGCGGGAGGCCGTATGAAGCCCGCCGACGTCATCAGCCAGGATACGCCGTGGAGCCAGCTCCCTGCGCTGATGCTGCCCGCCTATGGTGAAACCTGGCTGATGGTCATCATCGTCATGCTGTTTGTGGTGACGTTCGGCGGCGTGCTGGGTGTGGTGTTGTTTAATAGCTCACGGCAGGGGCTGTTTCCGCAGCCGACGCTTCATCGCAGCCTGAGTGGCCTCGTTAACATCGGCCGGTCGCTGCCTTTTCTGGTGCTGATGGCAGCGATCATTCCTTTTACCTTCTGGCTGACCGGCACCACCATCGGTATTCCGGCCGCGGTAGTGCCGATGATCATTGCCGGCACGCCGTTTTTCGCCCGGCTGGTCGAAAACGCGTTACGGGAATTGCCCGCCGAGGTGACGGCTGTTGGGCTGGTGTCGGGCGGTTCAGTCTGGCAAATCATTACCCGCGCCCAGCTCAGTGAAGCATTGCCGGCTATCGTCGCCGCGGTGGTGCTGAATCTGATCTCAATGATCGAATATTCCGCTATCGCCGGCACCATCGGCGCGGGCGGTATTGGCTATCTGGCGGTGGTTTACGGTTATCAGCGCTTTGATCAACACATCATGATTGCCACCATCATCGTGCTGATTGTCACTATCCAGCTGGTTCAGTTTTTGGGTGACCGTGTTATTGCGGCACTGCAACCTCATCAGGGAAAACATCGGTTATGACACATCACGACTTTGAAATCAGACAAAAGAAAAAATGGCCGTGGGCAGTTGCCGCGATGGTGCTGGTGGTGATCGCCGGCATTGCCTGGTTTACCTTTGCTCACCAGAGCCGGGCGGTGACCTTTGGCAGCACGCTGAAGGTCCATTTTGAGCCGGCAATGGCCGGTGAGGCACGGCTAATCGAGTATGTGGCGCAACATATTGCGCCTGACTATGGCATTAAGCTGGAAGCAGCCGGTTTGCAGGATCCGGTGCAGGCCGATCGCGCCGTAGCCGAAGGGCAATACGCTGCCACGGTTTATCAGCATCAGTGGTGGCTTAAACAGGTTGTCGAGGCAAATAAGTTTGAGCTGACGGCAACCCAGCCGCTGTTCCAGTGGGCTTTCGGCATTTACTCCGATCGTTACCGTTCCATCAGCGATCTGCCGCCAGGCGCGGTGATTGTGGTGCCAAACGATGGGGCTAATCAGGGGCAGGCGTTGTGGCTGTTGCAGCGCATCGGGTTACTGACACTCGATCCGTCGATAGAGCCACGGACCGCCAGACTGCGGGATATTAAAGATAATCCGCATCAGTGGGTATTTAAGGAACTGGATTTATTAACCATGCCTCGCGCGCTGAATTCAGTGGATGCCGCCATTGGTTATGTTTCGCAGTTTGATGCCGGAAAAGTACCGCGCGATAAAGGGATCTTATTTCCGCCCGCGCCACGAACCTTCGCCTCACAGTTGGTGATTGGCACCCGCTGGCTGTCGGACGACAACATTATCAGGCTGAAAAAAGCTTTTGCCGATCCGCGTTTGCAGCAGTGGTTAAAACAGACCCAGGATCCGCTGGTAAAAGGTGTGCTGGTGCCGGTTTCGGCTGAATAAAAAGCTTCATGTTTTAAAAATACCGGGTGAATCGGACGATTCATTCGGGTTTTTTGCTGCCTGAAATTCATGTTTAAGTTATTGATATAGATGAAATAGTTATCTGTATTTGTTGTTTGTTTACCGTCCGGTTAATTCATATAAACACCGGGTCACCTGCTGAATACAATAACGAGGATATCATGAGTACACTGAATATTGACGACACCCTGAACGTCCCTCCACCACATTCGGCACCGGTGCGCTCGGTGAGTGATGTGGCGAAACTGATCAATAGCCGTGCCGAAAAAAACAGCTACGCGCGCTGGATTGTTTTTCTGGCGCTGGGCGGCGTGTTTCTCGATGCCTACGATCTGACCACGCTCTCTTACGGTATCGATGATGTGGTGAAGGAGTTTGGTCTGACGCCGACCCTCACCGGCCTGGTAACTTCATCGATTATGATCGGCACCATTGTGGGTAATCTGGTGGGGGGATGGCTGACCGATAAATATGGCCGCTATTCGGTGTTTATGGCGGACATGCTGTTCTTTGTGGTATCGGCTATTGCGGCGGGGCTGGCACCCAACGTGTGGGTGTTGATTGGTGCGCGATTTCTGATGGGCATTGGGGTGGGGATTGATCTGCCGGTGGCCATGGCCTATCTGGCGGAGTTTTCAAAATTCTCGGGCAAGGGAAATAAAGCCTCCCGTCTCGCGGCCTGGTGCCCGATGTGGTACGCGGCATCGTCAGCCTGTTTCTTTATTATTTTCGCCCTCTATTTCCTGCTGCCGGCTGAGCATATCGACTGGCTGTGGCGCGCCTCGCTGCTGTTCGGTGCGGTGCCGGCGCTATTGATTATCGCGGTGCGCAGCAAGTTTATGAACGAGTCGCCGCTGTGGGCGGCTAATCAGGGCGACTTAAGCGGCGCGGTGCGCATTCTGCGTGACTCGTACGGCATTATCGCCCATGAAGAAAAAGCCGCTGAACCGGTGATGAAACACGCGGCGGTGCCTGAGGTGAGTTTTCGGGTGCTGTTTCAGAAGCCCTACCTTGAGCGCACCCTGGTCACCGCAGTGATGAACATCTGTATTTCATTCGAATACACCGCCATCGCCTTTTTCCTGCCGTCGATCCTGGCGCAGTTCCTTGGTGCCGGCGTATTTGAAACCATTTCCGCCTCGCTGGGACTGAATGCGCTGTTTGCCTTTACCGGTGGGCTGCTGGGGATGCGGCTGGCGTGGAAATTTCCCTCACGGCATGTCGCGATTGCCGGTTTTGCACTGCAGTTTATCGCACTGGTCTCGCTGGCGTTAATTGGCCATCCGCAGGCAACGCTCGGGGTGGTGTTTGCGGTACTGATGCTGGGCCTGTGGCTGTTTGCCGAAGGTTTTGGTCCCGGCGCGCAGATGATGATCTATCCGGCGCTCTCTTATCCCACCCATATCCGGGCCACCGGTGTTGGCTTTGGCCGTTCCCTGTCGGGGATTGGCAGTGCGTTGGCGCTGTTTATCCTGCCAATTTTGCAGGCGCGTTACGGCACCAATCTGTTCTGGATCGTCTCTCTCGCCGCCATTATTCCGATCGTTTTCCTGTTAGTTATCCGTTTTGAACCCACCCGACAGGACATTGATGCGCAACCTGAATCAGGAGAAAAGCATGTCTGAATTAAACCACAACGACTTCGTCGCACTGCAACACCGTTTCAGACCGGTTTTCGACCGCATTGCGGCAGGTGCCGCTGCGCGCGAAGCCGATCGGGTGCTGCTGGATGAGCCGATCCGCTGGCTGAAACAGGCGCGATTTGGCACGTTGCGCATTCCGGTGGCGGAGGGGGGATTCGGCGTCTCGCTGCCGCAGCTGTTCGAATTACTGACTGAGCTGGCCGCAGCGGATTCCAACCTGCCGCAGGCGCTGCGGGCGCATTTTGCCTTTGTGGAGGATCGGCTGAATCAGCCGGACAGTGACGACCGGCGTCGCTGGTTTAGTCGCTTTATTGATGGCGAACTGGTCGGCAGTGGCTGGAGTGAAATCGGTGCGGTTAAGCTGGGTGAGGTCAATACCAGGGTGACGCCAGCGGAGCAGGGCTGGCGGCTCAGCGGCGAGAAATTTTACAGCACCGGCACGCTGTATGCTGACTGGATTGATGTCTATGCCCGGCGCAGCGACAACGGCCGCGATGTTATCGCGCTGGTCAGCACCCATCAGACAGGCGTCGAACGCGACGATGACTGGGATGGTTTTGGCCAGCGCCTGACCGGCAGCGGGACGACGCGCTTTAATCAGGCGCGGGTAGAACAGCCACACGTCTATGACTTCAGCGAGCGTTTTCGCTATCAGACCGCCTTCTATCAGCATGTGTTGCTGGCCGCGCTGGCAGGCATTGGACGGGCGGTGGTACGTGATGTGGCGCAGGGCGTGGCACAGCGTAAGCGAATCTACAGTCACGGTAACGCCGGCCAGGTTAAGCAGGATGTTCAGGTGCTGCAGGTGGTGGGTCAGATCAGCAGCTGGGCGTGGGCAACAGAGGCGGCGGTGGCGCACGCAACCCACTCATTGCAGCAGGCGTTTGTGTTGCAGCAAGGTGATGCCGATGAGGTACAACGCCACGCGGCTAATGTGCTGGCGGAAGTCGAATCAGCCCAGGCGCAGGTCATTGCGGTTGATCTGATCACCCGCGCCGCCAGTGAGTTATTTAATGCGCTGGGTGCCTCTGACACCCGCGTCAGTCAGGCGCTGGACCGTCACTGGCGCAATGCCCGCACGCTGTCGTCACATAATCCGGTGATCTACAAAATGCGAAATGTCGGTGACTGGCAGGTTAACGGCAGCGATCCGACCTTTATCTGGCAGATCGGCAACGGAACCGCTTAGATCAGCCTGGCGATTGCGGGTCGCTAAACGGCAGCCCGCAATCGCCTTTCAGCCGCCACCTGGCGGAGCGTTACCAGAGCGCAATGCCGCAACGTTTTAACAACATCGCCCAGAGCGCAAACAGCAGCAGCGTCAGGCCACAGCAGAGGGTCAGCGTCAGCCAGAAGCCATAACGCTGATGGAGAAACGGAAACAGGATAAACATCGGCAGGGTTGGCACCACATACCAGAAAGTGTACCAGGCGTGGGCAGAAATTTTCTCCGCCGTCTGGCCTTCCAGCTTCATCCACACCAGCACCAGCACGGTGACCAACGGCAGGGCGGCCAGCAGCCCGCCGAGCCGATCGCTGCGTTTGGCCGTTTCGGAAATCAGCACCACCATAAATGCGGTTATCGCATATTTTGACACCAGCCAGAGCATAGTTTTCCTCGTTAATCAGTGAGCTGCCAGCCGGATGCGGCAAACCCGCTCACCCGGTGCGTATCAGCAGGCGAAACACGCGGCGGCTATCCCGGACCTGTGCTGCGGTGGTGGTCAGCGCAGGCTGGTCAGGCAGGCAGTGCCATTAATCAAATATATCCTTTCCGCGAATAAAACAAACCGCTTACTGCCCGGAACACCTTTTACCGGGCCGCATCAGTTTGCCTGCGGCAGCCGCCGGTTGCCAGCCGCCAGCCGCCAGCCGCCAAAAATACGACGTGCATCTGTACACATCGCGAACATAGAAACTAAAAAAAGCCGCTGAGCTTTTGTTAGTGGCTTACCCTTTGATTGTTCATATGTTCATCCCTGGGCGGCTTTGCTGCGACAGACTTCACAACCCCAGCGATGAATTTTATAAAGCCGGATAATTGTGATTGTACTCACAATGAGCAGGCAAAAAATAGGCGATAAAATATAACAAATGAACAACATCCGTTCATATGAACGTAAGCAGTAACCTCTGCTGTTAACGCTAATAGAAAAAGGGACGACTATGCCAGCTCACACACTGCGCTTCGATGGTTGTAGCAGACCGTTTCCCCCTACGGGATAGATTGCCCGTTACGTTGCGCCGCCTGATAGCGACATTCAACCTCTGACCTGAACACACAAGGTTCCTCTATGAAAAACCGATACAGTACGAAAATACTGGCGCTTTTCTGCGCCCTGTCATTTCTGATGTATGTCGATCGCGTCAACCTGTCGACAGCTGCCGGGCTGATTAAGCAGGATTTAGGCCTTAACAACACCGATCTTGGACTTATTTTTTCCGCTTTTGCTTACACCTATTTAGTTTTCCAGATTGTTGGCGGCTGGTTTGTCGATCGCTACGGCGCCCGCAAAACCATCATTATCTGCGGCAGCATCTGGGTGGTGGCCACCGTTTGTACCGGCTTTGCCGGTGGCTTCGCCTCTCTGTTTCTGTCACGGATGTTGTTAGGCATTGGTGAAGGCGCCGCGCTGCCTTCCCAGGCACGGGCCATGACGTTCTGGTTCTCCAGTGAAAAGCGTGGTTTCGTCCAGGGCATCACCCACTCCTTCTCCCGCTTCGGTAATGCGGTGACACCGTCACTGGTGGCGCTGCTGGTAATGCTGCACTCCTGGCGTTTCTCCTTTATTGCCTTAGGGGTCATCACTGCGGTGTGGCTGGCATTCTGGATTGCCGGCTTCCGCGACAACCCACATCTGATTGCCGACATGAGTGAGGAGGAGCGCAAAATCCTGCCAAAACCGGATGCCAGCCTGACGGTTAAAGCGCCAACGCCGTGGAAGGCACTGCTGAAACGCATTGGCCCGACCATGGGCGTCTATTTCTGCTACGGCTGGACCGGCTGGCTGTTTTTTACCTGGCTGCCCACTTTCTTTATGAACGGTCGTGGCATGGATCTCAAATCGTCAGCGCTGTTTACCTCGGCGGTCTTTCTTTCCGGCGTGGTCGGCAACACGGTCGGCGGGGTGGTCAGCGACCGGATCCTGAAACGCACCGGCAACGTGGTTGCTGCGCGTCGTAACGTGATTATCTTCAGCTTTCTTTCCGCCGGTTTACTGCTGATACCGGTGATCGGTTCCACCGATATGACCGTGATTACGGTCTGCCTCGGTCTGGCCTTTTTCTGCCTCGAACTGACGATTGGTCCGATCTGGGCGGTACCGATGGAGATCACCCCTAAATATGTCGGTGTCGCCAGTGGGCTGGTGAACGCCGGTTCGGCGGTGGCAGGCATCATCTCGCCCATTCTGTTTGGCATCATCATCGACAAAACCGGTAACTGGAGCCTGCCATTTTACGGCTCGGTGGTTCTGCTGATGGTGGGCATCGTACTGACCTTCTTTATGCGTCCAGATATTCCCTTGTCTGAAGATGCTCCTTCTCGCGGCGCGGTTGAGCCGGTTAAAAATGCGTATCACTGAGGAATCCATGATGAAAAAACCTTCTGTTGCACTGGTGCTGGGCGATCCAGCAGGTATTGGTCCGGAGCTGGTGGCGAAAGTGCTGTCACAGCCGGCGCTGCGCGCGCTGGCTAACGTGATTATCATCGCGGACCGCCATGAGCTGGAAAAAGGCATGGCCATTGCCGGTCAGCGTTTCGACTATGACGAAATCACCGATACCACAGCAATTGCGTTCACCGCCGACCGGCCGCTGCTGCTCAATCACGACTGGTCCCGACGTACGCCGTTCCACTATGGCAGCGCCAGCGAACAAAGCGGCGTCTATATCCTGGAGACGCTGGCCCGTGCCGTCGAATTAACCCAGCAGGGTATTACCCAGGGGATCTGCTTCGCGCCGCTGAATAAGCAGGCGATGCACATGGGCGGACTGAAGCATCGCGATGAGCTGCACTGGTTTGCTGAGCTGCTGAAGTTTGACGACTTCTGCTGTGAGGTTAACGTGGTAGATGATCTCTGGGCGGGACGCGCGACGTCGCACATTCCGTTCCGCGATATCGTGAAAAATCTCAGCGTTAACGGTGTGGTGGAGACGATTTCACTGATGGATCGTACGCTGCGTCAGGCTGGCATCGCCGCGCCCAAAATTGCCGTGCAGGCGCTTAACCCGCACGGCGGCGAGAATGGCCTGTTTGGCGATGAGGAGCAGACGATTATCCAACCGGCGATGTCGCAGGCCAGAGCACTGGGGATTGACGTTTACGGGCCTTACCCGGCGGATACCACCTATAAAGCGGTGGAGACCGGTAAGCTGGATGCGGTGGTATCGATGTACCACGACCAGTTCGCCACGGCGCTAAAAATGCTGGGCTTTGAGCGCGGCGTAACGGTTCAGGGTGGGTTGCCGGTCCCGATTGCCACCGCCAACCACGGCACCGCCTACAACCTGTATGGGCAAAATCTTGCCACGCCCTCGGCGTTTGAGAATGCCTTCCGCCTGCTGGTAAAAATGGCGGGCAGCGCTGGTTAAGATGGCACAGTGATCCCGGCTGACTGCCGGGATCAGCCGGTTTAACGGGGCGGATCGTCGCGCACCCCACCAGCACCCCTTCGCCTGAACGCGCCGCGCCGGTAAACCTCTGCAACAGCTAACGCGATGACGGTGGTGCGGCAGATTCCCGGTTATTCTCTGCCGCGCCGTTGCCTGAACATCGTTAACTTCGCAGAATGTGGTTAATCACCGATGCGGTTACCCTGCTGATCAATGACGGGTTCTCCGTCCTCTTTGGTGAACGCACCTTGCTGCCGATCCGGCAGAATATCCAGCACCTGCTCAGAAGGACGGCAGAGCCGGGTGCCGAGCGGCGTCACCACGATTGGACGGTTAATCAGCAGCGGATAAGCCAGCATCGCGTCCAGCAACGTATCATCACTCAGCTGCTGATCCGCCAGCCCCAGCTGCTGGTAGGGCTCGGTATTCTGGCGCAGCAGGGCGCGCACGCTGATGCCCATCTCTGCGATCAGTTTTTTAAGCGTTTCGCGGGTTGGCGGCGTCTCCAGATAGAGCACGATTGCCGGCTCGACCCCGCTGTTGCGGATCAGGGCCAGGGTATTACGCGAAGTGCCGCATTCCGGGTTGTGATAAATAGTGATGTCTCGCATAAAGCATTCTCCGTTACGGAACGGCACTGGCATGTTCCGCTTGTCAGGTCAGAAAGAGAGTCGCAGCGCCAGCGCCGTCAGCGTAACCAGCAGCACCGGCAGCGTCATAACTATCCCCACGCGGCAGTAATATCCCCAGCTGATGGTGATGTTTCTCTGCGCCAGAACGTGTAGCCACAGCAGAGTCGCCAGGCTACCGATCGGGGTGATCTTCGGCCCCAGATCGCAGCCGATAATATTGGCGTAGACCATCGCCTCTCTGACTACGCCCTGCGCGCTGCTGCCGTCGATGGAGAGCGCGCCCACCAACACCGTCGGCATATTGTTCATCACCGAAGAGAGCAGGGCGGTGAGCAAACCGGTTCCCAGCGTGGCACCCCAGAGGCCATGTTCAGCGAAGCGGTTCAGCACGGCAGAAAGGTAGTCGGTCAGGCCGGCATTTTGCAGGCCATACACCACCAGATACATGCCAAGCGAGAAGATAACGATCTGCCAGGGCGCGCCTTTCAGCACCTTGCCGGTATCAATCACCCGACCACGACGGGCCACGGCCAGCAGGATAGCTGCCGCCACCGCCGCCACCAGGCTGACCGGCACTCCCAGCGGTTCCAGGCCGAAGAAACCGACCAGCAGCAGAATCAAAACCAGCCAGCCAGCGTTAAAGGTGCGGCGATCCCGAATCGCCTCGCCGGGTGACTTCAGCTTGCTCAGGTCATAGCTGTGCGGGATATCCCGACGGAAAAACAGCAGCAGCATAACCAGGGTGGCAGCAACCGAGGCGAGGTTAACCGGCACCATCACCGCAGCATAGTCACTGAATCCGAGCCGGAAGTAGTCCGCCGTGACGATATTCACCAGGTTTGAGACGATCAGCGGCAGGCTGGCGGTATCGGCAATAAAGCCTGCCGCCATCACAAAGGCCAGCGTTGCGGCGGGGCTGAAACCCAGCGCCAGCAGCATGGCAATCACAATCGGAGTCAGGATCAATGCCGCCCCGTCATTGGCAAACAGCGCAGCGACTGCCGCCCCCAGCAGCACAATCGCTGCGAACAGCCGACGGCCTCTGCCGCCGCCCCAGCGTGAAACGTGCAGCGCGGCCCATTCAAAAAAGCCGGACTCATCCAGCAGCAAACTGATGATGATCACCGCGATGAAGGTGGCGGTGGCGTTCCAGACGATGTGCCAGACCACAGGGATATCGGCTATCTGCACCACACCACTCAGCAACGCCAGGCCGGCACCGAGCGTGGCACTCCAGCCAATGCTTAATCCTTTAGGTTGCCAGATAACCAGCACCAGGGTGAGGACGAAAATCGCGCTCGCCAGAAACATAGCTTCTCCTGTTGAATAACGTCACCCGGCCAGCCGGGCTGTAGATACTGAATCGAAACATATCCGCTATTTCGAATATGTAAGGACAAAATTTTTAGATGCAGACCGGCTTGCCGTTGGTGGTGGCATTGTCGCGCTCGGCCTGCTGGTGAATCAGTCGGATCTCATCCTGCTGGCTGAGATAAGCCTGCTCGATAATCATGGCGGCCCAGGCAGGCATATGGGGAGACAAACGATAGTGGATCCATTTGCCGTCGCGCCGGTCGATAAGCAGCCCGTGTTGCCGTAATAAAGCCAGGTGACGGGATATTTTCGGCTGGGGCTGTTGCAGCGTCGACGCCAGCTCACAGACGCACAGCTCGCCTTTTTCACGCAGTAATAACACCAGATAAAGTCGGGTTTCGTCAGAAAGGTTTTTGAACAGTTGAAGCGGGGTGATTTGCGACATGATAGCATCCTGTGACCGTAGCGATGCAGTGTCAGGCTTTCGCCACGCCGGGTCAATAACATATTCACTTTTTCGAATTTGTTTTTTTGATGGCTGGCAGCATGCAGCGGCGGAGGTAATCAGCAGCGCCGTGCTGAAACAGCATATCGACAGTGCTGCTGGCGTGACAACGCCGGTTACCGCACTCTCCACAACATTAACCGGGCAGCAAGGCGTGGCGCGTCGGCCATCGCTGGCCAGCGGTTGACTGTGTCAGCATGCTGAAACACTCAGTACAGCGTGTTTTTCAACCGCTCCGGCAGGGCTTTATCATACGCCTCGCCATCAATCGCGTTACCGGCGATCTGGTTCAGGATACTGCCGGTGCTGGGCAGTTGCTGACGCTCAATCTGGACCGCCGGGTCCCATAATCTGGCGCGGATAATGGCGCGACTGCACTGGAAAAAGACGCTCTCTACCGCAATGCGCAAGACGGTTTTAGGGAATTGATGATTGACGGCGAAGTGGGCCAACAGCGCAGCATCGGTGCTGATTGTCGCCTTGCCGTTGACCCGCAAGGTCTCGCCAATCCCCGGGATGAGAAACAGCAGCGCCACCCGGTTGTCGTGCAGAATATTGCGCAGGCTATCGATGCGGTTATTGCCTCGCCGGTCGGGCAACAGCAGCGTGCGGTCATCCTGGATTTCAATGAAGCCCGCCGGATCGCCGCGCGGTGATACGTCCAGTCCGTCCGGACCGGAGGTCGCCAGCGCCACAAACGAGGAGGCTTCGATAAAGGGACGATAAGCCGGATGAATATGGTCAGTCACCTTGGCCAGTGAAGGTGTAGCCACCGCGCCGTAAATCCGCTCCAGTTCTGCCAGCTCAGTAATCGAGGTTTTCTCTTCAGTCATCTTATCCACTTCCGTTTTAATCGGGGATGTCCGCTACAGATTATGGCTAACGTCGCCTTGTTGCCATATCTCACGCCGGCGCACTGCCGTCACCCGGCGGGGGGCGAAAGAGTGTAAGTAAGCGTGAGCGAAGGCTTTAATAAAAACACCGTATTGATATAAAAACAGCGGGACGTGTCAGTTGTTCGCAGAACCACAATAAAAATGTTAAAGGGGATGCCAGATGGTAAAAAAAACCACACCAGAGCAACGGCGTGAATTAGGGGCTTTTTTGATTAGCCGGCGGGCGAGGTTAAATCCGCAGGAATATGGGCTGCCGAAAGGCGCGCGTCGGACGCCCGGCCTACGCCGCGAAGAGGTGGCGATTCTGGCTGGCGTCAGCGTCAGCTGGTATACCTGGCTGGAGCAGGGCCGCGAAATTAAGCCCTCTGCCGACGCGCTGCAGCGAATCGCCAGCGTGCTTAAACTCAACCGGGTCGAATCATCTCACCTTTTTGCGCTCTCTCCCAGGGAACAACCGGTGCCGCGTCAGGCCGATTCGGGGGTGACGGAAGGTCTCGATATGCTGGTCAGGGCCATCGATCCTATTCCGGCTTACGTGCGCAATGCCCGGCTGGATATCCTCGCCTGGAATGACGCCATTGCCGACCTGTTCATCGACTACGGCTCGCTCAAGCCGCACGAACGCAATACGCTGCGGCTGCTTTTTCTCTATCAGCCCTATCGCACCCTGATCCTCGACTGGGAACAGATGGCGCGCGGCATGATCTCGGTTTTTCGCGCCTCCCGGGCGCATGCTCAGAACAAAGCCCCGTTTGATGCGCTGATCAAAGAGCTGTCAGACAACTCACCGGAGTTCCACGAATGGTGGCAGGACACCGACGTGCAGGGCATGAGCGAAGGAAGTAAGCGCCTGATGCACCCGGTTTCCGGACACATCGAATTCACCTACGTGGCGTTAACTCCTGAGGGCAGACCCGACCTGTCTCTGGTCACCTATATCCCCCGACACGTAGCCAGTGACTGCCAGTAATAGGATAACAACACGCCTTCCTGGGCTGAAATGAGATGCCTAAGATGGATTTAACGCAGCACAACCGCGCTGCATTTCATCTCTCAGGAGGCAGTCAATATGTCATCTCAATCAGCCCGACCCGATTCAGTTTCCGCTCCGCTGGCGGTATCACGTAATCCCGCAACCGATGAGCTGATCGCGACCTATGCCGGCCAGACGGCGCAACAGATAGAGCAGTTGCTGGAGCAGAATGCAGCAGCATTTCGCATCTGGCGGGCCACTCCGCTGCGTGAGCGGGTGGCGGCTTACCGTCGCCTCGCAGTGGTGCTACGTCAGCGTTCTGACAACCTGTCGGCCTTGATCAGCGCAGAAATGGGCAAAACCCTGAAGGCTGCCCGGGCAGAAGTAGAGAAGTGCGCCGTCACCCTTGAATGGCTGGCGGAAAATGGTCCGGCGGTGCTGGCCGACGAACCGGTGGCTGTTGATAACGACGATCGGGTGTATGTCTCCTGGTTGCCGATTGGCACCGTACTGGCGGTGATGCCGTGGAACTTCCCGTTATGGCAGGTTATTCGCGCTTCAGGTCCGATTATGCTCTCCGGCAATGGCTTCATCCTGAAGCACGCCCCGAACGTTATCGGCTCTGCTTATGCCCTGCAGGACGCTTATGAAGCCGCCGGTTTCCCGGTGGGGTTGTTCACTAATCTGATTGCTGACAATGACACCGTTGCGCGGGTCATCGAAGACGATCGTGTGGCGGCGGTCACCTTAACCGGCAGCCTGCGCGCCGGTTCAGCGGTGGCGGCCATCGCCGGTAAGGCACTGAAAAAAAGTCTGCTTGAGCTGGGCGGTTCGGATGCCTTTATTGTGCTGGCCGATGCCAATATCGACCTGGCGGTGAAGGCAGCCGTTGAGGCCCGTTTCCAGAACGCCGGGCAGGTCTGTCTGGCCGCTAAGCGGTTCATTCTGGAAGCCCCGATTGCCAGCGAATTTACCCAAAAGTTTGTTAAAGCGGTCAGCGCGTTGAAAGTGGGCGATCCGCTCGACCCGCAGACCGATATCGGGCCGATGGCCAGAAAAGATCTGCGCGATGAACTGCATCATCAGGTTGAACGCACCCTGTCAGCCGGTGCCACGCTGCTGCTGGGCGGAACAAAGCTGGCGGGAAGCGGCAATTTTTATGCTCCGACGGTGCTGGGGAATGTGGTGCCGGGTATGGCGGCCTTTGATGAAGAGACCTTTGGTCCGGTCGCCGCCATCAGCGTGGCGGAAAATGCTGAGCACGCCATTGAACTGGCGAACCAGAGTGATTACGGGCTGGGCGGCAATCTCTGGACCGGTGACGTGACGCGTGGACAGCGGCTGGCGCGCCGGATGGAAACCGGCGGCGTATTCATCAATGGTTTCTCCGCCACCAATGCCCGCATTCCGGTCGGTGGGGTGAAAAAGAGTGGCTACGGTCGCGAACTCTCCCATTTCGGCCTGCGGGAATTTACCAATGCGCAGGCAGTCTGGGCTAAACAGCCGGTGTGATCCGGGACGCGTCGGTTACGGCAGCTAACGGTCTGCTAGCCGTTAATGCCGTCCGATCCGACGCGCGGTACAGATTATTCAGCTTAAACAATACGCTGGCGATGACCCGCTCCGGCAGGACGCGTTACGCCGCAGAATCGCATTCAAAACTGATAAGGTGAATCACATGTTTAAAAAATCAATGGTTTCAATCGCGTTAGGTCTGGTTATGTCGGTGTATGCAGCGTCCTCACTGGCGGAGCCGGTAAAAAATATTGTGCTGGTCCACGGGGCTTTCGTTGATGGTTCTGGCTGGAATCCGATCGCTAAAATACTGGGCAAAGCGGGATACAAGGTTTCGATTGTGCAGGAACCGCAAACCTCACTGGCGGATGACGTCGCTGCGACCCAGCGCGTGCTGAAAATGCAGAGCGGAAAAACCCTGCTGGTGGGCCACAGCTACGGCGGGATGATTATCAGCGAGGCGGGTAACGATCCTTCGGTGGCGGGGCTGGTGTATATCGCGGCGATGGAACCGGATGAAGGTGACTCGTTACTGAGCCTGGCGAAAAAATATCCGCCTGCTGCGCACTCTATCGCGGAAACCGACGATCACTTTCTCTATCTGAAACCTGAATCGTTCCACGCTGACTTTGCCGCGGATTTACCGGTAAAAGAAACCGATCTGCTGGCGCGTTCCCAGGTTATGCCAGCCGTCGCGGCGTTTAATGCACCTGCAGGCAAACCGGCATGGAAAACCAAACCAAGCTGGGCGGTGGTCGCCAGCACCGATCGGGCGATCAATCCTGAACTGGAGCGCTTCATGGCTAAGCGGGCTAACAGCAAGGTGACCGAACTGAAAGGAAACCACGCGATTTACGCGTCACAGCCGCAAAAAATCGCCGCCATCATCGAAGGCGCAGCAAAATCATTAAACTAACCTGCCATTACCAGCAGAGGCAGCGATCAGGCTGCTTCTGCTGTGCAGTTATCCGCGTCGTTCTCTGACCTTACCCGTTGTTGCCTGACACCGCCGCTGTTGCCAGCAGAGAGCTAACGGCTTATCCCGCGCAGTCGTTCCCGGCCCAGGTAGCGGGTTTTCGGTGATGCCAGGGAAACGCGCGCTCCAGCTGACCTGCCAGTTTCAGTAACACCGCCTCCTGATTAAAACCGGCTATAAATTGCATGCCAACAGGCAGCTGATTTGCCGGACTGAATCCCAGCGGGACCGACATGGCCGGCGTGCCACACACGTTAGCCAGCGCGGTAAACGGCGAGTGATCAAACACGTGATGCATCCAGCCGCGCCCATCCAGCTGATGCTGATGCTGATTGTACTCACCCAGCCGCGTCGGTAACGTTGGCAGTACCGGCGTCAGCTGCAGGTCGTACTGCTGATAAAACTGCGCCATCTTCTGCGTGACGCTGTTACGCATCTGCATCGCCGCGATGAAATCCGTTGCCGTCAGGCTATGGCCCAGTTGCCACAGCGCCAGATTGGCTGGCTCCAGCGTCTCGTGGTTGACCGGTCTGTTCATCGCGGCCGCCAGTGCATCTATCCAGGCGGCGGTATTTGCCGCCCAGAAGCGGCTGTTCATTTCAACAAACGCCCCCCAGCTGCCGATTTCCAGCGAAACCTCTTCAACCTGATGGCCCAGCGAAACAAGCTGTGCGACGGTCTTTTCCAGTGCGCCAGCGACTTCCGGCGCAGTGCGGGCGCCATTCAGCGGATGCATCATGACACCGATTTTTAGCCGGCCGGGATCCTGAGTGACGCAGGCGCGCAGGCTTTGCGCGGAGGCGGGAATGGTGAAGGGATCGCCGGCCTGGTTGCCCTGAAGCGCATCCAGTAACGCCGCGTTATCTCTCACCGTGCGGCTGAGAAAGCCATGCACTGCAAGCCCGGACCAGACTTCATCAACATCCGGTCCCATGCTGATGCGGCCACGGCTCGGTTTTAAGCCAAACAATCCGTTTGCTGAAGCCGGAACCCGAATCGATCCTCCGCCGTCGGTTGCATGCGCTGCTGGCACCATACCGGCCGCCACTGCCGCCGCCGAGCCGCCGCTTGAGCCGCCCGCACTGTAGGCCGGATTCCAGGGCGTCGCGGTTTCACCCTGAAAACGCGATTCGGTGGTGGTGCTGGTGGCAAGTTCAGGGGTGGTGGTACGTCCCAGTAACAGCAGACCGGCCTGGCGCATGCGGTGCGCGAGGTTGGAATCGTGAGACGAAACGTGACCGGCCGCCAGACGGCTGCCCAGTTCGTTACGGCGACCTTTAACGGAAATACCCAGATCCTTGACCAGCATCGGCACTCCCTGAAACGGACCGTGCGGCTGGCTCTCTTCCTGCTGCCAGATCTCAATCACGGCATTGACCTCAGCGTTAACCTTATTGATGGCGTTAATCGCGGCGGCTTTAACTTCTGCGGGCGTGACGTCGCCCTGGTTAATCAGCTCAGCGAGGCCGGTAGCATCGCAGGCGGTGTATTCTGAAAGTTTCATAAGGGTCCGGTTAGTGGCTGACAAGACGAACAGCGACTGTGCGTGTATACTGTTTAGTATCGAGTGATACCGATCGGTATCGTAGTATACTAATTAGTATCGTTGCAAGGAGTGAATAGTGACGAGAGAGATCCAACCGCGATTGCCGCCGCGAGAACGCATTCTTCAGGCTGCTGAAAAGCTTTTCTATCAGGAAGGCATTAACCGTGTGACGGTAGATGCGATAGCAGAAGAGGCAGAATCGACCAAGATGACGCTCTATCGCCACTTTGCCTCTAAAGAAGTGCTGGTTCTGACGTGGATAGGGCGATTGATTGAAGATTACAGTCAGATCTTTGATCGGCTTGCTGAGCAGTTTCCTGACAATCCGGCCGCCCGGATTAGGGGATTTGGCGAGTTTATCGCCGCCAACCTCAGCGGGACGCTGAAGCGTGGCTGTCCGTTTACTAACACCCTGGCGGAAACAACCGGGCATTATGCTGAGGTCAGGGCGCTGATATTTGCCCATAAGCAGCGGCAATTTCACCGGCTGGTGGCGCTTTGTCGCGAAGCCGGTGCCAGTCAACCGGAAACAGCGGCCAAAGAGATCACCCTGATGCTTGAGGGACTGCAGGTGGTGGCTCAGAATGCAGGATTCGACGGCGCGGCTGAGTTTGTGCTTGAGAAGTTAAACGCGATGGTAAAAGCATTCTGATAATCAAGGAGACAGTGATGCGTGCAGCAATAACCACAGTCACATCGACAGAAATTTATCGAAACCGCTGGATGACGCTCAGAGAAGATCAAATTCTGCGGGCTGACGGCAGCCAGGGCATCTATTCGGTGATTGAGAAAGACGATTTTGTCGTCATCGTTGCGGTGCAGGATGATGAAATCTATCTGGTCGAACAGTACCGTTATCCGCTGGGGAAGCGCACGCTGGAGTTGCCCCAGGGAAGCTGGGAGCACGCGCCAGATGCCGCCCCGGCGTCAATTGCTGCTGGCGAATTGCGTGAAGAGACCGGTCTGGTGGCGGGAAAGCTGGACTATGTCGGCTACCAGAAACTGGCACAGGGGTACTCTTCTCAGGGTTACCATATTTTTCTGGCGACAGAACTCAAGTTTGAGGGGCAACAGCTCGAACAGGAAGAGCAGGATCTGCAGGTAAAAAGCATCAAAATAGCCACATTCAGGCAAATGATCCTCGAGGGAGAGATTTCTGACGCTACCTCGGTGACCGCCTTTCTGTTGACCTCGGCAAAAAACCTGCTCAGCGGTTAGCCAGACCGCAGGCAGGCGGGCAGAACAGACCCTTTCGCCGCCTGCTGAAGACGATGCTAAGGCCTCTTCACCTGAGTCAGATTAGGGGTTGTCAGCGACAAAATATTCCCGGTAGCCTCTGGTGATTAATGGCGCATTAACGGTTGTTGCGGTGGGTTAATACCACGCAGCGGCAGCCCGGTAGTCTGACATCTCTGCTGAGCGAAGAAAGCAGCAACTGTAAGGTGTCAGCACCTCCTTAACCGAATGCCGGCTTCACGGGCTGGCGTAGTTTCCCGACCGGCAGGCCCCAGTGAGTTACCCTTCAGGTCATTAAGCGTAGTACCATATTAAAGTGCATGACGCCTTGCTATCCTGTTGAATAGTCAGGCTAGCGGTTTTTTATTCATATTTAATGCTGGGCTTACCAGCGAATCCTCTAACGGTTGGCTTATAATTAATCATCTTACATGCGGCCACATTTATTTTTTTATATCGCTTCGCTTAATTTCTGAATAATATTCAGGCGATGGCTTTTTATTCGCCAGAATTCGTTGTTAAACGAAAGTTAAATAAAATTATTCCTGATTATTCAATTTGGTTAAAATGTGATGTTTATCACATATTTCACATTTCAGAAATTTATACCTTTGGTGAAATTACTGTACAGTTTTATAAATTAAATAATTGAAATGTAATTAAATTTAATTTTGCTAAGACAGTTTTAGCCAAAAAGCCAAACGGCAAAATGACTTTATTTGATTAAATATTTTTCTTGAAAATAATCACTTCAGTTTTAATATTTAAATTGTTCTGGTGGGGCATTTGTTTATTTGTGTACATTCAGTTGAGGTGAAATTATGCAACAACAAAAACGGCGTGGTGGATCGGGTAATTTTGCAGAAAATCCAGAGCGGGCGCGCGAGGCGGGACGCAAAGGCGGACAGATAAGTAGCGGAAACTTCAAGAATAATCCGGAGCGTGCGGTTGAGGCGGGTCGACTAGGGGGTAAAGTGAGCCGCAGGCCGCCTGCGGAAAAAGCCGCCGGATAAAGTCTCAGATCGAAAATCCTGATGCTGTAAGTTTAAGCGTTAATTTAACGAGATTAAGATAAACCATGCCCGGAAATTCTGGGTCAGGCTTTCCTTATATTTGGCAAGAGAGCAGTGGCAATTATTTTATCGTGCTGGGGCCGGTATGCGAGATAATAATAGCGAACTGCTGGAACACTTTCTGAATAGAATGAACCTTAACGACGAGGATGCCGCGCACGCGCTGGTGGTGGGGGTGCTTGTTTGTGAGTTGATGCGCTCGGGTGAAGCCATTAACCGGAAGACCCTGTGTTGTAAATTAGTCAGACAGCTTGAGCTCTGTCAGTCAATGGAGGAAGAACGCACCTATTACCGGACACTTCGCCTGCTTTTTGGCCGGCAGTAACGTTAGCGGCCCAGGAGAACTGTTTTCAGATAATGATCTTATTTCCTGAAAAGGGAGTCAGGAAAGATCCACGCTTCTTTTGGTGGAAGAAATCGTGATGTGATTTTTACGCAATTGTTAGCGTTCAGCCCGTATTTACGGGCTTTTTTTATTCCACCTGCTGCCAGATCGACCGTCCGGCGATTATTTACCGTTTCGGATGATGAAGGCTGGCGATTCTCAGGTGATGTTCAGCTTACTGTTCAGCGTGAAGTCTAAAGCGGGTCAGATAACGGCTACGCAGGCATCCGGATGATCCGAATGCCTGCCCGCAGGGTGAGAGGGCGTTAACGGATTTTGCCGTATTGTTCGTCAGTGACATGTTCCAGCCACTCGACGACTTTTCCTTCTTCATTTTCCTGGATAGCGATATGCGTCATGGCCGTGGTTGCACTCGCGCCATGCCAGTGTTTTTCAAACGGAGGGATCCAGACCACATCACCGGGCTTAATTTCCCGTGCGGTTTCGCCCCAGGTCTGAACATAGCCGGAACCTGCCGTGACGATCAGTGTCTGACCGCGCGGATGGGTGTGCCAGGCCGTCCGTGCACCGGGCTCAAAGGTTACGGCACCGCCACTGGCGCGGGCAAATTCGTTGGCCGGAAACAGCGGATCGATACGCACGGTACCGGTAAACCACTCTTCCGGACCGACCATTGAAGGCTGAGAGCCACATTTGAAAATATCAGTCATTTTATTGTTCCTTTCTGATTCAGGGTGAGTAATGTTTGTTGTACCGGCTGCTGCATCAGGGGGCAGCGGATTTACTGCACGGTATAGCCACCGTCAACGGCCAGTGCATGGCCGACCACAAAGCTGGCACCCGGACTGCACAGCCACAGCACGGCTGCTGCCACTTCCTCCGGCAGGCCGAGACGACCAATCGGTTGTAGCTTCAGCAATTCATCCATCGCTTCGGGCTCTTTTTCCAGCATCGTCCCGACCATTGGCGTGCTGATGATGCCCGGACAGACCGCGTTAATCGTAATGCCGCGCGCGGCGTATTCCAGTGCCGCACTTTTGGTCAGACCCAGCACACCATGTTTGGAGGCGTGATACACACCGCGGCCGGCAATACCGACCAGTCCGCCGAGAGAGGAACAGTTAACGATGGCACCCGATTCCTGAATGCGCATCTGCTGAAGTTCATATTTCATACAGTTCCAGATGCCACGCAGATTCACCGCATTAACCCGATCGAACTCCTCTCCACTGGCATCGGCTGTTTCAGCCACCGGGCTTTGAATTCCGGCATTGTTATAAGCCGCATCGAGTCGGCCAAAAGCCGTCACCGCCTGGTCGACCACATTTTTAACCTGTGCCTCATCGGTCACGTCGCACACTACTTCAAGCAGGGTATAACCTTTATCGCGTAGCGACTCTGCCGCCTGTGATAAGGCCTGCGGATTAAAATCAGCCATCACCACTGCCGCACCCGCTTCACAGAAAGCGCGGGCGGTGGCAAAACCCATTCCGGAGGCTGCGCCGGTTACCAGCGCAACTTTTCCGCGATAGTCATAATTAATCATCTTAGTCCCGGATAGTGATCAGAATCAGAGTGAGTAGCCTGGTTTTTTATAGAGCCTCGCCAGGCTGGGCAAAATAATCGGATCGTAAACTTCTGCTTTCCAGTTAGCCGCACTGACGCGGGTGAGCGCCAGGGAGATCGCGGCCTCATTGATATTCAAATGACGTATCAGTACCGCACACAGATCTTCAGCCATGGCGTCAATTTCTGTGTCCGTCATTTCCTGCGGATTAAACGTCAGGCTTAAATGCGGCATCGCTGATCCTTAATAGTTTTGTTAAACAGGGGAACAGTGACGCCTGTTCCGGTAAAAGAGTCTGGGCTGAGAACGCTGCGCTGTGAAGCGCGCTGTCGGAAATAAGCTTATGAGTGCCATTCATGAATAACGGCAAAGGCATGGGCGGCAGGTGTATTATCGGCGTGGCGGGGTGGCGTAATCACCCCGGTCAGCTGAGGCAGTCCGTCCGGCCGGCGCTGGATAGCGCTATTGAGAATGACAACCGGCGGCCAGGGCGGCGACTAATCTGCGGAAACAACTCTGCGGAAACAACCTCAGGCTTTGCCGCGGTATCTGACCGCATCGACAAAGGCCACGAAGGCAGAGGAGGTATGGCGGCGGTTGGGATAGTAGAGATGAAAACCTTCAAAAGTCGGGCTCCAGTCAGCCAGCACTTCAATCAGCGTGCCGTTTTCGATGTGCGGTTTGGCCATCGCTTCCGGCACATAGGCCAGACCAATGCCATCCAGCGCGCCATTCAGCACGTGTATGATGCTATTAGAAAGCAACGGTCCGTTTACCCGGATATTCAGTTTGCGTCCCGCTTTTTCAAACTCCCAGGCATAAACACTGCCAGCAGGAGAATGACGAATATTAATGCAACGATGCTGGGCCAGATCCTGTGGAATAACCGGTAATGGATGAGTGTTAAAATAGCCGGGCGTCCCCACGACCGAAAGGCGCCAGTCTGGCCCCATGCGAACTGCGATCATATCTTTACTGATCGATTCGCCCAGCCTGATACCGGCATCAAACCGTTCTGACACGATATTAGTGAAGCCATAATCAATCGAGATTTCTACGCTGATATCGGGATATTTCTCCAGAAACGCCGGCAGCATCGGACGTAATAACCCTTCGGCGGCATCGTCTGAACAGGTAATACGAATATTGCCGGCTGGCGTATTACGTAATTCACCGATGCGCTCAATTTCATGATTGATCTGCTCAAATAGCGGGGCGACAGATTTCAGTAAGCGTTCTCCGGCCTCGGTAGGCGCGACGTTACGCGTGGTGCGTGCCAGCAGGCGAACCCCGACCCGCTCTTCCAGATTACGGATGGTGTGGCTTAAAGCCGACGGGCTGACGCCCAGACCCGCCGCCGCTTTGGTAAAACTCTTTTCGCGCGCAACAGCAATAAATGCCTGTATATCATTCATCGGTTCAGTCCTTTATTTGTGAGTTATATTCACAAGCAGATGCAGATTATCCGATCTAATCAGCCACCACCATCGCCTTTATGATTAACCCGACGGTAGCGATGGCGAATTAACAGCGGGCTACCCATACCTATGTCGGCAGAGCGCGCGAATAAGCGCCACCAGGCCGCGCTATTTGTGAATTGAATTCATCAGGGCATTCAGACCAGCGCTATTAATCATGCGCTTAATTTTTGTCAGGATAATCTGCCTGCTTAATCATGTTATTCATCCACTTTCTCTGCTGCCGTCTTTTGTTGCGCGTTGAGCAAAATGCGCCTAAGCGATTAATTGACTTCCGGGCAATGTCACCCCCTCTGGAGCGGAAAACCTATGGAACTGCACGTTAATAATCAAACCTATCAAACCGATGCCGAGGCGGATACGCCGCTGTTGTGGGTGATTCGTGACGATTTGGGGATGACCGGCACCAAATATGGCTGCGGCCTGGCGCAATGCGGCGCCTGTTCGGTATTGGTTGATGGCCAGATCGTCCGATCCTGCGTGACGCCGGTAGAGAAGGTCGCCGGTAAACAGATCACCACCATTGAAGCCATTGAAGACGATGAAGTGGGCCGGCGGGTGGTGGACGCCTGGGTCAATCTTCAGGTCCCCCAGTGCGGCTACTGCCAGTCGGGGCAGGTGATGGCGGCAACGGCACTGTTAAAACAGACCCGCCAGCCAACGGATGAGCAGATTGCTGCAGCGATGATCAACCTGTGCCGCTGCGGCACTTATAACGCGATCAATGCTGCCGTCCATCGACTGGCCGGTGAAGGAGAGAAAGCATGAGCCGCCGCACGCCTGATACCAGGACGTTTGGCGAACAGCCGGTCAATCTCTCCCGGCGTCGTTTTCTGATTTCGGGCAGCGGTCTGGCGGGCGCGCTGGTGCTGGGCGTCGGGTTGCCGGTCGGACAGAGCCGCGCACAGTCCGCCGCGGCCGCAATGCCAGCCGGTACCCGGGTGCCAGCCTTTCTGGAAATACGCGCGGACAGCTCAGTGAAATTTCTGTCGCCCTTTATTGAAGGCGGGCAGGGGATCTTCACCGCCATGGCGCAGATTGTCGGTGAAGAACTGGACGCCGATCCGGCATCCTTCATGGTGGAGAACGCGCCGCCTGGTTCGCAATATCAGGTAATGGATAACGGGATGCGCATCACCGGCGGAAGCCAGTCGGTGCGGACCAGCTATACCACCATGCGACGGCTCGGCGCGCTGGCACGACAGATGCTGATCGAGGCCGCTGCCGCTGAACTGGCGGTGCCGGTGACCAGCCTGCACACTGAGCCGGGACGGGTGATCCATGGCGAATCAGGGCGCTCATTACGCTATGGCGAACTGGCTGCGCGGGCGCGTGAGCTGCCGGTACCCTCAGTCGATTCGGTCAGCCTGAAAGATCCCGCTCACTTTCGCTGGATTGGTAAGCCGGTTCAGCGACTGGATATGCATGAAAAATCGACCGGCAAGGCGATTTACACCATCGACTGCCGGGTGGATAACATGCTGCACGCGGCCGTACAGCACGCGCCGCGACTCGGTCTGACGGTGGGTACGCTGCGCAATGCCGCACAGGTCAGCGCGATGAAAGGCGTGCATTCGGTTCATCAACTGCCTGGCGCCGTCGCGGTGGTGGCCGAACGCTGGTGGCAGGCGAAACGTGCGGTTGAAACGCTGCAGGTTGAGTGGCTGGAGCCAGAGAAGCCAGACGGCAGCTATATGCCCGCTGACTTCTCCTCTGATGCGTTCGCCGCCGTGCTGGCGCAGCAGCCTGGCGACGGGGAAAACGCTGAGGTTCGTGGCGACCTTCAGCACGGACTGGCTGAGGCGAAGAGCACCTTTAGCGCCCACTACCTGAGCCAGTATCTTAACCACGCCCAGCTTGAGCCGCCGTCCGCGCTGGCACGTTTTAATTCCGACGGCTCGCTGGAGTTGTGGATCCCCAATCAGGCACCGGAAATGTTCCAGGCCGACGTGGCTAAGCGTACCGGCCTCAGCCCGGATAAGATCATTATCCATTCCCCGCTGCTGGGCGGATTTTTTGGCCGTCACTTCCTCTATGAGTCCGCGATGGTCTGGCCACAAGCCGTCCAGCTGGCCAGGGCGGTTGGGCGGCCAGTCAAACTGATCTGGAGTCGTGAAGAGGAGTTCCTGCGCGATACCCATCGCCCGATGGCCGCCGTGCGGTTTCGTGCCGGACTGGATGCCGACGGCTACCCGCTGGCGCTGGAGGCGGTCAGCATCTGTGAAGGGCCGACCGAGGGGCTGGCCGGTCAGCACGGCGACACGCTGGATCCTACCGCGGTGGAAGGGTTATCGGGCAAAGCCTACGCCATTCCGCACGTTCGTATCGCGCAGATTTATCATAAAGGCCCGGTGCGGCTGGGTTACTGGCGATCGGTCGGCAATTCGATGAATGACTTTTTCTATGAATGCTTCCTCGATGAAATTGCCGAGCGGGGCAGGCTCGATCCGATGGCGCTCAGGCTGCATCTGCTGCAGGGCAATCCGCGTCTGACCACGCTGTTGCAGACGGTGGCCGATCTTTCCGGCGGCTGGCAACCCGGCCCGTATACCGCCGCGGACGGCAGCCGTCGGGCGCGGGGCGTGGCGATGGCGTCACCGTTCGGAACCGAGGCCGCTGCAATCGCCGAGGTCTCTATCGAAAACGGTGAAGTCAGAGTGCACCAGATTTGGCAAGCAATCGATCCGGGTAGCATCGTGAATCCGGCGATCGTCGAGGCGCAGGTCAACGGCGCCGTGGCGCTCGGGCTCTCTCAGGTGCTGATCGAAGAGAGCGTTTATCAGCACGGGCAACCGGTGGCGCGTAACTTTGATATGTATCCGATTTTGCCTCCGTCGCGTATGGCGAAGGTGCAGGTCCGCATTGTCGAGAGCGGGGCAAAAATGGGCGGAATCGGTGAGCCGCCGCTGCCGGCGGTTCCGCCTGCCGTCGCCAATGCGGTCTCACGTCTGACCGGTGAGCGGGTGCGTAGCATGCCGCTGTCCCGGATTACCTTCAGCTGAGCTACATCGTAAAGGGAATGCATTATGAAACATAAAAAGCTCAGCCTGACACTGCTGGCGGCCGTGGTGGTCGCCGGCGCGGCTGCCCTCTGGCTGTTTAACACTCCGGATTCGCCGTTTGACCGCGTCAGTTCAGCGGCATCAGCATCATCGGCCGACCTGATCCAGCGCGGTGAATATGTCGCCCGGCTCAGCGACTGTGTTGCCTGTCACAGTACGGCAGGCAGCGCCCCGTTCAGCGGCGGTCTGGCGATGGCCACGCCGGTCGGCAAAATCTATACCACCAACATTACGCCAGACGATGACAGCGGCATCGGACGCTATTCGCTGGCCGATTTTGATCGTGCGGTGCGTCACGGCGTGGCGCGCGACGGCCATCGTCTCTATCCGGCCATGCCGTTTCCCTCCTATCAGAAACTCTCCGATCAGGATATTGCTGCGCTCTATGCCTTCATGATGCACGGAGTAAAGCCCGCGTCCCGATCCAATACGCCGTCCGAGATTCCCTGGCCACTCAATATGCGCTGGCCGCTGGCGTTATGGCGCGCGGCTTTCGCGGCGGGTGAGCCATGGCGTGAGAACGATGAGCAGAATGCGGCCTGGAATCGCGGCGCTTATCTGGTAGAGGGGCCGGGCCACTGCGGCAGTTGCCACACCCCGCGCGGGCTGGCGTTTAATGAAAAAGCGCTGGATGCCAGCAGCCCGGACTATCTTGCCGGTGCCTTACTGGATGGCTGGTATGCGCCCAGCCTGCGCAATGATGCCAACAGCGGATTCAGTCGCTGGAGCGAAGAAGATGTGGTGACCTTCCTGAAGACCGGCCGCAATCAGCATGGCGTGGTCTTCGGTTCGATGACCGACGCATTCAACAACTCAACCCAGTTTATGCACGATAGCGACCTGCGGGCGATTGCGCACTATCTCAAGTCTCTGCCGCCAGGCAGTAACAACGCAGGCCCGCGCTGGCAATACCCGACACAGACCAGCCAGCCACAGCTCAGCGATCATCCCGGCAGCCAGATCTACACCGCGCGTTGCAGCAGTTGCCACGGAGCGGATGGTCGCGGCCAGGCACCGTGGATCCCGCCACTGGCGGGCGCGACCTCACTGCAGGTCGATCCCGCTTCGGCGATTAACGTGGTGCTCAACGGTTCGGCGCGGGTAGTGTCGCAGGGGATACCGGATGCCTACCGGATGCCGCCTTATCGTAAACAGCTCAGCGATCGGCAGACTGCGGATGTGCTGAATTTCATTCGCAGTGCGTGGGGCAATCAGGGTGAAAAAACGGACGCCGGGGCGGTGAAGGCGATGCGTGAGAAAACCGATCCCGCCAGCAGCGAGGTGATTATTTTACAGATGCGCTAAGCCGGCAGGTTGCGGTTGCCGGGTTGCTGTTACCGATCGGGCAACCGCGATCGCCTGGTCGGTATATTGATGAATTTAACTCACAATTTCATCCCGTTTACCGCTATTAATTAAACTATTCCTTCCGGGATAAGATCGCGGCATTGTCTGATTAGCAGGAATGAAAATGTCTTCAGTAAACCTTAATGCGCCGGGTGCGCAGTCACATCATGCTGCCTGGGGCGCGGTGTTCTCAATGGCGCTGGGCGTGGTGGTTTTGATCGCCTCAGAATTTATGCCGGTCAGCCTGCTGACCCCGATCGCCAGCGATCTCAGCATCAGTCAGGGGCAGGCGGGACAGGCGATCTCGATCAGCGGTTTCTTTGCGGTGCTCACCAGCCTGCTCAACACGCCACTCACCGGGCAGCTGGATCGTAAAAAGGTGCTGGTGACCTTTACGCTGCTGCTGACCCTCTCCGGTCTGGTGGTGACGTTTGCGGTTAACGGCATCATGTTTATGCTGGGACGCGCGCTGCTGGGCATTGCCATCGGCGGATTCTGGTCAATGTCTACCGCCACGGTGATGCGGCTGGTGCCACGTCACGCGGTGGCAAAAGGGCTGGCGCTGATCAACGGCGGTAATGCGCTGGCGGCCACGGTTGCGGCACCGCTCGGCAGTTTTCTCGGCCAGTATATTGGCTGGCGCGGGGTCTTCTTTATGGTGGTTCCGCTCGCTATCCTGGCGTTCATCTGGCAATGGCGCAGCATTCCTTCACTCTCCGGCTCCGCGACTAAAAATAGCGCCTCGCCGCTGCGGTTACTGAAACATCCGCATGTGGCACTGGGGATGACCGGGATTATGTTCCTGTTTATGGGCCAGTTCAGCATCTTTACCTATCTTCGTCCCTTCATGGAATCGGTCACCGGTGCCAGCGTCGACGCCCTCTCTTTTATCCTGCTGCTGCTGGGTGCTGCCGGTCTGGTCGGGACCTGGCTGATTGGCCGGTTACTGGCACATCGGTTGTTTATCTGGCTGGTGCTGATCCCGCTAGCGATGGCGCTGATCGGCGGGCTGCTGATTGTTGAAGGCGGCTCACTGTGGGGCACCGGTCTGCTGCTGGCGCTGTGGGGACTGATTGCCACGCCTGCGCCTGTCGCCTGGGGATTGTGGCTCAGCCGGGCGCTGCCGGAAGAGGCTGAAGCGGGCGGCGGCTTAATGGTGGCTGTGATTCAGATGGCCATTACGCTGGGCGCCAGCGTCGGAGGCGAGCTGTTCGACGCTGCCGGCTGGTGGAGTCCGTTTGCCTTTGGCGTGGTGGTTCTGCTCTGTTCGGCACTGTTTGCGCTACTGGCCGCCCGCTATGGCCTGGTGAGTCAGGCGCAGGAGCAACATGCGTAGCCCTGATCTTCAGATACTGCAGACGGCCCGGCGCTGGGCCGAAACCTCACCGATCTGGCTGTGCACCGTGTTGCGCACCTACGGTTCATCGCCTCGTCCGCCGGGCGCAATGATGGTGATTGCCATAGATGGCCGTTATTGCGGATCGCTGTCGGGCGGCTGCATTGAAGAAAACTTCATTGCCCGCATCCGTGACGGGGATTTTTCTGCGGCGAGCCAGCGGGTGCGGTATGGCGAAGGCGGCTATGCCCCCGACAGGGCGCTGCCCTGCGGAGGCGTGCTGGATATTCTGGTTGAAAAATGCCAGCCGGGAAGCGAGACCCTCGCTTATCTGTCGAAGATGATCGAAGCACTGAACAGCGCCAGTGCGCTGACCAAAAAAGTGACGCTGCCTGCCGCGTGCCATTCACTTGAACCCGCCCCGTATACCCGGCGCACCCGGGTGACGCTTGACCTCCAGCAGATCGAACTGACCCTGTGCGCGCCTGCGCGGGTGATCATTGCCGGTCTTTCCAGCGTGGCGGTTTACTGCGCTAATTTTGCTGTGGCGCTGGGCTTTGAAACCTTTGTTTGTGAGCATCGGGATGAGGTGATGAACAGCCTGGCGGCGGAGGTGAATGACGGGGTGGTATGGATTAATCAGTTTCCGGCGGCCTGGCTGGAACGCGAAGGCTGTCATCCCGGCACCGCCATTCTGTCATTAACTCACGATCCGCGCATCGACGATCTCACCATGATGGAAGCCGTTAACCTGCCAGCCTTCTACATCGGCGTGATGGGATCTCAGCGCAACAGCGTTAATCGTAAAGCGCGGCTGGCACGGCTGGCAGAGATGAGTTCCGAACAGCTTGACCGTATCCACGCGCCGGTAGGGCTGGAAATTGGCAGTAAAACGCCAGCCGAAATTGCCCTGTCGATCATGGCCGATGTGGTTCGTTACAAAAATGGCGCAGCAGCCGGGCAGGCGTTCTGCCCGGCATCGCTTAACGCCGACGACCCGCGGCAGATCATTTAGTCATTGTCATTATCCTCAACCTCTGTCCCTCAACTCGTAAGGAGCCCTATGAAGAAACTTACCCTTGTTGCGCTGGCACTGGCACTGACCGCCTCCGCCGTCTCTGCTCAGGAAACGGCTGCAAAGATCGCCTTATCTCACAGTGGTGATCAACCTTCCGTTAAGGGGCCAGCAGACTATTTCACCGGTGCAGTGCGTATTGATGCGCCTTTTCAGGCTACAGCACCGGCACGGACCGGTGGCGCGACAGTGACGTTTGAGCCGTCTGCCCGCACCGCATGGCATACCCATCCGCTCGGTCAGACATTGATTGTCACGGCGGGCGTGGGTCGGGTGCAGGAATGGGGAGGACCGGTGCGTGAGATCCGACCGGGCGATATTATCTGGATCCCGGCCGGCGTTAAACACTGGCACGGTGCCGCTGCGCAAAACAGCCTGTCGCATATCGCTATCGCAGAAGCGCTGGACGGCAAGGTAGTTGACTGGATGGAAAAGGTCAGCGATCGGCAATATGCCGCGGCTGAAAAATCGTAAGGACCGAATGATGAAAACGTTAAATGCCGCACTGATGCTCTGCATGGCACTGGCCCCGTCCGTGGCGTTGGCAGATGCCATGCCCGATACAGAACGCAAAAAAATAGAGGCTCAAATGCAGAAACAAACTCAGCCACTGTCGTTACAGCAGAAAAACATTGCCAGTATTGCCGCCTATGCGGCCGTCGGTGATTTAACCGGACTGAACGCGGCGCTTAATCGCGGTCTGGACGCCGGCCTGACCCTGAGCGACTGTCGCGAAATTCTGGTCCAGCTCTATGCCTATGCCGGCTTTCCACGCAGTCTGAATGCGCTGGGCGAGTTGATGAAAGTGACCGAAAGCCGACGGCTGGCGGGACAACAGGATCAGCCGGGGCAGCAGCCTGGCCCGCTTCCTGCGCCAGAGGCGATGATGGCCGCCGGTGAACGCAACCAGACCGCACTGGTCGGCAGCCCGGTGAAAGGACCGCTGTTCGATTTCGCGCCGGTGATGAATGATTATCTGCAGTCTCATCTGTTCGGTGACATTTTTGAACGGGACAATTTCAGCTGGAAAAATCGTGAGCTGGCGACGGTCGGCGCACTGGCCGCGATGGAAGGGGTAGAACCGCAGTTGAAATCTCACCTTGGCATCAGCATCAATATCGGCCTGACTGCCGATCAGCTGAGCGAACTGGTGCCGTTTTTCAGTGAACAGCAACAGCCGGGCTGGGCCGATCGGCTGAAGGCCGCGCTCAATTCAGTAGCTCAACAGTAGCGAAAAAGCGCCATGCCGTGTCTGGCGCTTATCACATGGTAAAGGCCACCCTCACTGTGGTGACAACGTAACGCTGATCGTTTCTGCTTTCATGCTGTCATGATCCTCTAACGCTTCCGGCGCGTCTATCCGGCCAATCCGGGTATAGCGGTAGGCGGTATGAAAGCTTTTATAAAACAGCACCAGCGTGTTGTTGCCATACAGCATCACATCGCCGGCATGAATGGTGCCGGTGACTACCGGCCCCACCGGCAGTGAAAAAGCCAGATCGACATATTTTTCATTGCCGTTCAGTTCATGCATTTCCACGCTGAGCGGCAATTTGTTTATCAGGGCACGGGAGGCGGCGTTTTCGGCCGGAATAAGGGTGAACGACTGGTGATCGATTTGCATGTTGATCATTCTGGTCTCACTGGTGGCTGGTGCATCCGGGCTGGCAGCTGATGTTACAGCGGCGAATGCAGCGCCAGGGCTGCTGGTGGCCGTAATCAGTACCGCTACTGTAATGCTGAAGATGTACTGACGACTGGCGGTGCCGGGGGTCAGAATGGGTAACCTGTCTTTCATGATAAAGACCTTAATACAAAATAGTAGCCTTAAAAGGATATAGGTCAGTCTGACGTTCAGGCAATATTTTAGTTTTACGCGTTGCTGTGGCATCGCACCTGACAACGGTTCAGACCTTGCGTGCAAGCTGACCGGCGAATGCGTCCTCATAGATGACTGTTCTCAGATGAAAGCCAGGTCAGCGGATCACCGCCCGGGCAGATTGCGGCAGCGTGACCTGAAACCGGCAGAACGGCTGACTAACCTGCGTTGATAAAACGCGCTACCCATGTCTGGCCGGGATATCGGCTAAGCAGTATGCGCAGGCAGGAATCCAGGGTGGAGCAGGGGGAAGAACCTGTCCTGACCAATCCAGCCGTGAGTCAGTGGCGACCAGACATCCAAAGCGCGCTTTTCAGCGCCGGGTAACCGCTGCTATTGGCAAATAAGGACAGGATAAATAGTTATCTGTAAGGGCGGAGCAGGCGGGATAAACGGAGTAACCTGCTCCGGGAGACAGTAAATCTATTGCTGTTAAGACTAAAGTCTTAACTGGCTGCCTAAAATAACATCGGCCTCCTGCAATGTGACATCAAGTCCCGCAGAGGGGGTGAAGGTCAATTCGCCAAAAATAACGCTTCCATTGAGCAGGTAGAAATCGGCGCGGACAAACTTAAAGTCTGAGGCGAGTTTAACCGCATAATCTCTCATTTTTTTGAAACCCTCAGGCATTGCTGGGTAATCATTTTTATTTATTAGTTCAACCGTGTCTTCAAAGGGAAGTGGGGTCCAGTTCATATCAAAATAGTAGAATTTAGGCGTTCCCTTCTCACGCCCCGTACAAACCATAACCGCGTAGGGTTTGCCATTAAAACAGTAGAATTTGTAGTCATCAGGAAATCCGCCGCGATCATTTTCAATGTATTTTTCGCATAAGATTTTTCTTTCTATTCTCTTATACTGTGGCTCTATAAAGTGGGCTGAAAAATCCTGTCTCATCCATTTGTCCAGTTGCCTGCTGGTTTTCGTAATGTCCAGTGAGGCTTTGTTATGGCATATTATATTGTAGCCCGCACCATGGTTACATTTAAGTGCAAACTTATCGGGCAACAGCCTGTAGTCAATCTCCCGAGAGTCGTCGTACACGCCGTATAATTCGTTAAGGATTTCGCCACATCCTTTCGATCTGATGTACTCTCTGACCTTATACTTGTCAGCGCACAGGGTATAAATATCATCATGAAACTCGTTGAACTTAAGCCACTGAATTTTTTCATTGAAGTTGGTAGGGTTTGTTAAGTTCAGTTTTTTTCTGAACTTAATGTAGTAGTGAGTTTTAGCGCAAAGTTCAGGGTAGAGGTGAGCGCTAAATTTTAATGCTGATTTGACTGTGTGTTTTATCATTTTCATTAAAATTATCTCAGTTTGAAAATATTAAGATGCATTTTGATGATGGTTTTATTTTTAAAGAAGTAATTGAGTAGGGTACAGGATGAAATCTCGACGATTACAAAACAGTATGCAGCGCCATTAATCCCGAAAGCTCTTATCATTAGCCAGGATAACGGTATGGTTAAGATGCAACATAGCAACATTTTTCTGGCCAGGTAATTGTACCCAGACTCTTTTATCATATAGCGGTAGCAAATTGTCCCTAACGACGAGAACATTGTGCCAATGATAATGATGGGGATGATCTTTACCGAATCCATATACTTTTCGCCATAGAGTAAATGTATGACAAAATCACCAAATATATAGAATCCGCCAAGCGCGATGAGAGAGAACATAATGACAAGTCGATTGATTTTAATCAGTAATGCTTCAACGGTTGGTTGATCTTTCTCGCTGTATATTCTTGAAAAGAAACTGGTTATTAAGGCCATAACAATAAATGACCATGCACCTCCTAAGGTTAACGCGACGCTATAAACGCCCAGGTTTGAATAAGAGAGCATCTTAGCTAAAAAAATGCTCGATATCTGCGTGTATATGTCAGCAGACAGGCTTGATAAAATCAGCGCCCCCCCGGCGAATAACATGTGCCGGTTATAGGCAGCAATTCCCTTACTGCTTTCGTCTATTTCAGTTGTGTGGTTAAAATAAATAAGGCGCAGGATGTAAGGTATCAGCGGGATAATGACAATAGGGATTGTGAAGTAGTAAACTGGCAGTTTGAAATGTGCCACACAGAATCGGATCAACAGGGCGATGGATAAACCAATAATATTGGTTATTGTGTTTATTTTTGATTTTAGCTGAGTGTTGTTGTAGATGGAGAAAAAGTCCATCACAATAAAGTATGTGGCAATGCAGTTGGCTACACCAAATAAAAAAACAATAAAATCAGTGAAAATATAGAGGTAAATTAAAACTGCTGCTGATGATAAGAGGAAGAAAAGGCGCCGTTGATTTTGAGTATGCATCGCTAGGGCAATTCCGGACTTCGTCTTTTCACTCATCCGTTTAAATATAATATTCTGACCGCCAAACCACGAGAGCGTCTGGACAAATATGAACAGGGACGTAGTGATGTTTATCTTACCAAAATTTTCCGGGCCAACGTATTTTGCCATCAGTGCATTAATATAGATTAAGCCGATAATGTTAACTGACTTCTCAAGCATGATCCATATTGAATTGGAGTACATTTCATATCTCTCATGAACAATTTTTCAATGCTGTAGTGTGTGATTTATGAAGCAACCCTAAAACAGGCTGGCCGTTTATCTTCTGCGTTAAGATTTGTCCCTGTCAGTCGTTTTTCATCGGGTCAGATAATGTCTCAGTATCATGTTGTTTAGTTTTTGTTAAATTTATTTGGTTGACAGTGTGGCTGCTCAAATAAAATTAGTGAAGAGTTTTTTTAATTAATCAGAAAAGTGACAGTTATTTGCAAATAATGAGTCCATTGTTTATTGGTGTTATGTAGTTTGATGAGGTGATAACGGAAGGTGCGATCATTGAGGTGATGTTTAGTGATGCCGGCATGTACGATTTGTGGGTGACGGATAAGATGCCGAACAACGGGCCGACGCAGTCCTGCTCCGGCCTTTAATGAATAAATATAAGCGAGTTAATCGCAGGCGGCTTTTTGATATCTTGTTTAGCTGTAATCTCTATTTCTGATTGGCTGCTTCGCGGTTGGCCTCAGGGGACGAGATCCAACCGGTGTTAATTTTCGTCCAGAATGATTTTGCCCGTTGCTTTCGCTGTTAACCTCGCTTTTCCATCCCTCACTGTAGACAACGCCTGGCGACCTGAGTCCAGACAGGTCAGGTATTTTGCCTGCTGACAGGCAACAGGCTCTGCGTTGAATCACCAAAGCGGGATACCGGCCAGCTAATCCGCTCTGCTGCCTGACTCTTTTTTTAGCGTGAGTGAGGCGTGTCCGGCCTGCTTCAGGGAGACCGCGGTGATAAGGTTATCGGCGACGGTTAGCGTCAGAACACGATCATCGTGATACCAGCGACCGGCATTGGCTTTCCAGCCGTCAGCAATCAGCTGACCGGAGGCGACATCAATCGATTTGCCGATCAGCTGATCCAGCTTCAGGCTGGAGGCGGGGGCGTTAACGCTGTTTGCCTGATTCTGCGCTCTGGTTTTTTTGATGTCGCAGGTACCGTCGGCGTCGGTCATCTGGCTACACCCGCTGCGCTCAAGCTGGGCGCGATAGGCGCGGCTGATCGCCTGCGCGGGCGTCGCAATGCAGCTCAATGCCGTTATGACCAGCATCGCCGTTAAAATGCGGGAACCTGCAGGACCTGTGATGTTCATGGTATTTCCTCGTTTATGATTGCTTTGCTGGCGCATCGATGTTTTTCAGCCGCAGTGATTAAGCCCCGATCATTAAGCCCCGACATTAAGCCCCGACATTAAGCCCCGACATTAAGCCCCGCCATTAAGCATAGTGCCGATGGCATTGCTGGTCAGAGCCGCTGGCGGATAATGATCGGCAGCGCCGCCTGTCTCAAACTTAGCCATGACCGGCGCCAGGCTGACCGCGCGAATCTACCTGTGCAGCGCACAACGTGAGTTGATCGCGGTCAACGTCGAATTCCGTTTAACGACCTGCGCCAGCCGACGCGTTTTCAGACGGCGTTTTGCAAACCCCGGCAATCGGCTTAGAGTACAGCGTCGGCCGGGGTGGCCGGAGAGAACGGTTGCAGCGTCAGCCGTGCTGCGTTGCATGCTTAACAGGCTAACCGTGAGGAACAGCAATGACCGCCAGTGCCGATCAGCTCAGCAAACTGCTGGATGAAAAGACCCGCAAAGATTTTCCGGCGATATCCGTTGCCATTGGCAGAGCAGACCGTCTGATCTGGCAGTATGCGGCGGGTTATGCTGACCTCAGCAACCGCCTGACAAATTCAGCCGATACCGCGTTTGGCATTGGCAGTATCACCAAAGTATTTGTCGCCGTTATCCTGCTGCAGCTTAGCGAAGAGGGGCAGATAACGCTTGACGATCCGCTCTCTGCCTGGCTGGAACCGGCACAGCTTGCTGGCATCGCTAATGCCCGGGGGGTGACGATCAGACAGCTGTTATCACATTACGCCGGGATCCCCAGTTGGGAAGATCAGCCCGGCTGGATTCATGTTGCGCGCGGTAAAGATAGCGTTGCAGATAAGGTCTGGCGACCGGACGAAGCGCTGGAATATATTCACGGCAAACCGGCACTGGCTCTGCCTGATGAAAAATTTTATTACTCGAACAGTTCCTTCACCCTGCTGGGGATGCTGATTGAGCGGGTCACCGGCAACACGCTGGAGCAGGCGTTAAACCAGCGGATCTTCAGGCCGCTCTCGCTTAAACAGACCCGGCTGGAGGGCTATCCGCTATCCGATCGGCACAACGACGCCATGCGCTATCATCGGGCGGACGCACATTTCATCCAGCACGCCGGCATCGCCGGATGTTTTACGCCTGAGCGTGCGGCGATGATCAATGTTTCTGCTGCCAGCCTCTCAGTGGAATGGGCCGCCGGCGGGATGATTTCTACCGCCGGGGAGTTGATGCGCTTTTGTCTGGCGCTGAAAAACGGGGCGTTAGTTAACCCGCAAAGTCTGCGTGAGATGCAACGCTGGCGGCCGGCCGGTGAGGCGCAAATTGGCTTAAGCCTGTTCAGAACAGATTCTGCTTTTGGCCCGGCTATCGGTCACGGCGGCAACGTGCTGGGTTACAGCGCCTGTGCCTGGTGGTTCAGAGAAACCGACTGCGCGCTGGTGATATTAACCAATCTCGGCTCGATGCATGCGGCGGCAGAAGCTGACTGTGCCAGCCGGTTATTCAGCAACCCAGCGATCGTCAGACTGGCGCATGAAATTTGCGAGGGCGGCTAAAAAGCCGGAAACCGCACATTGCTGCCCATGCATCGCCCGATAAGGTAAACTGCCGGCCATAAGTTAATGCAAATTATTTGCTTTAACCCGCCAGATTGCAGCTGAGAGCAGGAGGAACAGATGGCAAAGGAGATGATTCGTCAGGGCGGACGCAGTGCGCGGATCCAGCAGGAAGTCCACCGGGCCGTGAATCAGTTACTCAAAACGACCGATCGCGCGGCGATAACCCTGCCGATGATCGCCGAACGGGCCGGGGTTACCCCGTCCACCCTCTATCGACGCTGGGGAGATCTGTCACAGTTACTGGCCGATGTTGCCGTGGCGCGGATGCGGCCGATTGCTGAACCGGAGGATACCGGTGAGATGATCGGCGATCTGACGGCTTTTATCGTGCAGTATGCCGAAGAGATGTCATCAAAAGTCGGGCGTGAAATGCTGACCGACGTAATCGGCAGCTACAGCGGAGACGCCAGCCAGAAATGCTGTGGCTATACCTTGCAGCATCTTGAAACGCTGAACAGCCGGGCGCTGGCGCGCGGTGAGCCGGGCTTTGACGTCAGGCAGGTGATTGATGGGGTGGTGGCACCGGTGATGTACCACATCCTGTTTAACGATCGGGAAGTGTCCGCCGGCTACTGCCAGTCACTGATCCAGCGGCTATTTGGTGGCGCCGCCGACCGGCACCTTATCGCTGAGTAAAGGGTAAGGCGGCGTCGATGATCAGCTGTTGCAGCAGCGCCTGCGCCGGGTCATCCGTGGTCTCTGGCGTCACCAGCGCAATGCCGATATGACCGGGCGCCGGCAGCCGTTCGGATGCGATCGTCAGCTTATCCGGCATACCGGCGCGGGTGCGCAGCGTCAGGCCTAAACCTGCCTGCAGCGCCGCCCAGATACCGCTCAGGCTGTGGCTGGTAAACACGATCCGCCACGGGATCCCCGCCGCATCCAGTACGGTAGTTGCCCGCGAGCGCATCACGCACGGCGCATCGAACATCACCAGCGGCAGCGGGTCGCCGCGCTGTAACCGATCGGCCAGAGTGAAATCAGGATGATGTATCCAGACTAACGGACACTGGCCAGGCAACTGACCCGCAGCGTGCGGATCGGCCTGCCACACCAGCGCAAGGTCGAGCTGATGCTGCGCCATCGCGCTCAGCAGCGGCTGATTGCGGTCAACCCGCGCGGTAATCGTGACGCCAGGATGCTGACGGCTGAACGCACCGAGAATCGCCGGCATTAACGACTCACCAAAATCTTCCTGCATACCAATGCGGATTTCACCCTTCAGCCCGTCACCTTTTACTGCCCGCAACGTCTCATCATTCAGCAGCAGCAGCCGTCTGGCGTAGCTCATCAGCAGTTCGCCGCTTCGCGTCAGTTGCAGATGCCGTCCCTTTTTCATCACCAGCGCCGTGCCGCATTGCTGCTCGAGCTTTTTAAGCTGCGCACTCACCGCCGAGGTTGAGCGACACAGTTGCCGGGCCGCCAGCGCGAAGCTACCCGCCTCTATGCCGGTGACAAAGCTTCGCAGTGCATCCATATCCAGTGACTCAGGCACTCTATTCATAATCATCCTGTAATGGTGGATGGTTAATGCCAATTAATTTGATTTTCAGGAGTATAACGCTGCGCGACACTCTGTCTATCAACACGGGAGAGAAAAAATGAAAGAGACACTGAATCGCGAAACATTGATGCAGCGCGCACCGAAGCTGGCTGAACTGACCCAACAGGTGCTGTTTGATGATATCTGGCAGCGCGGCGTGCTGTCAGCGCGTGAACGCAGCCTGCTGACGCTGGCGACGCTCACCGCACTGGGCCGGGTCGCGCAGTTGCCCTGGCATATTGATTTCGCGCGTAAAAACGGGCTGACGCAGGAGGAGCTGATCGAGAGCTTTACCCATCTGGCTTTTTACGCCGGCTGGCCCGCCGCAGTGACTGCGCTCAGTTACCTTGAGGAGAACAGCTGATGCCGATAACCCGTATCACCCTCGGCCAGGGTTATAGTGAGGCCCGGTTACAGCAAATCTCCGCGCTGTTGCATCAGACGCTGGTGGCTGAGTTTGCGGTGCCGGTTGATGATTGTTTTCAGTTGATCGAGTTGCTGCCAGCCAGTCAGCGAATTTACAACCGTTACTACCTGAGCGAAGGGCGCAGTGAGGATTTCATCCTGTTCCAGATTACCGCCGGTCGGCCACGCAGCCGGCAGCAGAAGCAGCGCTTTTATCAACAGCTGTGTGCCTCATTGCACAGCACGCTGGGGATCGATCCGGATGACGTAATGGTGATCATCCAGTTCAACAGCAGCGAAGAGTGGAGCTTCAGCGGCGGCAGAATGTTAGCGGAGGTGATGTCATGATCGTGATGCATTACCGCTTTACGCTGCCGGCAGATTACCCGATGGCGACGATTGAGCAGCGTATCCGGCTGAACGGCGCACGGCTGGATGGGTTTCCAGGTCTGATTGCCAAAGCTTATCTCTACGCCCGGCTGGATGATGACCAACTGGCGGTGGCAGAGAACCGCTATGCGCCGCTCTATTTCTGGCAGCATGCGTCAGCCATGCAGCGATTCCTGCAAAGCGCGGGCTTTCAGCGCTTAGTGGATGATTTTGGCTGGCCGGTGATAGAGAGCTGGCTGGCGCTGAACGGCGATACGCTGCCAGCCTCGCTCGAGCAGGCGCGCTTTATCACGCTGCGCCGCTGGCCGATCGTCCCGCACAGCAATCTTGCCGATCTGGCGCAGCATACCGGCTTCAGCGCCTGGGATGTGAGCCGCTGGCAGGGGCTTAGCGTGACGGCTTCAGCGGTGCCGTCCGCAGATGAACCGGAAGTATATCGCATCGGTTATCTGGCTCGCGGTGCGGTGGCGTCAGGGGATCAGCGCGGATAAGGCGATAGCCAGCAGCACGGTTCCACCGAGCGTGTTGATATATTTACGCAGCGTGGCGGTGCTGATGGTGCGGGTCGAGGTCATCAGCAACTGGCTGGCACCGCTGAGCCAGCTGGCCATGATCACAATATGCAGCGTGGCCAGCAGCAGGAAATCGGATAAGTTGCCGCTCTGGCTGGTAAAGCGCGATACCACGGTCAGGTAGAGCAAAACGGCTTTCGGATTGAGCAGGTTAGCAAAGAATGCCTGTGACAGTGTCACCGGTTGCGGATCGAGGCTGACATCCTGCTGGCGGGCCCGCAGCCCACTGATAATTAACTGGCTAGCCAGCCACAGCAGATAAACGGTACCGGCGATTTGCAGAAGATGAAACAGCGAGGGAAAAGCCATCAGCATTGACGAAACGCCTAATCCCACCAGCATGGCGTGGCAATAAATCCCCAGCGCGGTGCCCACAATGATGGTCGCGACGCCGCGCCAACCTTCGGCCAGCGCGCTGTTAATAGCAAGGGTAAAACTGGCGCCCGGCGACAGCGCTATCGGTAAGATGGCAACAAGGAAACCACTATAATCGATCTGCATCGGAACGGGTTACGCTCTCCAGGGTGAGAGATTCACAGGGCGAAAATCGCCTCAATCTCAATGCGTAAATCAGCCGAAAACAGGCCACTGACCTGCACCAGGGAACTGGCGGGCAGATGGCTGCCGTAGAGACGGAACAGCACCGCGCGCAGCGCCGCAATGTCGGTGAAGGCGGTGATAAAAATGGTCACCTTCAACAGAGCGGCCAGCGACGTCTGCTCAGCGTCGGCGATCAGTTTAAGCTGTGAAAAGATCGCCTCCGCCTGTTCAGCGATGTCACCCTGCTGTGCCGGCGTGCCAAAGGCGGTCAGGCCGGAAACGTAGAGGGTATCGCCATGTTTCACCGCATGCACATAAGGCGCTTTCACCTCGCCGAGCTGCGGATAATTGATGCGTTCAGGTTGCGGCATACTGTTTCCTTGCGGGTTATAGCCGGGGCGGCGCAGCATCTCTTTAGCCGTTTCAGCGTTTCAGTAACTGCTGGCAGGTGAGGTTATCGGTTGCTGCCTGGCGTTGCTCATCGGCGCTCAGCTGTTGCCAGTGGTCGATCACCTGACGGCCCAGCGCCGGCTTGAAAGTGATTTTCTGCAGCGCATAGTCAGAATTGCTGCCTTCGATGATCTGCTGCATCTGCGGCAGCAACCGTTGGGTATCATGATGATCGATGCCGCAGAATACCGCAACGTAGTACGCTTTATCCTCGCTGCTGAAATGCGGAATCAACCACCAGCCCGCCAGCGCCAGCACCGCCAGCAGCGGTATCAACCACTTGAGTTTACCCTTAACCAACACTACCCCCGTTATCTGCAGAAGAGGTCCGCCAGAGAATCGCCGGACACAGGGCGCGTATCCTGCCATATTTCCGGTTCGCCGTTAACCCATGCTGTCAGGCGGTTGAGGTCAGGTTTACGCGTCAGAGGCGTCTATCAGGCGTGCGTCGATGGTGGCGTCTGGCATCATCTGTTGCAGACCGGCGATCAGATCGTCACTGGCCTGTTGCAGCGCCGCCAGCGGCATTGCCGGCAGGCTTTCAAGGATAAACCACATCTGTCGCGCCTGCGCATCCAGCCGGGTGCGCACACCCTGACGCCAGTTCCAGCGGCGGCAGGTTACGCCCCGATCGTCGCGCCAGATTACTTCTCCTGGCTCCGGCGACTCATATACCACTTCGCCTTCTTTGACCGTATCGAATGACTCACTGCCATCGGCGATCACCAGCCGCGGCGCGCCAACGTAGGCGGCAATGTTTTCACCGCCGACCGGCAGCGCATACTGAATGCTGATGGCGTTATACAGATCCACCACCGGATCGATAGCCGGCATTACGCCATCGCGCAGTACCCGTTTGCGCAGCGCGTCAGCCGAGCAGGGAGTCCGTTTCGCCTTCGCGCCAAACGCTTTGAACACCTCCGCCCACGCCGCGAGATGGGCGTCGGCCCACGCCACATCCTGCTCCAGCACCTGGCGGCAGGCCCGTTTCAGCGCCTGCCCGGCAACCTCAGGGCAGGTGACTGGCGCGGCCTCCACCACAATGCTCATGGCGCGAAAGCCGGGTGCCAGTGCAAATACGGCCGGGTCGATTGACGGATCAACAGATAACATTGGATAATCTCTCAGTGACTAATTTATTTCATAGTAATGACCGATGACCAAAAAAGTCAATATATCGACCGACGCAGGCGCTGACGTGTCGAGCGTCAATCAGGCTGTCTCTGACAGCATTAAAAACTGGCGTAAAAGCCAGAAACTGTCGCTGGATGCGCTATCGCGCCGGGCCGGAGTCAGCAAAGGGATGCTGGTGGAAATTGAGAAGGGCGAAGCCAATCCCAGCATCGCGATTTTATGCAAAATTGCCGCCGCGCTGGGCGTGTCGGTGGCGGATATCGTCAATGTGACCCATACGCCCGCCGCCTGGCTGATTGATCATAGTGCGATACCGACCTTGTGGCAGGGCGAACAGGGTGGTCGCGCGCAGCTGCTGGCCGGTACCCGCGGGCCTGACATGATTGAACTGTGGCGCTGGCAGATGTTTGCCGGTGAAACATTCCGCTCCGAAGGCCATCCGGCCGGTACGCTGGAGTTGCTGCACGTTGAGCAGGGCAGCCTGGCGTTAACCGTTGGCGATCAGACGCTGGTGGTCGGGCCGGGCTGCGCGGCAGTCGCGCGAACCGATATGCCGCACGCCTATGCCAGCGCCGATCAACAGCCGGTGATCTTCACCATGACGGTTGCTGAACTGCACCGTTAATCTTTTTCTGCCGCTGCGGTAACCGCTTCACCGGGAAACGGCAGCAACAGCGTTTTCAGCATTCCTTCCAGCGCGTTGCGTTCTGTCAGCGAAAGCGGTGCCAGTACGGCATTCTGGGTGGCAGTATGCACCGCTAACGCCTGCTCAATACAGCGCTGACCCTGCGCGGTCAGTCCCACCAGCATACTGCGCTTATCATCGGGTGACGCCACGCGCGCGATCAGACCTCGCTGTTCCAGCCGCTTGAGACGATGGGTCATCGCGCCGGAGGTGACAAGCAGCGAGGTATACAGCTGGGTCGGTGACAGACAGTACGGCGTCCCGGCCCGGCGCAATGTCGCCAGCACGTCAAATTCCCCGTCATGGAAGTCAAACTGCTCCAGCGCCTGACTGCGTGCTTTTGCCAGATGTTTCATCAGGCGCAGCATCCTGCCGACAATGCGCATTGAGGAGGCATCCAGATCTGGCATGGCGCTGTCCCACTGACTGACTACAAAATCGATATGGTCCTGCATCATTCACCTGTTAACTGTGTGGCTAATTTGTCGGGTTGTGCTCAGCCCCTTAACGGCGGCCGGAATATATCTTAACGTTAAGATAAACAGTGACAGCCTGGTGCTGTCAGCGTTGTTCCTGTCCACGGAGTCGGCTATGAAAAACACCCGCTTATTACCCGCTATCTTCGCACCGATCGCCTTTCTTGTCGGGCTCAATCTGCGCCCGCTACTGGCGATTATCGGCCCGCTGTTTCCGGCATTGCAACAGCAGGCCGGTTTGTCGGCGACGACGTTTAGCCTGCTGACCACGCTGCCGGTCGCCATGATGGGGCTTGCCGCACTGGCTGGCCCGTGGCTGCTTAAGCGTAGCGGTGCGGCGCGCGGCATTGCGGCAGGGCTGATCTGTCTGGCGATCGCCTCGCTGTGGCGTGGCTTTTCGCTCTCGCCGTTATCGTTGATCCTGACGGCGCTGGCGGGCGGCGCGGGGATCGGGGTGATACAGGCACTGATACCGGCGCTGATCCGGCAGCGCTATCTCCACGCCGCCCCGACGCTGATGGCGTTATTCAGCACCGGGATTATGGCGGGTGCGGCGCTGATGGCTGCGGGTGCGGATCCGCTGTTTTCGCTGCTCGGTTTACCCGCGACGCTGGCCACGGCGGGCGGGCTGGCACTGATCACTCTGCTGGTCTGGCGGTCAGCGAATCCGGATAGTCCGGCGGATCTCGCGCCGTCCGTTGGGGTAGCTGCGCTGTCCGCGTCGCGCACTTTGTTACTGTTACTGTTTTTCGGTATTGGAACCGGCGCCTATACCCTGGTGCTGGCCTGGCTGCCGCCGTTTTATATCCAGGCTGGCTGGAGCGCCCGCAACAGCGGCTTCCTGCTCGCCGGGCTGACGCTGACAGAAGTGGTTGCCGGACTGGCGATCTCTGCCGTTCAGCAGCGTTTTCCCGATCGCCGCCGGTTACTGCTGCTGGTGCTGACGCTGCTGCTGGCCGGACTGATCGCGCTGATTGTCGCGCCGGGTACCATGCCGCTGCTGTCGACGCTGCTACTCGGCCTTGGGATCGGGGCGCTGTTTCCGCTGTCGCTGATCGTCACGCTCGATCATGCCCGAAATGCCACCGAGGCCGCCGTGCTGTTATCGCGGGTGCAGGGCGGAGGCTATCTCATCGCGTCCATTATGCCATTGGTGGCTGGCTGGGTGCGTGACAGCGGGGCATCGCTGACCAGCGCCTGGCTGATGATGAGCATCGGGGTGGTGGGGCTGATGGCGATTGCCTGGCAGTTCAGACTGCAGGCAAACTAAATCACAAGTCTCAACAAACCATTGCTGATATCGCGCGATCTGGCATGCTGCTGATGGGTCACATATTCAGGAGCCGTAATGAAAGTCATCGGTCTGTTAGGGGGAATGTCATGGGAGTCGACCGCGCTCTACTATCGCATCCTCAATCAGCAGGTTAAACAGCGACTGGGTGGATTGCACTCGGCGCAGCTGGTGCTTTACAGCGTCGATTTCCAGCCGATCGAGCAGTTGCAGGCGGCGGGTGAATGGCAGCAGGCGGGCGAAATGCTGGCCGCAGCGGCGCAGAATCTGGAGCGTGCCGGCGCGCAGTTTATCGTGCTGTGTACCAATACCATGCATAAAGTGGCCCCGCAGATCAGCGCAGCGGTCTCCGTGCCGCTGTTGCACATCGCTGATGCCACCGGGCGACGGATTCAGCAGGCGGGATTGCGCAAGGTGGGGTTGCTGGCGACCCGCTTCACCATGGAACAGGCGTTTTATCGCGGGCGGCTGGAGCAACAGTTCAATCTGCAGGTTATCGTCCCAGCGGAAGAGGACCGCGCGTTGGTTCATCAGGTGATTTATCACGAGCTGTGCCTCGGCACAATTAATCCGGCTTCGCGTCAGCGCTACCGGCAGATTATGCAGCAGCTGGTGGATCAGGGAGCAGAAGCGATCATTCTGGGATGTACCGAAATCACCCTGCTGGTGGATGACAGCGATGCCAGCGTCCCGTTATTTGATACCACGCTGATTCACGCGGAAGAAGCGGTAAACCAGGCGCTGGCATAGCATTTTTCAACATGGCAGCAGACTGGCTGCTATTTACCCGGGAGCACGCATGAAAATTGATAATTTGCCGTTTGGACTGACGCAATGGGAGCAGGTGGAAGAAACGGTTCATCCCGGCGATCAGGGCCAGGCGATTTGGCGAACCCTGCAGTTCAACGATATTCGCGTCAGGATGGTCGATTATTCACCCGGTTATCTCGCCGATCACTGGTGCGTTAAAGGTCACATACTGCTGTGTCTTGCCGGGGAACTGCATACCGAACTGGCCGATGGCCGCCGCTTTGTGCTGACGCCTGGCATCAGTTACCAGGTGGCAGACAACGCAGAACCGCATCGTTCTTCAACGCCGGTTGGCGCGCGACTGTTTATTGTTGATTAACGCTCTGCCAACCGCTGGCGTGCTGCGGTCTGGCGCAAACGAGTCAGGTTGACACTTATAGAGATAAACTGAAACTGCTTTATAAAAATCAGCAAAATTAATGGCTTATTTCATCGGAGTAATCTGTTTCTGACAGGATTATTTCTTATCAGGTTGTATGCTTGAAGCGGTTAAACCCGTTTGCATCCACCTGTTTTGGGGAATCCTGTGCTTATAAAAAAGAAGAAAGTCAGATCGCATACTGAAGATCGCCTGCTGGCACTGGTGCTGGCCACCACCGCGGGCATCCTTAACGCCATGGCGCTGGGCGCGTTCGGTTTTTTTCCGTCGCACATGACCGGTAACACCTCACAGATATCCACCGAAGTCACCACCAGCGACCTGCACACTCTGTTGTTTTTGCTGGCGCTGATTACCGCCTTTGTTATGGGCTGCACCGTTGCCCGACTGGTGGTGATCGTCGGTCAGAAACATCGGCTGCGCACCATTTTCTGTCTGATTATTCTGGCTGAAGGCGTCGCGCTGACGGCAGCATCCATCTTTGAAACCATGTTCTATACCCCGCGCTTTAACGGCGAAGTGCTGGTGATGCTGGGTTTCCTGATGGGGATTCATAACGCTACCTCCACCCAGCTGTCGAACGGTCGCGTCAGATCAACCCATATTACCGGCACCTTAACCGATGCCGGCATTGCGCTGGGATCGTGGTTGTCGTCGCATGTTTCGCACGATGAAAGCGCCGACCGCCGTTTCTTCCAGAAGGTGCTGCATACCCACCTGACCACGGTGTTCTCATTCCTGATCGGTTGTATTGCCGGTCTGCTGTTGTTCAAAACCTATGGCTTCAACGCCATGATCGGTTTAGGGCTATTTCTGATGCTGGTGGCGCTGACCGCAATTGCCATCACCGTGCAGCGTAGCCGCAGAAGCTTCTACTGATCGCGTTTACCGCGGCCCGATGCCAGCACGGCATCGGGCCAGGGCTTAGTGCTGGGTGCGGGTTGGCCGCACCACAATTTCATTCACGTCTACCTCCTCCGGCTGTTCAATCGCGTAGCGTACCGCCCGGCCAATAGCATCCGGCTGCAGCGCGATGGCCCGATACTGCTGCATCGCCTGCGCCGCGGTCGGGTCAGTAATGGTCGACGCCAGTTCACTTTCAACCACACCAGGGTGCACGCAGGTGACCCGAAGCTGACTGTTCTCCTGACGTAACCCGTCGGAAATCGCCCGTACCGCAAACTTGGTGGCGCAATAGACCGCCGCAGTTGGTGATACCGCCAGTGCGCCAATCGAGGCGATGTTGATGATATGACCGGATTGCCGGGCCAGCATCGGCGGCAGCACGGCGGCAATGCCGTACAGCACCCCTTTGATGTTGACATCGATCATCTGGTCCCACTCTTCGACCCGCAGCGATGCCAGCGGTGAGAGCGGCATAATACCGGCGTTATTGATCATCACATCGACCCGGCCCCATTGCGCCAGCGCAAACCCGACAAAATCGGTCAACTGATCACGCTGGGTGACGTCCAGCGGTTTAACGGCCACCTCAGCGCCATTAAACCGCAGTTCTTCGGCCAGCGCATTCAGCCGCTCTTCGCGCCTGGCACCCAGCAGCAAGGTAGTGCCGGTTTTCGCCAGTTCACGGGCGATGCCCGCGCCAATGCCGCTGGAGGCACCGGTAATTAAGATCACTTTCTGCGTCATAAATTTTCTCCTGTTCTGATATCGCTGGTGATCTTACGATGGCTCGACTATAAAGATAATCCGCTCACTGCTTCATAGACTGGTAACTGTAACTAACCAATGATGGCTGATAAAAATGCGCTGGAAGTGTTTGTCATCGTGGCGCAGACGCGTAATTTTCGTCTGGCGGCCGAGCAGCTGGGGGTTACCCGCCCGGCAATCAGTCAGACGCTGCGGCGACTGGAAGACCGGCTCAACCTGTCACTGATGCAACGCACCACCCGCACCATTCAACTGACCGAGGCGGGGCAACGGCTGTATGCCGAGGTGGCACCGGCGATTAATCAGCTGAACCGGGCCATTAGCGATATCGCTGCGCTGGCCGCTGAGCCGCGCGGGCAGCTGCGGCTGGCGATCTCCTCCATCGCTGAACGGATGCTTGGCGGGGAGCTGCTGGCGAGCTTTATGGCCGCCTATCCGCAGATCGAGCTGGATATCACCGTCACCGATGAAGAGTTTGATATTGTCGATCAGGGTTATGATGCGGGCGTGCGGCTGGGGGAAGTGATCGCCCAGGATATGATTGCGGTGCCGGTCTCCGCCGCGCAGCGTCAGGTTGCCGTGGCCTCACCAGATTACCTCGCGCGACATGGAACGCCGCAGCATCCGCAGCAGCTGATTGAGCATCGCTGTATAGGCTGGCGTAAAGGACCGGGTCTGTCACCGTATCGCTGGGAGTTCGCTGACCAGGGGCGTGAATTCGATGTGGCAGTCAATCCGCAGCTCACCACCAATGACATGGGCGTAATGATTCGCACCGCCTGCGCCGGTGGTGGGATCAGCTTCGGCATGGAAGAGACGTTTCAGCCTTACATTGCGCGTGGAGAGCTGGTGACGTTGCTGGACGCATGGTTGCCGAGCTTTGCGGGATTTTATCTCTACTTTCCCAGCCGCAAAAACCTCGCACCCAAGCTCCGTGCGCTGATCGATCACGTGAAGCTGTAATACCTGACGGTGTCAGCGGCAGGCTCAGGTGGTCATGTTATAGCGGGTAATAATGTTGATTTTTGAGTAAGGGGCGAGTGGCTCTGATGCGGGCAGAAAGCCGTGAAATTCCAGCAGCGTCCTGAAGGCATGTTGAGCATCAAGTTGTAAATTATGCTCGATCAGCGCATCAATTTTGCCTGCCTGCATCAGCGCTCGATTTTCCCGATCCAGATCGTGACCGATAAAGGCGTTAATCGGCCTCTTTTGCTCGTCAAAAGCGCGCAGGATGCCTGGATTACCGCCACCCACCGTGTAGACCGCATCCGTTTCCGGGTGGGCCTGCAAAAATTGCTTAAGCGACTGATACATCAACGGATCGATACCGTATCCTCCTGCCACTACGCTGACCCGATGCTGTGGCGCAAACTGCTGCATCGCCCGTTCAAAACCTTCAATGCGCTCCTGCTCACCGATAAAGTCTTTACTGCCGGTAATCGCCACAATGTGCGACTGCTCCGATCGCAGCCATTTTGTCATTAAGAAGGCGGCGAGTTTGCCGGCATCAAAGTTATCCATACCGATGTAGCGCAGGCGCGCACTGGTCGGCAGATCGCTCATCACCGTCACGACCGGTATCCGCTGCTTAAGCAGGGTGTCGATAGTGGGATTCAGCAACTCAGAGTGGGCCGCTTTGAGAATGATGCCGTGGCTGTGCAGCGCGCTTTTGCTTAACAGCGCGTTGATCTCCCCGGCGGTTAACGTCTCGCTGAAGTGAAAGCGCAGCTGGAGCTTAAAGCTGGCGAAGCTGGCTATCTGACTGCTGAACGCCTCGCGCACCAGTTCCCGAAAGCGATCGGGCGTGTGCATAATGACATCAAAGTAGAGGGTTCTGCCTTTTGCCAGCGCCGTTTTTTGCAGCAGTTCAAGGTCAGCAATCGCCTGACGGATGCGATGCTGCGTTTGAGCATGCACCCGGCCACGCTGATGCAGCGCCCGGTCAATCGTCGCCAGGCTTAAGCCGGACTGGGCAGCAATCTGTTTTAAGGTGAACTTAGCCATACGTCACTCGTGAGACGGGGAAACAGGCTTAGTTTTATCACACTGTTGGCGCTAAACCGCACCGGCTTTGGCTGGCGAAAAATTTTTTATCCGCCAACTGGCAGGTCAGTGAAGGAAACCGGTGGCCGTGAAGAAACAGGCCCTGACGATGACGCATCAGACGGTGCCGGTTAACCTCCATCAGTTAACGGATCACATCCGGCGGCGTTGATAAGTTTCATAATATATATGTTTAACCGTGGGCTTAAAGGCGGGATAAATATATTGCAGCAGTTCCCGCGCCATATCTGGCGATAATATCTTTGCCGTTACCCTGCTAACGAAATAGTACCAGATATTATTCTGAGCCTGTGCGAATAATAACCTTTTCTGCCGCTTCGCTTATATTTCCCTGAACCGGACACTTTTGTTTTTTGTCTTCCAACGGTGTTAAACTGTATATGCATACACCGTCTGGAGGTCGTATGAAGTACGATGAAGAAAAAGATATTCGCGCGTTGGTTGGCGCAATTGTCAGTGATCTGATTAAGACAGGGCAGCCTGTTCATTTTCATCATATTACTGACGCGCTGTTTCGCCTCAGCGAAGAGACGCGTGATAACCGGCTGAAAGCGCTGTGCCATGAAGCGATCGGCTTTTTTACCCGCAAAATGCATTAAGGCCAGGGGCGTTGTGAATAAACGCCCGCCTTGCTCAAACCTTTTGCTTTATTTAGCAACCTCGGGCAACACGGATTAATCCGTGAACGCTGTATTGTTGTTGTATAGCGGCGCTAAATATTCGCGCTCATCGACGAAGAAATTACGCGTTGCCGCCAGTGCGCTTATTATCCGCGCAATACCGGCCGCTCTGATCGCGCGCGGGTGTTGCAAAACTTTCCTTTGCCAGATAAGACTATTCTTACTTAATCGGTTGCCCGCGGATAAGCTGAATAATATGCGGCATGGATGACAGATAGAGGTAAGGTCATGGCGGACGGTCCTGTGCCTGGGCTGGAATAACATGTGCCGAAGGCGTTGCGTGGGCTGGTGTAGCCGGGAAAGCGGCGCTTCCGCCTTGAGCTGGCAATGACGGCTGGCAAGTTCCGGGTGGCGACGGGCGTGCTGCGCCCGGGCATTAGCCTGGCGAGCCCGGCAGAAAAGGGAAATGTTTCATTGGCGACCGCAACGCGTTATAAAGATTCTTCGCAGCGGCAAAGCCGGAGCGGGCTGCAGTCAGGCTGTTCACGCTGCGAGACGAGACGACAGTACGCTGCATCACCTGACTGTTAAGCAACAGCGGGTGGATTAACAGAGGTCAGCGCAATTAAGGATATGAGATGATCTTTTCAGATGTTGAAACGCACTATATCAGCAGCAATCAAAACAGTCGGCTGGTGAGATACGATGTTATCAAGACCGATGACGATACTTTCGTGGTGAAAGTGATTGATAACAAAGCACTTAATAACACTCAGCGTGACTATTTTACTGAAATTGCAACCCTGATCATTACCCGCGATGACTTCAACCTGGAAAACAACATCGGCTCAGCTTCGGTGGTCAGAAACCGTATGCCGACCACCTTTAATGGTCATGTGCTGGTGAAATGTCAGCAGCATCGCGATTCACTCGATTAATCACAGCGTCAGCTTTTGCAGGGGCTTGTTGTTCAGAGCCTGGCGGGCTGGCAAGGGTTGAGCAAGGCGGGTGAGGGGATAAGGCATTGTCGTCTGACGCTTCCTGCGCAACCGGCATGTGATTGCGCAGGAAGCCGGCATCAGACTCCGGCGTCGTCCGGCGTGCGGCCAACAACGATTTCCAGCGTTTTGCGTAACACATCCAGCTTAACTACGTCTGAGGTACTCTCCAGTTCCGCAATCAGATAGAGGATGATGGCTTTATTGGTCACGCGACCCTGGTCAGCCACGATATTTCTGATGATACCGCCCAGTAATTCGGTTTCTGGAGCAAGCTGATCGCCTGCGCTGCGAAAATAGTCAATGAGAGTTGAATCTGAAGATGAGTGTTGCATGATTTTTCTTTCTCTGCGGAAAATTTGTTAGATGCATCGACTGAAGTCAGAAAGCAGTGTAGTCGCTGTTACGGGTTTGCCCAGTGCGACCCGCAAAGTTTTTTCTGATGACCTTCAGCGCCTGGTGGACAGGTAAATTATGGCCACAGCTTCCGCAAAAAACGGATCGTTTAGTGTTTTTTTGAACCTTCAGGCGGGCCATCATTATTTAAACGGTGTGAAGCATTTTCGCGTTCGGGAAGGCCGCCACTGGCGCGCTTACGTGCCGCAACCATGCCATTACGCACTTCGGTAATCGCTTTGCGGATCGTCTTCACCTTTGTTTCCTCGTCCGTCTCAGCGGCCATCAGCTCCAGCTGATTGATCAGGGCATTGCTCGATACCGGTTTGTCTGACTTAAGTAATGTCAATACGGCTTCGCCGATCATGACATCTGTCAGTTTCTCATCATCACTTCTGTACATACTGGCTTCTCTGATTTACGAATTATTGGCCACGTTGCGGCTCCTGATGTAGAAACAGGCGCCATTGACGGGGCGCCTGAAACGGGACAGCAACACTGGGCTTCGTTAATGCGAAAAATAGTCCGATCAGAATTGCTGTGAGCTGAGGCGTAATGCACCTTCATCAACGCCGGGTATCAGTATTACTCTTCCCGACGGAAAAGCAGCCCGATCAGTTCATGCAGATGACTCTCTTCCTCTGGCGTAGAAGCAAGTTCCAGACGGCGCAGCAGTTTGCTGCAAATAGCTTTACGACTCAGATTATGACCTGCGCGCAGAATTTCAACCACAATCTCACCCAGCGTCTCCTGCTGTGACGGCTGGCTGGCTTGATTGAAGTAACGGGCAATGTCGCTGATGGCTTCCGGTGCATGTCCGTTCTGACGCATAGTGTTGTCCTCAGATGGTTAAAATGTATCGCGCTCTGGATGCGCAAGTTATACATCTTTCAAAAACTTGTACAGAATTTTGAATTCCCGGAACAATTTTTTTTGTGCAAAAAATGCTATGCGTTATTAATCAGCGTGTTACGAAGAGTTTACTGCGGGGTTAAAACGGTGTTTTGCTGGCTTTTTCAGCGCTAAACGAATCCGGCCTGTACAACACCTGCACAGGCCGACAGTGGGGAAGACCGGTCAGGTCAACCTTTAAACACAATATCATCAGCAGAGTCAGTGCTCATTTTGTCAGCGTTCAGCGGCTTTGATAACCAGCCTGCCTGCTCAGTGTTACGTGCGCCAATCGTTTTGAAACCCATTAACCATTGTCGTACCTGATGCAGCTGTTCCAGACGGTTTTCATCCACTTCTGAAGCAGACATCGAAAGCAACTCACCAATCAGCAATTCTACATTAACCTCCTGACTGGCTTCAATCAGGTTCATTGCTGCTTCGCCAATGATGAAATTCGCTTTTTCGTCGCTGGAAAAATACAAATTATCCTCCCTGGTTTTATTGCGGTAAGTAACATTCACTGTAGCAAAAAAATTCGTTAAATTTAATTTATCCTGACTATCAATTTGTCTCTTTTGATAGCCATTAGTCACCGATCTCTCCCTGACAACCCGGCTGACCGTGCATTTCACTTCTTTTATCGCCTGGCCTATATCGTTTGATTCGACAGTAAAGCGGGCTTTTCAGGACGGTTCTGATCCGGTGCTGACCACCCGGCGCACAACCTCATACATTCAGCGTCGCCGATCAGCGGACAAAGCACATGCCTAAATAATCCAGTCTAATCAATCAATAACCACGCTTGTTGACATAACTTCGCATTACGACGCTGACGTTGAAGAAACTTCACAAATGGAGCCTGTCGTAAAGGTATAGCCTGTGCTATAAAAAATAGCACAGGCTAATTATGTTTTAATTTTAATCATCTCTGGAGATCGTGCGATGGCCCCGATAAAAAAAAGCGTAACGCTGGTTTTCAGCCTGTTGCTGAGCGCGGTGATATCCACCAGCAGCTATGCAGCAGAAAAATTTAAGGTCGTGACCACCTTTACCGTGATTGCTGATATGGCAAAAAACGTGGCGGGCGATGCGGCAGAGGTAACCTCAATTACCAAACCGGGTGCCGAAATTCATGAATATCAGCCGACGCCGGGTGACATTAAACGTGCGCAGGGCGCGCAACTGATTATGTCGAACGGGCTGAACCTCGAACGCTGGTTTCAGCGCTTCTATCAGCATCTTGAAGGCGTACCGGAAGTGGTAGTATCGCGGGGCGTCGAACCGATTGGCATTGGCGAAGGGCCATATAACGGCAAGCCCAATCCTCACGCCTGGATGTCCCCGGATAATGCGCTGATATATGTCGATAATATCCGGGATGCGCTGGTGAAGTACGATCCCGCTAACGCTGAAACCTACCGTCAGAATGCCGCCGCCTATAAGCAAAAGATCACGTCGGCGCTGGCGCCGCTGCGCCAGCAGGTGGCCGCAATCCCTGAAAATCAACGCTGGATGGTGACCAGTGAAGGTGCGTTCTCCTATCTGGCGCGCGATCTCGGTATGAAAGAGCTTTACCTCTGGCCGATCAACGCCGATCAGCAAGGTACACCGCAGCAGGTGAGAAAGGTGATCGATCAGGTGAAGCAGCATGCCATTCCGGCGGTATTCAGCGAAAGTACCGTCTCTGACAAGCCTGCCCGGCAGGTGGCGCGCGAAACCGGTGCCTGGTATGGCGGCGTGTTATATGTCGACTCATTAAGTCAGGCGCAGGGGCCGGTGCCAACCTACCTTGACCTGCTGCGGGTTACCACCGCGACGCTGGTCGACGGCATTAATCACGGGAGGAGCGCGCCATGAGCGACACTATCGTGGTTTCCGGGGTCAGCGTCACCTACCGAAACGGCCATACGGCGCTGCGTGATGCCAGCTTCAGCATCCCCGGCGGCTCCATTGCCGCCCTGGTCGGCGTTAACGGGTCGGGTAAATCGACCCTGTTTAAGGCGCTGATGGGCTTTGTCCGGCTCTCCGCCGGGACGATTTCAGTGCTGGGTATGCCGACCCGTCAGGCGCTGCGCCAGAGCCTGGTGGCTTATGTTCCCCAGTCTGAAGAGGTTGACTGGTCTTTTCCGGTGCTGGTGGAGGATGTGGTGATGATGGGCCGCTACGGCCACATGGGCCTGTTGCGGCGGCCTAAACGCCACGACCGCGATATTGTCGATGAGGCGCTGGCGCGGGTCGATATGCTGGCGTATCGCCAGCGACAGATCGGCGAACTTTCCGGCGGACAGAAGAAACGGGTTTTCCTCGCACGGGCGATTGCCCAGCAGGGCAGCGTGATCCTGCTGGATGAGCCGTTCACCGGCGTCGACGTCCAGACCGAGGCGAAAATCATTGCCCTGCTCGATGAGTTGCGTGACGAAGGTAAAACCATGCTGGTCTCAACCCATAATCTGGGATCGGTGACGGAATTCTGCGACTACACCGTGATGGTCAAAGGCACCATCCTCGCCAGCGGTCCGACCCGCACCACCTTTACCACAGCCAACCTTGAGCGGGCGTTTAGCGGGGTGCTGCGTCACGTGGCGGTCAACGGGCTGGACGATCAGATCATTACCGATGATGAGCGTCCGTTTATCGCGCCGCGCGCCTCGCTTAACGACGGGAAGTGACCATGAATCTGTTACTGGAGCCGTTCGGATACCACTACATGCTCAACGCGATGTGGGTCTCCGCCATGGTTGGCGGACTGTGCGCGTTTCTCTCCTGCTACCTGATGCTCAAAGGCTGGTCGCTGATTGGGGATGCGCTGTCGCACTCGATTGTTCCCGGCGTAGCGGGCGCTTATATGCTTGGGCTGCCGTTTGCACTGGGCGCGTTTCTGTCGGGCGGACTGGCGGCCGGCAGTATGCTGCTGCTTAATCAGCGCACCCGTTTAAAAGAAGATGCGATCATCGGTCTGATTTTCTCCTCGTTCTTTGGCCTTGGCCTGTTCATGGTGTCGCTGAATCCCACCTCGGTGAACATTCAGACTATCGTGCTGGGCAATATCCTGGCGATTGCACCGGCCGATATCCTGCAACTGGCGCTGATCGGCGGCGTGTCGATCATCATTCTGCTGTTTAAGTGGAAGGATTTAATGGTGACCTTTTTCGATGAGAATCATGCGCGCGCTATCGGTCTGCGGCCCGAGCGATTAAAGATCCTGTTCTTTACTCTGCTGGCGGTTTCGACCGTGGCGGCACTGCAAACCGTCGGGGCGTTTCTGGTGATCTGTCTGGTGGTGACGCCGGGCGCTACGGCATGGTTGCTCACCGATCGCTTTCCGCGCCTGCTGATGATTGCGGTGGCGATTGGCAGCATAACCAGCTTCCTCGGTGCCTGGGCGAGTTATTATCTCGACGGTGCAACCGGCGGGATTATTGTGGTGGCGCAGACGCTGTTATTCCTGCTGGCGTTTGTCTTCGCCCCGAAGCATGGCCTGCTGGCGAGTCGGCGTCGCGCCCGCAACCCTGCCGATGAGGAGCCTGCCTGATGTCGATGTTTGAACCTTTCCAGTTCGCTTTTATGCAGAGCGCGTTGCTGATCGCGCTGGTCGTGGCGATCCCCTGCGCCTTGCTGTCGGTCTTTCTGGTGCTGAAAGGCTGGGCACTAATGGGCGATGCGATGAGCCATGCGGTGTTTCCCGGCATCGTGCTGGCCTGGGTGCTGGGCATTCCGCTGGCTATTGGAGCCTTTGTGGCCGGGCTGTTTTGTGCTGTGGCCAGCGGGTTTCTGCAGGACAACAGCCGGATTAAACAGGACACAGTACTGGGGATTGTCTTCTCCGGCATGTTCGCAGTCGGCTTGATTCTTTACATCGCGGTGAAGCCTGAAGTGCATCTCGACCATATTCTGTTCGGCGATATGCTCGGCATCACCCGCGCCGACATCATCCAGACGCTGATTATCGCCGCACTGATTGTCGCGGTGATTGCGCTGAAGTGGCGCGATCTGATGCTGTTCAGCTTCGATCCGCAGCAGGCACAGGTATGTGGCCTGCCGGCCCGGTTGATGCATTACGGCCTGCTGTGTATGGTGTCGTTAACCATTGTGGTGACCCTGAAAGCGGTGGGTATTATCCTGTCGATCTCGCTGCTGATCGCGCCGGGTGCGATTGCGGTTCTGCTGACAACCCGCTTTTCCCACGCGCTGCTGATTGCGGTGCTGGTGTCAGTACTGGTGTCACTCAGCGGCGTCTATCTCTCTTTCTTTCTCGACAGCGCACCGGCGCCGACTATCGTGGTGCTGTTTGCATTGGTGTTCATCGTCGCGATGATCGTCTCTGGTCAGAAGACACGGCGGCTGGAGCGCCAGCAACGGCCGGTTGCATAACCGAGCGCTGCGCTATCGCTGCTTACTCGCCGCGATAGCGCACTGCCTCAATCAGATGAGCAAACGCGCGGGTATGCTGTTTGCGGCTGGGATAGTAGAGGTAATAGCCGGGAAACGGTTCACACCAGTCGGCCAGGACCTGCACCAGACGCCCCGTAGCAATGTGCTCAGCAACACTGTCCTGCGGCACATAGCAGATGCCCATGCCACAGAGCGCCGCATCAATGCGCGCCGCCAGAGTATTTAAGATCAGCTGACCTTCGACCCTGACCCGAATCTCCTTTTTGTCGCGCATAAACTCCCAGTTATAGAGTCCCCCGCGCGTCGGTAAGCGCAGATTGATGCAGTTGTGTTTTTGCAGATCGTAAGGGGTGGCAGGCACGCCATACTGTTCGAAGTAGTCGGGCGAGGCGACCACGCACATATTCCAGTCCGGCCCAATGCGTACTGCGATCATATCTTTTTCGACCTGCTCACCCAGCCGCACACCCGCATCGAAGCGGCCACTGACAATATCGGTCAGGGTATTATCAACCGAAAACTCGATATTCACTGCGGGATAGCGCTGCAGAAACGGCTTAGTCAGCGGCCACAGCGTCGACATCAGCGCATGTTCACCGGCCGTAATGCGGATGTTGCCCGCGATCTCTCCCTGAGTATCGGTGACGCTGACCAGCTCGGACTCAATCTCGTTGAATAACGGCGCGATATTTTTGATCAGGCGCTCGCCTGCGTCAGTCGGCGCAACGTTGCGAGTGGTTCGGGTCAGTAATCGCAGGTTAAGACGCTCCTCCAGTCCACGGATCGCGTGGCTAAGCGCCGATTGCGATACGCCCAGTTTCGCTGCGGCGCGGGTAAAGCTGCGCTCCTGAGCCACCACCACCAGATACATCAGGTCGTTAAAATTCTCTCTCAGCATATTTTTCTGGCTCATTAAACCTGCCGGCACTGCCTCTGCAGGTCGTTGACATATTTTTGCGCACCAGGGCTGCAGGTGCGGACTTTAAGTTCAGGGCGCAACAGCATAGTGCATCTTCCCCGGCGGCATTGATGAATTCTGTGCATTACGCTTGTGAAGGTGATTAATAAAACCCGACGTTAAAGAATCTATCTGTATCAAACAGATAGCCTGGCGATAAGGCCAGTTCAGTGCTTAACAGTGGATCGGTCTGGCAGGATAAGAGTGGGCTTTTTGCCCGCTGCGCTGCCGGATCGTAAAAAAGCTGCTAAAACTAAAGACGTGCATACGCGCGCAAAGCTTAGGGTTATCCGGATTCTCCCCGATTTATATCCCGTCCGAAACAGACTAATAAAAAAATTACACTTTTAGCCCCCAACAATGGGAAGCAGACAATGTCAGAAAAAATTTCGCTAACAATGCAGGTCAATGGCCAGCCATACCCGATGGAGATCGATCCCCGGGTCACCTTACTTGATGCATTACGTGAGCACCTCAACCTGACCGGCACTAAAAAAGGCTGCGATCAGGGACAGTGTGGGGCCTGCACGGTACTGGTTAACGGTCAGCGGGTGCTGAGTTGTCTGACGCTGGCCGCTCAGGCTGACGGCGCTGAGGTGACCAGCATTGAAGGGCTGCAATCTGCCAGCGGTGAATTACATCCGGTGCAGCGTTGCTTTGTTGAAAACGATGCCTTCCAGTGCGGCTACTGTACGCCAGGCCAAATCATGTCGGCCGTCGCCTGCATTAAAGAGGGCCATGCCGGATCGGACGATGAAATCCGCGAATACATGAGCGGCAACCTGTGCCGCTGCGGTGCCTATCCACACATTGTCGATGCCATTAAACAGGCGGCGGCTGAAATGGCGAAGGAGTCCGCATGAATCCCTTTCACTGGAAAGTCGCACAGTCAGCCAGCGAAGCCGCAGCGTTAAAGCAGCAGTCAGGCAGTCAGATTCTGGCGGGCGGTACCACTCAACTCGATTTGATGAAATGCGGCGTGTTTAACCCGCCGCAGCTGATTGGCATTAACGGCCTGTCTGAACTTCGCAGCCTGAGTTTTGACAATGATAAAATCAGTGCTGGCGCGCTGATCACCATGAGCCAGCTGGCCGATCATCCCGACTGTCAGCAACATGCGCCCGCTATCTACGGCAGCTTATGGCAGGCCGCGTCGCCGCAAATCCGCAATATGGCCACGCTGGGCGGCAATTTACGTCAGCGCACCCGCTGTGCTTATTATCGCGATCCGGCGACCTTTTCGGCCTGCAATAAACGCAATCCCGGCTCCGGCTGTGCCGCACGGCAGGGCGTCAACAGTAATCACGCCATTCTGGGTGCCAGCGACAGCTGCATTGCGGTCTATCCGGGTGACCTGGCGGTCGCGCTGGTGGCGTTTGATGCGGTGGTGATAGTGCAGAACCCGCAGGGCGAAACTCGCCGGATCGCCATTGATGATTTCTTCCTGCTGCCGGGAGAGACGCCGGATCAGGAACACGATCTGCGCGATGACGAGATCATCGTGGCGATTGAAGTGCCACAAACCGCTTCCCTGCAACGCTCTCACTATCTCAAAGTGCGCGATCGCAGTTCTTACGAGTTTGCCGCCGCCAGCGCAGCCGCTGGTTTCACGCTGGAGAATGGCGTGATGCGTCAGGTGCATATTGCGCTGGGCGGCGTTGCCACCAAACCCTGGCGCGCCACGCGGGTTGAGCAGGCGTTAGAGGGACAGCCGTTCAACGAAGAGACGGTATTCCAGGCCGCGGAGCTGATCAATCAGGAAACCCAGGCGCTGGAGCATAATGCGTATAAAGTGAAGCTGGCCCCGCGCGTAATAGCGCGTGCGCTAATGGCAGCAGGAGAGATCGCATGAGTGAAGTAAACCACGACGCACGCCAGGCTAAACACATCCCTGAAGCCACCGCGGGCGACACGGCGACGGCCGAAGCTGGCAGCCCGATTGAAGGATTGGGCGCGGCCCGATCGCGGGGTGACGGCCGGGTTAAGGTGATCGGTGAAGCACGTTATGCCATCGAACATCAGCCGGAAAATCCGCTGTACGGCGTCGTGCTCCAGTCAACCGTCGCCAGTGGCCGCATTTCCCGCCTGTCAGCCGAAAAAGCCCTGCAGGCTGACGGTGTGCTGGCAGTCTATACCCATCTGAATCCGTTAAAGATTAACAAGCCGACCGCGATTGCTGACGGCGGCGCAGCGCAGTCCACTTACACCCCGATTCAGGACGATGTGATCATTCATAACGGCCAGAACATTGGCATCGTGATCGCTGAAACCTTCGAGCAGGCCACCTGGGCAGCCTCGCTGGTTGAGATCGAGTATGAGACCACGCCGGCGCGGGTGTTTGCCACCGACGAGGGCGTCGAGGCTAAACCGATGTCGGCGCAGGATATTGATCTGGGCGATGCGGCGACCGCAATGCACAGTGCCGAGGTGCGTATCAACCAGCGTTATACTACCCCGCGTGAATACAACATGCCGATGGAGCCACATGCCTGCATCGCGCACTGGCACGAAGGTCAGATCACGGTCTGGGAACCCAGCCAGTGGGTGGCGGGCGCGCAGGTTGAAATCGCCGAATGGCTGGGGATTGAGACCGAAAAAGTACGGATTATTTCACCCTATGTCGGCGGGGGTTTTGGGTCCAAACCGGTGCCTTACACTCACGTTGCCTTAGCCAGCGTCGCGTCGCGCGCCCTGAACCGTCCGGTGAAAGTCTCACTGACCCGGCCGCAGAACTTTACCGGTCTGGGTGGACGTCCGGCGACCTCGCAGCAGCTGGAGCTGGGCGCTTCACGTGACGGTAAAATTGAGGCGATTATTCAGCGCAGCTTCAGCGAAACCTCGCTGATTGATGTATTTGCTGAGAACTGCAGCAAAGTGACCGCCCGGATGTACGCCGTCAGCAACGTGTCGGCACAGCATCAGGTCCGACTGATTAACACCGTCACGCCAGGCTGGATGCGGGCGCCGGGCGAGAATCCCAGTGCGTTTGGCCTTGAAGTGGCGATGGATGAGCTGGCCTATGCGCTGGACATCGATCCGCTGGAACTGCGTCTGCGCAACTGGGCAGATAAAGATTATCAGCTCGATCTGCCGTGGAGTACGCGTCGGCTGAAAGAGGCGTACCAGAAAGGGGCAGAAGCGTTTGGCTGGGATAAGCGCATTATGACGCCGCGTTCCATGCGTGAAGGCCGTGAGCTGATAGGCTGGGGCATGGCCTCCGGCACTTATCCGGTCAACCGACTGCCGGCCGAAGCGAAAATCATCCTGACGCCGCAGGGCCGCTTTGTGGTGCAGTGCGCCGGCGCAGATATCGGAACCGGCACTTACACTATTCTGGCGCAGACGGCCGCGGATCATCTCGGCGTCGATTCGGAAACCATTGAGGTAGAGCTGGGCGATACAGCGTTGCCGCGCGCAGGCGTGGCAGGCGGATCGCAGCTGGCCGGTAACCTGACGGCGGCGGTGAACGATACCGCGAAGAAAATGCGCGAACGGTTGCTGGCTCTGGCCAGTGAGCTGCCCGCGTCGCCGCTCAGCGGCCTGCCGGTGTCGCAGTTTACCCTGCAGGATGGCGCAATTCAGCACAGCGGTGGATCGGGCCTCTCGCTCGCCCAACTGGCGACGCTGGCACCTGCCGATAGCCTGAGCGTGAAAGGCGGGACCTTCCCGGACGACATGCCGCAAAGCGAACGCGACAAAATCGTGCGTAACCTTAACGACATGAGCCGGCCAGAGGCGTTTTCCGCCCACAGCTGGAGCGCACAGTTTGTTGAGGTGCGGGTCGATGAAGATTTCGGCACCATCCGGGTGAAACGCATGGTGGCGGCACTCGACAGCGGTCGGCTCTACAACCCTAAACTGGCGCGCAGCCAGTGGATCGGCGGGATGATCATGGGCGTCGGTCAGGCACTGATGGAAGAGGGGATTATCGATCCTCGCAACGGTCGGGTAATCAACAATAACCTGGCGGACTATCTGGTGCCGGTTAACGGCGATATTCCCAGCATCACCACCATCAATGTCGGTGAACCCGACTTTGAGGCGACCACCATGGGCGGTAAAGCGGTCGGTGAGCTGGGCATCGTTGGCGTGGCGGCGGCGATCAGTAATGCAGTCTTCCATGCCACCGGCAAGCGGGTACGTGACCTGCCGATCACCCTCGACAAAATCATCTGATTACGGCGGATGCCGGGCCGGCTGCAATTGATGCCGCCGGCGTTGAGATCAGGTTTACGGGCGCAGGGCCAATCCTGCGCCCGTTTTTATCGCCAGCGGGAGAGGCTGTTTTGAAGATAGCGATTGTGATGATGGCGGCGGGCTTCAGCCGCCGTTTTCGTCAGCAGAGCGGTGAACACAAATTGCTGGCTCAACTGAATGGCAAGCCGCTGTTACAGCATACCCTGCAACAGGCGGCGGCCAGCGGTCTGGATCTGTTTGTGGTAACCCGTCCGGAGCAGGCAGCGATTCGGGCGTTGATCGATCCGGCGACGGCGGTGCTGTGCGACAGCCACGGGTTGGGTGATTCCATTGCCGCCGGTGTTGCTGCCAGCAGCGAATACGACGGCTGGCTGATCGCACTCGGTGATATGCCGTTGATCACCGCCGACAGCTATCGGGCCGTCAGCGCAGCGCTGGCCGATGCGGCGGTGGTCAGACCCTGGGTCGACGGCATACCGGGCCATCCGGTCGGCTTTCAGCGGCACTATTACCCGCTGTTAACCGGCTTACTGGGTGATGTGGGCGCGCAGGCAATAGTCAAACGTGACGCGGTTCGCTTGCCCCTTAGCGATCGCGGCTGTGTTTATGACATTGACCTGCCGGGCGATTTGCAGGCGATAAAGGAATTTTCATGATTACGCTGGACCAACGGGTGATTAATGCGGCGTTAAGCAGCTGCGAGGCGGGGCAATCCGTCTGGCTGTGTACGGTATTGCGGACTTACGGCTCGTCGCCGCGCGCGCCCGGGACGCTGATGACGGTCAATCAGGCGGGCGCATACTGCGGTTCGCTGTCAGGTGGCTGCATCGAAGAGGATTTTTTAGCCCAGCTGGCGACCGGCGATTACCGTGCCAGCAGTCAGCAGGTGCGTTATGGCGAAGGCGGCATGCGTCCGAATGTCAGTCTGCCGTGCGGCGGCAGTCTGGAGATTATGATTGAATATTTGCCGCCCGATACCGCCAGTCTGGATTTGCTGATCGCGATGCAGCGGGCGCTGAGCGGCCAGCAGCCGATGGTGAAGCTGATCCGGCCCGGTGAGCGCGCGCAGTGGGAAGCGATGGCGGCGGATCGGCGATTACCCGCTCTCAGCGTCAGCGACCAGCTGGTACGGTTACCGGTCGGCGCGATCCCGGAACTGCTGGTGGCCGGCTACTCCAGCGTGGCGTTTGAATGCATCCGGCTGGGCCAGATGCTGGGATTTCATGTGCGGGTTTGCGAGCATCGTCCCGGGATGCTCGATGAACTGGAGCGCCACTTCGGCGCAGCCGATAACGTTACGCTGGTGCGCCAGCATCCGGCGCGCTGGCTGGAGCTGAACGGGGCGCATGCGGCCGTGGCGATTGTGGCGCTGACCCACGATCCACGCATTGATGACCTGACGATGATGGAAGCGATCGCCACGCCTGCCTTTTATATCGGCATTATGGGATCGGTGAAGAACAGCGAAAAGCGCCGGGCGCGGCTGCAGCAGATTGCGGGGATGGATCGCAGCGAGCTGGACCGCATCCATGCCCCGATTGGCCTGCCGATTGGCAGTAAAACCCCGGCGGAGATCGCGCTATCGGTGATGGCTGATATCGTCAGGGTGAAGAACCTCGGGCGATCGCTCCCGGCTGCCTGACGGCGGGGCGTTGACCGGCGCCAGCCGATAGAGGTAGCTGCCGGACAACGGAATCGGCAGAAACTTCTGGAACATCTGCCTGAGCGTCTGCTGCGGATCAACATCGTGAAACAGCTCAGGATAGAGCGTGGTGGCAAAAAACTCGGTTGCTACCACGTGCCATGGGCTGAGATAGAAGTTGTGCCACAGCGCACCGCTATGCCCGTCACGCAGCGCCCGCAGCTGCTTCAGGCCGTTTTGCTGTTGGGTCAGCCTCAGCAGGCTTTCGCGGGTCTGGGCCGCTGAGACGGCCGGGCCCAGCGTTAACCTATCCGGTTCATCAGCGTTACCGATACCGGTCGCGAAGTAGTAATCCGGCTGGGCGGCAATCACCTGCTCCTCACTCAGCCGTCCGAACACCCCTTTAACCTGCTGGCTGGCAATGTTCTCGCCGCCTGCAAAGCGCAGCAGTTCGCCAAGGTTGCCGTTTACCGAGGTGACGCAGCACTCGCTGCGCCGTCCGAGATGCAACTGCAGCAGCACGGTCGGTTTCGGCCCGTGATAGCGTGCCAGCCTGTTCGCTATTCGCTGCATGTGGCTGCGATAAAAACGATTGAAGTCGGCTGCCCGCTGCGGCTGATTGAACACTTCGCCCAGCAGCGTCATGCTGCGCTCACTGTTTTTCAGCAGATGAACCCGCAAATCAACCTTCAGCACCGGAATCTTTGCTGCTTTCAGCATCGTTTCCAGCTGCAGCCCGGCATCGCTGTTGCGTGCCAGCTGCGGCAGGATCACCAGATCGGGCTTCAGCGCGATCACCTGTTCCGGATTAATGTCATTTACCCCCTCCTGACCGAGAGCCGGTATCGTCAGCATCTGCGGAAACTGGCGGGCAAAAATCTGCCAGGTCTGCGGATCGTACTTCTTCAGATCCTGCGGCCAGCCGACAATCTGCTGGAGCGGATTTCCGGGCGTCAGCAGCGCGATGCTATACAACATCCGGCTCTCGCCCAGCACAATCCGCTGTGGCCGATCCGGCACGCTGACCGTTTGTCCGGTGATATCGGTCAGGGTGCGCGCCCCGGCTGGCGAACTGGCGCAGACCAGGCCGATCAGTAACAGGCTGTTACGCAGCAGACGGGCGAGCGGATTAAAATTCAACACTGGCTTGTACCATCAGATTACGGGTTTCGCCTTCGCGGACGCGCAGGTTGCCGCCGCTTGAACTGTAATAGTGTTTATCGAACAGGTTATTCAGATTGAGCCGCAGCTGCGTTTTCTGCCCGAACAGACGATGATTCCAGGCGACAAAGCTGTCGGCCACCACATAATCCGGCAGGGTGAAACTGTTATCCGGATCGCCAGCACGGCTGCCTACATAGCGCGCACCGCCGCCAAGCCGGAAGGTGCCGGGCAGGTTACTGAACTGCAACTCATGGCTCAGATAAAGCGCCCCGGCATGGCGTGGCGCATTTTGCAGCCGGTTACCGTTGTTATCCGGATTGACCCGATCCTCAATGATTTCGGCCTGGTCATAGCTGTAATTAGCACTGAGATCCCAGCCGGGTGCGACTTCACCATTCAGCTCAAATTCAGCGCCGCTGGAGCGGGCTTTATCAATCGCGCGGGTCGTGCCGTTAATGCTGAGCGACATCGATTTTTCATCAATGCGATACAGTGCGACAGAGGCAAACAGCTTCGGTGAGACTTGCCATTTGCTGCCGATCTCCCAGCTGGTGCCCTGTTCGGGTTTGCCAACGTTGCCATCGTCGTCCACGTCGGTGGATGGGGTGAAGGATTTACTCACGCTGGTGTAGAACGATAACGCGGGCGTGAGTTTATAGATGATCCCGGCCTGGGGCAGAAACTTGTTACCCTCATCGTTGAGCGTTTCAACCTGCGGATCAAAGCCTTTAGAGGCGCGTTGCTCATAGTGCTGATAGCGGCCTCCAAACACAACGGTCCATTCTGGTGACAGTGTCACGCTATCTTTGGCGTAGATCGAACGGCTATGAATGCGGTTCAGGTTGTTGGCGTTAGCACTGTTTTCCGTGCTGCTGTCAGTCAGCGGTGACAACTGGTCATATTCAGGCTGGAAGAAATTGAAGTTAGTGGTCGCCTTGCCCTGATACTGATGGGCGCGATAAGTCTGGTTCATCTCATAGTCGGTGCCGACCACCAGCGCGTGCGACAGTCCGGCGATTTCCGGGTTGCCCAGCAGATCCCAGCTCAGGTATTTGGTCTTGTGGTTGAAGCCTCGATTGGCATCGGCCCGACGGGTCACCGCACCGGTGGTGGTATTGACCGCCGTCACCCGGACTTCATTGTTGTCATAGCGCCGCTGGTTCCAGCCGAGGGTGAAACGGGTGCGCCACTCATCATTAAACTGCCATTCGTAGTGCGCATTAAGGGTTTTGTTGTGCCCCCAGGCGTGGTTAGCGGTGTCATCCAGACGATCCTTATAACCGATGTCGATCGGCTTGCCGTCAATAAACGCAGTGCCGCGATCGTAAGGAATGTCATAGCGGTAATCGGCATAGCTGATTAAAAAACTCGCCTGATCGCCGTACCACTGTAAAGACGGAGCCAGCAGAGTATGTTGCTCACTGCCAAAGTTGCGCCAGTAATCCTGATTCTGCTTCTCAGCGATCAGTCGAAACGCAAAGCCATTACCCAGTGGGCCGGTTACGTCCAGCGTACCTGCGCCGCCACCCTCGCTGGCATAACGGCCACTGACTTTGGTGTGCCAGCGATATTGCGGTTTCTTGCTGACCACATTGATCACCCCGCCGGGATTCTGAATACCGTACAGCAGCGAGGCTGAGCCTTTCAGCACCTCAACACGCTCGGTGGTGGCATCGAAATTGAGTCCCTGACTGCTGCGGATGCCATCACGATAGATCGAACCATCGGCATTGCTGCCAAATCCGCGCCGGACAAAACCATCTTCGGTGCCGGCCAGCGTATTCGCTTCCGTTACGCCACTGACAAAGCGCATCGCATCCGCCAGCGAACTGGCCTGATAATCCTCCAGCTGCTGCCGGGTAACCGTGCTGATTGATTGCGCCTCATCCAGTCGCGCGGTGGGCATTTTGCTGGCCACGCTACTCTGGCTGTTGGTGTAACCCGTTTCCGGGTTGTCGTCGGCGGTTACGGTCATATCCGGCGTGCCGGCAACGGTTGCAGCCTGTGCCTGCATCACAAACAGTGCGCTGCAGATCGCCATCGCCAGCGCCGAATGGCGTGCCGGAGTTGTACTTTTATCTGAACGGTTGGTCATTTTTTCTTTTCATGTCTGAAGCGAGTCATGCTTTACGGTTCAGCACAGCGCGGGCTGCTGCTGACCGCCCTGGCGGTATTCTGCAAAACGCAGAGAATAAACAGTGATCGGACGGCGATAGCGGCGCGGATCAGAAGGGCAATCTGCGGCGACGACAATACTTCTCATCTGTAATTGAGAATCATTCAACCATTGCCGATTGTAGTAGTAAACATAAATAATGATGAAAACACTACATTTTCAGTTGCCGCATTTTGCCGGTTTAATCAGTCAGGGTTTTCGATATAACTCATTGAAATATAGGTTTTAATACAAATTACCCTAGCTTGATTAGCGGTTAATTCCCCAGCATTATCAGGTGAATTACAGCATGGTTAGGCTTGCCCACTACAGCGTTCAGGTTAAAATCAGCGCTTTTCAGGGTGGGTAAACCTTCTTGTCCGACCCAAAACTCAGCCAGCAGGTATGAAAATGAAACAGGCCAGGACCGGCAAAAATCGGGTCGATATTTTCGGGGAACGTCTGCGTTCGCGGGAAAAGCAGCTGTCGCCCCGGCTGCTGGCGGTGGCTCGCTATATCGATCAACAGCGGGAAACGGTGCTGGAAAGCACCGCGATGGAGATAGCACTGGCTAATCAGACCTCCGATGCAACGGTGATCCGGGCAGTTCAGGCGCTGGGTTTTAGCGGCCTGCGCGATCTGAAACAGACGCTGCAGGCGTGGTTTGGTCCGTCGCTGACCTCCGAAGAAAAGATGATCACCACTGTCAGTGAGGTGACCAGCGACGTTAACAGTGCAATTGATTTTGTACTGGAGGGGCACCGGCGCGCCTGTGAGGTGATGTCGCAGCCGCAGAACCGTGTCGCCGTCGCCGATGCGGTGGCGCTGCTGGGGGAGGCGCGTCAGGTGGCGATTTTTGGCATCAACGCCTCCGGAATTCTGGCGGATTACAGCGTCCGCCTGTTAAATCGTATCGGGCTGCCGGCGTTTTCCCTTAATCGCGCCAGTATTGCGCTGGCCGAACAGATGCTGGCACTTCAGCGCGGTGACGTGCTGGTGATGATGGCGCAACAATCGGCGCACCGCGAAGGCACTACCGTGGTCCGCGAGGCAAAACGGCTGGGAATTCCGATTATTTTGCTGACTCATGCCACCGAGTCGTTTTTTGCCCGCGAAGCCGATGTGGTGATTAACGTTCCGCGCGGCGGTGAAAACGGCCGGATTCCGCTGCACGGCACCATTATGGTCTGTCTGGAAATGCTGATTCTTTCGGTGGCGTCCACGCTACCTCAGCGCACGGTCAAAACCATGAAACGGCTGCAGGATCTCTATCGCGGCCTGAAACCTGCCGGTAAAAAATAGTCCCTGCAGTGCCCGGCGGTCATCATCTCTGCCGGGCGAGACACCGCATCTGACCAAATTTTCCCGCTTTGAGATCCCGATCGCGGCTTTTCTGCTGCCATTTTCTGCTGCCGACTACGCTTACTTTGCTTTGCGAGATTGAGCCTCTTTTTTGCTTCTTTTAATCCCTGTTACCTTGTGCGGAGCCGATGATGAAATCCTTTCACGCGCGACACCTGCTCTCCAGTGCAGCGATAACCACCCTGAGTCTGCTGTCGCCGCTGCCGGCAGCGGCCTGGAGTCAACTCACCGTGTTTGGCGATAGCCTGAGCGACGGTGGCAATGTGGGCCGCTTCACCTACGACGCGGCGTCCCATCCGTTATATGACGAGATACTGGCGCAACAGCTGAATCAAACCCTGCAGCCGTCTTCTCAGGGCGGCAGTAACTATGCCGCCGGAGGTGCGGTGGCGGTGCCGGCGCTTAATCCGCAGTACAACAGTCAGGATCAGCTAGACCGTTATCTGGCCGCCAGTGGCGGTCGCGCTGACGGCAATGGTCTCTATATTCACTGGATCGGCGGTAACGATCTGGCTGCTGCCGCAGCCGATCCGCTGAATGCGGTGCAGGTGATTGATCACAGTGCCCGCTCTGCGGCCGACCAGGTCAGCCGGCTGCTGGCGGCCGGGGCGGGTACCGTGGTGGTGCCGACGGTGCCAAACGTCGGGGCGACGCCGGCATTACTGCAGGCCATTCTGCAACCGCTTGGCCCGGTAGCAGAACCGGCTATGGCGGCGCTGTTCCAGTCGTTAAGCAGCGTCACAACTCCCGATCAGGCGGCGCGCGAGCAGGCTATTGAGGCGGCATTCCGCCAGGCTGCGGATCAGATCCCGGCCATTCCACTGGTGCGTGAGGCTATCGCCCGCCAGCTGTTTGCCGCCTGGCAACTGTTAAGCGACACCGCGGCGACGCTGACCGACCGTTATAACCAGCTCGAAGAGCAGGGGCTGGTGGCAACCGGCGGCAATATCGCGCGGGTCGATATCAACCGGTTGTTCAATGAGGTGATCGACAATCCCGTTCAGTACGGCATCAGCAACAGCGCAGGCATGGCCTGTCCGCCTGGCGTCTCGGCAATGGATTGCACCTCGGCCACGCCGGGTTTCTCTCAGGCGCAGCAGTATCTGTTTGCGGATCGTCTGCATCCCAGCCCGGCGGTGCATGCCCTGATCGCTGACTATATTCAGTCGGTGCTGGATGCGCCGTTACAGGTGGCGGCGCTGAGTCAGTCACCGCTGATGCTGGTGAAGGATGCGCGTAGTACCCTGGAAGGACATTTACAGCAGCAGCGCCAGCAGCCTGCGGAGGCCGGACAGTTTACCGTGTTTGGTGGCTATGCCGGTCAGTCACGGAATTTCCGTGGCGACAGTTATCAGGATGGCGATGCCACCACCGCCAATGGCGCGGTCGGTATCGGTTATCAGCTAAACGACAGCTGGCAGGCCGGGGCGATGTTTTCAGCGACGTCGCAGCGTCAGGAGCCTTCGTCGCGTTACGACTACCGGCTGCGTGGCAATCTGGTGGCGCTGTGGAGTCAGTTGCGGCTGTTTGATCAGGGCTGGATTAACGCCGATCTGCATTATGCCGATCTCGATTTCGATGATATTGAGCGTCAGGTCAGGCTGGGTCCGGCCACCCGGACTGAACAGGGCAGTACCGACGGTAAGCTGCTGGGAATGCGAATTGAAACTGGCTGGGATCTGCCGCTCGGCCAGTATGTTTCTACCGGTCCGGTTGCCAGCTATGCGCTGGATTATAGCCGGGTCTCAGGCTATCAGGAGCAGGGCAATCGCAGCAGCGCCATGCGCTTTGGCGATCAGACGCTGCACTCGCAGGTCGGGTCTGTCGGCTGGCGCATTGACAGCAGGCAGCTGTTGATCAATCCGTGGGCGCAGATCAGTTACAACCATCAGTTTGGCGACAGTGACTCAGCGGTGACGGCCGGGCTGAAATCGACCCGCACGGCGTTTACCCGCACCAGCGAAACCGGCGATGACCACTGGCTGGATATGGCGGTCGGGGCCAGCGTGCCGCTTGGCACTGCGGTAACCGCATTTGCTGGCGTCTCTGCGGTGGCGGGCAACAGCGAATATCATCAGGTGAGCTGGAACGTCGGGCTCAATGCGCGCTTCTGATCGGCGGCGATCGCACTGCAGGGAAGCGGTGTGATAACGTAGCGAGACGGTCGCATTGATGAAGCAGGAGAGGATGATGAAGGTCAGACGGGCTTCACCTGAAGAGGCAACAATCTTGTGGGATATCAGAAACCAGGCGATTCGCCACGGCTGCCAGACGGCGTATGCGCCCGAGGTGATTGCAGCCTGGACGCCGGACCGGATGCCCGCCAGCTTTCCGGCGATGATCCGCGAAAATCCTTTCCTGGTGATCGACGGCCCTGACGGCCAGCCGGTGGCGACCGGCTCGCTGGATCTGGCGGCCGGCAGCATTGAAGCCATTTTCACCCTGCCTGGCTTCACCGGGCAGGGGTTGGCGGGCGAGATTATTGAGACCATCAAAGCAGAAGCACAGCGCCGTGGCTACCGGCGCCTGACGCTCTCATCTACCCCTAACGCCGCCAGCTTTTACCTGCAACATGGCTTCGAGTTGCTGGGAGAAAGTGTTTATCCTTCAAAGCTGGCCGGCAGTGGATTGCGCTGTATGGATATGGCCATTGACCTGTCAGCGCCGTCTGACTGAGTCACGCCGTTCAGCCGGACCGGGCCGCGCTTCCGGCGTGGAAAAGTTTCGCTCGCAAACACTTCGCAAGCCCACGCCGGTAAGGTATAGTCCGCGTTTTTTGGAGGAACCATGCTGACTCACTCATCAACTCGTCTCAATAAATACATCAGCGAGAGCGGAATCTGTTCTCGTCGCGACGCCGATCGTTATATCGAACAGGGCAACGTTTTCATTAACGGCAAACGCGCCACTGTCGGCGCGCAGGTTTTTGCAGGCGATGTGGTGAAAGTGAACGGTCAGCTTATCGAACCGCGTGATGAAGATGATTTAGTGCTGATTGCGCTGAACAAACCGGTCGGCATTATCACCACCATGGAAGAGGGTGAGCGCGACAACATCAGCGATTTCGTTAACCACAGTAAGCGGGTCTTCCCGATTGGCCGTCTGGACAAAGATTCTCAGGGGCTGATTTTCCTGACCAACCACGGCGATCTGGTCAATAAAATCCTGCGCGCCGGTAATAATCACGAAAAAGAGTATGTGGTTACCGTTGATAAGCCGATTACCGACGAGTTTATCGCCGGAATGGGCGCGGGCGTGCCGATGCTGGGTACCGTGACCAAAAAATGCAAAGTCAAAAAAGAAGCGCCTTTTGTGTTTCGTATCACCCTGGTGCAGGGGCTGAATCGCCAGATCCGCCGCATGTGTAAGCACTTTGGTTACGAAGTGACGAAGCTTGAGCGTACCCGCATCATGAACGTCAACCTGAAAGGTCTGCCGCTGGGCGAATGGCGCGATCTGACTGATGACGAACTGATCGAACTGTTTAAACTGCTGGAGAACTCTTCTTCAGAAGATAAGCCGGCAAAGAAAGCGCCGGCTAAAACCGCCGCAGCAAAAAAACCGCAAAAAAGCCCGTCCCGTCCGGCTGCTGGCAAAGCCGAGCCTGACAGCGCCTCCCGCAAGCGTTTTGCGCAGCCGGGACGCAGGAAGAAAGGGCGCTAATCGTTATGCCGCGCAGCCAGCCAGGCGTTCCGGCCGTGCTGTCTGCGTATGCCAATCGTACTGAGGCGGTCAGGGAATAATTCTGGCGGCGCGAAAGCGGGCAAACAGATCGCAGAACATCCGGTCGGTTGCGCGGTACTGATGAAACCCCGCCTGACGGATTTTGCTGCCGTCGCCAAACATATCGTAGTGCCAGCCGAAGACGAAATCGGCAAAACTGCCGTCACTGAGCGCCAGAATATCGGGCTGAACCAGTTGGTTAGCCGCAGCGATATCCTGCCAGTTGTGTCGATAATCGCTGAACAATTGCTGCAGCGATAAGGAAACGGGCGGCGCGATCTCAAGATCAAACCACGCCGCGATCACCGGCCACAGCTCACTCCAGCGCCATAAATCACCATTATTCACGTTAAACGCCTGATTGCGTGCGTCGGATGCCTGTCCGGCCCAGATCGTGGCGTCTGCCAGTAATTCAGCGTCGGTAAAGTCGACCAGGCTGTGCCAGGTCTGCACCGAACCCGGGAAGCGCAGAGGCAGCTTTTCAGCACGACAGAGTGAGGCATAGAGCGCCAGACTCAGCGCCATGTTCATGCTGTTGCCCGGCCGGTCGCTGCCAACCACGCCGGGACGCAGCGCGCTCCAGTGCCAGGCTTTACCCTGTTGCCGATCGGCCAGCCAGCGAAGTTGTTCGGCATTAAATTCAGCACCCGGTACGCCAGCATCGCTTTCCCGCGCTGGCGTTTTAAACGGTCCGAGATGGGCACCGTAGACCTTATATCCCTGCATCAGACTGACATGCTGCAGCGGCGCGACCTGCTCCATGCTGCTGACCAGATTTTGCAGCATCGTTACGTTGGGTTTCACCATGGCGGCCCAATCCGGGGCATTGAGCCAGGCACTGTAAAAAATATGCGTAACCTCGGTGAGCGCTGAGAGCACCTGATTACTCTGCTGCTGATCGAGCAGATCAACAGCGAGCACGTTGGACTGACCGGGGTCGGGCTGTCGCTGGCGGCTCAGGCTGATAACCTGCCAGTGCTGTGCCGAGAGCGCGCGAATAAGTTGCTGGCCCACGATACCGGTTGCGCCTGCCACCAGCGCGACGTTTGTTTCCTGCCTGTTATTCATGATAGCGATCTCATCTGGAGTGAAATCACAGTCTCACCTGGGCTTCTTTGTGATTAAATCCCCCTTATACCGATAACACTTATTAAGAAATCCACTAAATGCAGAACAAACTGACTGCGATTCAGTCATTCATTCGCGTTGCCGAAGCGGGATCGTTTTCAGCAGCCGCACGGCAACACGGCCTGAAACAGTCGGCGATGAGTCAGCAGGTGGCGGCGCTCGAAGATGATCTGGGCGTGGTTTTGCTGCACAGAACTACGCGTGCGATGGCGTTAACCGAAGAGGGACAGCGTTATCTGCAACAGGTCAGGCAACTGTTACATGCCATGGATGAGCTGGAGCAGCAATTACGGCCGGGCTCGCAGCCGTTGCAGGGAAAGCTGCACATCCAGTTACCCAGCGGGCTGGGCCAGCGCTTTATGCCGCAGCTGCTGGCGTTTCAGCAGCAGCATCCGGCATTACAGCTCGAGGTGGCGCTTGACGATCGCTTGTCGGATCTGATTTCTGAAGGCGTCGATGTTGCCATCCGTCTCAGTGAAGCGCCGCCGGCAGGCCTGGCTGTGCGCATGCTGGCCACGATTGAAACGATGCTGGTGGCCTCCGCTGACTGGGTGGCGCAGCACGGGCAACCGCTGACGCCCGCCGATTTACAGCGTCATCCTCACATTCGCTTCAGTGGCCTTCAGCCGGATGCGCCGCTGCGCCTGGTCTCAGCACAAGAGAGCGTGTCGCTTGCAGTGGAATGCGTCTTTCGCTCGAATAACAGTCACTCGCTGACAGAGGCTATTGAAGCCGGGCTGGGGATAGGCGGGATACAGAGGCTGATGGCCAGCGAGGCGCTGGCAGCCGGTAAGCTGGTCAGAATTTTGCCTGACTACCGGCTGCCGGACCGCTATCTCTATGCCATCTTTCCCGATGCACGCTTCATTCCGCAAAAGGTACGCCAGCTGGTGGGCTGTTTTGAGCAGAGGCTTGCCGCTTTGCAACAACAGACCCAACAGCGGCAGGATTAGCAGCTGGCACCGCACGACCGCCGCCTCCCCGACACATTCAGAAGATGACCCCTTTTCAGGGTTCAGAGGGCGTGGCAGGATAAGCGCAAAATGTTAAGGAGAGCGCCTGATGTTGCTGAAAGGTATGAACGATCCGCTGCTGAAAGCGTATCAGCATCCTAAATCACGGATGATGATTAGCCGTTTCAGAGGGCTGGCAGGCGATCGTAAACTCAGTGACTGGCAGGTATTTTGTATTCTGGTGACCGGATTTACCAATTACTGGTACGTACAGGCGGGTCATTTCAGCATAAACGTCAGTTGCAGCAAAACCCGGCAATTTGATTTCATGCAGGACTTTCTGCATGTTTCGGTGACGCTGGAAGGGTTGATTTGCGACGATAACTTCCGCTGTCCGGACTTCTTTTTGCCGCGTTACGATGTGCCTTATGAATTTTGCCGCTGGCGCAGCAAGCGAGGCTACGACTCCTCGCTGACCTATGTCAGTAACCACGGTGTGAAATCACATAAGGCTATCTTTGTCGCTTCAGATGACGCCGCAGATGAAGAGCGTGTGATGAAGTGGGAAGGGATGGTCAACGTCTATGATAAAACCTTTTTCTCGGTCGCCAACTTCAGTACCACACAGGCGTTCCTGGTCAAAGACATCACCAAAACGATTCACGAAGGCCTGGTGAAACATCTCAACTTCTACCGGGATTTATTCAGCTATATCTTTCCGTCCCCGGCGGCAGCACGACTGCAGGCGCGTGATGACAGACGCCTGCTGAACAAAATGTAACCTGCTGTTTTCACCGCTGTATTGCGCAGCCAGCGGGCTGGGTATCTGGCGCTGTAATCTTCGCTGAATGTTGGAGTTCAGCGCTTTAAACAGCGTATGGCTCGCGGCTTGCCTGGTAATTTCGCTCTGGAATTATTAACGGTGTATTTTATAGCTGTAATTTATTGCTGTAACTGATTGGGACGATTATTTGATCGTTCGTGATTCAGAGCGTGGCTTTCTGCCGGGTCATTATTGCCATTGCAGGTCAGATGAATTTTTCCGTAATTGATAGCGGCTTAACGCCCGTTAACGGAAGCGGTAAACATAATCTCTTATCAATTATCCTCGGCTAATCAGTAACCTCTATCCTTAATATCGTCCCCGCCGATAGACAAAGCCGTGGGTACTGAAAATCTCATCCTTCAGATCAAGGAGAATTGAAAGCTAAACCTGTTAAATAACGTTGTCATATGATGATGTTTTATTTTATAAAACGGTGTTAGTTGCTCTGTGAACTGTTGCAAAAAACAATGTAACGCATTTCATTAACACCAGGTTCCATTCGGGTAAGTGTGTTTGCATAGAGATTAGTTGGAGTTTTTGGCTAATCATGTCGCTGTTATTAAAATCTATTCCAATTCTGGAATGCGATATAAGGATGAAATGGAAATTAATGGGTTTCATTTGGCATTGCATGTTTTGAATTCGCTAATCTGTATTTAAAACTAAGTTAATGTGAGCAGGGGGATGTTGATCTGGATAGTCAGGTATAGGTCATGTTTTACATATGGATGTTTTATTATGCGCCTGTTTTTACTGGTTTTGTCTGCTGCGGTCATTTTACGTTGGTAGCGTGGTTTTATCTATTTGTGTGTTGTTTTACTTTGTTTTATGTAAAGCTTCTCTGGCTCGCCGATATTGATTCTTAATCTTTCCTTTAAACGGCTTCTGTAATAAAGTTCCTAATAACCTCCGATAACACCTGTACCGGTTAATCTCGCTGGTTTATCGGGGGCGTACTGATAAATGTATTTGCTTTACTCTGCCTGTAAATTTTTTGCAATGCATGGGTTGGCATTTTATCAAAGCCGATAAATCTGCTAAGCGTTAAGCTTTACCCTGTTTTGAATCGGGACTTTATATGCCTGCGGATTGATTAATCATTTAAGACACGCTTTTAAGACGTAACACAGCTTGCCCCACATATTGGATGGAACCTAACAAATTTAATTGGTGAAAAATGAGCTTGCAATTAATAATCAAAGACATCAAAGGCGATGTCATCACTAAACATACCTTAAACTCACATCAATCCCTGCAGGTCAATGTGCCTCAGCAGGCTGTGTCCTATGAAGTCCATAACAGTGACGGAAAACCGCCCAAAAAGATCAAAGCCGCAAAAGTTGACGATAAGTTCCAGTTCGAACTGGAAGATGCGGTTACCGGTGAGCATTACCAGATCATCCTCGACAATGTCGGTCAGACAGAAGCGCCAGTTATGCTCGCATCGGGCCCGGACGGTGTCTTATATGCTTATGACTATGACGCCGCTGACGGTTTTTATACGCTGACATCAAATACGGTTGATGCCGCGAGTATCGATAATATGCTGCTTGCCGGTGGCGCGCTGGCAGGCGTTGCCGCATTAGCCGGCATTGCCATTTCCTCTCATTCGGGCGGCAAACATCACAGCTCCTCCTCTTCAGCCGCAACGAACCCGGATGACAACACCGGCGTCGTGGTTGATGACAATAACAGCAGCGATCCCGCAGTCGTGCCAGCCACCAAGCCGGTGCTGAGTGACGATGCGGGCAATCCGATTGCCGATGGCACCACGACCAATGACAGCACGCCGACCTTTGGTGGCGAAGGCATGCAGCCGGGCTCAACCGTCACCATCACCGATGGCGACACGGTGATCGGCGAAGTCACCGCGGGCGATGACGGTGAGTGGAGCTTCACGCCTGATCAGCCGCTGACGGACGGCGAGCACGCAATCGTGGTCGACGGCACGGCAGCAGACGGCAGCACGGTCAGCGATGACGTCACCATTATTGTCGATGCAGGTGATGCTGAGGGCGAACCCGAAGGCGAGACCGGTTCAGAACAAGGTGCTGGTGAAGCAGAAGGCGAAGCGGGTGCCGAAGAAGGTACCGGTGAATCAGAAGGTGAAGCGGGTGCTGAAGAAGGTAATGGCGAACCTGAAGATGAGTCTGGTTCAGAAGAAGGTAACGGCGAATCTGAAGGCGAAACCGGATCAGAAGAAGGCACCGGCGAACCTGAAGGCGAAACCGGTTCAGAAGAAGGCACCGGTGAACCTGAAGGCGAGACCGGTTCTGAAGAAGGCACCGGTGAACCTGAAGGCGAAACCGGTTCTGAAGAAGATACCAGACCGGTAATCACCGATGACGAAGGCAATCCGATTGCCGACGGCAGCACTACAACCGACAGCACGCCGTCGTTCGGCGGCGAAGGTATGCAGCCGGGCTCAACCGTCACCATCACCGACGGCGACACGGTGATCGGCGAAGTGATCGCGGGCGACGACGGTGAGTGGAGCTTCACACCGGATCAGCCGCTGGCTGACGGCGAGCACGCCATTGTGGTCGACGGCACTGCCGCCGACGGCAGCACGGTCAGCGATGACGTCACCATTATTGTCGATGCGGGCACTGCTGAGGGCGAACCTGAGGGCGAACCAGAAGGTGAGACCGGTTCTGAAGAAGGCACTGGTGAATCCGAAGGCGAGACCGGATCAGAAGAAGAGATCACCAGACCGGTAATTACCGACGACGAAGGTAATGCGATTGCCGACGGCAGCACCACCAGCGACAGCACACCAAGCTTTGGTGGTGAAGGTATGCAGCCGGGCTCAACCGTTACCATCACCGACGGCGACACGGTAATCGGCGAAGTGATCGCGGGCGACGACGGTGAGTGGAGCTTCACGCCTGATCAGCCGCTGACGGACGGCGAGCACGGCATCGTGGTCGACGGCACAGCAGCAGACGGCAGCACGGTCAGCGATGACGTCACCATTATTGTTGATGCGGGCACCGCTGAGGGCGAACCAGAAGGTGAGACCGGTTCAGAAGAAGGCACCGGTGAATCTGAAGGCGAGACCGGATCAGAAGAAGGTATCACGGCCCCGGTAATCACCGACGACGAAGGTAATCCGATTGCCGACGGCAGTACCACAACCGACAGCACGCCGTCGTTCGGCGGTGAAGGCATGCAGCCTGGCTCAACCGTCACCATCACCGATGGCGACACGGTGATCGGCGAAGTCACCGCGGGCGACGACGGCGAATGGAGCTTCACGCCTGATCAGCCGCTGACGGACGGCGAGCACGCCATTGTGGTAGATGGCACGGCCGCCGATGGCAGCACCGTTATCGACGGTGTCACCATTATTGTCGATGCGGGCACCGCTGAGGGTGAACCAGAAGGCGAGCCAGAAGGCGAAACTGGCTCCGAAGAAGGCACCGGTGAATCTGAAGGCGAGACCGGCTCTGAAGAAGAGATCACCAGACCGGTTATGACTGACGACGAAGGTAATGCGATTGCCGACGGCAGCACCACAACCGACAGCACGCCATCCTTCGGCGGTGAAGGTATGCAGCCGGGCTCAACCGTCACCATCACCGACGGCGACACGGTGATCGGCGAAGTCACCGCAGGCGACGACGGTGAGTGGAGCTTTACGCCGGATCAGCCGCTGACGGACGGCGAGCACGCCATTGTGGTCGACGGCACTGCCGCCGACGGCAGCACGGTCAGCGATGACGTTACCATTATTGTCGATGCGGGCACCGCTGAAGGCGAACCAGAAGGCGAAACCGGTTCTGAAGAAGAGATCACCAGACCGGTTATCACCGACGACGAAGGCAACCCGATTGCCGACGGCAGCACCACTAACGACAGCACGCCGTCGTTTGGTGGCGAAGGCATGCAGCCGGGCTCAACCGTCACCATCACCGATGGCGACACGGTGATCGGCGAAGTCACCGCAGGCGACGACGGTGAGTGGAGCTTCACGCCTGATCAGCCGCTGACAGATGGCGAGCATGCCATTGTGGTCGACGGCACAGCAGCAGACGGCAGCACGGTCAGCGATGACGTCACCATTATTGTCGATGCGGGCACCGCTGAGGGCGAACCAGAAGGTGAGACCGGTTCAGAAGAAGATACCACGGCCCCGGTTATCACCGACGACGAAGGCAACCCGATTGCCGACGGCAGCACCACTAACGACAGCACGCCGTCGTTTGGTGGCGAAGGCATGCAGCCGGGCTCAACCGTGACCATCACCGACGGCGACACGGTGATCGGCGAGGTTACTGCGGGCGACAACGGCGAATGGAGCTTTACGCCGGATCAGCCGCTGACGGACGGCGAGCACGCCATTGTGGTCGACGGCACGGCCGCCGACGGCAGCACGGTCAGCGATGACGTCACCATTATTGTCGATGCGGGCACCGCTGAAGGTGAACCAGAAGGCGAAACCGGTTCAGAAGAAGGCACCGGTGAATCCGAAGGCGAAACCGGTTCAGAAGAAGGCACCGGTGAACCAGAAGGCGAAACTGGCTCCGAAGAAGGCACCGGTGAATCTGAAGGCGAGACCGGATCAGAAAAAGGTATCACGGCCCCGGTTATCACCGACGACGAAGGTAATCCGATTGCCGACGGCAGCACCACAACCGACAGCACGCCATCCTTCGGCGGCGAAGGTATGCAGCCGGGTTCAACCGTCACCATCACCGATGGCGACACGGTGATCGGCGAGGTTACTGCGGGCGACAACGGCGAATGGAGCTTTACGCCTGACCAGCCTCTGACGGACGGCGAGCACGCAATCGTGGTCGACGGCACGGCAGCAGACGGCAGCACGGTCAGCGATGGTGTGAATATCGTTATTGATGCGGGCACCGCTGAGGGCGAACCTGAGGGCGAACCAGAAGGTGAGACCGGTTCAGAAGAAGGTACCGGTGAATCAGAAGGTGAAGCGGGTGCTGAAGAAGGTAATGGCGAACCTGAAGATGAGTCTGGTTCAGAAGAAGGTAACGGCGAATCTGAAGGCGAAACCGGATCAGAAGAAGGCACCGGCGAACCTGAAGGCGAAACCGGTTCAGAAGAAGGCACCGGTGAACCTGAAGGCGAGACCGGTTCTGAAGAAGGCACCGGTGAACCTGAAGGCGAAACCGGTTCAGAAGAAGGCACCGGTGAATCTGAAGGCGAAACCGGTTCTGAAGAAGGTATCACGGCCCCGGTAATCACCGACGACGAAGGCAACCCGATTGCCGACGGCAGCACCACTAACGACAGCACGCCATCCTTCGGCGGCGAAGGTATGCAGCCGGGTTCAACCGTTACCATCACCGACGGCGACACGGTAATCGGCGAAGTGATCGCGGGCGACGACGGTGAGTGGAGCTTCACGCCTGATCAGCCGCTTACGGACGGCGAGCACGCCATCGTGGTCGACGGCACGGCAGCAGACGGCAGCACGGTCAGCGATGGTGTGAATATCGTTATTGATGCGGGCACCGCTGAGGGCGAACCTGAGGGCGAACCAGAAGGTGAGACCGGTTCAGAAGAAGGCACTGGTGAATCCGAAGGCGAAACCGTTTCAGAAGAAGGTATCACGGCCCCGGTAATCACCGATGACGAAGGTAATCCGATTGCCGACGGCAGTGCCACAACCGACAGCACGCCGTCCTTCGGCGGCGAAGGCATGCAGCCGGGTTCAACCGTTACCATCACCGACGGCGACACGGTAATCGGCGAAGTGATCGCGGGCGACGACGGTGAGTGGAGCTTCACGCCTGATCAGCCGCTGACGGACGGCGAGCACGCCATTGTGGTCGACGGTACGGCCGCCGACGGCAGCACGGTCAGCGATGACGTCACCATTATTGTCGATGCGGGCACCGCTGAAGGTGAACCAGAAGGCGAAACCGGTTCAGAAGAAGGCACCGGTGAATCCGAAGGCGAAACCGGTTCAGAAGAAGGCACCGGTGAATCTGAAGGCGAAACCGGATCAGAAGAAGGTACTGGTGAATCCGAAGGCGAAACCGGCTCAGAAGAAGAGATCACCAGACCGGTAATCAGCGACGACGAAGGCAACCCGATTGCCGACGGCAGCACCACTAACGACAGCACGCCATCCTTCGGCGGCGAAGGTATGCAGCCTGGCTCAACCGTCACCATCACCGATGGTGACACGGTGATCGGCGAAGTGATCGCGGGCGACGACGGTGAGTGGAGTTTCACGCCTGATCAGCCGCTGGCTGACGGCGAGCACGCCATTGTGGTCGACGGCACGGCAGCAGATGGCAGCACGGTCAGCGACGGTGTGAATATCGTTATTGATGCGGGCACCGCTGAGGGTGAACCTGAGGGCGAACCCGAAGGCGAGACCGGTTCAGAAGAAGGCACCGGTGAACCTGAAGGCGAGACCGGTTCAGAAGAAGGCACCGGTGAACCTGAAGGCGAGACCGGATCAGAAGAAGAGATCACCAGACCGGTAATCAGCGACGACGAAGGCAACCCGATTGCCGACGGCAGCACCACAACCGACAGCACGCCGTCCTTCGGCGGTGAAGGTATGCAGCCGGGTTCAACCGTCACCATCACCGACGGCGACGCGGTGATCGGCCAAGTCACCGCGGGCGACGACGGTGAGTGGAGCTTCACGCCTGATCAGCCTCTGGCGGATGGCGAGCACGCCATTGTGGTCGACGGTACGGCCGCCGACGGCAGCACGGTCAGCGATGACGTCACCATTATTGTCGATGCGGGCACCGCTGAGGGCGAACCAGAAGGCGAAACCGGTTCAGAAGAAGGCACCGGTGAACCTGAAGGCGAGACCGGTTCTGAAGAAGATACCACCAGACCGGTAATCAGCGATGACGAAGGCAACCTGATTGCCGACGGCAGCACCACGACTGATAGCACGCCGTCGTTCGGCGGTGAAGGTATGCAGCCGGGTTCAACCGTCACCATCACCGACGGCGACACGGTGATCGGCGAAGTCACCGCAGGCGATGACGGTGAGTGGAACTTCACGCCTGATCAGCCTCTGGCGGACGGTGAGCACGCCATTGTGGTTGACGGCACGGCCGCCGACGGCAGCACGGTCAGCGATGACGTCACCATTATTGTCGATGCGGGCACCGCTGAAGGTGAACCTGAAGGCGAAACCGGCTCAGAAGAAGCTACCACGGCCCCAGTAATCACCGATGACGAAGGTAATCCGATTGCCGACGGCAGTACCACAACCGACAGCACGCCATCCTTCGGCGGCGAAGGTATGCAGCCGGGCTCAACCGTCACCATCACCGATGGCGACACGGTGATCGGCGAAGTGATCGCGGGCGATGACGGTGAGTGGAGCTTCACGCCTGATCAGCCGCTGACGGACGGCGAGCACGCCATCGTGGTCGACGGCACGGCCGCCGACGGCAGCACCGTCAGTGACGACATCACCATTATTGTCGATGCGGGCACCGCTGAAGGCGAACCAGAAGGCGATACCGGTTCAGAAGAAGGCACCGGTGAACCAGAAGGCGAAACCGGCTCTGAAGAAGGTAATGGCGAACCAGAAGGTGAGACCGGTTCAGAAGAAGGCACCGGTGAACCAGAAGGCGAGACCGGATCAGAAGAAAGCATCACGGCCCCGGTAATCACCGATGACGAAGGTAATCCGATTGCCGATGGCAGCACCACTAACGACAGCACGCCATCCTTCGGCGGCGAAGGCATGCAGCCGGGCTCAACCGTCACCATCACCGATGGCGACACGGTAATCGGCGAAGTGATCGCGGGCGATGACGGCGAATGGAGCTTCACGCCGGATCAGCCGCTGACAGACGGTGAGCACGCCATCGTAGTGGACGGCACCGACGCCAGCGGTAACGCGGTAAGTGATGAAGTCAGCGTCATTGTCGAAACGCCGGTAATCCCTGTCATTGAAATTACTGATAATAACGGCAACCTGATCCACAGCGGCGACACCGTCAACGACAACGATCCGACAATCAGCGGTAAAGATTTCGTGCCCGGCTCAACGATTGTTATTGCCGATGGTGAAGTCGTACTGGCTAACGTCGAAGTGGATGCTGACGGTAACTGGAGCTTTACCCCTGAGTCTCCACTGAGCGAGGGCGAGCACAGCATCAATGTTACTGTGACCGATCCGCAAGGAGTGACCAATGAAGGAAGCTTCAACGTCATCGTTGACACGACACCGCCAGCAGGCGTTGATATCACAGGCATAACCCTTGTTGATGATAATGGGGATGCCGTTATCGCCTCGGATGTGATGGCAGACAATACCCCTACCTTCAGCGGCCAGAGCCTTGAGGCTGGCGCCACCGTCATTGTTCGCGATGGTGACACCGTGTTGGGTGAAACCACCGTTGACGAAGACGGGAACTGGAGCTTCACCCCATCTGAAAAACTTATGGATGGTGACCACAGCTTCACCTTTGAAGTGATAGATCAGGTGGGTAACAGCAGTGGAATCTCTGATGCGCTGGATTTAGCCATCTCGGTCAATAAAGGCATTAACACCGGTATGGTGGTTAGTGATGACGACGGCAATATCATCACTGATGGCGATCTCATCAACGACAGCACACCAACCTTCAGCGGTAAAGATCAGTTACCGGGATCTACTGTCACCTTAACCGATGGCGATAGCGTGCTGGGCGTGGTCGACGTCGCCGAAGATGGCAGCTGGAGCATTACGCCCGCAGCGCCACTGGACGATGGCGATCATGCGCTGAGCGTGTCGATTGAGGATCACCAGGGTAATTCGGGCAGCGATACCATTAATGTTGTTATCGACACCCTCGCACCAGAACCGATCAGCCTGGCTGACATCACCCTGACCGACGAGGCAGGCACAATCCTGGAGGCGGGCAGTGAAATTACCGAGACGACCCCGACCTTCACCGCCGAAGGGCTGGAAGCGGGATCCACCGTAGTCGTCCGGGATAATGGCACGGTACTTGGCGAAGCAGCCGTTGACGAAAACGGTAACTGGAGCTTTATGCCAGACGCGGCGCTGAGTGAAGGTGAGCACGACTTCACTTTTGAAGCGGTAGATGCCGCCGGTAACAGCAGCGGTGAATCTGCGGCCGTGGAATATGTTGTGGATTCTGTGGCGCCTGAGGCGGTCAACCTCAGCACAGTGGTGATCACCGATGAAGCTGGGGAGATAACCAATCCGGCAGAAACGCAGAGTGACAGCAAGCTGACGTTCAGTGGCAGCGATCTCGAACCAGGTGCCACGGTGACCCTCTACGATAAAGGCGAAGCGATCGGTGAAACCCCGGTTGCTGAAGACGGTAGCTGGCAGTTTACAGCCGAAGCAGGGCTGTATGACGGCAGTCACGAGCTGACGTTTGTCACTACCGATGCCGCAGGCAACAGCAGCGATCCTTCTGCCGTGCTGCCGTTGAATGTTCAGGCCATTGAGCTGAGCGCGTCAGATAACATCAGTTCAGGCGCTGCGGTAGGCTTCACCTATCCGGTGAGTGTGGAGCAGGATCTGGGGACCGTGCTTAGCGATGGGGGATTGATCGCGTTTAACAACCAGATAACCAGCGATCCGATTGTGGTTGAAGATGGCACCATTATGGATCTGCAGGTTAACGCGACCTCTTCCTCATTCGTTAACGTCGCCAGTAACTCGACGCTGGTACTGCAGAAGTTGGATCCCTCTACCGGAGAGTGGGTCACGGTATCGCAGGAGGAGAGCGGTAACCTGTTCGGGATGTTTGGCATGGGCGCATCGACCTCCTCCATTACGCTGTCGGGATTAACCGCCGGTCAGTATCAGCTGGTCTATACCACTTCAGGGATTAACCTGGGGGCCAGTTTTGACCTCGAAGCCTCGAAGACGGTTTACACCCTGGCAGAACAGGGTACGCCTACCGACTACACCACGGCGATCGGCAACGTCATTACTGACGTCGATAGCGCTTACGGCACCGATGGGATTCCGCACGGCGCTTACACCTCAGTGACGTCGGTGAGCGTGACCAACAGCGAAGGCATAGTGACCTCCGCTGAAATGAACCAGGCATCGCCTAAAACCACCCTGGTTGGCCGCTACGGTACGCTGGTGATTAATGCCGATGGCAGCTATGAGTACACGCCTGATTCGTCAATGGACAGCATCGGTAAAGTGGATTCGTTTACCTATACCATTACCGACTCAGCAACCGGTAAGACCGCCTCAGCGCAGCTGCATGTGCAGATTGGTAGCACCAACGACGCACTGCAGCTGAGCTGGAATGCTACCGATCCGGCGGCTAATGCGGTCACCGATATTGCCTCAAATAACGAAGCGAATGCCAGCATTACGGTAATCTATGAAACCTCCAGCGCCAGTGATACCGACGTTAAGCTCACTGCCGGTGGTACCGAGAACTACTCTTCCACCTTCAGCCTGACCGGCACGGACGATATTGTCACCGGTTCGCTGACGCTAACCACCGAATGGGGATTATTTGGCAACAACTTCGCCACCGATCTGAACATCACTTATGCCGTTCAGATGCAGAACGGTGACGGAAGCTGGAGCACGGTGAAGAGCCAAAACGCAGTGGTAGCGGCCGGACAACATAATGCTGAAGTCATTCAGGATGTGGCGATGGCCGATCTGCTCGAGGGTTTAGGTGAAGGCACCTACCGTGTGGCGATCAGCACTACCGGCGCGGAAAATGTGGTGAAACTCGATCTTGCGGTAGAGACGGTCAGCGCCAGTGATTATGTGATTACCACCGGCGACGTCGCGACAGGCAACATTCTGACCGACGAAGGAACGGACGGCACCGCCGATAAACTGAGTTCGGTGTATACCCGCATCTTTGTCAAAGCCGGCGACAGCAGCAGCGATCGCGCAATTGATGATAGCTATACCCACGTTACCGAAAGTGGCGTCACCATTACTGGCCAGTATGGCACCCTGGTGATTTACAACAACGGCGCTTACACCTACACGCCAGGCACCACTACCTTGCCGGCTGGCTCGGAAGATGTGTTCACCTATGCGCTTAAGGGCGCTAACGGTGAAGTGGTTACTGCGACGGTTACCATTCATCTTGGCGTCGAAGTTGACGGCAGCAACGGAGGCGCACTGGTGTTCCACGGTACTGAAGCAGACGATGTGTTTGATATCCATGACGTCAATTTTACCGCTGTCGAAGGCGGCAACGGCAACGATACGCTGGCGTGGCATGGCAACGGTCAGCTGGTGCTAAGCAGCATCGCCGCTAAGGTCAGCGATATTGAAGCAATCAGTCTGACCTCGACCGATGGAAGCGACAACCTGGTCATTGATGCGCAGAGTGTGGCTGATGTCACCAACGACGCCAATGCGCTGTACATCAAAGGAGTGGCAGGCGATAGCGTTACGCTGGAAGGTGTCTGGGTAAACAGCGGCACGGTGGTGGTCGAGAATGTTTTCTATACCCACTATACCGCCACGGCTGCAGACAATTCGTCGGTTGATATTTACCTGCAGCAGGGCCTTACGCTCTCCCCGGTCGAATATCAGAACAGCGAGGACGGTACGGCGTACAACGTGGCGGCGTCGCAAGCAGCAACCGGGACGACCAGTGATGACACGTTCAGCCTCAGCGATACCGGCTTTGCCAGTATTGATGGCGTTGAAGGCTTCGATACGCTGGTGTGGAGCGGTACCGGCACCCTGACCCTGAGTGATATCGCCAGTAAAATCAGCAATATCGAAGAAATTGATCTGGTCAACGACAGCAGTGTGAATAATCTGGTGATCACCGCGCAAAACGTGGCGCAGATCACCGATGATCAAAATACCCTGTTTGTGAAAGGTGCGATAACCGACACGCTGACCCTGTCAGGCAGCTGGACGCTGAGTGGTCACGAAGTCTTCAATAACGTTGATTACGTGCACTATGTCAGCACCACCGCGGAGGGTCAGGTCGTTAATCTGTATGTCGACAGCGATATTAAGCAGAGCAGCAGCATTACGCTGGCTGAAGATAGCGCGGCTGATATTACCGGGCAGGTTTCTCTGCTTAGCGACAGCATCGACCAGACCACCACCTTAAATACGGCGTTTGGTCACTTTAGCAGTGAAAGCTTCACGATTAACAACATCAGCGATCTGCAGGAAATCAGTATCAGCGTCTCCGGTGCTGAGATCGATACCAGCAATCTCGTATCGATCAACTGGTCATTACAGGTTTACAACAGCCAGACACTGCGCTGGGATACCGTGACTGAAGGGTCTCAGCCGATTACTGCAGGCATCGGGCTGAACGTTTCGCTGGAAGGGCAACCGGCAGGCACCTATCGCGTGGTGGTGGACAGCACCCAGTCCGGTTATCCAGGCCTGTTCTGGACAACCCACTACGATGCGCTGACTGTCCGGGTGGCGGCCAATATTGTCAGCACCACCGATTACAAAGTTAGTACCAGCTCAAGCGTGACGGGCTCGGTCTTTACCAGTGACAGCGCCAGTGACAGCGCACTTCTGGTGAAATCGATCGCCGCCGGGATCGTCTCCGGAGCAGCAAGCTATACGCTGATTGCCGCCGCAGGCACTACCGTTACCGGGACCTACGGTACGCTGACCATCCATAACGACGGCAGTTACACTTATCAACTGAACAGTAACTCGGTGATAAAACTGTCCGGCAGCGAAGACACATTTACCTATGTGCTGGCTGACGGTACGGTTAAAAACCTGGTCATGACGCTGGGTGTCGCCGTGGATGGCTCAGAAGGCGGGGCGCTGATCTTTGCTGGCACGGTGGGCAATGACAGCTTCATGATCCACGATACCCAGTTCACCTCGGTGGATGGAAAAGCGGGTCAGGATACGCTGATCTGGAACGGTGAAGGTGACCTGCAGCTTAGCGAGATTGCCGGCAAGGTCAGCAATATTGAAGCGATCGATCTGCAAAGTAACGCGGTAGCAACGGTGCTGATGCTTGATGCCGATGATATTAAAAACATCACCGACGACAGTAACGTGCTGTATGTGCGCGGCGGCAGCGAAGATTCACTCTCGCTGCAAGGGGTCTGGCAGGCGAATGGGGCGGAAACGCTTAACAACATTACCTACACCCTCTACACCGGCACGGCGCTTGATGGCACGCCGATCACGCTCTACGTCCAGCAGGGGCTGACTTTCAACGAAGTGGCTGAAGGTATAACCGGATCGCTGTCTGAAGATGCGTCAGTGGTGTCGGTCAGCCAGAACGGGGAAGTAATGACCGTTGCTGATGATGCGGTGAGCTTCAAAGGCGCTTATGGCACCCTGACGATCGACGGTGAAGGGCATTACAACTATGTTGCGGATGTCACACATGCGCAAAGCGGGCTGACCGATACCTTTACCTATACCCTGTCAGACGGCAGTAATGCTGCACTGAGTTTTAATCTGGGCATTGATGTTGATGGCAGCGCCGGTGGCGAGATTCTGTTCAGCGGCACCAAAGGCGGCGATATTTTCGAGGTATATGACACCAGTTTCACCTCCATTAACGGTGCAGACGGTCAGGACACGCTGGCGTGGCACGGCAGCGCGCCATTGAACCTCAGCGATATTTCGGCAAAGGTCGATAATATTGAAACCATCAACCTGCTGAACGACAGTGAAAACGACAAACTGATTATCAGCGCGGAAAGTTTGCTGAAAGTGACTGATGACAATAATACGCTTTATGTCAGAGGGGCTGATGGGGATACCGTCATGTTGAAAGGGAGTTGGGATCAGTCGAGCGATCTATTGGTTAACGGTGTCAGTTATCACCAGTATACCAGTGCGGCCGCCGATGGTTCTGTCGTGCAGTTGTATGTCGAAGATGATGTCAATATTGGTTAATAAAAAGTAATTAGTAATGATGGCGGGCTGGGTTTTTATTTCCAGCCCGTTATTCCTGCCTCTTTTTAATAACAATTATATTCATTTACACCAGAGTGCTTCAGATAAATATGAGAAAATTATTTATTACCCTTTATTGTGTAATAAGCATGCCCTGCGCTTTTTCAGCGGAAAAGGGGCGCAATCCCTTTACCCAGGCTGAAATAAAAGAAGCGCCGGCAGGGTTTTGGGGCGCTTTTTCTGATACGCCGGATCCAGCGACTACGCCAGCAGGCAGTGCTGTGCTGGCGGACAAACTACAGATCAAACCGGCTCAGATTGAGATGCAGCCAGCCGAAAAAAATCAGGCCAGTCGTAATCCACATTTACCTGCTGAATGGCCCACCGACTGGCAGCAGGCTATTCAGCAGGCGGTTAATTATCATCCCTCAATTGGCAGCAGCATCGCCACGCTTGAATCAGCTGGCTTCAGTATTGATGCTGCCAGTGCAGGCTATCTGCCGGCTATAAAAGCTGGCATCACCTCAGGTCGCCAGGAGGATGAAGGCAATGGGCAGATCGCCACGGTAGGCCTCTCTCAGATGCTGTATGACTTTGGCAAAACCGGCAGCGCAGTGGATCAGGCCAGCGCGAAATATCTGCGCCAGCAGGCCGCTGTACTGGCACAGATCGATACTATTATCCAGCAAACTGCGCTGGCGATGAATGAAGTGTATCGATACGCGCAGCTGCTTGATAATGCAAAAAAAGAAGTCAAAGCACTACGCAACATCCTGGCGCTGACGCAGATGCGGGCCGACGCGGGCGCCAGTACCCGGGTTGATCCGGTCCAGGCGCAGGCGCGTGTGGAAGCCGCGCTGGCGCAACAGCAGGATATTGAGATCAAACTGCAGCAGCAGAAGTATCACCTGCAGTCACTGATCGGCCAGCCGCTGGGTTCCACTCGCCTCTCTGCGCCCGTCTCGCTGCTGCCGTTAATTGAGCGCCAGCGCAACCATATCGATCTCAACCGTAATCCAGAGATTCTTATGGCGCAGGCAGATGCAGCCGTCGCCCAGGCTGAATTACGCAGCTATAAAGCGCAGCGTTATCCCACGGTGTCGCTGGAAGCGAACAGCAACAAATATATGGGTGATATCGCCAGCAGCCAGCGTCACAGTCAGTATCAGAACGTCTATTTATCGGTGAACAGTACCCTTTATCAGGGTGGCGCATTGGTTGCTCAGGAAAGTGCCAGCGCCCGGGCGCTTGAAGCGGCAAGATCGGCCATTGCCAGTAAAAAACTGGAAATAACCGATCAGCAACGCAACTATTTTCAGAGCGTCAACGGCCTGCAGCGTAATATTTCATTACTCAGCCGCAGAATGAAAACTATTCTGGAAACGCGTGCACTCTACCGTGAGCAATATTTATCGCTAGGTACCCGCAATGTGCTCGATTTACTGAATGCCGAACAGGAAATTAGCCGGGCCGAACAGGATCTTATTAATGCCCGCTGCGATTTATGGGCTTCATCGGTTAATTATGTGGTGCTGGCCGGGTTGGCCCGTGAAGCATTTAATTTTGATAACCAGCTTATCCAGGGTTTGCGTATCACGTCTTAATACGCCTCGCAGTGAGTAAGAGAAAATTATTATGATAAAAACCGAACGCAACGAGGATTTTTCATCCTCCCGGCAACCTAAAAAAACCTATACGCCGTGGCTGGAAGCGCTGCTGCTGGTGGCAAAACATTATCGTCTGGATGGCTCGCCGGAGCGGGTTAAAGGCGAGGCGGAGTGGCAGTTACACCAGCTTAGCCAGGAGCAACTGATTGAAAACATGGCGCGCCAGCTGGGATTATTGGTCATTTTTGATGATTTTCATCCGGACCTGCTGGACCCGTGGCGTCTGCCGCTGATCGTTGATTTCGGCCCGCGTGGCGTTGGGGTGATTACCACGCTGGGCGAAGAGGGCAAAGTCAGCCTGATGCTGAATGGCGAGCAGCAATTGCAGACCGTGCTTACCCTTGATGAACTGGCGGAACATGCGCAGCGTGTGCTGTTAGCCAAACCGGAGACCTCGGTACCGGATGCGCGGGTAGATGACTATATCAAACCGCATCGCGCCGACTGGCTGTGGCAAACCATTCTGAAAGAGTGGCCTGCTTACGTGCACGTCATGTTCGCCTCGCTGATTTCCAACGTGCTCGGCCTGTCGGCGATGTTATTTACCATGCAGGTTTACGACCGTGTCATCCCCTCACAGTCGGTTCCGTCTTTGTGGGTGTTGTTCGGCGGGGTGATGATTGCCCTGACCTTCGTCTTTATCATGCGGATTATCCGCACTCATATTTCAGATATGGCGGGCAAGAGCGCTGATTTGCGGATCTCGGACCGGGTGTTTGGTCATGCGCTGCGCATACGCAACGATCTGAGGCCAAAATCGACCGGCTCTTTTATTGCTCAAATCCGTGAGCTGGAACAGATCCGTGAACTGATTACCTCAACCACCATCTCTGCTATCGCCGATCTGCCGTTTCTGATCATCTTTCTGTTTATTCTCTGGCTGCTGGGCGGCTGGCTGGTGCTGGTCCCGCTGGCGGCTCTGCCGTTGATCATTATTCCCGGACTGCTGGCGCAATCTTCACTGGCGAAACTCTCTAAAGCCACGATGCGTGAATCGGCGGTACGCAACGCCATGCTGGTTGAAGCGGTTCAGGGCATGGATGACATCAAACTGCTGCGCGCTGAGCCTTACTTTCAGAATCAGTGGAATCATCTGAACGAGGCGATCAGTAAATCATCGAAGAAGCAGCGTTTTATCAGCAGCTTGCTAATGAGCTGGACCAGTGAAGTCCAGACCGTGGCGTATATCGGGGTGGTGCTGGTGGGGGCCTTCTTTGCGATGAGCGGCGATCTTTCCACCGGCGTGCTGATCGGCTGCTCAATGCTGGCGTCACGCATGATGGCCCCGCTCGGGCAACTGACGATGATTTTCAGCCGCTGGCAGCAAGCCAAAGTCGCGCGCGAAGGCCTCGAAAACCTGCTGAAAAGCGAGGTCGATCAGCCTGAGCGCAGCGTGCAGATCCATCGGCCGCGAATTTATGGCGAATACAGCTTCTCTGAGGTGAGCTATCGCTACGATCCCAATTCGCCCAATCCGGTTATTGCGGTCAACAAACTGACCATCGCGGCGGGCGAGAAGCTTGCGCTACTGGGCCGCAACGGCTCAGGCAAATCAACCTTATTACAGATGATGGCCGGATTGTTACAGCCAGGCGAAGGTGCGCTGCTGCTCGACGGGGTTCGTCTCTCTTCGATTGATCCGCTGGATGTACGCCGTGATGTCGGCCTGGTCAGCCAGACGTCCTCGCTGTTCTACGGCACGATTCGGGAAAACCTGCGGTTAGGTATGCCGCTGGCGACCGAGGAAGAGATGTTACAGGCGCTGGAGATCAGCGGGGCGATTGAGTTTATTCGCCAGCTGCCAGAGGGAATGGATTACCCGTTGCAGGAAGGCGGAAAAGGGCTCTCCGGCGGGCAGCGGCAACAGCTTTTGCTGGCGCGCGCCATCCTGCGTCAGCCCAGCGTGCTGCTGCTCGATGAGCCAACCGCCTGGCTGGATGATGGAGTAGAGAAGCACCTGATTGAAAAACTGAAGGTCTGGATGGGTAACCGGACGCTGATCATTGCCACTCATCGCCCGGCGGCGCTGCAGCTGGTGGACCGTATCCTGCTGATTGAGAAAGGTAAAATTGTCCGGGACGGAAGCAAAGAAGCCATGCTGGTCAGCCGGCCGTCCAGCGCTGAACCGACGCCTCACCACGGCAGAGTCAATCTGAACACTTCAGGAGCCGCAAAATGATCACCACTCCTCTTTCTGCTTTGAAGAAAAAGAAAACGGCACGCTTCCGGCAGTGGTTCTCTGCTGGCGGCATGATCGTGATGGCGGTAATGGTGATGCTGCTGCTGTTCTTTATCTGGGCATCAAATTTTGAGCTGGATGAAGTCACCGTCGGGGTAGGTAAGGTGATTCCCAGTTCGCATGAGCAGATTATTCAGTCGCTGGAAGGCGGGATCCTGAAAGAGCTTAAGGTGCACGAAGGGGATGTGGTCGAGGCGGGCCAGGTCCTGGCGCTGCTGGATCCGACCCAGATCGACTCCGGCCTGCAGGAAAGTACCTCACGACTGCGCGCTGCGCTGGCAACCGCCGCGCGCTTACAGGCGGAAACCGCCGGTACCGAGCTGACATTTCCTGCTGAGGTGGGCGAGGATCCGGCGCTGGTGGCAGCCGAAACCGCGCTTTATCACTCGCGTCGTGAAAATCTGGAGAAGACGGTAAGCGGACTGCGTGAAGCGTTAAGCCTGGTTAACCGCGAGCTGCAGTTGACGTCGTCACTGGTTTCCAGAGGGGCGGCCAGTAACGTCGAAGTTCTGCGGCTCAAGCGCCAGGCTAATGAACTGAATAACAAACTCAGCGATGCCGAAAACCAGTATATCGTACGGGCGCGTGAGGAGCTGGCGAAAGCCAACGCGGAAGCGGCCTCGCAGCGCTCAATTATTATCGGGCGGGCCGATACGCTGAAGAGAACCGTTGTGGTCGCGCCGGTGAGAGGGATTGTGAAAGATATTGAAGTGAACACGGTGGGGGGCGTTATCCCGCAACGTGGCAACCTGATGGAGATCGTGCCGCTGGATGAACAGCTGATCATTGAAGCGCAGATCGCGCCGCGTGATGTGGCTTTTATCACCCCGGGTCAGCGCGCCGTGGTCAAGCTGACCGCGTATGACTTTAACATTTACGGCGGGCTGGAAGGAGAGGTTGCCTCGATATCGCCTGATACGATTCAGGATGAGGTTCATCGCGACCAATATTTTTACCGTGTTTATATCCGGACCGATAAAGACTATCTGGTGAACAAAAAAGGGAAGCACTTTCCGGTTTATCCGGGAATGATCGCCATGGGGGAGATCCATACCGGCAGCAAAACTATCATCGAGTATCTGCTCAAGCCGCTTAACCGGGCCCGCGAAGCGCTGCGCGAACGGTAAGCAAAGCCGTAACGCAGAAATCCCCCACCGGGTTGGTGGTGGGGGTGAGAAACCCGATCGGGACGTGCCAGGCCCGATAACCCGGCGCTTAAGCCGGCAGCAGACCGGCAGCCTGATAATCGGTTATCAGCGCATCAAACAGCGAAATGTCGGAACGGCTGCGGGCCAGCAACTGTGCCCCGGCCACGGCGGCAAAAATGGCCCGCGCCCGTGCCTGACTCTGCTCCACGTCGGTCATGCCGGTTTCCTGCAATCGCGCAGCCAGCCAGGCAATATTCACCTCCGCAAAATGCTGCACCTCGGTCTTCACCGCCTCGGGAAGATCGTCATATTCTGCGGACATAAAGCTGCCCATACAGAGCCGGTTTTCGCTTTCCAGCGAACGGCGGAAAATATGCGGATACTGGCGCAGACAGGCCGCTGCATCCGGGTTTGATTCACGCAGTGCGTCAAGATCGGCGGCAGTATCTTCCCAGTAGCGTCGGGCAACCGCCGCCCCTAATTCCGCCTTGCCAGGAAAATGGTGATAGATGCTGGCGGCTTTGATGCCGACTTCACTCGCCAGTTCGCGGAAGTTGAGGCCGACATAGCCATGGGCCTGCGCACTTTTACGTGCCGCCGACAGGATCGCTTCTTTTGCATTCTTACTCATAGTGTCTCCTCCGGTGAAGTCATTATCCTACCATCTGGCAGGTAGTTATTGACAGTGTAAAATAAGCGATCTACTGTTTACCTACCAACTGACAGGTAGGGTAATGAAAATGCAAAATGAACTCTTTTTTAACGACGCGACTGAACTGGCTCAACTGATTCGCAACGGCGACGTTTCACCGGTGGAAGTGGTTAAAGCACACCTTGATCGCATTGAACAAACTAATCCGCAGGTTAATGCGATTGTCACGCTGGCGGAGAACGCACTGAGTGAGGCAAAAGCGGCTGAGCAGGCTGTCCGTTCAGGTCAGCCGCTGGGGCCTCTGCACGGCGTACCTTTTACCGTCAAAGATTCGATTGATACCGCTGGTGTGATGACGCAGCGCGGATCGCCAATCTTCAGGCATCGTATGCCGTCGCAGGATGCTACCAGCGTGGCGCGGATGAAAGCGGCCGGCGGCATTCTGCTGGCTAAATCCAATCTGCCTGAATTCTCATACTGGATCGAAAGCGACAATTTACTCAGCGGCCGCACGAACAATCCCTGGGACCTGACGCGCACGCCCGGCGGCTCTAGCGGGGGCGAATCTGCCGCCATTGCCGCCGGGATGTCGCCACTCGGACTGGGCACCGATCTGGCCATTTCTGTCCGTGGTCCGGCGTCTCAGACCGGTATCACCTCAATCAAAGCCACCCATGGCAGCATACCGATGACCGGTATCTGGCCGCGCGCACCGCGTCGTTTCTGGCATGTCGGCCCGATGGCGCGCTCCGTACGCGACATAGCGCTCGCTTTCTCATTGCTGTCGGGCCCGGATGGGCAGGATGCTTTTGCTACCCGTGCCGCCCATCCGCTATCCGATCATAGTGTCCAGCCTCGTCCGCTGCGTATTGGCTGGATGACCGGACCCGGCTTCGGTCCGGTTGATGCGGAAGTGGCGGCGGTGGTGAAAGCGGCGGCCGCGGCACTGCAACAGAGCGGGGTGCAGGTTGAGGAGGTGGGGATTGCCGCGCTGGAACGTGACTTTGCGCTGGACGTGTTCAACCGTCTGCACGTGATGGAGATGAAGCCTGCTTTTGCGGCAGCCGTGGCGGGCCGGGATCCGGCGGAAATCTATAAAATGGCCAGAACCATGCTGTCACTGCCCGATACGTCGCTGCAGGCGTACATCGAAGCGGAACAGGCAGCAGAGCGTATCCGCGATGGCTACGCCGATTACTTCTCACGTTATGATGCACTGATTACCCAGGTACTGCCGACGCCGGCGCATAAGCACGGAATTGAACAGCTGGTGATTGATGGGCAGACGGTGGATGTCAGCTGGCTGCAGGCGGCCACGGTCCCGCTTAACGTGACCGGATTGCCAGGTATTGCCTTACCCTTTGGTCAGAGCAGTGAGGGCTTGCCGATCAACATTCAGATCACCGGGAAATGGCACGATGAAGCGACAATTCTGGCTATTGCTGCCCGGCTTGAAGCATTAAGTCCGGTTGCGGGGCTGCATCCCAGACAGCTGACTGCAGAATAATTCCACAGCACCGCAACGCGGCTGACGACCCGCCGTCCCGGGAGAGACGGCGGGTCAGGGCGCGTGAACAATGCGTTCAGCTTACCATTTCATTTCGCCGGTATTCACTTTGGCACTGAGTTCCAGTGACCCTTCTTCTGCCAGCTGTGGCCAGGTGGCTTTAACCGCGCTGATGACCTGCGATGAGGTTTTATATTGCGCCAGAGCCGCGTCAAAGCTTTTGAGGTAATTGAGGGTGAAATCTACCGCCTGACTCCCGGCCGGGCGTTCGCCGAGGTAGTGCCCCGGAATGACATTTTTCGCCTTCAGCCCCTGCATTTCAGTCAGCACGTTGCGCCAGGCGGTGCGGCTTTGCACCGTCTGCGTATCGGCGGTCCAGACATGAATGCCGGATGAAATCGCCGTTCCACCCAGAATGGTCTTTTCCGACGGGACCCAGACGTAAGCGGCATATTCATCCGGATGACGCAGCTCCAGCACTTCTCCATCGACGCTGAAGCGGGTTTGATCGGTGACTTTCGGCAGGGTCAGTTTATCCGGCGCGCCCTTCTTCATCTGCGGTCCCCAGTATTTCAGCTTGGCCTGATGCGTCTGCTGAATGTGTTTCACCACGCCCGGCGTCGCAACCACCTTCACGTCAGGATAGGCCTTCACAATCGGTTCCAGACCAAAATAAAAATCAGGATCGCCAGAGGTGATGACAATCTCTTTCAGCGTTTTACCGCTCCGTTTAATCATCTCAACCAGTTTTTCACCGTCAATGGTGCTGAACTGCGCATCGAAAAGAATGGCTTCTTTCGGTCCGCTCACCAGGGTTGAGGAAACGGCGAAAATACCGTCGTGCTGCGGGTTGTAGGTTTCGAATTGCAGCGGGGCCGCCGTGGCGGCGGCCGAGGCCAGAATCAGCGTTAACGGTAACAGCGTGGTTTTCATTATTAATCCTCAGAGTAGCGGAAAAGGTTGCCTGACGAACTTCAGCGCAGTCACCGGTGGAGAATGCAGGCGTTACTGCTCGCTCATCCGCTGGCGCTTTATTTATCTGCACATCACCGGGCGCTATTTTACGGCTTTTGATATCTGATAGAATTCCCGCAATCAGAGATGCTGAGTTTCATAAATCGTACAGGTGATGAGATGGATCGCGTGACAGCCGCGGCGGTGTTTAACCGGATATGTGAGTTGGGCAGCCTGAGTGCGGCGTCACGGGCGCTGGGCATTTCGCGGCCGATGGTCAGCCGCTATCTGGAAGAGATGGAAAAGTGGGCCGGGACGCGCCTGCTGCACCGTTCATCGCGTCGGTTGACTATCACCCCCGCCGGCGAGGCAATTTTGCTGCGAACCCGTCAGCTGGCGCGGCTTTCGGAAGAGATTGAGCAGGAATCGACGCAGGCGATGCCCGCCGGTACGCTGCGTATCGCCTGCGCGCATTTTACCGCGACTCACCTGGTCGGCCCGGCAATTCCTGATTTCCTTAGTCGCTATCCGGCGCTGCGTATTGAGCTGGAAATTAATAATCAACCGGTCAGCCTGATAGGCGAGCGCATCGATCTGGCGATCCGCATCACAGACGCGCCGGAGCCGGGTGCGATCGCGCGTCGTTTGGGCGAATGTCGTTCGGTACTTTGTGCCTCGCCGGGCTATCTGGCGAAACAGGGAACGCCACAGACGCCAGAGGCGTTATCGTCGCACAACTGTCTTTATTACAGCCGATTTGCCGGACAAAGCTGGCATTTTACGGCACCACAGGGTGAAAAGATCGCCGTGGCGGTCAGGGGGAATTTCAGTGCCGGCATCTCATCGCTGTTGTGTGATGCCGCCATTGCCGACTGCGGTGTGGCAATGGTGCCCGAGCAGGAAGCCCGCAGCAGCCTTGCTAGCGGCAAGCTGGTGCAGTTGCTCCCTGATTACCGGCCACAAACATTGGGTATCTGGGGACTTTATCTGTCGCGCGAGCACCAGTCCGCCGCGCTGCGGCTGTTTCTTGATGAGCTGTACAAAAGTATCGCTCAGGTAAGTTGATTCATTGATGCTGTCATCATGTGTTTATGCGCGCTGGCCAGCTTAAGGTAAAACAATTAACGCCTGATAATTAATAAAGTCAGCAGGTGCGTTACCAGAATGCGATGTGGAAATGCTGTCGGTAATTTCTGCCTGTTTCATGATGCGTTTATTTAGATGCTCGGATAGAAGACCAGTCAGTAAACCGACATTTTATGGACTGCATGAATAAGTAAATTTCAGATTGCGTTAAAAAATCAGCGGCTACGCTATACTTGATTTTGTTCAGTCATTTTCATTGTTTTATATTGCACGCCAGCGGTCGTCTGAATCTCTGGCTCTTTATCGCATCAAACCGTTTCTTTCCCAGTGTTTTTATCTCTGAGCTTAATGTATCGGTGCAGCTGCCGATAACAGGTATACACATCCAGGAGAATGCACAATGAAATCATATCGGTATGCTTGTCTGGCGACACTGCTATTTACCCTGGCCGGCCCGTCTGCCAGCGCAGAGATGGCGTCATCTTCAGGTGCGATCGGCTTCAGTGGAGGAATATTCACGGCCTCCTGTAATATGAAAGTGATCCACAATCCTGCGACTTTTTATTGCTCCGATCCGCAGAATGGCCAGACGGTAGTCCGCACCGCTGACCTGATGAAGTCGCAGTCACTCGACTCTCTGCCCGTGACTGTGGCGACGCACTGGCTTGATGCCGCTAAACGTAAAGGGATTGTTTCGGTCACTTATCTTTAAATGACGCCACTGTTGAGGTTATAAACAACTGCGGGTCAGCGCTGTGAATGACGCTGTCCCGTTTTGCAGATTGTTATAAATGATAGATCCTCGCTTTTTACGGATTTTTTAATGTAAATCGGCAAAGTTGAATCAGCTTTTTATCAACCTGTTCGCCACGCGGGTTAATTCAATCTTCATTACGGCTGAATGGAAGCTGTCACGCAATAAACGGCCTGTTAATAATTTCGTCAGGCTCGCCGCCAGAATAATGCAGCCTGAAGCCGGAACGGAAAAAATGGTGAGTTATTGAACAGCGCCCCTCCCTGGGCGTGTTGATGGAGAGCTTATAATCAGGAGTGATCGGAAGAGTGCAGGGGATAAAACTTCGCGCTCTGCCGTTTCTCTCTTTTGCGGTGCAAAAGGTAGCTGGTGGCGATGATCACCAGCGTCAGCCCGCCGGTTGCCAGCAGTTCAGCCTGATGACGGTCATCAAACAGCATCACCACCAGCACCGTAACGATAAACAGGATGGTGAACCAGGTGAGGCCGGGAAACAGCCACATCCGATAGCTCAGCACTTCACCCGCTTTTTCGCGTTTTTTACGCAGCACCAGATGCGAGGCGGCGATCACCAGGTAGACCAGCAGCGCAATAGCGCCGGAACTCGCCAACAAAAACTCAAATACTACGCTTGGGGCCAGATAGTTGGCTATCACCGCCAGAAAGGCGGCACCCGTAGAGAGCAGCACCGCAATCCACGGCGTGCCGCTGCGGTTGGTGCGGGAGGCGGCGGCGGGCGCATCTTTACGGCGTGACAGTGAATAGAGCATCCGCGATGAAGTATAGAGCGCCGAGTTGAGGCAACTGCACACCGCCATCAGCACCACCAGATCAACGATCAGCCTGGCGTGCGGGATGTTCATCGCCTGTAGCACCGTCTGCCAGGAACCCTGTTGCACCAGGCCCGGCGTATTCCACGGTACCAGCGCCACCACAAAGAATATCGACAGCAGATAAAACAGCGCGATACGCCAGATGACCGAGTTGGTTGCCTGGGTGATCTGCTTACCAGGATTCTTCGACTCGGCGGCGGCGATAGTCACAATCTCGGTGCCCATAAAGGAGAACATGGTGGTGAGGATCGCGGCCATCACCGCGCCCATTCCGTTCGGCATAAAGCCGTGGGTATCATACAGATGTGACAGTCCCTGAGTCCCGCTGCCGGGCAACCACCCCAACACCGCCGCCGCCGCCACGCCGAGAAACAGAATAATGGCGGCGATTTTGATCAGCGCAAACCAGAATTCAAACTCGCCATAATTTTTCACACTCAGCAAATTGGTCACGGTCAGAATAAGTGTGATGGCGAGAGTGAACTGCCAGATAGCCACCTGTGGATACCAGGCATGCAGTATCGTTCCGGCCGCATTGGCCTCCAGCGGGATCACCAGCACCCAGAACCACCAGTAGAGCCAGCCGATGGTAAAGCCCGCCCAACGGCCGAGCGCCTTGTCGGCATAGGTCGAAAACGAGCCGGAATCAGGTGATGCGACCGCCATCTCAGCCAGCATTCGCATAATCAGCACCACCAACGCTCCGGCCGCCGCATAGGAAATTAATACTGCCGGTCCTGCCTCTGAAATGGCGTGGCCAGAGCCCACAAACAATCCAGCACCAATTACCCCGGCGATGGAAAGCATCCGTACGTGGCGAGGCTTCAGATTTTGCGCCAGCGAATCATCATTCGCGTTGTGAGTCATTGTCATGTCATCGTCTCCGACGCTGCGTCCGGGATGTGGCCCGGACGAGCAGGGGGATAGAGCCCGGATGAATCAGCCGGGGGAATCAGGCCGGAACGCTACCCTGAGTCACGGGCGTCAGAGCCTGGCTGAGCACCGCGTTCAGAATATCCAGCGCCTGGCTGAACTGCGCATCGGGGATGGTGAGCGGATAAAGGAAGCGGATCACATTGCCTTTCGCGCCACAGGTCAGCAGCAGCAGGCCATTCGCCATTGCCGCCTGCTGCACCGCCTGTGCATCGCCGGGCTGATGAAACTCCATCGCGACCATCGATCCCAGCGCGCGGACGTCGGCAATCGCCGGATAAGTGGCATGATGTTTTTGCAGTTCCGCCTCCAGCCACGCACCTAATTTGACGGCGCGCTGACACAGCTGTTCCTCTTCAATCACATCCAGCACCGCATGTGCGGCGGCAATAGCCAGCGGATTACCGGCGTAGGTGCCGCCAAGGCCGCCGGGTGAGGGCGCATCCATTACCTCGGCCCGACCGGCAACGGCGGACAGTGGCATCCCGCCTGCCAGGCTCTTGGCCATGGTGATGATGTCCGCTTTCACCGGATAATGTTCCATGGCGAACAGCTTGCCGGTACGGGCAAAGCCGCTCTGAACTTCATCCGCAATCAGCAGGATGCCGTGGCGATCGGCCAGCTCGCGTAGCGACTGCATAAAGGCCAGCGGCGCAGCGTGGAATCCGCCTTCGCCCTGCACCGGTTCCAGCACAATGGCGGCGACGTCGTGCGGCGCAACGTCCTGACTAAAAATGTCGTCAAGGCTGCTGAGTGCCGCTGCAACACTGATCCCCTGTACTTCGCTGGGGTAGCGGGCGTGCCAGACTGAGGCTGGCATCGGGCCAAAATCCCGCTTGTAGGGGGCCACTTTACCGGTCATCGCCATGGTCATAAACGTCCGGCCGTGAAACGCGTTGCCGAAGGTAATGATGCCGTGACGACGGGTATAGGCTCGCGCCACTTTGACAGCATTTTCTACCGCTTCCGCGCCGGTGGTGAAGAATGCCGTCTTCGCCGGCCCGGCAATGGGTACCCGCTGATTGATGCGCTCAGCAAGGGCGATGTAACTTTCATATGGGGTGATCTGGAAAGCGGTATGGGTAAACTTCGTTAACTGATCGGCGACCGCCTGTTCAATGCGCGGATGGCGATGACCGGTGTTCAGCACCGCGATGCCGCCAGCGAAATCGATCCAGCTGTTGCCAGCCTGATCCCATAAGGTGGCGTTCTCGGCCCGGGCGACATACCAGTCGCAAAGCGTACCGATACCCTTAGGCAGCGCCTGTGCTTTGCGTTGCTGCATCAGACTATTTTTTTCGCTCATTTGATCCACCTCGCTGTATTGAGTATTTACAATTCCCGACAAACACGCTTATTTATGCGTGAGGCGCGGTGAGTTGCCAGAGCCAATTGTTGAAGGAAAGGTGGAGCCAATTGCAACTGTTGTACGCAGATCATCTATTAGCGCGGTTACAGTTTGAACCCGCCGGCTCTTTGCATCAGCGTCTGCTGAATTGTATGCAGGCGGCGATTATTGAAGAGGTGTTCCCGCGCGGCGGAAAACTGCCACCGACCCGCGATCTGGCGCGTGAACTCGGGGTGTCGCGCAATACTGTGATGCATGTTTATGAGAGCCTGATGGCGCAGGGCTATGTCACTGCGCGTACCGGCAGCGGCACCTGGATTGCTGAAACGCTGCCAGAAAACTGCCTGCAAAGTGATGCAGTGCTTGATACTCAGCCGGTGACGTTACCGCTGCCGGCAACGCTGTCAAAACGCGGCGCAAGTTTGCTCGGACATGCCACCGCTTCACCCTATCAGTGGGGGGCATTTGTGCCCGGCGCGCCGGACGTTACCGAGTTCCCCCATAAATTATTCAGTCAGATTCAGGCCCGACTGAACCGGGAACCGGACGTTCACCGGCTGGTGTATAGCAGCGGCGGTGGCTGCCCCGATCTGCGTCATGCTCTGGTGGACTATTTGCGGGTGGCGCGTTCGGTGCGGGCCGATGCCGACCAGATTTTAATTACCGAAGGGGTGCATCAGGCGGTGGATCTGGTGACGCGAGTGCTGTGCGATCCGGGCGACCGGGTATGGATGGAAGAGCCGGGCTACTGGGGCACCCGTAATCTGTTGCGGATGAACGGTCTGGATATTCGGGCGATGCCGGTTGATGAGCAGGGCATCGTGCCGGACAGCGGACCGGCGCCTAAAATGGTATTTGTTACACCGTCACATCAGTATCCGCTGGGCGTGCATCTTAGTCTGGCACGACGTCAGGCACTGCTGGCGCTGGCTCGTCGTCATCATAGCTTGATCGTAGAAGATGATTACGACAGTGAGTTTCGCTTCTCAGGCCAGCCTTATCCTTCGCTGCAGGGGCTGGAAGCGGACGCACCGGTAATCTATATGGGCACCTTCAGCAAAACGCTTTATCCGGCATTGCGGATTGGTTATCTGGTGGTGCCTAAGCCGCTGGCACAACCGTTACGCATCGCAGCGGCGGAGCTGTATCGCGGCGGACATTTGCTGATTCAGCGGGCGCTGGCGGAGTTCATCCGGCTGGGCCATTACATGGATCATATCCGCCGCATGCGGCTGCTCTACCGTCAGCGACGTCAGTTTTTATGTAAGCTGATCGAGCGCTATCTCGGAGCTTCGTTCTTACCGCCGGTCAATCATGAAGCGGGCCTGCATCTGGTCATGCCGCTGCCGCCCGGAACAGATGATGTGGCGATTGCGGCGCAGGCGTTAACGCGTGGCGTCAAAGTCCGGCCGTTATCACAATACTATATGCATCCGCAGGACCAACGCGGTCTGCTGCTCGGCTATGCCTGCGTTAACGAACGGCAGTGCCAGGATGCGTTCGGCACGCTGAAAGCCTGCCTGACCTCGGCTGGCATCGAATTCAGTCCGCCGCGCTAAAAGATCTGGAGCGCTTTCAACGGTCGGCAGGTTGCCAGATGAGCGATATCAGGTTAAACGTGCCAGCCTATCTTTTTTACCCCATAAGAGGGTTGTCTGGTGCTATTACCTGCTGCATAGAAGGCATCACACATTGAATTTGATTATTAAATGCGACAGAAATATGGGAGAGCCACATACGGGTCTGCATTTAATGGGGAATGTGAAATTACGCACATATCTTTAAAAAGCATCAGGGCATTTCAGCTTTATTTATTATTAATTCATTGCCAATTGGGTCTGCTTTATCACAATCTTCTTTTGTTTCAACTACGTCACTTTAAAATATTAGCTGAGACACGTTTTGATTATGCTTCACTTAATTGATATACCTGTTCTGCAGTACAGTTCTCTTCAGGTAAGAATAAATATTTAAGAGGATTAAAAATGGAAATGTTAAATAAAATGCAGTTGACGTTTATCGCAGGTGCAAGTGGAGCTTAGGATCCTGCTTATGCTGGCGCAGGCGCCTGAACCAGTCAGCACGGTAGCAGTTCTGGCAGTCACCCTAATATCTTTGTTCCAGACAATGGCGTTCTTCAGCTGGTCGCCGCTCATCCTGAACTGAAAGACTGTCTCAATGGTATTTTGGGCGGAATGGTTGCGGGTTCGGTAGGTGGCGCAGGTACGGCCGTAGCCAGTGCTATCGGTGGTGGTATCGGTTCCTGTAATAACAATACCGGCAGAAATAATGCTGGAGGAAGTATTGGTGGCCAGTGCACCTGGTAAAGTACTTAGCAGCAACGATAGCTGAGGGAATAGATGGCAAAATTAATCTGCGGTTTAGCTGCAATGGCAGGAGTGCTTACAGGTGCCGCTTTCCTTAGTGGCGCTGGCGTATCATATTTAGAGTGGTATTCTATGCCAGCAACAATTTCAAAGGCAGTGGTAACAGTCGCAACGCTTGCAGCGTTTGTTAAGGTGTTTTTATTTTTAATATCACGTTTTTTTACCAATCCGAACAGTAGTAAAGAAAGTAAATCTTAGTTTCCGCATTAAAAGTAAATAAAAAAGCCCGCATCGTCGGGCTTTTTTATTTCCGTCATAATAACGGTAGCGGTCACTGACCACGAGGTTGTAGCAGTAGTGATTGTCATCCAATGGTATCTGTAACGGCCCAAAGAGGTACAGATGTTATGCCAGCTCAGCACTTTTATCGTCTTTGCATGGACTGTAACTCGCCGGTCGAACGGGTACCCGGAGCTGGATTGATTACCGTTTCGGGGCTAACCGTCCCGTTTAACGCTAGTCTTGAATAACTCTCACCCACTTCAGGAAGAATATCATGACAAGCCGTTGGCAGGACCGGACGCGGAGCGCTGATCAACGCGCCCAAAGCGTAGTGGAACAGATGACGATGGATGAAAAAATGCGCTGGCTGAGTGGTCCGATGGCGATTCCCGCGCCGGGTGAAGCCCGAATCCCTGGCGCACTAGGTTCGGCTGCCTGTTATCCGGCAATTGAGCGGCTAGGCATACCGGCAATGCAACAATCGGATGCCAGTCTTGGCGTCGGCAACCTGGCTAATGTGCGGCCCGGCGACAATGCCACCGCGCTGCCTTCTTCACTATTACTGGGTGCGGGCTTTGATCCGGCGATGGCGGAAACCACCGGCAATATGCTGGGGCGGGAGGCGCACGCAAAAGGATTTAACGTGCAGCTGGCGGGCGGTGCCAATCTGATCCGCGAACCGCGTGGCGGTCGAAATTTTGAGTATATCGCAGAAGATCCGCTGCTGACCGGCATCATCGCCGGACATGCGGTAAAAGGCATTCAGTCACAGCATGTGGTCTCTACCGTGAAACATTTTGCGCTCAATGCGCAGGAGACCGGACGGGTGTTGGTCAGTTCCGATCTGGATGAACAGGCGATGCAGCAGTCTGACCTGCTGGCGTTCAGGATAGCTATTGAACTGGGAGAACCGGGTGCGGTGATGCCAGGTTACAACCTGGTCAACGGCGAATGGGCCAGTGAAAACCACCATCTATTGCAGCAGGTTCTGAAAACCGAGTGGGGCTTCAAAGGCTGGGTGATGTCCGACTGGGGCGCGACCCATTCTACCGAAAAGGCGGCGCTGGCCGGGTTAGATGTTCAGTCCGGCAGCAATATGGACCCCGAGCCTTTTTTTGGCGAGCCGTTGAGGCGGGCGGTGGAGCAGGGACGGGTCCCGGCTGAGCGGCTGGATGAGATGGTCAGACGGCAGTTAAGAAGCCTGTTTGCGGTCGGGGCGATTGACTTCCCGGCCCGGCCTGGCGTGCCAATAGATTACACCGCGCACCGGCTGATTGCGCAGCGGGCGGCAGAAAATGGCCTCGTGATGCTGAAAAACCACGCTGGTTGTTTGCCGCTGGCACTGAATCTGCCACGACTGCTGGTGATTGGCGGCCACGCTGACCAGGGCGTGTTATCCGGCGGCGGCTCCTCTTCAGTCACGCCGATTGGGCACTATGCGGAACAGGGTGCTGCCATCATGGGCGTGGCGGTACCGAAAGTTTATCATCCTTCCTCGCCGCTGCACGCCATCCGCTGCCAGTCGGGCGCGGCCCGGGTGGATTATCTCGACGGCAGCGATCACGCCGCGATTGCCTCGCAGGCCGCCGGAGCTGATGCAGTGATTGTGTTTGTTGAATCGTGGAATACCGAAGGACAGGATCTGCCCGATCTGGCCCTGCAGGATCAACAGGACCGCCTGATTAGCGCGGCGGCGCGTGCCAATCCGCATACTATTGTGGTGATTGAGTCGGGCGGCCCGGTTAAGATGCCCTGGCTGGAGCAGGTCAGCGGCGTGCTGGCAGCATTTTATCCGGGCTCGGGTGGGGGAGAAGCGATTGCCGGAGTGCTGTTTGGTCGGGTGAATCCATCAGGACGCCTGCCGGTAACCTTCCCGCGTGATGAAAACCAACTGCCGCGCCCGGCGATGACCGATCCGTCAGTCACTACCTCCAATCCGGGTGAACCGCTGCGCGGTGGCGTGTTTCATGTCGATTACAATATTGAAGGCGCTGATGTGGGCTACCGCTGGTTTGAAAGGCAGCGACTGAGCCCGCTGTTTCCTTTTGGTTACGGTCTTTCCTACACCACCTTTTCTGCCGACAGTCTGCAGATCACCCAGCAGGATGATCAGCTACATGCCAGCGTGGTGGTAAAAAACAGTGGCGAGCGGGCCGGCGCAACGGTGGCTCAGCTGTATGGCCGACGGACTGGAGAGCCCGGCCAGACGTGGCGTCTGGTGGGGTTTCATAAAGTGATGCTGGAGGCGGGCGAACAGCGGACGATACCGATCGGGATTGAATCCCGTTGTCTGGCGGTGTTTGATCCCGCAAGCCGATACTGGCAACTCGCCGCTGGCGATTATCAGTTCAGGCTGGCTGACCATGCGCTTGACGATGGCATCAGCCAGACCGTCACCTTGTCAGCGTGGCGCAGCCACTAGCCAACCAGCATCAGGCGGCGGTGATGCAGCAAGCAGGGACGGGACAGCGGCGGTTTCATCGTCGTAACGCATTGACTTTTAATCCCGGTCATCGAGAATGTCCCTTTTGCGACCCGACCAGAATTTACCGGAGTTCATCATCGCCGTTTATCACCGTCCCGGCCCGACACGGACCTTTATCAGGCGAGGCCTGGCGTTGGCCACTGCACTGCTGCTGGTCAGTTGCGCCTCGCAACCACCGCGCTCGCTGGTTACCCCTTTGCCACCGGTCACGAAACAGCCGTTGCCGGTGACCCCAAAGCCGCAGACTCAACAGCCGGTGCGCGGCGTCTGGATCGCCACCGTTTCACGTCTCGACTGGCCGCCGGTTGAATCGGTCAACGGCGATGCACCCGCGCTACGTATCAGCCAGCAGCAGCAGGCGCTGATCGCTAAGCTGGACAATCTAAAAAGTCTCGGCATCAACACGGTATTCTTTCAGGTTAAACCCGATGCTACCGCGCTGTGGCCATCAAAAATTCTGCCGTGGTCAGATATGCTGACCGGCAAAATCGGTGAGGACCCTGGCTACGATCCGCTGCAGTTTATGCTGGATGAAGCGCATAAGCGCGGCATCAAGGTACACGCCTGGTTTAATCCCTACCGCGTCGCGGTGAACACCAAACCTTCGACAGTCAGTGCGCTGAATCGCACCCTGTCGCTGCATCCGGCCAGCGTATTTGTGCTGCATCCGGACTGGATACGTACGGCCGGCGACCGTTTTGTGCTTGACCCTGGCATACCGGCGGCGCGTGACTGGATCACCAGCATCGTGGCCGAAGTTGTCGCGCGTTATCCGGTGGATGGGGTGCAGTTTGATGATTACTTCTATGCTGAATCGCCCGGTTCGATGCTCAACGATAGCCAGACTTTCCGCCGCTACGGCCAGGAATTTGCTGCTAAAGCAGACTGGCGGCGACACAATACCCAGTTGCTGATTGAGCAGGTATCCCGCACCATTAAGCAACTGAAGCCAGAGGTCGAATTTGGCGTCAGCCCGGCAGGCGTCTGGCGCAATCTGTCACACGATCCTGCCGGTTCTGATACCCGTGGAGCCGCCGCCTATGACGAAGCCTATGCGGATACCCGGCGCTGGGTGCAGCAGGGGCTACTGGATTACATCGCGCCCCAGCTCTACTGGCCGTTCTCGCGCCAGGCCGCACGGTATGACGTACTGGCTAACTGGTGGGCTGAGGTGGTGAAACCGACCAAAACCCGGCTTTATATCGGGCTGGCGCTGTATAAAGTGGGCGAACCGTCAAAGATTGAACCTGACTGGACCCGACAGGGTGGCGTGCCTGAGCTGAAAAAGCAGCTCGATTTGAATGAATCGAACCCCAATATCGATGGCACCATTTTGTTTCGCGAGAATTACCTTAATCAGCCTCAGACCCGCCAGGCGGTGGAGTATCTGAGAAGCCGCTGGGGCAGGTAGCAGAAGGCGCGAGTGTAAGGCCAGTGCGGTTAAGTTTTTCCCCGCAGTTAGCTGTTATTCTTGGGCTTTATAAGGGGAGAACTATGAGCAACCTGATCGATATTTTTACCAGCCACAAAAGTGAACGCAGTTTTACAGAGCAACCGGTCGATGATGCGGTTCTGGATCGGATAATCAGTACCGCCTATCGCGCGCCGACGTCGGTGAACTCGCAGCAGGTTTCAGTGGTGGTGACGCGTGACGCCAGCCGACGCGCTCAGATCGCTGCCATAGCTGGCGGTCAGCCGTGGATTGCCAAAGCACCGGTATTTATTACCTTCGTGCTCGATATGCATAAATCAGATCTGGCGATATCGGCCATCGATCAGCAGCAGATTGCCCATCAGAGCATTGAAAGTATTGTCTCCGGCTCCACCGATATCGGCATTGCGCTGGGCTCGGTAATGGCAGCCGCGCGGGCGGAAGGATTGGGTATTGTACCAATCGGCGGTATTCGTCGCGATCCGCAGGCGATGATTTCGCTGCTGGAGTTGCCGGCTCTGACTTTCCCGATTGCCGGTGTGGTTATCGGCCACGTTGATCAGCCTGCGCATCAGAAACCGCGTCTGCCGATGGCAACCTTCCGCCATGAAGAGACCTATCGGACTGAGCAAATGGCGCAACACATCGCTGCCTATAACGATGAGATGGTCCAGCACTGGAAAAACATCGGACGCAGTGATGGCGAAAGCTGGAGCGAAAGCGTCAGCGGTTACTATAAAAACATCTACTTCCCGAACGTGCTGCCCGCGTTGATTAAACAGGGTTTCGGCAACGATAAATAAGCCGCTTAGCTAAAGCGTAGCTGGCCTGTGCCAGCTCTTCTCAGGGCCATCCGTAACGTGGTATACGGCTGGCCTTTTTTATTTTGTTACTTTAACTCGCCGTAACTTTTCTGGCGCTAAACCATAATTCCTGTTTTAAACGAAGCGCAAACGCGTGACTTCGCTTTCAGGGAAATTTTATGTCTCAGCGTTCTCTCACCGCTCTCTGTCTGATGAGTTTTTTTCTGGCCGACGTACGTGACGGCCTCGGCCCGTTTTTGGGTATCTTTCTGACCGGGCGGCACTGGCGGCCCGACGAAATCGGGCTGGTGATGACCTGCGGCGGCATTGCCGGGCTGCTGGCCACGTTGCCTGCCGGGATTGCAGCGGATGCCAGCCGGTATAAAAAAACAATCGTGCTGCTGGGATGTCTGGTCATTACGCTCGCCACGCTGCTGCTGTGGTACAGCGATCAGAGCTGGACCGTCATGGTATCGCAAATCGTGGCGGGCATTGCTGCGGCGTTTATCGGCCCTACGGTAGCCGGTATCACTCTGGGACTAAGCGGTCAGGCAGGGTTTAACCGGCAGATGGGCCGTAACGAAGCCTTTAACCATGGCGGTAATACCGTTGCTGCGCTGCTGGCTGGCTATTCGGCCTGGTACTGGGGAATGGCTGCGGTGTTTATTCTGATGACAATGATGGCGATATTTGCCGCCGTCGCTACGCTGGCGATCCGTGGCGATGAGATCGATCATCAGGTGGCGCGTGGTTTTGAAAAGCATCAACAAGCGTCTCCGGCTCAGGGTTTATGGATGCTGGTGCGGCAACCCGCGCTGTTGATCGCCGGGATTACTCTGCTGCTGTTTCATCTGGCTAATGCCGCGTTATTGCCGATGCTCAGCATGCGTGTCGCGTCTTCGGGTACTAAGGCGGCGGTCAGTCCCGGTCTGTATGCGGCGGCAACGGTGGTGATATCACAACTGGTGATGATTCCGGTTGCGCTATGGGTATCAAAGCGGATTGGGACAGTCGGTTATCGCCCACTGATTATGGCGGCGCTGTTGATTTTGCCGCTGCGCGCGCTGCTGGCCGCCAGCTACTCCGAACCGATATTTGTGATACCGGTGCAGATACTGGACGGCATTGCCGCCGGAATACTGGGCGTGGCGGTGCCGGGCTATATTGTTTCGTTGTTACGCGGTACCGGCCATGTCAACGCCGGCCAGGGCGTGATTATGCTGATGCAGGGAACAGGCGCTTCACTCAGCCCGGCCCTGACTGGCGCCATCGCCGCTCGTTACTCCTACAGCATCGCATTTTACGTACTGGGTGCCATTGCACTCTGCGCATTCATTCTCTGGTGGCGCGGCGGCTCAACCTCTGACACCCGCCTTGCCTGAGCAGACACAAAAAAGGCTGCCCAGTGGGCAGCCGTTTCTGGCAAATCCGTTTGCGACCATCCGTTATTTATACAGTTCAGCGGTCATGTGAACACGATTGTTGGTGTTCGCTTCGGTAATTTTGTACTGCGCGCCCTGTTCCTGAGCCTGTGCGGCGATTTTCGCTTCTGCGCCATCCAGCGTAGAAGAGGTGACAGAGACGCTCTGTACAAAGCTGCTGAATGAAATCAGCGAAAGAGCGGCAAGCGCAGCGATTGAAGTAGCTTTAATGATTTTCATGGTCATATTCCTGTTGGTTGTGAGGAGGTTGTTGCCTCCGATGGGAATAATGATAACCATAGTTACCATATCAATAGTGACAATTAGTGCGCTAATGATGATCGCGCTAACTAAATGGCTGGCCGGATGAGAGCGTCTGCGCCACTTCAATCATCAGGCTGCGCAACCAGCGGTGAGCCGGATCGTCGCGATAACGTGCGTGCCAGCCCATCTCAACCGGAAAAGTGCCCAGATCGACCGGGGCAGGCAGTACCTTAAGCCGCGGATCTTTTGCCAGTTGCTGACAGATCAGCCGGGGCAGCGTCGCGCAGTAATCGGTTACCACAATCATCTCCGGCACCGCCAGAAAATGCGTCACTGAAACCGCGACCTGGCGGCGTAGTCCGCGCTGTTCCAGTGCCTGGTATAAACCGGCTCGCATCCGGCCGGGCGGCAGTACATTGACATGCCGGAGTTGCTCATACTGTTCCGCGCTCAGCTCGTCAGTAACCTCAGGATGATCGGCCCGGACTACGCATGCCAGTCCTTCATCCATCAGATGCTGTACCACCAGATTATCCGGCGGCTCAACGATACGACCCAACACCATGTCCGTGTTACCGGAGATCACCCCGGTTTCGGCAATGTCATTGCCAAACGGCGTCAGTCGCAGGCGAATGCCCGGGGCGGTGGTGCGCAGGCGTGCCACGATGGTCGGCATCATGACGAATTCAACGTAGCTGTTGGGGGCCAGTGTAAAGAGCCGGGTAGCGTGGCGTGGGTCAAAATCCTGCTGACCGAGGATAACTTTATCAATAGCGCCCAGCGAAGCCGCAACCACTTCGGCCAGCTGTTCCGCCATTGGCGTTGGGCGCATACCATAGCGCTCGCGAATAAATAGCGGATCGTTGAGCGTTTCCCGCAGCCGGTTTAACGCATTGGAAAGCGCCGGCTGGGTAATCCCGAGCCGCTCCGCAGCGCGGGTGACGTTGCGCTCCTCCATCATCACCAGCAGGACAGGCAGTAAATTCAGATCGTATTTCATTGAGCTATAATGCTATGTGAATAGCTGAAATTGAAGAAATAAATTTCAGAAATATGTCCAGCCAGGTAATGATGGTCCGGTCAACAGAGAATACGGCTGAACAGCGGCCGGTTCCGAACCCTAAATTTTAGCCTGAACCGATACACAGAGACGGAGCAAATATGAAAATTTTAATGGTACTCACCTCGCATGATGAACTCGGCAACACCGGCAAGAAAACTGGTTTCTGGCTGGAGGAGTTTGCCGCCCCTTATTACGCTTTTACCGATGCCGGCGTTGAGGTCACGCTGGCATCACCAAAAGGCGGTCAGCCGCCGCTCGACCCAAAAAGTGATGAGCCTGGTTCACAAACTGAACAGACACGTCGCTTCCATGGCGACAAAGAGACTCAGGCAGTACTGGCTGCTACCGTCCGCCTCGATTCAGTTTCGCAGGATGCGTTTGACGCTGTTTTCTATCCTGGCGGTCACGGTCCGCTGTGGGATCTGGCCAACGACAAAAACTCAATTGCATTGATTGAACAGACTCTGCAGGCGGGTAAACCGGTAGCGCTGGTCTGTCATGCGCCGGGCGTACTGCGCGATGTCAAAAGCGCCGATGGCGAACCACTGGTAAAAGGTAAGAAAGTGACCGGCTTTACTAACACTGAAGAAGAGGGCGTTGGCCTGACCAACGTGGTGCCGTTCCTGGTGGAAGATGTGCTGAAACAGAATGGCGGCATTTACTCTCGCGGTGATGACTGGCAATCTTATGCGGTGCAGGATGGTCTGCTGATTACCGGTCAGAACCCAGGTTCCTCGGTTGAGACAGCTAAACTGCTGATGACCCAGCTGTCGAACTAATTCGCTGATTGTATTACTAAAGATGGACCGCTAAAAGGCACCGATAAGGTGCCTTTTTTCGTGTCTCACAGGTCGCTTATTGTACAGTGCTCTGTGCACTTCGCTGAGCACCAGAATGGCTAAGCGCGCAGTCCCTGAACGGAGAATGTCTCGACGGTTCGTACCCGAAGGCAGGGGGGGCAATAATGATATAATCACCAGGCTAATTATTCAGTATAAATAGATTAGAATTCTATTTTTAGTCGTAGTGATAATAAAACAGCGGGGGTTCTCATCCTGCCTGAGAATGATTATTAACGCTATTGCTAAGCTACTGAAGATATAAACATGTTTTTAAAAACAGTGTTGACTTTGAAATTTAAAACCGTAAAGTAAGACACATCAGCGGCAAACAAGACGTCACTGATAAAGTAATATGAAGTTGAAGTTTGAGTTAAATTAGTAAGCACTCCTGTTAAATTGAGTTATGTATTAATAGCACTGTTGAATGGAGTATCGTTAGTAACAAAGCAGTAACCTGTAGTCAGTAAAGCATTTTTAGTAAGTTGATGTTATTGCAGTAAAAAGTATTCGCGATGATGTAAGGCCTCGTAGTTCTGAACGTTTACGTTACGACAGGATACGATTGCGGTTTAAACGTCGTAATGAAAGTAAGGCAACGCATCAAAGAGTATATATCGCGATGGGGGTGTGCAGGTTTATCCGGGCCTGACCTGTCTTTGTCTCATAAAAGACTATCAGGTGGTGAAAACCGCTAATGATAATGAGTGACTTCTGGTGTTCATTATTATCCGCAGGACCTGTTCATAAATAGCAGTACCGAAGCAGTAAATCTCAATTAAGTTCCTTAATGGTAAATGTTAAATCGGTAGTAACTTAAAAGCCCTGGCTATCTCAGTCAGGGCTTTTATCATTGCGCGCAGGGTGGAAGTAGCTGGCCAGGCGACATTTTTGCTGGATTACCATCAGGCACAGAAAGGGATAGGCACAGAAAGGATCAGCAAGAGAGGAAAAAATTTTGCTTAATACGGCTAACCAAGCCAGCAACCCGGCAATCCAACAATCCAACAACCCAACAACCCAACAACCCAGCAACCCAACAACCTTCCACTCCAGGGCAACCGCCCGGCAATATCACCAACTTACAAATCAACCGGCAAATCCACAGCTCCCGCCAGGCAATCCCACCCGCTACATAAGAAATCCGCCACTCTTCAGCACCCGGCTTGTAATCCTGCATCTAACTAATCAAACCGCCGAATCCCAGGAATCAGCCCGGCAGTCCCGCAGCTAACTAATCAAACCGCCAACCCAAAGAACCAGCCCGGTAATCGCACCCCCTAACCAATCAGTCCGGCAACCCAGTCCACCTCAAAACAAGGCCATTCCGCTGACATCAATCCTTTGCTCACGATCGTTTCTCCAGGCGTGTACTCAGCTGAAGCTTCTTATCGCTGCCATACCTCAGAGCCAAAGCTTGTTGAGATGAAGTATCGGAATCGGTCATAGCGCTTAACGAGACATTTAGCGAGACGTTTAACGCGCCCGGGCGCTGTTGCCTGGCGGGGAAAGCGCCTCAGAACGGCGTTTATCTTCATCTTGTCAGGTGGGTTGAGACTGATGATCAGCGGGTTAACAGGCTGATGCCGCAGCCGGGCTGCGCGCTGCAAGACTAAGCCAACCGCTGAACATCAGGCCGCTGCGTTTTACATGGCATTTAACTTTTTAATCAAAAGTAAAAAAATGTTAATCGCCAGGCGAGGGGGCGATAATTGATCGCCCTGGGTAAGTGCTTAGCCTCAATAAATTTTTCCCGTTTACCGTTTTGCTTATTCATGGCGCTGTCTCGCTTCGGCTAAATATAAATCAGGACCAGAAGGTTGTAATAGACTTGCAGCCCGAAAAGGCCCGGCTAGACTTATCACTGCAACACGAAAACGGCTGGCGTAATAGAATTATGCTGGTTGCCATTAATCAAATGACAATATGTTCAGGAGGAAATTATGGCCGAACATCGTGGTGGTTCCGGTAACTTCGCAGAAGATCGTGAAAAAGCATCTGAAGCAGGTAAAAAAGGCGGACAAAACAGCGGCGGTAACTTCGCTAATGACCGTGAAAAGGCTTCAGAAGCCGGTAAGAAAGGTGGCCAAAACAGCCATGGTGGTGGACGTAAGTCCGAATAGAAAGTCGCTGATGCGGACTTTTTAACCATCAGCCCCGGCATTTTGCCGGGGCCTGTTATAACCAATATTAAAAGTTAATGCGCTGTGGTTTATTCTTTGGTTACGCTGATATCTATTGATTTTCACTCCTGCTATATATTCCCTCTAACCTATCTCTGAATAATATCAATCCGCTGAAAGCAGAATAATGCTGTGCAAATTTTCTTATCTGACTTCCAGATATAAAACGCCTTGCCTGTAGTTTGCATTATCCATTCGCTTATTCTTGCCAGCGGCTGCGCGGAGGGACAAAAAATGCGCAGCCGGCTCGCTCAGGTAACCCAGTCAGGGTAGAGATGTAACAGGATTTGTCGTCTCATCAGCAATGGTGATTAACAACTGACGCAACCATTGATGACCTTTATGCCGGTGGGTTCGTTCATGCCAGGCCAGTGTTTTGGTAAAGCCCGGTATGGTCAGCGGCGGCGGAAGTTGAGTCAGGCCCGCGCCAGCAATCGCCAGACGACGTGGTACCACACTGATTAAATCACTCAGGCGCAGGATCTCGGGCAACACCAGGAAGCTGCATATTGACAGAGTGACCCGGCGGCTGCGGCCCAGTGCTGCCAGCGCCGTATCTGTCACACCGCTGAAATTACCGCCAGGATAGGAAACCAGGGCATGCTCCAGCGCACAAAAAGCATCCAGCGTCAGCGGTCCGGTGCTGATCAGCGGATGATCGTCGCGCAGCAAACAGACATACTCCTCATCAAATAAGCGGCGGGTATGCAACTCCTGCGGCGTAGTGTCCGGCGTCAGCAAGGCTAAATCGACCGCTCCACGTTCAAACTGATCCTGCAAGGTTTCATTATTGACCGGGACCACCGCCACCCGAATGCCTGGAGCCTCACGCCGTAACCGGGCCATAAACGGGACGATCACCGCGCGCAACGCATAATCTGTCGCGGCGATGTGCAACGTCATATCGGCCGTCAACGGATCAAACTGTTGTGGCTGCAGCAACCCCTCCACTTCTGCCAGTATCGCTTTAACCGGTGCAGCCAGTTCAAGCGCCCGCAAAGTCGGCACGATACCGCGCTGCGCCCGGGTAAACAGCGGATCGTCAAAACTCTCACGTAGCCGGGTTAACATGCCGCTCACCGCAGGCTGGGTCAGCGATAAGCGCTCGGCAGCCCGGGTAACGCTGCGCTCATCCAGTAAGGCGTCCAGCGTCTTCAACAGATTCAAGTCCACGTTGTGAAGAGTGCTCATTTTATTCTCGCAGCTGACCAGCAGACAATGTGGATTTGATATTAGCTGGAATGATATCACGGATAAAATATTGCGATTGGCGTTATTTCAGCAGCGGCATGATACTGCCCCTGTTCGCTGCACAGGCGTGATGTACCACTTAATCAGATAAGGCAGGATAAAATGAAAATGAACGCGATTAACTGGCCGGAAGGTTTTGTACCGGGCTATACCGATAATTTTTGCTCAAATGAAGTGATTGTCGCCGACCTGACGGTGCAGGAAATCTGGCGCTTGTTGAGTGAACCCGCACGCTGGTCTGACTATTACGCTAACTCAGCCAATGCGCGCTTTCACGACAACAAAGGTCCGGTACTGGAGCAGGGAGTACGCTTCTATTTCGAGACCTTTGGCTTCCCGGTTGAGGCTCAGGTGACAGAGTGTATTGCCCCGACAGAAGGCGAGGCCGCACGCCTGACCTGGCACGGTTGGGCGGGTGAAGCGGGTGCCGCCGATCGCCTTGATGTTCTGCATGCCTGGCTGATTGAGGCTCTGCCGGGTAACCGGGTACGCATCCTGACTCAGGAGACGCAAAACGGACAACCGGCTCGCGAGCTGGCGGTCACCAAACCGAATCCGATGATCAATGGTCATCAGGACTGGCTGGATGGGCTGGTGGCAGCAGCGAAAGCGGCCAGAGCCTGAGGCGAATGGTCTGGCACTCTGCGCGGTGCCAGACCGTCAGACATTACTCCGTCCAGTCACTACGCGCTGGGCTGATCTTTGCCGCGCGCAATGAACTCGTCATGATAATGCTCCATCATTTGCCGCAAGGCTTTACCAATGGCCGCATACTCATATTCGTTGAGGTTAGCCAGTGAGATCCGGCCCGCAGGTTTTTGTGTGCCGAATCCGGTGCCGGGCAACATCACGATGCCGGTCTCTTCCGCAATACGGAACAGCAGGTCGGTGGGATTAAGGGTAGCGTTGACCCAGTTAGCAAACTCATCGCCGTACACCTGACGCGAAATCGCCCCCAGATCCAGCAGGGTATAGTAGTCAACCGCCTCTTCAGTTTCATGATGAGGAATGCCGAGTTCACGATAAAGCACCGCCTGACGACGGCGAATGATCTCTGAGACGGCAGACTTATAGCCATTTTCGCCATCCATCAGGGCAAACAGGCTGAACAGCACCATCTGTACCTGCTGGGGCGTAGAGAGGCCCGCCGTATGATTAAGCGCTACGCTGCGGCTATCCGCGACCACGCGATCGAGGAAGCTCAGGCCCGGCACGTCTGGCGTTAGTGAGCCATAACGCAGCTCAAGACGCTGCTTCTCTTCCGCACTCAGGTCACTCAGCTGCTGCTCCAGAATATTTTGCTGATGGGTAGCGATCACCCCCAGCCGCCAGCCGGTAGCACCAAAATATTTTGAAAAGGAGTAGACCAGAATGGTGTTCTTCGGGCAGGTCGCAAACAGCGATTTGAAATCGTGCGCAAAGGTGCCGTAAACATCGTCGGTCAGAATAATCAAATCGGGCCGCTGCTCGATAATTTTGACCATCTTGTCCAGCGAACGCTGGTCCATTTTTACCGATGCCGGATTACTCGGATTGACGCAGAAAAAGATCTTAACCGCCGGATCGAGCAGCTTATCCAGTTCGTGGTCCGGATACTGCCAGTTTTCCTCGGGAGAAGCGTTAATCATCACGCTTTCAAGCCGGTAATCCTCCAGATGGGGAATTTCGATGTACGGGGTAAAAATTGGCGCGCCCATTGCCACTTTGTCACCGGCGGTCACCAGGCCGTTGGTGCGTAAGGTGTTAAACAGATAGGTCATTGCCGCCGTGCCGCCCTCCACCGCAAACAGGTCAACATCTTCTGCCGATATCAGGCCGCCAATCATCTCTTTAACAATGTATTCACGGGTGATTTTCTCGCTCAGATGGAGCATGCGTGGCGGAACCGGATAGTTGGCGCCAAGGATCCCTTCTACCATCTCATGTAAAAATGCCGAGGCCGAAAGGCCCAACTGATCGCGAACATAGCTCACCGCGCGCGATAAAAAGGCGACGCCAGGCTGCTGATGCTCACGGGAGAGAAAGGCGTCAAAACGTGCCTCAATCCCTTCAATGCGCGGCAGACCACCGATACCGTGCGGCAGGTAGGAATATGAAAGCTCGGCTTCTTCAGTGGCAAACAGTCCCAGCCGCCAGAAGGCACGGCGCGGCAGGGTGGCGAGAAAATTGGGATTGCCGCGTCCGGCATTTAGCATCATGCGGTCTGGTTTGCCTGAAGCCAGCGTAATCAGCGCATCTTTCAGTTCAAACGGACTCAGCGCGGCGTATTTTTCGTAAGGATTCGACATAGGAATAGTTCTCCGGATAAGGACGCATCGATTAGCAGGTCGCTATCAGACCAGCGCGACAATCAGCGGGCCCAGTAGGGTAAGAAATACATTGGCCAGACCGTAGGTCACCGCGAACGGTGCGGTCGGGATGGCATTACCTGCTTTGTCGAGGATTTCCCCAAAGGCAGGGTTCGCACTGCGGGTGCCAGACAGGGCGCCCGCAAAAATAGCGGTGTTGTCGTAACGCAACAGGTAACGTCCAATCAGCAAGGTCAGCATTAAAGGGACCACGGTGACGACGATGCCGATCAGGAAAATAGAGAGACCGTTCTGGCGCACCGTTTCGACGGCCTGCAATCCCGACTGCAGACCGACCACGGCGACAAAGCCGGCCAGTCCCAGATCGCGCAGCAGGCCGGAGGCTGCTAGCGGCATGTTTCCACTCAGCGGTTTACGGGCCTGATACCAGCCGAACAGCAGGCCGGAAAGCAGCGCGCCACCGCCGCTGCCAAGCGTCAGTGGGACGGAACCGATACGCAGCACCAGCAGGCCGATCAGCAAACCGAAGGAGAGGCCGAGGCCGTGAAACATCAGGTCGGTTTTCAGGCTTTTAATCAGCACCGGACCGGCCAGCGCGGCCGCTCGCTGGATATCCTGCTCACTGCCGTACAGGGTGACCACATCATTGTGCTGAATGACCGTGTCATCGGTGACGGGCACCGGCAGATCGCCACGCTTCAGGGTGGCGATGTAAATGCCATGACGCACGTCACCTGAAATTTCCTTACGGAGCGCATCAATGCGCTTACCGACCAGCGCCGGGTTGGTTAGCAGCACCTCGGTGGTCTGCATCGTCATTTCCGGCCCTTCCGCAGCATCAAGTTCCTTACCGAGTGATGTGGCCAGCGCGATGATGCCCTTACGACGACCAACCAGCAGCAGCGCATCGTTTTCGTTAAGCTGCATCTCCGGGGTGACGGCGATCACTTTGTCGTCACGTTTAAGCCGCTCGACGGTGACCGGGAAATGCGGATCGGCACCGGCTTCAACTTCGGCAACGCGTTTACCGGCCGCCGGTCCGGCCAGAAACACCCGCCCGACCAGACCCGGCAGCGCGGGTTGCTGTCCTGGCGCCAGCACCGGCGCGCCCCGCATCTGCTCCAGCTCAGCTTTAATCGCATCTTCACGAATCGAACGGCCCATGATTTTAGGCAGGATATTGACGCAGATGATGATGGCGCCGAGTGAACCAAAAATGTAGGTCACGGCGTAACCAACGGCGACGTTCCCCTGCATTTGCTGTAATTGGGCGGGATCAAGGTTGAGTTTGGCGATCGCCGCGCTGGCGGTACCGATTATCGCCGACTGGGTCAGCGCACCCGCGGCGATCCCGGCCGCTATTCCCTTATCCAGCGAGAACAGCCGCGCCATCACCAACAGCGTTGCCAGCGAAGTAACCACCAGAATCAGCGCCAGGGCGATCTCGCGCAACGTGCGCCGCCCCAGCGAGGAGAAAAATTTAGGTCCGCTTTCAAAACCAACTGCATAAATAAATACTGCGAACAGCACGTTTTTAATTCCGCTGTCAATTGTAACGCCGACCTGACTAATAATGACGGCAATCAGCAGCGCGCCTGCGACACCGCCAAGCTGGAACGCACCCAGTTTGAATTTACCAATCCAGGTCCCTATCGCGAGAGAAAGAAACAGAGCCAGTTCAGGCGAGAGTCGGAAAAGTTCATGAAGCAAATCCATAGAAACGTATCCTGAAGTCAGGTTGAACGGACAGCAAAGGCAGCTGCATCAGAGTAAAAAAATATGGCGGAGCCCGTTATGGAAAAAGCATAAAAAAGTCTGGTCGCAATCAGGATTAATGCAAATTATATTTTTATCTCCATGATTTATAATGATTAATTATGTAGTGAGGTGGCGAATATGGTCAGCAATGTAATATCGCTGTTAACAGTAAAAATATTACACAACTCTTAAAAAACAAGAGGTTGTAAATGTATTGCGCATTGCAGAGTGTGTGTGAAGAAATAATCTGACAACTGTATTTTTACGCTTTTATCGGTTTCGAATGGCAAAAAAAAATTCCTGGTCCATATTAATTACTCCGGTCCGGACAGCCTGTTTTATGACTTATGCCCGTTTCTTTCCTGTTATTTTCTAAATACCTGATGATGTAAAGGACTAATATGACCACTGAATCTGTTAACGATATATCCAACGATTTATCACAGTTTGTCGGCACACATTTTGTCTATACCTACGATAATGGCTGGAAATATGAATGGTATGCGCGCAATGAAACCACCTGCGATTATCGCATTCATCAGGGGCTGGTAGGAGGACGCTGGGTCACTAACCAGAAAATGAATGCGGTTCAGTTTGCACCGGGAATTTATAAGGTCGACTGGCACGAACCCACCGGAACCTGCGTCAGCCTGCTATTTGATCTGTCACGTAAGATCGTCCACGGCACCATTTTCTTCCCGCAGTGGATTGCCGGTGAAGGCCAGCATCCGGAGAAGACGATTTGCTACCAGAACGATTTTATCGAGGATATGCATCGCTTCCGCGATGAAGGCCCCGCCTATCCCTATGTGATTATTCCTGAATTTGCTCAGGTGACTTACATGAAAAATGAGGGCGCGGATAACGACGCGGTCATCGATAAAGCGCCGGGCCAGTTGCCCAGCGACTTTTTTGACGGGAAATAGCGGGTCAGGTTATCCGCCTTGTTGCGGGCGGGTAACCTGTTGCTGACGAGCCAGCGTTCGGGCCAGAATCGAGGAATAAAGCGGTTTGCCGCCCAGAAACTGGGCCAGCAGCGTGGCACCGAGACAGGTGATAATCATGGGCAGGATCAGCTGATAGTTATCGGTCATCTCCAGCACCAGTACAATGCCGGTCAGTGGCGCACGCACCGATGCAGCAAACAGCGCGCCCATACCGGCGATAGCGAAGGTGCCCGGATCGAGTTGGTAGAGTGGAAAAACCTGCGTCATTGCCACGCCAAATGCGGTACCGAGCAGCGTGCCGAGTGCCAGCATCGGCGCAAATATGCCACCGGGCGCACCGGAGCCGAAGCAAAGCAGGGTGGTTATCAGCCGGACGATAAAGATCAGCAGCAGCAGGGCGAGAGGGAACATCCCGTGTACCGCCTGCGGTATCAGTTCTGACCCGCCGCCCGCGCCAGGTGCAAACAACAGCGACATCACCCCACATCCGCCGCCGAGCAGAGCGCCTGTCAGCACTACACGAGCCGTTTTACCGGCATACAGACGGGCAAACAGATCCTGGGTCAGGAATATCAGGCGGTTGAATAATACGCCCACCAGGCCGATGATCATCCCCAGCACCAGATAGAGCCACAGCGTCTGAACCGGCGCATTAGCCAGTTTGCCGACCGAGATTACCGCCTGCTCACCGTTGAAACAGCGATAAACAATACTCGCCATGATCACCCCGGTGAACACCGCTTTTATGGAAATCAGGTTGTAACGGAACTGAGGACGCATCTCTTCAATAATGAACAGAATGCCAGCCAGCGGCGCGTTGAATGCCGCAGCCAGCCCGGCGGCCGCCCCGGTCGCCAGCAGCGTATGGCGCGACTCGTTGCTGCGTAAGCCGATGATATCAATCACCATACGACCAATATTTCCGCCCAACTGAACGGTAGGGCCTTCCCGTCCCAGCACCATACCGGCGCCGAGCGTGCCCATGCCGCCAAAAAACTTAACCGGAATCACCCGCCACCAGCGCACCGGCCTGAGTTCTTCCAGTGCCCCTTCGATTTCAGGGATCCCTGAGCCACCTGCTTCAGGCGCGAACCGCTTCACCAGCAGATAGCCAACCATTGCCAGCAGGGCAGAGACAGCAAACGCAGCAGCATAAAGCGGCCAGCCCTGAATCAACGCCGGAGAAATTGTGACGGCACGCCACTGCTGGATCGCCTCAACGGCGCGGGCAAACGCCACGCCAGCCAGGCCCACCAGCGTACCGACCAGTGCAGCACAGAACAGCACCGCCAGCGGGGTTTTATCGCGATAGAGTAGAGCGCGGAACATCCGGCTGCGAGCAGCCAGCGTGCGGGGAACATACACCGTTTGCGGTGTTTCTTCATTCATGCGGGAGAGTTCTTGTTTGAATCGGACCAGGCCACACAGTGTACTGAGGGATGTCCGTAAAGCAAAACCTCAGATCAATGAATATCTCAACTCTTCGGGTTTGATGATTAGCCCGCCTGCGGTGGACATACCACTTGCGCCATCCGTTCGCGGTAGGCTGAGTTATCGTTATTTTTGAGCGCCTGCGCCGCTGCAATCAAGGGCGCTTTATCGTTTTTATCGTTCAGAAAGGTCTGGCGCAGCGCTTCATCCGACAGCGACGGCGGCAGCTGGCATTTTTCACGGAGATCGTTGGTGATCTGCTGCTCTCTCAGAGCAAATTGCAGCGTTTCGTAAGCGGAGTCTGCCTGGGCCAGTGGGCTTAACAGCAGCGAAATGACCAGGGCACTGCGGACAACGTTAATCATGATGATCTCCAGCGACGGTCGACCTACAGCGGGTCCTGCGTCGTTTTCAGTTAGAATTAATCGCGATGAGTGCGTAGCCTGACAGCTGAATCGTTGAGGGCTGACGGCCAACGCGCCACGAATGACTCACTAATCATAGCAATACTGGTGCCAGAGGGAGCTGAGATGCAGCCACATTCCACTGAAATTCTCGCCGCAGACTGTTGTATTGTCGGCGGCGGCCCAGCCGGACTGATGCTGGGATATCTGTTCGCCCGGTCTGGCCTGCGGGTGGTCGTCATTGAAAAGCACGGCGATTTTCTGCACGATTTTCGCGGCGATACTATTCATCCCTCCACGCTGGAGATCATGCATCAGCTTGGTCTGCTGGACGGATTGCTGAAACTGCCGCACCAGCGCGCGGAAAAACTGGAAGCGGAGATCGCCGGTCAGAGCATCACCATGGCAGATTTTTCGCGGCTGCCGGTGCAGTGCCGGTTTATTGCCTTTATGCCACAGTGGGACTTCCTTAATTTCCTCGCCGGTCAAAGCGCCCGCTATCCGGGCTTCACGCTGCTGCAATCGACGGCGTTTGAGGACTTTCTCTACGATAACGACAGCGTCAGCGGCGTGATTGCCAGCCGCGGCGACCAGCGACTCCATATCCGCTGCAAAGTGGTGATTGGCGCAGATGGCCGTCACTCGCAGGTCCGGGCGCGAGCCAACCTCACCAGCCAGACTTTCGGCGTAGCGCGTGATGTCATCTGGTTCCGGCTGAGCAAACAGCCAGACGATCCGGTCTCAGGCATGGGCCACAAAGGACCGCGGCAAAACTTCATCGTGATTGACCGGGGTGACTACTGGCAGTGCGGCCTGACGATCCCGAAAGGCGAATTCGAGGCGCAGAAAGCGGCAGGGCTTAAGGCCTTCATTGCGCAGGTGGCCGCCGTCTCGCCGTTTGGCGCGCAGCGTCTGGACGAAATCAGCAGCTGGGAGCAGTTCAGGCTGCTGTCGATACGCATCGACCGGCTGGATAAATGGGCGAAACCGGGCGTGTTGTGTATCGGTGATGCTGCCCATGCGATGTCGCCGATTGGCGGGGTCGGGGTCAATCTGGCGATTCAGGATGCGGTAGCGACCGCCAACCTTCTCACGGCACCTTTGCTGGCCGGTGAGCTGAGCCTCGGCGATCTGGAAAAGGTTCAGCAGCGCCGTCAATTCCCGACGGTTGCCACGCAGTTCCTGCAAATCAAAATGAGCAGCAACAAAGCCAGACGAAAATCCACTCGCGGCAGCAAAATTCCGTCAATCATCCGCCGCCTTCCGTTTCTGCGATTTATCTTTGGCCGGCTGATTGGGCTGGGCTTCCGCCCCGAATCGCCGATGTTGCACAAGTAAAGGAAAGACGTAAATGATTTCGACAGCGATCAGATATCATGCGACACTGTTTCACGCTGAAATTAATGTCAGCCAGTGTCGCTACTTATCTGAAATTTGGGCGCTAATTAAGTCTTATTAAACTAAATTATTTTCAGTTTTTGCGCCTGTAGAGGGGAGATTTCAGTGCATAACGAACAAAATGGCAGTGACGAAAAACGTCTCAATGCGATTAAAGCACTTCTGACGCCTGATGAAGCCAGGGATGAAGTGCTGGAGAAGTTTGTTCATCTTGCCAGCCAGGTGTTAGGGATCTCGGGCAGTTTTATTTCGATTATTGACGACCACAATCAATATATTAAGGCGTCACGTAACTTCGATCTTAAGCAGTCGACCCGCGATGAATCCCTGTGCCGCCACGTCATTGATGGTGAGGGGCAGCTGGTGGTGGTTGATACGCTGCTGGATCCACGCTTTGCCGTGCACCCGTTTGTCGAAGGCGAACCGCATATTCGCTTTTATGCGGGTGTGTCTCTGGAGAATCTCGACGGTGCCGTACTGGGCACACTCTGCGTGACCGACACCCAGCCACACACTTTTTGCTCAGAAAAACTCGACACCCTGAAGTTGCTGGCCAGACTGGTCACGTCGTTTCTGGATGCGTGGAACAATGCCGGTTTCGCCGATGTGATTACCCATCTGCCCAATCGCCCACGGTTAATTCGTGATATCCAGCAGCTGTCGGTTACTGCGCCGCACAGCCGTTTCCGCCTGATTCTGATCGACTGCATCGATATTCCACGCGCTTATGAACTCTCCCGCACCGTCGGCATTGCGCCGATGGAAAAACTGCTGCGGCAGATGGCTGAGCAGGTAGCCGCCCGACTCAACCTGCCCGCCGGGGATACGCTTTATTCCTTTGCCCCCGGTCGTTTTGCGCTGATTCAGCCGTGGTCGGGCCGCTATACGGCACACAATATGATCGACGTGCTGCAGGGAATGAAAGCCGATCTGTCGGAAAACATTACCCTCGATCTGGATATCTTTACCGGCGAAACCGGGTTCGTGCCCGGCCAGATTAACGCCAATGAGATGGTCCGTCAGGCGGTCAGCGCGCTGCATGAAGCGATAGATGAAAACATCAGCGCGATGTCTTTTGATGAAAGTTACGACACCCGCCGTACCGACGACTTTATGATCATGAACGATCTGGCGCAGGCGCTGAAAAAGGATGAAGGCCTCTATCTGGCGTATCAGCCGAAAGTCTGCCTTAAAACCGGTAAAACTGTCGGGCTGGAGGCGCTGATTCGCTGGCATCATGCCGAACGTGGCGAGCTGTTCCCGTCTGAGTTTGTCCCTTTAGCCGGCAAAACCAATCTGATCTCCGACCTGACTAACTGGGTCATCGATCATCTTATCGAGCAACTCGCGCGCTGGAACCGCGAGTACAGCCTGATTCCGGTGTCGATTAACGTCAGTGAGCGGGACTTCTCTAAAGTGGAGTTTGCCGATTCGCTGCTGGCGAAACTGCAGGCGGCACAACTGCCAGCTTCGGTGATTGGCATTGAGTGTCTGGAAAATGAGCTGATCACCGAGAGCAACGTCGCTATCCGCGGTCTGGAAGCGCTGAAATCGCACGGGTTTGTTATTTCGCTCGACGATTTTGGTACCGGCTACAGCAACATCAGCTATCTGCAGGATATCCCGCTGGACGTGATCAAAATCGACATGTCGCTGATATCCCGTATGGCTGAAGATGACTCATCAAAAATTATCGTTAAACGGATTATTCAGATGCTGAAAGAGCTGAATTATACCGTGCTGGCGGAAGGGGTGGAGACCGAGGCGACGCTGTCATTACTGAAAGAGTACGGATGCGATCAAATTCAGGGCTACTTCTTCTCTAAACCACTGCCTGCCAGCGACATCGAACACTGGCTCTATCAGAAACCGTTGTGATACTAAGCCCGCAGCAATCGCTGCGGGCTTAGCCGATCACTGCCCGTCGATAGCGTAACGCTCAACCGGTGTAATCTTTTTAATCAGCCGGTTATCAAACAAAAACTGCTCATAGGCCTGATAACGGGCACGGTCCAGCTTCGCCGGATCGGCAGCAAACAGCGGCAGCGAAGCCTGCCACGCCTGATGGTTCAGCGGCGTATTCAGTTCAGGATGCCGGGCGGCAAAAGTCTGCCAGCTGGCTTCAGGATGAGCCTGCAATTCCGCGTTGCCGCGTTTAAGCGCCCGCATGAACTTTTTGATTTTCTCTGCGTGCGCTTCATCGCGGTTAGCGACAATAATCAGCTCGTCATAGGCCGGCACGCCATAATCCTCGACCTTAAACACCACCGGAACTTTACCCTGCAGCCTGATTTCCAGCGCTTCAATATTCCGATAGCCGCCAATTACCGCATCCACCTGGCCGGTCAGCAGGGCACTGGTCAGCTGGAAATTGACGTTAATCAGCTTCACCTCGCTGGCCTTCACCCCGTCATGCTGCAGCATCGCCTCCAGCGTGGCCTGCTCAATCCCGCTGACCGAATAGCCGATCCGTTTACCCTTTAAGTCTGCCGGTTTTTTTACCGTCTTATCCAGCGTAATCAGGGTATTCAGCGGTGTGTTTATCAGGGTGCCGACCCGCATCAGCGGTAATCCCTGGTCAGCAAAGAAATGCAGCTGCGGTTGATAGGTAATGGCTAAATCTGCCTGCTTCGCCGCCACCAGCCGTGGAGGTAGCGCCGGGTCGGACGGTGGAACCAGGGTGACATCCAGTCCTTCCGCTTTAAATGCGCCGATTTGCTGCGCCACCATAATCGGCGCATGGTCTGGGTTGATATACCAGTCGAGCATCAGCGTCAGTTTTTCTGCTGCATGAAGCGGGCTGGTGAGTGCGGCGCTGATGATCAGCGTCGACAGAAAAGGTTTAAGCATCAGTTTTCTCGCAGGGTAGAGGTCATGAGGAACTCTCCGGCGCCCAGTCGATCAGGCGGCGAAGCAGGGCATCGACGGCCAGCCACAGCGCCAGCGTCATCAGCACCAGAATAAACAGCGCGGCAAAACAGATATCACTCTGCATCCGGGCGTTGGCATTAAGCATTACGTAACCCAGCCCTTCGGCCGAACCGACCCATTCGCCAATAATCGCGCCAATCGGTGCCACGGCCGCCGCCATTCGCAGACCAGAGCCGAGCGCCGGCAGGGCGGCCAGCAACCGGACATGACGCAGTTGCGATCCGTGCGAGGCACCCAGCGTGCGAGCCAGATCGAGATAACCCGGACTGACGCGGCGCAGGCCATCGTAAAATGCCGAGGTCACCGGGAAGAAAATCACCAGTACCGCCATCGCCACTTTGGCGCTCATGCCGAAGCCAAACCACAGTACTAACAGCGGTGCCAGCGCAAATACCGGGATCGCCTGACTGGTGAGCACCAGCGGCATCATCCAGCGCTGCAGACGCGACGAAAAAGTCATGCCGAGCGCCAGCAGGCAACCCAGCGCCACGCCAATCATCATACCGCTCAGAATTTCAGTGAAGGTAATCAGGCTGTGATAGCCGAGCCAGCTCTTACTGGTCCATAACGCCTGCGCGACCGCTGCTGGCGAAGGCAGCAAAAACGCCGGCACCGGCAGCAACGTCACCAGCCACCACAGCGCAATCAGGCCGCAGAACAGAGTGATACCACGCCACAGCGGGGCAAAGCGGCTGAGGTGTTTCATAGCGCCACCTTAGCCAGCTGTTGCAGCAAAGCGGCCTGGCTGCGCATCACGCCAGCATCATCAGGCGCGCGCGGCGGCTGACCCGCTAATGGCGGGCAGGGTTCAATGCCTGAGCCGGTAAGCACCCGCATATGATGGCTGAGTCGGCAGGCTTCCGCCGCGTCGTGGGTAATCAGCAACACGGTATGCTGCGCCAGCACCCCGGCGGCGAGGGTCTGAATCTGGCTGCGGGTCAGCGCGTCGAGCGCGGAAAAGGGCTCGTCCATCAGGACGATCGGCTTTCGTGCATATAAGGTGCGCGCCAGCGCAGCCCGCTGCCGCATGCCGCCAGATAGCGTGGCGGGCCGCGCCGTTGCGTAGCGAGTCAGACCGACCCGTGCCAGCAGATGATGCGCCCAGTCGCGGTCCGGTTTTTCGCCATGCAGACGGCTGGCGAGGCAAACATTCTGCTCCACGTTCAGCCACGGATAGAGCAAATCCTGCTGGCCCATCCAGGCGATCCGACCGGCCAGCGGCAGGCCATCACTGCCGCTGATCTGCCCGGAAGTCGGCGGCGTCAGGCCAGCAATGACCCGCATCAGGCTACTTTTCCCGACGCCGCTGGCACCCAGCAGCGCAGTGCAGGCCGCCGCAGGGATCTCCAGGTTGAGTGAGTCGAATAGCCGATGCGATCCAAAATCCAGCCTGAGCTGACGGACAGAGATGCCCGGCGGTGATAACAGTGTTGAACGGCTCATTGGGATGACGTCAGTTGCGGGTCGAGGCCCATCTGCCAGAAGGCAGATTCCAGTCGGGTGGCGGTGGTAAATATCGTCGCCAGCTGATCGAATCGTTCAGCCCCGGCGCGCTGGTGGGCCAGGGTTTCAAACAGATTCAGCGCGGCGCTGACGCCGGCCAGATAATCGGCATCGCCGTAATTGCGGATCCAGTCGGCGTAAGGATTGTCTGCGAGCACCGTCGCGGGATGATGTAACAGCGTCAGGCCGATTTCAGCATAGCCGGCAACGCATGGCATTAACGCGGTCATCAATTCAAGTGCATCTCCGCTGTGGCCGACATCCAGCACGTAACGGGTGTAGTTGATTGTTTCAACGGCTTCGGCCTGGCGGGCCAGCGCAGCTTCGCTGATTCCCCACTGCTGGCAGTAAGCCACATGCAGCGGCAGTTCATTGACGATGGCGTTGAGAGAAGCCGTAGCCGCGCGCAGTGCTGCCGGGTCCTGCAGTTTACTGACCAGCAGTCCATAGGCGCGGGCAAAGTGCAGCAGGAACAGATAATCCTGGGTGAGGTAATGACGAAAAGCGGCGGGAGGCAACTGACCCTGACCGAGTTGCTGCACAAAATCGTGCGACACGTAGGCGTGCCAGTGATCGCCAGCCTGTTGACGCAGGCGGCCATAAAAGCCGGTCTCGAAAAGTGCAAGTGACATAGGATCCCCATTAACGGTTCGTTAACATAAGGAGATCCGGGCATACGATGAAGAACAGGCAAAAACGCAGAAGATGGTGCAGAAACGCTGCCGACCCGTCCCTTCGCTGGCATGACCCAGATCAGGTTCAAAGGGTTCGGCTTGCGCCATCTCAGCCCATTACAGGACACCCCTCGGAGACGTTTGTTATACGATAATTGTTAGCTGAATACAACGGCAGGCCGCAGGCCAGCTCAACCAGCAGCCCGCTTGTTGCTGCGGGTCGGCTGACCATAATAGCCTTTTCTGTCGATACAAGGTGACAGCGTCACTCCAGATCTTCACCATTGCTGGCGATGACTTTTTTATACCACCAGAACGATTTTTTCCGGCTGCGCGCCAGCGTGCCGTTGCCCAGATCGTCACGATCGACATAAACAAATCCGTAACGTTTACTCATTTCGCCGGTCGAGGCGGCAACCAGATCGATGCAGCCCCAACTGGTGTAACCCATCACCGGCACACCGTCGGCAATCGCATCGCCCATCGCCCGGATATGTTCACGCAGATAGCTGATGCGGTAATCATCTTCAATCTCACCGGCATCATTGAAGGTATCGCGTGCGCCCAGACCATTTTCGACCAGAAACAGCGGCTTCTGGTAGCGGTCATACATCATATTCATGGTGATGCGTAAGCCAAGAGGGTCAATGCCCCAGCCCCATTCACTGCGCGTCAGATGCGGGTTGGTCAGAGATTTCACCACGTTGGCGGCGCTGCTGTTAAGTTCGTTCATCTCCGCCGACGCGCAACGCGAGGCGTAGTAGCTGAACGAAACAAAATCGACGCTGTTTTTCAGGATCTCCGCATCGCCGTCATCAATCTGCAGGCTGACTCCTTTTTCACGAAACAGGCGGGCCGCGTAGGCGGGATAGTACCCGCGCGCCTGCACATCAATGAAGAACAGGTTTTCCCGGTCTTTTTCCAGCGCCGCCCAGACATCTTCCGGTTTGCTTGACCACGGATAGAAGTTGCCGCCTGCCAGCATGCAACCGACCTGATTAGCCGGATTTATTTCATGGGCGATTCTGGTCACCAGCGCGCTTGCCACCAGCTCATGATGGGCTGCCTGATACTTAACCTGCTCATGATTTTCACCTTCTTCAAACACCAGCCCGGCGCCGGAGAACGGACTGTGCAGCAGAATATTGATCTCATTAAAGGTCAGCCAGTACTTCACCAGACCGTCAAACGCTTCAAAGCAGCTGCGAGCATAGCGGGCAAAAAAGTCGATCATCTTGCGGTTGCGCCATGAGCCATATTCAGTAACCAGATGCATCGGTACATCAAAGTGGCAGAGCGTTACCAGCGGTTCGATATTGTATTTCCGGCACTCTTCAAACACCGCGCGGTAAAAGGCGATCCCCTGCGGATTAGGCGTCAGTTCATCCCCATTCGGATAGAGACGGCTCCACGCAATGGAGGTACGAAATACGCTGAATCCCATTTCCGCCATCAGTGCGATGTCTTCCGGATAGCGATGATAGAAATCAATTGCGTCGTGGCTGGGGTAAAACTCATCGTCACGCAGGGTGAAGCGCTGCTCCAGGCCTAACTTTACCGGCATCCGGTGCGGACCGTGGGGGATCATGTCAACGGTGGTTAAGCCCTTTCCGCCTTCACGATAGCCCCCCTCAGCCTGATTGGCGGCTAACGCGCCGCCCCATAAAAATCCTTGCGGGAATCTTGATTCAGACATGAAATCCTCTGTTTCGGGTCAGCATTGCCCGTTAGTTGGCGTTAATCGCGTTGGTTCGCTCGGTCACCGCAGCCGGTGCTGGTGCAGCCGCTGTGGCCGGCTCGGTTTCAGGAATGTCCTCGAAACCTAAAATCAGCGTCAGCACAAATGACAGCACGACCGACAGCACCATCACCGCCGCGACCCAGACGATAGTCATCGGATTAGCGGGATCAAAAAATTGTACGCTGGTAAACAGGCCGGGCGAGGCCATCGAATGGCTGGCCAGGCCGCCAATACCGGCTACTGCGCCACAGATAAAGCCGCTGATTAAACAGGCGATCAGCGGACGTTTCAGCCGGACCGCCACGCCATACAGCGCCGGTTCTGAAATGCCAGCGATAATCGCCGACGCCGCCGCGGCCAGCGCGGTCTGACGCAGTTCACGGTTTTTGGTTTTGAACGCCACCGCCAGCGACGAGCCACCCAGTGACAGGTTGGCACCGATTTCGGACGGCATCACCATTCCCTCTTTGCCGGTTTCAGCAATGGTCTGGATGATGGTCGGCGTAAACACCCGGTGCATTCCGGTCATCACCAGCAGCGGCCAGATGGCACCCATAATTGCCACCGACAGCCAGCCGAGATAGCCGTGAACGGTATACACCAGCGCCGAAATCCCGCTGCCGATCCAGATACCAATCGGCCCGATCAGGACGATGGCGATCGGTGCAGCAATCAGCACAATCAGCATCGGTTTAAGGAAGTTTTTTGTCACCGCCGGGGTGATGCGATCGACGCCGCGTTCAATGTGCGACAGGATCCAGGTCATCACCAGCGCCGGAATAACCGTGTAGGTATATTTCACCGCGGTGACCGGAATGAAGGCAAATTCTACCGGCTGGCCCTGCGCCGCTTTAGCCATCAGCTCGATGAAATTGGGGTGCACCAGCACCCCGGCAATGGCAATCGCCAGCGACATGTTGGTTTTAAATTTCAGCGCCGCCGACGCCGCCACCATCACCGGCAGGAAGAAGAACGCCCCGTCGCCAATCACATTCAGGATCACCAGGGTTGATGAGCCTTTTTCAAAGACTCCAGCCATGTCGAGGATCATCGCCAGCAGTTTGACCATCGATCCGCCGATAATGGCCGGAATTAACGGTGACATGGTGCCCACCAGCGCATCGAGAATCCCTGCGCCAATCCCTTTTAAGGTCAGCTTACGCTTCACCGGCGCAGAGGCACCGCCAGGCGAACCCAGCTGCAATACCGCCTGATAAGCCTGTGACACATTGTTGCCAATAATCACCTGGCACTGGCTGTCGTTGTGCACCACGCCCATCACGCCATCAATGGCTTTTAATCGCACAAGATCGACCTGCGTCTGATCTTTAACCACAAAGCGCAGGCGAGTCATGCAGTGGGTGAGCGCGTCAATATTGGTGAGGCCACCTAACGCGTCGACGATAGCGCGTGAAACCTCGGCATAGTTTCTGGGCATGATGGATCTTCTCTGTAGGGTAATCGGTCAGTGTTATGTTTTATGCCCTGACTAAGCGGCGAATAGGAAACCGGTTTCACAAAATCATGAAGATCTTTATTGGATGCGACAAGCGCTAAAAATACTCAATTTTCGGTTTTGTGATGGATGTCACCACGCGGGTGGATGAAAAGCGGCGGCGTGCCGGTGAAAATATTTCCAATAATGAGAGGCTTAGGTAGACTGGAAACCGACGCAGTGAAGGAGCAGTGAAATGGCAACGATTCAGGAAGTAGCCGCGCGGGCAGGCGTTTCAAAAGCCACGGTGTCGCGGGTGTTGTCCGGCAACGGTTATGTCGGGCAGGAGAAGCGCGAACGGGTACTGCAGGCGATAGCTGAAACCGACTACCGGCCGAATCTACTGGCGCGTAACCTGGCGACCAAATCCAGCCAGACGATTGGCCTGGTGATTACCAACACGCTCTACAGCGGCAGTTACTTCACTGAACTGATGGCCCACTCGGCGCGGATGATGGAGCAGCAGGGGCGTCAGCTTATTCTGGCCGACGGCAAGCATACTGCGGAGCAGGAGCGGGCGGCGATCCAGTTCCTGCTCGATCTGCGCTGTGACGGGATTATTATCTATCCGCGCTTTCTCTCTATCGATGCGCTTGATGCCATCATCTCCCAGCATCGCCAGCCGATCCTGGTGATCAATCGCCGCCTGCGCGTTAACGACAGCTACTGCATTTACATCGACCAGCACGCCACCAGCGCCGATGCTGTCAGCCAGTTGCTGGCCCGTGGACATCGTGAGATCGCCTTTATAACCGGATCGCTGGATTCACCGACCGGTATGGAACGCTTGTCGGGTTATCAGGCCGCGCTGAAAGATGCGAAGATTGCGCTTGATCCGCAGCGGATCGTGCAAGGGAAGTGGACAGCACAGAGCGGCATGGCGGCGGTCGATAGCCTGCTGGCGCGCAAGGTGGGGTTTACTGCGATTGTTGCCAGCAACGATGAGATGGCGATCGGTGCCATCAAGCGGCTGACCGAATGCGGTATTGCCGTTCCGCAGCAGGTGTCGGTGCTGGGTTTTGATGATATTCCGCTGGCACCCTACATCACGCCTTCGCTGTCGAGCATCAAACTGCCGGTCACCGAAATGATCAACGAAACCATTGGCCGGCTGGTCACCATGCTGGATGGCGGTGAGTGGCGACCGCGGCCGCCGTTTAACGGCAGCCTGATACTGCGTGATTCGGTTGCTGACTGCCCTGCGGCGTAGGGCTTAGCCCGTGCTGACCTGAATCACCTCAATCTGCTGCTCCTGCAGTTGCAACAGGATGGCGGCATCAAGCTGATCGTCGGTAATGACCTGACGGACCTGGTAACCCGGCGACAGCGGATAGGGCTGAATCTGACCAAATTTCGAGCTGTCGGTCAGTGCATAGCTTTCAACACCTTTTGCCAGCACCGCATCAACCACATCGCAGCGCAGCATATTACGACCGGTAAAGCCGCTTTCCGGGTGCCAGCCATCGACCCCAACAAACGCCTTATGAAAATGCGTCTGCTGAATACAGTAACGGGTCAGCGGACCGACCATCGACTCACTGCTTTTTTGTAGCAGGCCGCCCAGCACTATCACTTCGCAGGCGGCATCGCGCAGTAATTGGGCGATGTAGTGACTGACGGTAATCAGGGTGATATCACTGCGGTCCGCCAGCGCGCGCGCCAGCAAAGCATTTGTACTGCCACCTTCAATAAACACCGACTCGCCCGCCTTCACCAGGCTGGCGGCACGATCGGCCAGCGCCTGTTTAATCGGGTAGCGGGTATTCATCCGGGTTCCCACATTGTCACTGTCGATCGCCAGCGCAGAGCCGTGGATCCGCCGCAATAAGCGATCGCGTTCCAGCAGGGTCAGATCCTGACGCACCGTGACTTCTGAGACGCCCGTTAGCTGCGCCAGTTCGCTGACAGCGATGGTGCCCCGGGTATTAACCAGTTGAATAATCTGATGATGACGTGGATTCATAAGCCCGCTTCGCAGAATAATAATCGCCGCAGTTTAACAGGGAAAGGACCGCGCCGGAGCCGACGCGGTGATAAATCAGGCTAAATCCAGCGCCCGGCGGCCATTCTGATTCAGATCGGCCAGCGTGAAGCGCTGCTGCCAGTTCGCTTCGTAATCTTCAGGCGGAAAATCAGCGGGCGAACGACCCTATTCCAGCGCCTCGGCAACCTGCCGGGCATAAGCCCGATTCTTGTCGCACATCGGCGCGGCCGGGATGTACATCACATTGCCCCAGCCCCGTTGATTCTCAACCGGCGCCACCGCGTGAATCACATCGCAATGCCACCAGACGGAATCGCCCGCCTCTAAAGCGGGGATGGAACTGAGTCCGGCAATCAGGTGTGGGTGCCATTTCTCATTGATCGGCAAAACCCGGCCTGGCTCTACGCCGCACAGCTCATCTTCCGGGACATCGGATAACAGCGGACGCAGCAGCACATAAGCCATCGCTTCTGGTACCGGCACCACATGCAGCAGACCCTGGCCCGGAATCATATCTGACAGGGCGGTCCAGCCCTGGAAGGTGCGGAACACCGAGCATTTGGTGGTATCTGGCACGTCATATTCATCCACTTCAGTACGATGCGCGGCATCCCACGGATCGTATGCAGCGAAATCACCGCTGAACAGTCTGGCAAAGACCTGCTGATAAGCGGGCAGCAGCCAGCGTTCAAGCGCGCCGGAATCAGTATGCGCACCCAGCCCTTTTGAGGTGGTGCCCGGCAGCCGGCGACGGATACGGTCGGGATAGATCACGCTGACATCCGGATCAAACCACTGCTGTCCCTGCGAATCGAAGGTCCACAGGCGATTGAGGAAGGATTGCGCCTGGATCATCGCATCACTCTGACGCGCCTGCATCTGCGCCTGCGACCAGTAAATCGGATAGATTTCTGGCCGGGATGCTTCCAGGCTGCCAAAAAAATTGTCGCCAGGACCGCGATACTGCTGGTCGAAGTGGTTCAGCTCGAGGTAATCAAGCATCGACTTATCCCACGCCAGAGCCTGCTCGCGGGCAAAATGCTGTTTGATGATCACGCAGCCGCGTCGTTTGATCTGCGCCCGGGTTTCATCTGAAACCTCGCCTCTGGCCAGAGTCTGCATCTCCACCATGGGCCAGGCACTGCCTGTTCGCTGCTCATCAGCCTTAGCGTCGGCAATTGCCGCTTCAATTTTGTCACACACCTGGCGGAACAGCGCTTCCACATCACCAATCTGGCTGCGCAACTGCTGTTTCATCTGGCGAATCGCTGCTTTTACGTCAGCAGGCAGAGGGGTAGCCCGGGAATTAACCGTCATCTCATGCTCCTTAACTTGTCAGGGTTGAGTTACGAGTGAAAATTATTTAACCTTCATTCGTAAATTACGGCTGAGATTAACATCCTTGTAACCATTAAAAACGTGCGCTGTAACACATGTTCCAAACCGGAACGCTCTGAAAGCCGTTAACAAACTCACTATCAGCATTCTCAATAATCCACACAGCGAGTAAGCTTTATGAATCAATTCAATCAGCCGAAAGGATACGACGGCGCAGGTATAGGGGCAGGCAAGATGGCGGTTAAGATGATTGCGGTGGATATGGATGGCACCTTTCTGGATGACAACAAGCAGTACAATGTCCAGCGGTTCTCACGTCAGTATGCATTGCTGAAGCAGAAGGGGATCCGCTTTGTGGTCGCAAGCGGGAATCAGTATTACCAGTTGCAGCGCTATTTTCCCGACATTAAAGATGAAATTGCCTTTGTGGCGGAAAACGGGGCGTGGGTCTCTGACTGCAACGAAGAGATTTTTTGTGGCGAATTAGCCAAAGAAAAAGTCCATCAGATCCTCGATATCCTGGCGCACGAACCGGATATTGCAGTAGTGGTCTGCGGCCGTAACGGTGCCTATGTGCATTCATCCGCCTCGGATGAGGTGCTGGCGATGCTGGCGAATCATTATCACCGGCTGGAAAAGCGTGATGATTTATATGACATCGACGACACCATTTTCAAATTCTCCCTTAACCTGGCGCATGAAGATGTGGATGCGCTGCTGCAACGGCTGCACAACCAGCTGGGCGAACTGGAGAACATCATGCATCCGGTTTCGAGTGGCTTTGGTTTTATCGACCTGATTATTCCCGGCTGTCACAAGGCGCACGGCATTGCGCTGCTGCAGGAAAAATGGGGCATCAGCGATTGCGAAGTGCTGGCGATTGGTGACAGCGCTAACGACATTGAGATGTTGCGACAGGCCTGCTTCAGTTTTTCAATGGCGAATGCGGTTGATTCGGTGGCTGCCGTCGCACGCTATCAGACCCAGAGCAACAATGACGAAGGCGCGCTGAACGTCATTTCCCGGGTACTGGCTCGCGAATTCCCCTTCGACTGATTCTCATCAGTGCGAAGAATCAACGCGTGGCATCTGGTCGTGATTCTTTGCACTAACGGCAGGGTAGCGGCGATATCGTTACCCTGCGGTATCCTGACTTTCTCGCGCATGGCGCTCCATCTCATCCAGCGCTGCCTGATTTTCCAGTCCCCACTGATACATCTGTTCAATCGGTTCCGCGAACCGATGACCCAGCGCAGTCAGGCTATATTCGACCTTTGGCGGTACCACCTGATATACCTGACGTGAAACCAGCCCTCGTTGCTCCAGTTCCCGCAGCGTCTGAATCAGCATCTTCTTCGAAATACCCTGCAGGCTGCGTTCCAGTTCACCCGTCCTGGCACGGTTTTCTGGCCAGTGATAAAGCGCGTGCAGCACCATGGTGCTCCATTTTACCGCAAACAATTCCAGCAGGCGGCGCGGCGGTGAATCGGCATAAAAGCAGAGTTTTCCATCAACCCAGACCGGCATAACCTTTCTCCATTAGCATGGTTACCAAAGGGTAACTACTACCAAAATGGTAACCTTGTGTCTATAGTGTGCCGCTTTCTTTAGCGCTATAAGCCACCAGGAGGCGACAGATGAAAATTAATGCACTGGTTGCATCACAGGCCAGCCAGCCGTTACGAGCAGGGCAGGTTGAGATTCGCGATTTACAGCCGTACGACGTCATGATTGAGGTACTTTACTGTGGCGTTTGTCACTCAGACCTGCACATGGCACGCAACGAATGGGGCGTCAGCCGCTATCCATTAGTTGCTGGCCATGAAATTGTCGGTCGGGTAGCCGCAGTGGGTGACAATGTGACACAGTTTGCGATGGGGCAGACTGTCGGGGTTGGTGTGATGGTTGACGCCTGCGGGCAATGTCATTTTTGTCAGCAGCAGGAAGAGCAGTATTGTGAGGCGGGCTTCACGCCGACATATAACGGCATCGATAAATATACCGGCGCGTCTACCTTTGGCGGTTATGCCGGACAGGTGATCGCTGACCAGAATTTTGTGGTTTCGGTGCCCGATAACCTGGCATTGAACGCGGTGGCTCCGTTACTTTGCGCCGGCGTTACCGTCTGGTCGCCGCTGCGTCATTTCAATGTCAAAGCCGGCGATCGGGTTGGCGTGGTCGGTCTGGGTGGGTTAGGGCATATGGCGGTTAAACTGGCCAGCGCGCTGGGCGCAGAGGTCACTTTATTTACCACTTCGCCTGAGAAAGGAGCTGATGCGCGTCGTCTTGGCGCCAGCCAGGTCGTCGTTTCACGTGATGCCGCGCAGATGGCAGAGTGCCAGACTTCACTGGATATCATTCTGGATTGTGTTGCGGCTCCGCACGATCTTGATCCGTATCTGGCGACGTTAAAAACCAATGGTCAGCTGGTGCTGGTCGGCATTCCCGATCAACCGCATCCCTCACCGAACGTCACACCGATGGTATTTCGTCGGCTTAGCATCAGCGGCACCTCGATTGGCAGCATTAAAGAGACGCAGGAGATGCTCGATTTCTGTGGTCAGCACAATATTACCGCTGACGTCGAGATGATTACCGGCGAAGAGGTTGAAACCGCCTTCGCGCGTATGCTGACCAGCGATGTGAAATATCGCTTTGTGATTGATATGCAGAAAACCGGCTGGTAACGGCAATACGGTCTGCCTGTGGGCAGGCCGTAAGTTTTGGGTAGGCAGCTCGCATAGTAGGTCACAGACAAGCACCACTGAAGGAAAGGGCAGTGAATGGGTTCAAATGGTTAGTGCTCATAGTTACAACATACTTTTAGTCGATTCAGTAACTCAAACTTCAGCTTCAGTGCTGACATCATTTCAGCAGTACAACAGGCCGCTCAATGTTATTTATTCAGCACATCAACTGCGGGCGAAATCATACCTGACTTGCCCGCTCCGCTGCTTACAGGTCCTGAGCGGTGGGCCGAAATATAATTTCGTTCACGCCGACATCTTCAGGCTCGTTTATCGCAAATGCGACCATTCGGGCAAAAGTCTCGGCGGGAATGCCGACTTTACCCACGTAGGCCTGATTTGCCGACTGGACGTCTTTGTCGCTGATATGGTCAAGCAGCTCTGTTGAAACAGCGCCCGGAGAGATGAGGGTTGCTCTGACGTTATACTCACTGGCTTCTTTACGTAATCCTTCAGTCAGCGCACGAACGGCATATTTAGTCGCCGAGTAAACTGCCGATGCCGGAAACACCAGATGGGCGGCGACAGAAGCGGTATTGATAATCTGACCCGATTTTTGCGCTTTCATATAAGGCAACGCGGCCGCAATGCCATGTAAAACACCGCGAAGGTTAACATCAATCATCTGATTCCATTCACTGACCTTAGCCTGATCAAGCGTAGATAGAGGCATTACACCGGCATTATTAATCAGCACATCAATACGGCCCCATTGCTTAACGGCGGCATCAACCAGAGCCTTAACATCATCTTCAAGAGTGACGTCGGTGGCCATCGCTATCGCCGATCCGCCGAGCTCATTAATTTCATTCGCTACAGCATCGATGCGATCAGACCGACGGGCAGCCAGTACCACCCGAGCCCCTTTTTGCGCAAGGTGACGCGCGGCAGCTTCACCCATGCCACTTGACGCACCGGTGATAACGATAACTTTATCTTTAATATTGTCAGTCATGGAATTTCCTCTTCTTCAGATTAAACAGGGCACATTGGCTGGCGCAGTTTAAAGAGCAGGTGTTTTGCGCTGTCACTTCCTGGTTATAACCAGGTTTAGCGGCAATCACTTATTCTGCCCACTCCTTTAACCAGTAAGCGTAAGGCTCAGGTAAAACTGATTCCGGTGCAGTGAGTTTTAGTTCACGAGCGGCCTCAAAGACCCAATGAGGGTTACTTAGCAGTCGGCGGGCAAAAAATACCAGGTCTAGTTTTCCCTCCTGAATAAAATGGCTGGCCTGAGTAGCGCGGCTGATCATCCAGCTGGACGAAACGGCGATACCTGTTTCACTGCGTATCCGTTCTGCGTAAGGAACCATAAAGTCAGGTGCCCATGGAATTTGCTCATCGGGGGTGGAGAGCGCCAGACTGACGTCAATCAAATCAACGCCCGCCTCTTTCAGCCAGCGAATCACTTCAAGAGATTCACCAAAATGGTTTTCTGCACAGGTATCAAACTCAACAACGCCCAGCCGGACAGTAAGCGGCAGAGCAACTGGCCAGACAGTTTTCACCGCTTCTACCACTTCCAGCATAAAGCGGGCGCGATTTTGCAGGGAGCCACCGTACTGATCCTGACGACGGTTAGTCTTCGCCGAAAGGAACGACTGCGCCAGGAAACCGTGTGCAAAATGTAATTCGAGCCACTCGAATCCGGCCGTTACAGCGCGAAGGGCAGCATCTCTGAAAGCATTTATCGTTTGGCGGATGTCAGCCAATGACATTTCATCAGGAATATAGTCACTGTCAGGCAGGTAAGGAATGGCACTGGCCGCAACCGGCGTCCAGGCCTGGGGATCCTGTCGATCCAGCGGCGCACCCCCTTGCCACGGCGGCGTACATCCCGCCTTTCTGCCCGCATGGCCAAGCTGTATCCCGGCAACCGCGCCCGCTTGCCGGATTGCAGTAGCAATAGCGGAAAACCCTTCGATTTGGTCATCATTCCACAGGCCCAGATCGCCCGGTGTGATACGTCCTTCCGGGGTAACGGCCGTCGCTTCCACAATCAGCAGGCCAACGCCGCCGCGGGCCAGCATTGCATAATGTGACCGGTGCCAGTCATTAACCAGACCTTTCTTAGCCTGATACTGACACATGGGCGATGCGACAATCCGGTTACGCAAAGTGATATCTTTAATATTGTAGCTTTCAAATAAATCAGCCATTTGTCCTCTCATTTATTAACAATGGGCAGATACTGATTATTCGCCTTTCAGACTCTGATGTGCTTGCCAGATCTGCTGAAATGTTTGCACGAAATGATTTCTGTGGCTTGAATAAAGCAAATGGGTTGCTGCGAGGCTGGGTTAGTCTTATCTTTGCTTACCTGTACTGCTGCAGCGAATAAAGGGCATTTACGTGGCACAAAACTCACTTTCACAACCAGTGTCTCTAGCTGACCTGATTAAGAGAATTGCCCAAAATGATGGCGATTTCTCAACTGCAATCGAAGGCCTCACCCTACATCGCCGCAGTATTCCGACCTCGCCAGTGCATTGCATTTATCAGATGGGACTGGGAGTGGTGGTGCAGGGCTCAAAAACTATTATGCTGGCGGGTAAATCTACTCACTATGGTGCCGGTGAATCGTTGCTCACGACTATCGATCTGCCGGTGGTATCCCATGTCACTCAGGCAAGTCCTGAGCAACCGTTTCTCGGGCTGATGCTGACGCTCGATCCGCAGACAGTGGTTCAGACGGCTGCCTTGATGACACCAGGTAAACCTGTCAGAGACATCCCGTTTAATCCGCTTTCTGTTGATTCGCTCGACGAGGCGCTGACTGATGCGTTATGTCGTCTGATCAAACTCACTGATGAGCCAGCGTTGGCGGGCCAGCTGGCGCCTCTGATCCTGCAGGAGATTATTATTCGCTTATTAGCCAGTTATCATGGGCCGCAACTCCGTCATCTGGCCACGGCCGGATCGCCCGGGCAGCATATTTCAAGAGTTGTGGGCTGGCTTAAGCAGAATTTTGCCCGCCCCGTCTGTATTGATGAATTAGCGGCGAATGCCTACATGAGTCCGTCCACCTTTCGCCAGCATTTCCGGGCTGTTACCGGCTTGAGCCCACTACAGTACCAGAAGAAACTCCGCTTACAGGAAGCCCGGCAGCAGATGTTAAGTCACAATCTGGATGCCAGCAGCGCGGCGTTAAGCGTCGGTTATGAAAGTGCCTCACAGTTTAGCCGCGAATATAGCCGGGAGTTTGGAGAAGCACCGCAGCGTGATATCAAACGTCTTCGTTTACAGGGTGAGTAAGCTGTCGCGATCTAATCAGCCACCCTAAGGGTAAAAATAACTATCCGGCAAAGCTGCCGGATAGTCTGTAGTCAGTCAGCCTGAGCAGGCATTACTCTTCGGATTTGTGCTCTTTTTCCTTCTCCGCATCCGTTTTATCGGCTTCATCATTATCTGCAACGTGGCTGAACGGCTTAAGTAACTGGATATCCAGAATGACGTACACCATGGTACTGATAAACAGCGAGATCACACTGCCAAACACGCCGCTGGTGGTGAAGGTAAGATAGTTGTAGATCACCAGCCAGGTGAGGCAAATAAACAGCGCCAGTGAAATGGTCAGGTTAGCGACGGAATAGTTACTGGTGCCTGCGCCCTGGGTGTGTGTCACTTTAAACAGGTTGCCGATGGAATATTTTTCCAGCACCAGAATAGTTTTTTCCCAGTTGCGCTGCTTACGGGCGCTGGCGCGGGTCAGAAATACAAACAGAATCGACATAAAGAAGCCGGAGAAGGCGATCAATACCGGAATCGCCTCAAGGGCATATTCAATACTTTTATGACCACTGCTGCTGCTGAGATCCAGGGTTAATGAGGCACCCAGTGCGGCATAGAGAAAGATAAACAGTAACAGAAAGGTCAGGCTGCGCTTCCAGTCACCTTCGGCTTCGATGTTTTTTTGTTGGATGGCTAACTGCAGCGACTGCTGGATTTGCCCGGCCTGCGGCGAATCAGCGTCCAGAGTCTGGCAGGGCGCAGCAAAGAAGTCGTTCATGAACCGCTCATCTTCTTTGTGGATAGAGATTTTCATCGGATACCTGTATCAGAAAGGATGTCCGGTTATTCTAATCAGCCTCGCCTGAAATAACAGAAACTTTATGACGAAACCCTTTCGCCGATTTTTATCTATCAAGCCAGGCCAGCAGAGCAGGTGGATGTCCACTGATTATCAGCTCGCAGGCCGGTCATTGTTACTGACCGCGATGCGGTTAAGCAGCCCGGCTGAGCGGAGGCGTAACCCTTATTCCGCCGACAAACTGCGTAATTTAAACTGCTTTATAGCATCATTAATGTTGTTGGTGTCGAGAGTGGCAATGCATTGATTACCATTGAACACCTCGTAATGGGCGTTATGTAACTGAAACAGCAAATCTTTGCCGCGAAAATGGATGCGTTTCTGCTTTACGCCTATCCCATGCCGTCGCAATAAAGCCTGCGACAGTCGGTCGGTCTCTTGTGCCATAGCCTCAGCTCCCCGGCAGTACGTGGTCACTGCTATTAAACCTGATAAAGATGAGTTTTATATTAAGAGATGTCCTTATTTTTAACAGGGGCAAAGCGCGCATTTTCGGTGAGAATCGTGCTGATGTTAACGATGTCAGCAGCTATTACCTGACTTATGCCGGATTAATGCTAAACAGCCCACTGAAGCGGCCGCGGATGCGGTACACTTGCCCGGTGAATTCACCACTGGACACGATGCTATGAACGACAAGAAGATGATCTCGATTGATCAGTTCAACGCTGATGAACGACTGGCTGTAGAGGAAACGTTCAACGGGCTGGTGCAGAAGTATCGCCAACGGACCGGCAAAGAGCCTGATAGTAAAAAAGAGAAAGAATTCAATACGGAAGCGCGACAGCTCATCATGTCAAACAAGCTTGAGAAAGAGAGAGCACAGGCAGAAAAGGAAAAGAAAAAACCCCTGCGCCGCAAGAAACCTTCTTCGCTGGCGGCGAGTGAAGTGGGTGATTTCAACTGGGCAGCCTCAGTGGTTAAAGGCCGCAGATAGCCACTCTCTGCGTTATCAGGTCAGAATGAGCCTGAGGTATTACCCTCAGGCTGCAGGTTCAGATTGGCGCATAGTCGCCAGTGCCCTCGGGCCACGGCGTCAACAAATCAAATCCCTCCTCGGTCACCGCCACGGTATGCTCCCACTGCGCTGATAAAGACCGATCTTTGGTCACCACCGTCCAGCCATCCGATAGCACGCTGGTGCCCGCTTTACCGGCATTAATCATCGGCTCGATGGTAAATATCATCCCGGCTTTAAGCGGCATCCCTTCTCCCGGCGTACCGTAATGCAGCACCTGCGGATCGGTATGATAGATTTCGCCCACGCCGTGACCGCAATATTCACGTACCACCGAGAAGCCAGCCGATTCCGCCACACGCTGAATCGCCGCACCGATGTCGCCCAGCGTTGCGCCCGGACGAACCGTTTTAATGCCGGCCACCATCGACTGATAGGTAATATCAACCAGGCGTTTAGCGCGTACTGACGGCGTACCGACGAAATACATCCGGCTGGTATCGCCGTACCAGCCATCTTTGATGATCGCCACATCGATATTCACGATATCGCCATCTTTCAACTTCTTGCTGGCAGGGATACCGTGGCAAACCACGTGGTTAACCGAGGTACAGGTGGTACGGGTATAACCGTGATAGCCGATATTGGCCGGAATCACCTTCAGCTCATTCACAATGAAATCGTGGCAGATATCATCAAGCTCTTCGGTAGTGATACCGGGCCGAACGTGCGGGGTAATCATCGCCAGCACCTGTGCGGCGGCGTGTCCGGCCGCGCGTGCCTTTTCGATCTCTTCGGCAGTATGAATTTTAACGGTGTTCATGACACATCTCCTTGTGAAGTGAGACTTTCTTTATGAAGTAAATGTCGGATATCAGAACTGCCTTCCAGTTCTAATCGAATCAGCATCTGTGCAAGCTGCTGTTGAGTGAGTTGCGGATAGAACTCCGCCAGCATCCCCAGCTTTAGCCAGTGCTCTGCCTGTGCATTGATCGATCGACTCATCGCCTGGCTGGCAATGCGCAGATTTTCATGCATCAGGTCGGAAATTTTAACGATGCCCATGTAAGCCCTATATGAAACGTATATGTTTTATATATAGCTTAATGAGAACGATATGATTTGCAAGGAGACTTTCTCACCGATGTGAAAAGGTATGAAATTTGTCCGAACATCACCGACATGACTTATATCAGCTGATATTCATCTGCGCATGAATCGGGATACTTTTTGGACATCGAAATGTTTCTGATTTCATAGAAGGTCAGCGGGTTCGCCTCCTCACTTAAACCGTACTGCGCCTAAACCCGTGTAAATGCCGGCGTCAGTTTTTCCGGACGCACAGGGCCGGGATAACGCCCGTGACGGTGGATAGCTGAATAAAGGGGGTGCTGAGAAAGGTAGTCCTGGCGACAGATTCCGATGACGTCACTCAGCGTCATAGCGATTAGAATATCATCATCTCATCGATGCGTTTGGTGAGGCCATTTGCCACTGTTTCAGCAGGTAAAAGTAGACTGGTTCCGAACATTCGATGATTCTGGCGTGTCGAGGTGTCAATACAGTGGCGATTATGACCTGAGACGACCCCGCTAAACACTTCAGGGCCATTCTGGTTTAATTCTTATTGTTTCACCTTTTACTCAGTGACGCCTGAATCAGTCATGGTTTTTTTTATGGCGCATGACGATATGAACAATGCCCATCATTCCGTGTGCATAAAAATACATTTTAATAAACGTTGTCAGGAAGTTATGTCAGGCGCGGAAAAAAATCCTATAAAATCCGTTCGTTTCCTGAAATTTTCATATGCTCTGTCATAATGGCTGTTACATTCAGAAATGGTCCAGCAGAGAGGTTATATGTCTCAACCAAAAATAACAGAGCAGACTCAGCGAAGTAAAATCAATCCTCCGGTGTTTTACAGCTCCGCCATACTGATATTTATTATCGTTGCTTTTGCCGCAATTTTTCCTGAACAAGCTGACAAGCAGCTCAGCGCGCTGCAAAGCGGCATCTTCGCCAATGCCAGTTGGTTTTATATACTGACTGTTGCCCTGATACTCATGAGCGTCGCCTATCTGGGCATGTCGCGGTTTGGTGACATCAAGCTGGGCCCCGACCATTCTGAACCCGATTTCAGCTATGTCTCGTGGTTTGCCATGCTGTTTTCAGCGGGTATGGGCATAGGGCTGATGTTCTTTGGCGTGGCGGAGCCGGTAATGCACTACATGGCACCGCCGTCAGGCACACCGGAGAGTGTTGAGGCCGCTAAGGAAGCTCTGCGCATTACCTTCTTTCACTGGGGGCTGCATGCCTGGTCAATCTACGCCATCGTTGCATTGATACTGGCCTTCTTCAGTTATCGCCACGGCCTGCCGCTGACGCTGCGCTCAGCACTCTATCCGATTATTGGCGAAAAAATTTATGGGCCGATAGGGCATGCCGTGGATGTTTTTGCCGTTATCGGTACCGTGCTCGGTGTAGCAACCTCGCTGGGTTATGGTGTCCTGCAGGTCAATGCCGGACTCAACCATCTCTTCGGAATTCCGGTTAACCAAACCATACAGGTGATACTGATTGTTGTTATTACCGGCCTCGCCACCTTGTCAGTGGTATCGGGACTGGATAAAGGGATCCGTATCCTTTCAGAAATTAATCTGACGCTGGCGGTGCTGTTGCTGGTTCTGGTTGGTGCGATGGGGCCAACGGTTCTGCTGCTGAAATCGTTTGTTGAGAATACCGGCGGTTACCTTTCAGAAATAGTAAACAAGACCTTTAATCTGTATGCCTATGAGCCTAAATCCAGCAAGTGGCTGGGAGGCTGGACCCTGTTTTATTGGGGTTGGTGGCTGGCCTGGTCGCCCTTCGTCGGGATGTTTATTGCCCGCGTTTCGCGTGGACGAACCATCCGTGAGTTCGTTACCGGTGTATTGTTTGTGCCAGCCGGTTTCACATTGCTGTGGATGACGTTTTTCGGTAACAGCGCTATCTGGCTGATCATGAGGAAAGGCGCTCGCGACCTGGCAGAGACCGTACAGTCCGATCAGACCCTCGCATTGTTTAACTTTCTTGAGCACTTCCCCTTCAGCTCAGTTCTGTCGTTTATTGCTATGGCCATGGTTGTCGTCTTTTTCGTGACGTCAGCTGATTCCGGCGCGATGGTGGTTGATACCTTAGCGTCAGGAGGTACCGATAATACGCCGGTCTGGCAGCGTATTTTCTGGGCATCGATGATGGGTGTTGTTGCCATCGTGCTGTTACTGGCAGGCGGCATGAAAGCGCTGCAAACGGTCACCATCGCCAGTGCGTTGCCCTTTGCGATTATTCTTCTGGCGTCGATTTACGGGCTTTTTAAAGCGTTGCGAATTGATTATTACAAACGTGAGAGTAAGCAGATCACCACCATAGCCTCACCGGCTTCACGAAATCCTATTTCCTGGCAACGCCGGTTGAGGAACATTGCCTATTTTCCCAAGCGTTCAAACGTAAAACGATTTATGAATGAAGTTATTCAGCCTGCCATGCATATGGTCAGCGGCGAACTGCTCAAGCAAGGCACCGTTTCTCATCTCAATGATAGTGCAGACGACCGGGTACATTTTGAAGTGGATTTGGGAAATGAACTCAACTTTGTTTATGAAGTTCGCCTCCGCTCGTATATCCAGCCAACTTTTGCTCTTGCTGCATTAGGCGATGAGAAAAAAGAAGAGCATCGCTATTACCGTGCAGAGGTATACCTGAAGGAAGGCGGGCAGGATTACGATGTGATGAGCTGGACGCAGGAGCAGATTATCAACGATATTCTGGATCAGTACGAAAAACACCTGCATTTCCTGCATCTGGTACGTTAATAATCGGGGCCTGGCTCACTGCGTCTGGCCCCGATTATGATGCATAGTGTGTCGATTCAGCCCAGGCTTCTTTGCCCGGGCTTTTTTATGGTCAGATGTGTCGTCTCTGTATCCTGCTCAATCCCCCGTTTCACATTTCAACGCTGCGCGCAGGCGCGATAAGACGGAAGGGGTTGATCCGTAATGATGAAAAAGCGCTTCCAGCCGGAAGCGCCTGTCACAATCAGAAGGACATGGTCAGGCCAGCATAATAAGCCCGGCCTGGCTCATTATAGGTTGAGGCACCTTCGGCTTCACGGTAGATACGCTTATCCAGCAGGTTGTTAATACCGGCATTGGCGCGCAGATTTTTAGTGATGTCGTAATTGAGATTCAGCCCAAAGACGGAATAGGCACCGACTTCACGCGTCGACATCGGCGAACTTGCTTCGGTTCGTGACTCTGCATTTTCGCGCGGTTTCTGGCGGCCATACATCGTCCAGTTCAGGTTGGTTGAAAAGTCCTGAGTCACCTGCCAGTCGAGCATAGTATTAATGGTGTATTCCGGGATGATCGACAGCGGATTACCGGTCTTCTTATCCTTCGACTCAATCATATAAGTCGCGTTGGTACGCCATTCCAGCGTGTCGCGCACCAGCGGAATGGTCATATTACCTTCCAGCCCCTCGACCACGGCTTTACCACCGTTGGACCATTGCAGAATATTGTTGCCGTTAGAGGCAAAACCAATACGCTCGGTACCGGCGACGATCTTGTTCTTATAATCGTTGCGGAACCAGGTAAGCCCTGCGATATAACCGTTCTGGCTATACTCAATGCCCAGCTCTTTATTTACGCTGACTTCCGGATCAAGATTTTCATTACCGAGCAAATAGCAGCTGCCGGTCGTCACCCCTATCGGGCAACCGTTACCGCGGGTAGCCAGTAAATAGCCTTCAGTTGACTGGTAGAGGTTAGGGGCTTTAAACGCTCGCGCAATACCGGCTTTTAGCGTGAAGTTATCGCCTAATCCCTGTGAAATATTGAGTGATGGGCTCCAGTTTGCACCGAAACTATCATGATAATCAAAACGCAGACCGGGGATCACTTCTGTGCTGTCAGTAGCCGCAATGTTGTCTTCAAAATAGAGCGAACTCAGGGTAGCGCTGTTTTTACTGTTGCGCGCACCTGGGTTGCCGCTCACATCGCCAATGGTCACATTCGGCGCGCTGGTGCCATTCATTGAGTTGGGATCGTTCAGTTCATCGCGGTTTCACTCAGCCCCCAGCGTGACGGTCTGTTCCCGCACCAGCTCCAGCGGGAAACTGACTTCACCACCGGCCCGGTAACTCTCGAAGCGACTGGTTGAAAAGGTGTTGCTGTTAATTCGTCCTTCACCGCTGCCGGCGGTCCCTTCGTTCAGGCGGGTATTGTTGGTTTTTTCATAATTGAAGGTCAGCTTCGACTGTCCCCAGTCCCAGATACCGTTGTGGGCGATGCCGTAGGTCTGACGGTAGAGGCGGTTGGTTTCTGATCCATCCAGTGATTCAATCAGGGCATTGCCGGCACCGTTGCTGTATTGGGTATCGCCAGCGTAGATATTCCCCTGACGACTGTAACCGTAGCTGAAATCAATCACCTGTAACGGAGTCAGTTTCCACGACAGCACGCCGTTAATATCTTTGTTGCGCACCCCTTCGCGGCCAGCCGCAGCGGAACCGTTCTGCGACTGGTTAATATCGAATGCATCACTGTCGGTTTTGTTAATGTTGCCATATAACCGCATGGTCAGCGCGTCACCGGCCAGCGGGCCACTGAGGTTAAAGTTAGCGCGGCGGGTAGCACCTTCTTTGTCATCTTCCGGCTGATTGGTGAACAGCGACAGTGAACCGTGCCAGTCATTGGTCGGACGCTTAGTAATAATATTGACCACGCCGCCCGCAGCGCCAGAGCCGTAGCGGGCAGCCGCCGGACCGCGGATCACTTCGATACGTTCAACCATTTCGGCCGGAACCCAGTTAGAGTCGCCACGGGAATCGCGCTCGCCACGCCAGCTGTAACGTACTGAATTTCGCGAGGTAGTGGGTACGCCATCAATCAGGATCAGGGTATTTTCTGGCCCCATGCCGCGAATGTCGATCTGACGATTATTACCGCGTACCCCGTTAGCGCTGTTACCGGTCAGGTTAACGCCCGGCATTTTGCGAATGATGTCGGAAAGGTCATTGACCGGCGGATTTTTTTCAATATCCTGCGCGGAAATCACCGAAACGCCCGGCTGTTGCTTTAACTCCTGTTCAGCAGTGACCAGCATCGTTTGGTCATCAGCCAGCTTTTCTGTCTCAGCCTCGTTGGCGGCGGAGGCGGAGGTACTCAATATTCCCGCCAGCAGCAGCGCAATGGGGCGCTTCCGGACATGCATAGTTACATTCACTTAGAAAATCTCCCTGAATCGTTAAGGTATGTAAGCAAATGCGTATAATAATGAGAATAGTTATCATTGTATATGCGATCTGCGTAACTTTACATTCCTTCACATTAGGCCGTTTAATGTACGTTGCGGGTTGCTGACAGGCGGATGACTGAACAGAGCAGGTCGTCAGTTCCTTTCGTTCAGCAGGGAAAGGCACTAAAGATCTTCGCGAAACACAGGCGGCGAAAGCTGCCGGAAAACAACAGAGATTGGTGGGCTGGCTGCAACAGACAAGCCTCTGCGTCAGTCGGGCAGTAAAGCGATCCGGCGGTGAACGCTGGCGGTTTCATTCAGTCAGCGCCGCGGTAGCCCTTTTCGCACCGGGTTATTTAGGTAATATCACGCGTCCCCACATTTTCACGACAGTTCACCAGGAACAGAATGGATAATTACAATCAGCTACTGGCTTTCATCTGGGCCTATGAATATGGCAACTTCTCTGCTGCCGCACGGGCTAAGGGATTAACGCCTTCCGCGATGAGTAAACTGATTGGTCGGCTGGAGGCCAGACTGCAGGTCAGGCTGTTCGTTCGCGGAACGCGCGCGTTAAAGCTGACGGAAGAAGGGCATGTCTATCTCAAAAGCGCCCGTGCGGTGGTGGATGCGATGGCCGAAGCTGATTCACTGGCCGAAGATATGCCTAATCAGATCAGCGGGCAGCTAAAGATACGGACCATGACCACCTTTGCTCGCTACCAGATTCTGCCCTGGCTGCCTGCTTTTATTGCGGCTTATCCCGCGCTGAAAGTGGATATTGAAACCGGGCCGCTCTATCAGGATCAGTTCGACAAAGGTCTGGACCTGGCCATCTATGGTGGCGTGCTGGCCAGCTCATCACGTATTGCCCGTCGTATCGGCGAAAGCCAGTGGATTACCTGTGCTTCACCGGCATACCTCAGCCGGTACGGCATCCCGTCCCATCCGCGTGATCTGATTGAACATCGCTGTTTTCATTTCAACTTTGAAAGCCACTGGAACCAGTGGGTTTATGCTGAAGACGGTCAGAGCCGGGTTTTTCCGGTAACGCCGGTGGCTTCTCTGTCGCAGGGTGATTTACTGCGCGATCTGGCTATTCAGGGCGAGGGTATTGTCCGGCTGGCTGATTTTCATATCCACCGCGATATCAAGCAGGGAAAACTGGTGCCGCTATTGACCGATTTCCAGTCGCCGATCAGAGAGCCGCTCTATCTGATCTACGCCAAAAGACAGCATCTCAGCCCACGCATCCGCTGTTTTATCGACTTCATGGAACAGCAACTTGCCCTGCATCCGTGGCACATTGAGACCACCGCCGGTTAACCTTCGCGCTCCTCTTCAAAGACCACTGTGAATCCTGGTCACAGTGGGTTTGCCTGCGGATCGAATCCCATCCAGAAGGGGCTGTGATAACGTTCTGTCGACGTTTCACGACTTTCCTGGATAGCAAAACTGATGATCCCGACGACAAAATCCTCACAGGCAGGACTGGCCCTGGCGCTGGCCTTTTTTTCAGGCATGCTCAGCAGCAGTCTGCCAACGCCGCTGTATCCGGTTTATATCAGCTTATACCGGTTCAGCGCCTCACAGATCATGGTAGTATTTGGCGTTTACGCCGCCGGTGTTCTGCTCGCACTGCTGTTTACCGCAAAAGTTAACGTCCGGCCGGAAGCCTATACCCGACCTGTTTATACTGGACTGGGATGCGTATTGATTTCATCACTGCTGATGATGTTTGCCGATAATATTACGCTGCTGCTGATTGCCCGATTAATAACGGGTTTAGGTTCAGGTATATTAATGGCCTATATTAACCGCTCGCTGATAAAAATATTCGCAACGGAGGTCAGTAATCATGCTGCGCTGATCGCCTCCGCCGCCTTAATTCTGGGTCAGGCCATCGGCCCGTTTATTACCGGCAATATCGTACAGCATAATTTTTACAGTTTAAAAGCGCCGTTCATTATTTTACTGGTGCTGGTTTTACTCTCCCTTTTCGCCATCTGGCGTTGCCGTGAATGGGTGAATAAACCAATCCAGCCGGTTGCTGAGCCGCAGCAAAACCTGACGCTCCACCGCCATCGTCCGCTCACTCTCAGAGATGTTTACCTCTGCTGCATGGCGATCTTTCTTTCGTGGGCAATGGCATCAACCCTGATGTCACAGGGTCCGACGCTGGCCCACAACGGGTATGCGATCGGCAGCGTGCAGATCGTCAGTTATTGCCTGTCGCTATTCCTGCTTACGGCGGGCATCACCCAGTGGCTGATGAGAAAAAGGCACCATTACTCTTCACTAAAAATCGGGGTGAGCACTCAACTGGCGGCGATATTACTCGCCCTGGTCAGCGTGCAGCTTATCAGTCCCGCCCTGGTTCTGGTTGCAGTGATTGCAGAAGGCTTTGCTTATGGGGCGATACTGGTCGGTGCGGCAACCATTGTGAATCAGGTTGCCCGCCAGAAACAGCGGACACACCTTATCAACCTGCTGTATATCACCGGCTATGTGGGTAACTGGCTGCCCTTTGCGCTGAGCATTATGATGGATCACTATCCGCTGCTAAAAGCCCTGAGCGATTACTTAATAGTCTGTAGCCTGCTAGCATTTTGTATTGCTTTAGCCGCGCAGGTTTCAGCGCGAAAATTATATCAATCACCGATGGTTTGACTGTCCGATACCGTGAAAGTGATAACCACAATCTCCGATAAGAGAATGATAAAATAATTGCTGCTAAGCCATTTAATAATGATTAACACCCTGTGTTATCGTGCTAATAACACCTGCCATAAGCCTGTTGAAAAAGATTATATGTTGATATTGCCGTGCGCATCGGCGAGCCACGAGATGATTCACCTATTCTGACCCGAACCATTGCCACCCAGAAAATTGTCACTTGTGCCTCACCGGAATATCTCAGCTCGCGGGGGGAACCTGAGACGCCGCAGGCGTTAAACGAGCATGACACCCTCTTTCTGCTGAGCGCGGAAAAAGGGCGTAGCTGGCGGTTTGGAACGCCGCAGGGCACTTTTATCTATGAGGGAGCCGGCCGATAAATCTCGATAGTTCTGAAGCAATAAGAGCCCCGGCGTTATCATATTGTGCATTTGCCAACTTATCTGATCGGTGAGGCCCTCCGCAAAGGAAGACGGGTCCCCATTCTTCAGGACTATCCCTTTACTGCCGAACCGATTCGCCTTATCTATCCCAGTAAACGCCATTTATCACCGCGGATACGCGCTTTTATCGATTTGCTGGTTGAGCGCTGGCAGCACCAATTACCCTGGGAGTAGCGGGTTCCGTGGTCACATTTAACGGCAATTTTTGTTAAAACAGCGACCGGGAGAAAACCCCGCCAGCAGTCGCAGATTTCACCAGAACGCGTCACTGTGACTCCAGACTTATTAGGTCTGGAGTCACACAACGATACACGTTAGAATTTGCCGCCTTGCAGCGCAGAAGAGAACAGGTAAAGGATCATTGTGACGGTAGCAGAATTACGTTCGCCCCATGTTGGCCGCCATGTGTTGATCTGGCTGGATCAGGTCAGAGCAGCCTCTTTGGGTGAGCTGGATAACTTTGGCGATGAAGGCTCGGTCGAGCAGGTGATGAAAGTCTGGGTCAAATTATCGTTGCTGGTCAGTCGGCGCCGCCCCGAAATTGCCGTGTCATCGCTGCTGAAACATGTCCTGCCGAATATCGGATCGCAGCCGCTTAAATCGATCACCCGTTTACGGCTCAACCGCCTGTATAACATTTTGATTGCCGACGGTAAGAAAGAAGAGGCGCGGCGGGTATTTGCCCTGACTAAACAGTTCCTCGCCTGGGCTGAGATGCAGGGCTATCTGGATCATTCTCCGATCGCCTCAATGAAAAAACGTGATGTCGCCGGACGCGCGACGCCGCCCCGCAGTCGCCAGCTGAGCGATGCTGAAATCTGGGTGTTCTGGCACGGACTGGATAACTGGGCTTTGTCTGACCAGGCGCGCTGGGCGCTGCGCTTGTGCCTGGTCAGCGCACGACGGCCCGATGAAATTGTACAGGCGCAAAAAGCGGAATTTGATCTGTCACTCGGCCTGTGGAAGCAGGGCACCCGCAACAAATCACAGCGGGAACATATCCTGCCGATTTCGCCACTGATGCGTCAGTGCATCGATGCGCTGATGCGCGCCGCCGATGCTGACTCACCCTGGCTGGTACCGGCACCGCGCGATCCGCAGTTACCCCTGTCAAAAGGTGCGCTGAATCAGGCATTACGTCGCATGATCCGCGCCCCGCGTGGGCTGGGACTCGACGCCTTTACCCCACGCGATTTACGCCGCACCGCGCGTTCCAAACTTTCCGCGCTGGATACCCCGAACGACGTCGCCAGAAAAATCATGAATCACGCGCTGGAAGGGATAGATAAGGTGTATGACACGCACGATTATCTGACGCAAATGCGCAGCGCAATGAACGCTTATTCGGCGGCGGTAGAACAGATCATCGGTTGCGAAAGTTACCTGGCGTTACGCCATCGCTTCGACGGCGAAACGCTGATTCTGAATGAAAGTTCAATTATGGCCATGTCAGCCTAATCGTTCTTGCCTTATTTTCAGAAATGGTAGCGTAGCCAGGCGAAATAGACGTTGCCATTATTGTGCGTGCCGGGAATATAGGTCATTTGAAAGTCGAGCTTACCGTATCCGACAGACGCCAGCGGCAATATTGCCGGTAGCGGAATATATTGCCAGTTATGCCTGGCGGTAACACCAGCGGTATATCCGGCCCCCCAGTGGAATTTTTCATCCGATAATGGCCGCCAGGTCGCTAGCCAGCCATAACCACCAAAGGGTTCCCACTGATTAAAAGAATCCCTGAAGGTCATAACATAGAGGCCATGCCAGTTACCTTTTTGGTCATAACGGGATATCCCTCCGCCGGCACCCCACGGCCTTTCATTATACTTATCAATGTGTTCACGATCGTAGGTTGCCCGGTTATGCCAGGTAATCGCCGGCAGATAAAAGTCGATGCCGTCTGGCTGCTGCCATGTGGTGGCGACGTTGTTACTGAAATTCTCCCAACCGGCACTGACACTGTGCGCAACAGAAGCCGCACCCGCCGGGAGAGCACTGCAAACGGGTAATGGTCCCAACTTATTGATAGTGTTTTATGTTCAGATAATGCCCGATGACTTTATCATGCAGCTCCACCGATTTTGAGAACGACAGCGACT